>CAZFMY010000009.1:76555-103381 GCA_964520345.1 uncultured Gemmatimonadaceae bacterium | reverse complement strand
GCCCGTGACCATCACCCCACTCGATACCTGCGGGATTGTCCAACTCGAAGGCGAAAAGCACCGCCGCGTTGCAGAATCGGACGATCCGCTGGCCCGTGCCGTCATCGCGCATTATCAGACCTGGTGGAAACGCGGTTTGGAAGCGGAGCACGACCCCGACCGCTGGCGCCGCGAAAGCTCTATCCTCTTCGACACGGTCGCAGTCTATCTCGGTTTCAGCGAAGATCTACTGCGAATGGAAGATTTGCCGGTCAGCGTAACCGACGAAGGTTTCACCCGCATAAGAGAGGGGGCGAAAACGATTCGCTGCGCGACCGACTGGAACGATTATCCGAGTTTTGAAGATTTAGTGGTTGATCGGTTGACGCAAGAGAGCTAGGCTTTAGCCGCTAAGACGCAATACGACGGGAAACACCGAACACGTGTCACAGTGACAGCTGGCGCATTGATTGCACTCACGACCAAACAACGCGGATCGAGAATTCGCACAGAGTTGGTTCACAATAAATAGGAGAGCCCCGATATGGCCGCACCATGGCGTTATGAAAAACTGACCTGGCCCGAAATCAACGCAGCCATCGCCGCCGAGAAACCCGTTATCGTTCCGGTCGGGTCGATCGAACAACACGGGCCCCACCTGCCCCTCGACGTCGATGTGATCTGCCCCACCGGCATCGCCCACGCCGCGGCCGCCCAGATACCCGAAAATGTCCTGGTCATGCCCCCCCTGATCCATGGCTATACCGCCCATGTCATGGACTTCCCCGGCACCATCAATATCCACTGGGAACACTTTATCAACTACGTCATCGATGTCGGCAAAAGCCTCGCCTACCACGGCTTCAAGAAGATCATCCTCCTCAACGGCCACGGCTCCAACGCCCCCAACCTCGACCTCGTCGGCCGACGGGTCAACTTGGAGACCGACGCCGAATGCATCGCCTGCTCATGGTGGCAGCTATTGACCGTGGACCCCGACTTTCTGCCCAAGTGGCGCGAGAGCCGCTATCCCGGCGGCTGCGCCCACGCCGGCGAACTCGAAACCTCGGTCTATCTCTACCTGGACGGCGACCATGTCCGCAAAGACCAGATCAAGGACGGCGATATCGCTTTCAACGTGAAGGATCCCTCGAAGTTCCGCTGGGTGGATTTATTCGCAGCAGGACCCGGTACGCCCGTCTCGTGGACGGCGAGTTACTCCGATACCGGGGTGCTGGGGCAGGCGAGCCTGGCCTCTGCGGAAAAGGGCGAACGAGCGGTCAACGAAGCGGCGCGACAGCTAGCGACAATGGTCGAAGAATTTCGCACCGCCCCCGCGCCGCCGCGCGGTGATCACCACGAGCAACCGCCAACCATGCCCATGCCCTGGCAGGCTACAGGCACGCCCGACCGAAATGGCGATGTGCACGATATGGACTAGCGATTATTTTTTGGATACCGCCACATCCATCCACACCGCTAGAATCAGCACGACTCCGCGCGCCATGTACTTCATTTCGGGTGATACGGCCAAGAGCGTCATACCGTTGAGCAAACTGGTCATGATCAGCGCTCCGAAGAGCACGCCCAGAACCGTGCCGCGCCCCCCCTTGAGACTGGTGCCACCGATCACGCAGGCCGCGATCGCATCGAGTTCCATCAAATCGCCGACCGTTGTCGTCGAAGCGCCGGCATAGGCGGTCTGCATAAAACCGGTCATCGCCACGATCGCCCCCAGTAGCGCGTAAGCACCGATGACGACCTTCTGAATCGGAATACCCGAGAGGATCGCGGCTTCCTCGTTGTCGCCTATAGCGTAGAGATAACGACCGAAAGGAGTATGCCGGGTAACCACGTAGACCAGAAAGGCAATCACAGCTAGGATCACCACCGAGAGCGGGATACCGCGAAAGCTGTTCATCACGATCACCAATAAGAGCAGACCTTGCAACCCGATAAAAACCTTGAAGAACCCGATTTCGAAATCGTCGACGGCAAAACCGTGTGCGCGCCGCTGACGCCGCGAACGGATCTGCGCCAGAGCGAAAAGTCCGCCAATGACCGCGAAGAGCAGATAGCCGCTCCAGGCAGGGAAATAGTACGTGGTCAGCAACGAGTAGAGATTGACGGTGTTGCCCGCGCTGACCGGGATTGTCGAATTGTGGATCACCAGCCAGAACGCGCCTTTGAATACCAGCAACCCTCCCAGAGTGATGATAAAGGCCGGGATCCGCTGCGCGATGATCAGCTTGCCCATCAGCGACCATATACAGACGGCAAAGGCCAAACCGATCGCCATCGCCAATGGCGCCGGCAGGTGATGCTCGAAGACCAGTACACTGGCGATCCCACCGATCAAGCCCACCCCGCTGCCAACCGAAAGGTCGATCATCCCCGGTAATAAAACCAGGAGCATGCCCAGAGCCAGCGTCGCAGTCACCGCCAACTCGATTGAGAGCAGCGACAGATTGCGCGGACTCAGGAATTTGTCCGATGCCAGGGCGAAGAACACCCAGATCAAAATCAGCCCGATGGCAATCGAAAAGTCGCGAAGGGTAATTTTTGTATTGATAGCGATCTTCCCTTCTAAGTATGTGCCATGGCCGCAGCGAGTATCTGCTCCTGACTCGCGTCGCCACGAGCGAACTCGCCGCCGATATGCCCGCCGCTCAAAATAACCATCCGGTCGCTCATGCCCATCAACTCGGGCAACTCGCTCGAAACGAGCAACACCGCCTTTCCTTCCTCGGTCAGCCGGTTGATCAATTCGTAAACCTCGACCTTGGCTCCGACATCGATTCCTCGCGTCGGCTCATCGAGCAGAATCACCTGCGGCTCGGTCATCAGCGCCTTGCCTAAGACCACCTTCTGTTGATTGCCCCCCGACAGGCTCTCGACCAGAGCCTCCTGCCCGTTGGCCCTGATCGCCAGCGAATCGAAAAACACCTGATTGCGAAGAATCTCGCGATTGGCGTCGATCAAACCGCGTGCGGTGAACTGCTCCAGCGACGAGAGCGACAAATTGAAGCCAATCGTTTTTTCCAACAACAATCCGTAGCGCTTGCGGTCCTCGCTTACCAGCACCAGTCCCTCATCGATGGCATCCGCCGGCGAATGACCGCTCAGCAGGCGACCGTTGATGCTCACCGCACCATCGGTGCGCTCCCCATAGACACCCAAAATATGCAGCAGCAATTCCGAGCGCCCCGCACCCATCAATCCACCCAGACCCAGGACCTCTCCGGCGCGGACTTCCAAATCAATATCCCGTAGGACTTTCACCCCCTCCACTTCCACCGAGAGATTATCCACCGAGAGCAGCACTTCCCCCGCTGCAACCTGCTGACGGGGATAAAAATCCACGATCTCTCGCCCTACCATATGGCGAATTACCTCGTCCTTCTCGGTCTCCGCAGCACTCAGCGTGCAGACACTCTCTCCATCGCGCAGCACTGTGATCCGATCGGCAATCTCGAAAACCTCGTCGAGCTTATGCGAGATATACACGCAGGTGATCCCGCGCTGACGCAAACTCCGCACGATCTGTAAAAGCCGTTCGACCTCCGCTTCGGTCAGTGCTGCGGTCGGCTCGTCGAGCAGAAGAATTTTCGAATTCTTGGCCAACGCCTTGACGATTTCGACCAACTGCTGCTGACCGATGCCCAGATCGGCTACCCGCGCCGTCGGGTCCAGCGCCAGATCGTATTCGTCCAGGACAGCACGAGTCTCAGCGTAGATCCGATGCCAATCGATCAATGCACCGCGCTTCGGCTCTGCTCCCAAAAATACGTTTTCGGCCACAGTCATCGCGCCGATCAGCGCCAATTCCTGGTAAATCACCGCAATCCCCGCCGCTTCGGCATCGGCTATCGACTGAAACGCCACCTGGCAACCATCGATCAACACCCGACCTTCGTACGAACCACTGGGATGGATGCCCGAGAGTACTTTGATCAACGTCGATTTTCCCGCTCCATTCTCACCGCAAAGGGCATGAACTTCGCCCGCTTCAAGAGCGAACGAAACCCCGTCGAGGGCGACGACGCCGGGAAAAGTTTTGGTCAGCGTCTGGACGGCAAGAACGGATTCGCTATTCAAGGTCTGGTCGGCCGCTCCTCTGCCGGGACATTGCGATATACATCATCATAGGAGTGGAACTGGTCGGCTATCACCGTCTGCTGCAGATTCTCTCGGGTGATTACGGTGACCTCCAGCATCACTGAGGGGACGTCTATCCGATCGTTGTGCACGGCGTGGCGGGCGATGATCGGCTTGCCCTTGGCCAGTGCAACCGCAACCTCGGCGACTTTGTTGGCGAGATTTTTTATCGGCTTGTAGATGCTCATCGCCTGGGTACCGGCAGCAATCCGCTGGCAGGCGACCAGGTCGGCATCCTGTCCCGTTACCGCAACTTTCCCACTCAGGCCCTCTTCGAGCAAAGCCTGAATCGCCCCACCGGCGGTCCCATCGTTGGAAGCCAGAATAGCGTCGAAGCTGGCACCGTGGTTGGTGATGGCGGCATTAGTGATTTTTTTCGCCATCTCGGGCTTCCAGTTCTCAGCCCAATCCTCGTGCACGACCTCGATCTGTCCGCTCGCAATATAGGGCCCGAGGACATTGTCCTGCCCCTCTTTGAAGAGGAATGCGTTATGATCGGTCTTCGCTCCGTAGATCCTCACGATCCGGCTCTTGCGACCTCTGGGCAACGAGTCAACCAGGTATTGTGCCTGCATCTCCCCCACCCGCAGATTGTCGAAAGAAACATAGAGGTCGAGTTCGCAGTCGGTGATCAGCCGGTCGTAGGCAATGACCGGCGTGCCCGCTTCATGGGCCATATGCACCGCTTTAGCCATCGCCTTGCCATTGTGCGGCACGATCACCAGCACATCGACCTTATTGCTCAAAAGCGCCTGAATATCCTGCATCTGACGGGTATCATCGCTATTGGCCGACTGAACCAAAACACGCGCACCCAGCGCCTCAGCTCGGGTCACGAACAAATCGCGATCCCGCTGCCAGCGCGCCTCTTTGAGCGTATCCATCGACAAGCCGATGAGCAAGTGGTCACGTTCCCCATCGCCACCACTGCTATCCGAGTGCCGCGAAAGTGAAAGGCCGATGAGCGCACTTAAAATCAAGGATAGAATTACGAGACTGATACGCAGCTTCATGATAGATCCATCATTAGCGAGGGTGAGTATACTAAAATCGAAGTGCAGAAAAAACCAGCTTGGGCCCTATTAGGGGGCTTGCGCTTCCCAATCGGCATTATCAGCCTGCCATACTGCGTCTCCCTGCAGGCGTCATCTCGCCCACTTCCGAAACGGCCTATGAGAGCAGGTATAGTTTACATATTAATCAAGCGTCAACCAAATCATTTGTGGCCCGGCATGAATTTCCGCAGCTTAGTCTGGAACAAGGGAGATAGGTTATGGCTAGCGTCAGCGCACCAATCCGCATCGCCGATGTGATCGGCGGACATGTCCATCCGTCGTTCTGCACAACCCGGGGTGGCGACCTGCTCGCCGTCTACAACAAAGAAGGCGGGGGAGGCAAAGAACTGCTCCTCTCCCGTTCCACTGACGGTGGCCTGCATTGGACCGCGCCCCAACCCATTGCCGCGATTTGCGATTGCTCGATTTATCCCGGCTCGCTGACAACGCTGAGCGATGGACGTATCCTGCTCAACTGGTCGTGCTACCGGGATCCGAACGACAAACCCTGGCGCGAGCCACAATTTTCGCTCAGCAGCGACGAAGGACAAACCTGGTCCGTTCCACGGAGCTACCCGATTCCCAACCCGAGCAACTACACCTGTATGCGACATGCAGTGATCGAATGGTCCGCAAGTGAATGGGTCTGTCCCTTCTACGACCGCACTGTGCTCTACAATACAGAAAGCAATCAACTCACATCCTTTGGTGATGGACGCAACCACGGCATGGTTCCCATCGTCCGCACATCCCAAGGGACGCTCGTGAGCGGCGCGCCGCAAAGCGAGGCACCAGTCCCCGTCGGAGTACCCGGCAATACGGTCGACGGACTGCGCTCTACAGACAGTGGACAAACCTGGCAGGCCCTGGGTGTATTCCCTCACTTTGGCGTTGCCGGTTACGACCTCACAGTGCTGAGCAACGAATGGATAGCACTGACTTATATTGTCTATGGAGTCGGGGTCGATGGAGAGTTCAGCTACGAGCTGGCGCTTTCACGCGACGACGGCGCCAGCTGGGACTTCGAAAATGCCATCGAAATCTACAACCCCAAACGGCGGATCGGAGGTCGCGGATGGCCGCGCACAGTGCAGGTCGATGCCAATACCGTGGCCACCCTTTTTTACGACTTATCGCCAGAGCAAAGCGAAGGCCCCGGGCTCTATGCCGTCCGGACACAATTGGCGAGATAGGGTGAAGAACGAGTATCTCATAGTTTGCTCTATGCCGTATTGGATATAGCCTCTAGCTATAAGAGCACAAACCGGGCGGACCGTCTGTCGATCTCACCCTACTTGGTCATATTGACGAATTGTACTGGAATCTCCAGGCTTTCTTTCTTGACCATTGCAATAACCGCCTGCAGATCGTCTATCTTTTTACCCGTCACCCGCACCTGGTCGCCCTGAATCGCCGGCTGCACTTTGATTCTCATCGCCTTGATCTGCTTGACGATTTGCTGAGCCAGCTCTCGGGAGATGCCCTCTTCCAAGCTCACCATCCGCTTGACTTGTCCCTGGGATGTGGCCTCAATCTCTCCGAAATCCAGACACTTGGGATCGACCTTGCGCCGTACGCAATGGCTGATCAACACGTCGTGCAGAGCCTGCATTTTCATTTCGTCGGCACTCAGCAGCGAAAGAGTCTTTTCTTTGCGGTCGAATTCGATCTGGGTTTTGCTATCGCGAAAATCGTAGCGCGTCGCAACTTCCTTCCTGGTATTGTTAATGGCATTGTCGACTTCCTGCAAATTGACTTCATTGACGATATCAAAAGAGGGCATAGCGATCCTTTCTCCGGACTGAAAATTCCAATATACCCTACTCCAATCCCAGGTCAAGCCACCAGACTATTGTGGGCTCGAACAATCAGTCCCTACTTTAAGAGCCTTGTCGGCAGCCATCTCTAACTCATCGCCCTGCTCAGCTGAGGAAAGCCCATGCCCAAACGCCCCAATATTCTCGTCGTCCTCTCCGATCAGTTGCGCCGTCACGCTCTTGCCTGCTACGGCGACCCGGATGCCCGAACCCCTCACACTACCCAGCTAGCTCGAGACGGCATCGCCTTCGACCAGGCCTGCTCCACCTATCCTATCTGCGTACCCTTCCGCTTCACGCTGATGACCGGCGAATACGCCCACACCCGCCTGGTACCCGGCATCGAATGGAGAATGTCCCCTGCCGAGCGCACTCTGGCCGACGAATTCAACGAATCCGGCTACGAGACGATCTACGTCGGCAAGTGGCATCTCGACGGAGGTCATGGGCGTCTCGGGTCGGCAGTGCAGACCAACCGCTGCCCGGTCAAACGACCGTACCAGGGCCGCTGGCAGAAATGGTTCGGATTCGAACTGCGCAACGGACCTTTCGATACCTGCTACTTCGAAGACGACGATCCGACGCCGATACCGATCGAAGGTTATCAAACCGACGGGCTCTTCGATATCGCGATGAACTATCTCGCCGAAGGTCGCGACCAGCAACGACCTTTCTGCATGGTTCTTTCGGTCGAACCGCCGCACGATCCCTTCGAAGCTCCTCCCGAATACCAGACCCCATGGGAAGCGCGCGAGGTCGAGTTGCCGCCCAACTTCGAGGCCGCAGACGAAACCCAGCGGACACAGTTCATCCTCAACCGCAAACGCTACAACGCGATGGTCGAAAACCTGGATGTCAATCTCGGTCGCCTGCGCACTTTTTTGGCCAATCACAACCTGAGCGAAGACACCGTGCTGGTCTTCCTCTCCGACCATGGCGAATTGGCCGGTGCCCACGGTCTGCGCGGCAAACAATGGCCCTACGAAGAGTCCGTCGGCATTCCCCTGATCGTCTGCGATCCGCGATACCCCGCACGCGCCGGGACTCGCCTCGCCACCCCTACCAGCAGCGAGGACCTCTTCCCCACCCTGCTCGGACTAGCCGATCTCAGACCGCAGAACGACCTGCCCGGCACCGACCTCACAAGCTTGATTCAAGGCCGCTCGACCCAATTGGATCGAGCGGGCGTACTCCTCGAATTCGTCGCCGAACTGCGACAAGGCGTCCCTTTTTACGACGCAATCTGGCGCGGTTTCCGCAGCGAGCACTACAAATATTTAGTCAGAGGCGACAAAAACGGGGCCGGACCATGGGCGTTCTTCGACCTGGCCAATGACCCTTACGAGATGCATAACCTGGTCGACGAGCCGAGTTGGGCTGAGGAGATCGGCCAGCACCACGGGTGGTTGCGAGCGCGGATGGAGGAAACGGACGACCCCTTTGTCTTGCAACCGGCATGGGGACGCGAAGGATGGAATGCGTGGCAGATCTGAGTTCGGCATCCGCCCGAATAAAACACCGGATGCACAATCCGACCGGGCCATTGCGATCACTACGCGGCCCGTTGGCATGAAATGCCGGGCCAGCATCGACAGCCCCTCGTTCTAACCCAGTAGTTCGACTGCCAGTTCGCTAAAATCCGCAACCACCGCATCGGGAGGAAAAGGCCGGTCATCGTAGGGCAATTTATAGCGGTCGACGTAGATCCCCCTCATCCCGCAGGCGCGTCCACCCACTACGTCGAATGCATTGGCCGATACCATCAGACACTCGCCCACTTCCAGGCCCAGCCTGTGCGCCGCATGTCGATAGACGCCCGGATGCGGCTTGAACGCTCCGACCTCCCCCACCGATATGATCGCATCGAAATCCCAGCGAATCTGGTTCTGTGCCAGATGGGCGAGAAACTCCGGCTCGCCGTTGGACAAAGCCACCAACCTGTAGCGGTCACCCAGGCGCTCCAGCGCCGGCACCACATCGCTAAAGGGTTGTAGTTTTTGCCAATTGCCCATAAAGCCCTGTACTTCGTCGGCCGAGGCTTCCACTCCATTGTGGGCCAGTACATAGACCAGAGCACGGCGTGCCACTTCCTGGTAGCCGCTGTGCCCCAGGGCCATGATATTGTCCTGGTATTGTTCGATCCGCTGTCGAACCCGCCACTGAGCCCAAAACGCCTCCGCATCCAGATCCGCACCCCGATCTTTTAAAAAGGGGCCGATGAACGGCACCAGACTCCCTCCGAGATCGAGAACGGTGCCGAAGAGATCAAAAGTAAGAGCCTGGATATGATCCTTGTACATTGACGATACTCCCGGTTTCAATCTTTCGCCGCCTGCTCGATCAAGAGCCGTTCGCGCTGACTTTGCCGCACCCGATCTTCCACCGCAGCCGGATCCCAATCGGCGAGCAGCCGTGCCTCTAGATCGTTCAGGATCGGCGCGCATTCCCGATCGCCGGACAAATCGTTGAACTCGTTTGGATCGGCTTCGATATCGAAGAGTTCAGGACGGTCTCCCAAGCTGTAGTGGAGCTTGTAGCGCCCTTGGCGCAGCATCGCCGTCGGTCGCGCCACGCCGTGCGCCAGATATTCGCAAAACGCCTCGTCTTTCCAACTCGTATTCGAACCCTGCATCAAAGCGAGCAAGCTATCGCCATCCAGCGGTGCGATACTCCGCGCATCCGCGACCTCGACGATCGTCGCCACCAGATCCACCAGCGATACCACCTCACCGATGCGCTGGCCGCCGGCAATTTGTCCCGGCCAGCTGATCTGCAACGGCACCCTGGCTGAGGCCTCGTACATGCTCGACTTGCGCCACATCCCATGCTCGCCATTCATCTCACCGTGATCACTGAAGTGTACCACCACCGTATTATCGCGCTGGCCCGTTTCTTCCAATGTCTGCAGCAAGCGGCCGATTTTTTCATCGAGGTAAGTGATCAACCCGTAGTAGCCCGCGCGAGCTCGGCGCACCTGCTCCTCGGGATAATCCGCCACTCCGAACGCAGCCCTCATCCGCTTGTGTACCGGGTGCTGGTTTTCGAGGTGGCCATCGGGAATCTCCGGCAAGTCGATCTGATCTAAAGGGTAGAGATCATAAAAGCGCTCGGGAACGATCAGCGGAAAATGCGGCGCAATGAACGAGGCATTCAGGGCCCAGGGCTGATCCCGACGAGCCGGATCGCGCAGATATTCCAGCGCCCGCTCCTCCACCAAATCATCGATCTCGATCTCCAGAGTCGTACCCGGTCCGGCCTCGGCGACACCACCCCAGGGTTTATCGGCCACCGATGTCCCCTGGCTCCAATCAGCCGTGCCGCGCAAAACCCCGTTCTTGGTCCACAATTCGGCGTGTAGATCGCGCGCCAGCTGTTCGCGGAATCCATGCAATTGGTCGGGGCCGCAAAAGTGCTGTTTGCCCGAGAGGACCACATCGTAGCCCACCGCCCGCAGCATATGGGCCCAGGTCACTGTATCCGACGCTAGAGGGCTGGCGTTGTCAAAAGCTCCGATCTGGTGAATGTAGCGGCCGGTCATAAAGGACATCCGCGAAGGCAGGCAGAGCGGAGAATTGCAATAGGCGTTGTCGAAGGTCGCACCCTCTTCGCCCAAGAGGTCCATATGGGGCGTCTGTACTAGCGGATGCCCGTAGGTGCTGCTATACATCGGTGCATGCTCATCGGTCATAATGAGCAGGATATTAGGCCTATCCACTATGTGCTCCCAAGTATTGAAAATACTCGTTCACTCTTAACTAAAGAAAGCTGCGAATATATGGTGTCGAACGCTAATCGGGAGCTCTGTTTTCAAAACTGGTTCCGGAATACCCATCCACAACCTGCCACTGCAGAGTCCGCTGAAGCGCTGGCTAAGGCTGTGCAGGCTCCAAGCCCAATAAGACCAGCAACCAGGTTCGGTGCCAGTAGGCACTGTTGATATAAGGGTCCGTCGCCGAAGGCCAATGCGTCCAGTAGGTCTCGTTGTGCGGAATCCGGTGATACCACTGCAAGAGCGGCACAGAAGGCATCTCGCGCAGCCAGATCGCCATCGCCTGCCGAAACAACTCCACTAGCTTCGGATCGTCCGGCGCAGTACGACCCATCTCGTCGACCAGCGCGTCGTATTCGGTATTCTTCCAACGCCAGAAATGCTCCGCCGCTGTCCCCGTCGGCTGTACATAGCGACTGTGGTAGAGGCGCAACGTGAAGTAGGGGTCGCGCACCGAACCCGCGTGTCCGGTCATATAAGCCCGCGCCTCGCCCTGCGACATCTGATCATAAACATCGGAGAGCTGACGGAACGACGCATCGAAGCCCGCCCGCTGTAATTGCACCACCAGCACCTGACCGATGTCCTGAAAACCGCCGAAGATATTGATCGCCATCTGCACGGTTCGACCGTCCTGTTCCCAGATCCCGCTGTCGTTCTTGCGCCAGCCTTGCGCCTCCATCAGCTGCGCACTCTTTTCTAGATCATAGACTCCGACCCCGGACTCGTCCATCAGATCCTGGATCTGGTCGGTAAACCGATTGATCGGCGGAAAATCGGGAAAGGGCAATCGCGCCGGAGTACCGCTGCCCTGCCAGCCCACCTGCACCAATTGATCTCGGTCAATCGCAAAGTTTATCGCCCGCCGGACCTGCGCATCTGAGAACGGCCATTCGAGCGCGTTGAAACCCAGGGCGATCGGCCACCAGTCCAGATAGCCCAGAGCACCCTCGCGCCCGGTCCAGGTCGTCACCCTGGGATTGCCCTCAACCATGGAGCGAATATTGGGAGGGCGCGAATCGACGCAGGAATCGAGTTCATTGGCCAACACCAGCTGCACGCGCTTGGTCTCTTCGAAATAGGGCAGAAAAATCAAGCGCTCGACCTCGGGTGCGGCTTTGAAACCGATCTCGCTGGCCCACCAACCATCGCGGCGGTCCCAGATCCGTTGCTGCGGCGAGGAGAGCGCCAAACGATAGGGGCCGCTGACCACCGGCCAGCCCCTTGCCAGATCGAGATTCTTGAAGGTCTCGGAATCCTGGCCCTCCCAGATATGCCTGGGGACGATGGGGACGCCGTTGTCGAAATTATGCGTGAAATACGTGAAAATAAACCGAGGATTCGGGGCCGTGAGACGAATACGAGCAGTCAAAGTATCCACCGCGACCGCCTCGGCAACCCAGGTGTCCATATCCGTCGAAAAGAGCAAGAGCGGAGCCTTGGACTTGAGCATATTGATGGTGAAGACCAGATCGTGCGCCGTCCACGGCTGCCCATCGCTCCACGATACCCCGGGGCGAATCTCTACCACCACCTCGGTATAGTCTGCATTGAATCGGTGCCCAGTGGCAATCCAGGGAATGATATTGTCCTCAGCCCCATAGGCGTTGTAGAAATAAAGTGGTTCGTAGAGGAACTGATACCCCGTGCGCGAAGTCTGTCCGGGCACATAGGGATTGAATGTGTCGTAGTCCTTCATCTGCCCGGCACAGGTGCCCGAATCAACGCAGTCGAGAATCAGCGTGCGATTCCTCGCTACGCTCTTCAAATCCCCAGCTACACCACCCTGATCAGCCACGTCTCCCCCGCCGCAAGCACTGAGCATAGCGGCGAGAAACCATGCTGAAACTGCTTTGGTGCTCTTCACATCAATCCTGCTTTCGCTCGATAGCGGCACCCAGAGCGCAGAGACTGCGGTCTATTTCCTCGTAGCCGCGATCCAATTCCTCCACTCCGCGGATCATCGAACGCCCCTCGGCGCAGATCGCGGCGATCAAATACGTAAACCCAGCCCGGAGGTCTGGCACAGATATTTCGGCGCCGTGCAAAGAAGTCGGCCCTTTGACCACGGCGCTGTGGCGATGTCCCTTTGCAGCGAAACGACACTCGCCGCCGCCGAGACACGTATCGTAGAGCTCGATATCGGCGCCCATCTTCTGCAACTCACTGATGTAGACAAAGCGATCCTCGAAGACTGTCTCGTGAATCACCGACATACCCTCGGCCTGGGTCAGGAGAACCGCAAAGGTAGGCTGCCAATCGGTCATAAAACCAGGATGAACCCTGGTCTCTAATGCGATTGAGTGCAGCGGTCCCTGGCGGAAGAAGCGAATCCCATCGCCCTGCACTTCGAATTCGCCACCGACGCGGCGCAAGGCGTTGAGAAAAGTGAGCAGATCTTCCTGCCGCGCACCGCGCACAAAAAGATCGCCACCGCTGGCCACCGCCGATGCTCCCAGTGAAGCGGCAACCAGACGATCGGGCATGATCGCGTGGCTGGTACCCTTGAGCGACGAGACTCCCTCGACGATGAACGTGCGATCGACCTGGTAGTCGATGATCGCCCCCATCTTCTGTAGAAAAAGCGCCAAATCCTCTACTTCTGGTTCGATCGCGGCATTGCGAATAAAAGTTCTCCCGCGAGCCAGGGTTGCTGCCATCAGCAGGTTCTCGGTCGCGGTCACACTGGGGTAGGGCAGGGTGATATCGGCACCGTGGAGACGGTCCGCTTCCAGATAATAGACCTCTTCGAGCACTTCGACCCGCGCGCCCATCAGCTGATAGCCGGCCAGGTGGAAATCCACCGGTCGCGGGCCGATCCGATCGCCACCGGCCGCCGGCACCACGGCGCGACCATGGCGATGCAGCAGCGGAGCCAGCATCATTACCGAGAGTCTATTCTGCTTGGCCAGGGTCTCGGGCACTGCGGCAACCGACATCTCCGGTGTCTCGACGACCAGCCCCCTCTCCTGGCTCTCCGTGCAACGCGCACCAAGAGCCTCGCAAATCGCCTTGGTGATCTCGGTGTCGCCGATCGCCGGCACATTGGTAAAGGTACAGGGATCGGCGGTCAACATCGAGGCCGTCAGGAGTTTGCTCATAGAATTTTTGGCGCCGGCAACCTCGATCTCGCCCCTGAGCGGAGTCGGCCCATCTACGATCAGTGTTTCCATAACGGCAGAATATAGGACGGGGTGCGCGGACAAACAAAAATGGGGACCCCGGCCGGGATCCCCAAAGCAAAAAAAAACGCCCTATTTCGCATTCATTTCTGAGCCGGCTCCAAACCCAGCAGAACTAGGAGCCAGGTATTGTGCCAGTAGGCGCTATTGATATAGGCGTTGTCCTGAGTCGGCCAGTTCTTCCAGTAGGTCTCGTTGTGCGGTATCCGGTGATACCACTGCACTAATGGAATCGAGGGCAATTCGCCAAACCAGATTTCCATCGCCTGGCGGAAGAGCCGCTGCAATTCGGGGTCATCGGGAGCAGTCTGCCCCATCTGATCGACCAGCGCATCGAATTCCGGGTTCGACCAGCGCCAGAACCGCTCGGCGTGCTTACCGGTAGGCTGAACAAAGCGACTGTGATAGAGCCGCAGCGTGAAATACGGATCGCGGACACTGCCGCCATTGCCCATCAGAAAAGCCCGCGCCACTCCCTGTGCCATCCGCGAAAACGCATCGGGGGTCATACGGAAATCGGCATCAAAACCAGACCGTTCCAATTGCGCTACCAGCACCGGCGCTAGGTCGTTGAAGATGTCGAAGATATCGACGACGATCTTGAACCGCTCATCGTCCTTGCTCCAGAACCCCTCGGCGTCCTTGGCCCACCCCTTGCGTTCCATTATCGCCGCGGCCTTGGCTGGGTCGTAGACCCCGATCTCGTATTTTTCCAGGAGATCCTGGATCGGATCGATATATTGCCGCAGCGGGGGAAAATCGGGTAGCGGCACCAGCGATTTGGTCCCAGCTCCCTGCCAGCCGATTTCCACCAGTTGATCGCGGTCAATCGCATAATTGACCGCACGGCGAATTTCCGGATCGTCAAAGGGCGGCTCCAGGTTGTTAAACCCCAGACATACCGGCCACCAGTCGAGATAGCCGTGCGGCAACTCGCGACCGGTCCAGGTCGAGACATTGGGATTGGAGTCGAGGATCGACTGGATATTCGGGGGCCGGATATCGAGACTGGTATCCATGGCATTGGAGATCAGGTTCTGCACCCGCTTGGTCTCCTCCATATGCGTCAGATAGATGATCCGTTCGACCTTGGGCATCTCGCGAAAACCTACCTGCTGGGCCCACCACTCATCGCGCAAGTCCCAGACCCGCTGCTCCGGCACCGAGATCGCGATCTGGTACGGCCCGCTGACAACCGGCCACCCTCGTGCGGGATCGAAATTCTTAAACGTATCAGGTTCTTGACCCTCCCATATGTGCTTGGGCACGATGGGAATTCCGTTGTCGAAATTGTTGGTGAAATAGCTGAAGACAAAACGGGGATTGGACTTCTTGAGCACGATTTTGGCCGTCAGATCATCGACGGCGACAGCTTCTTGGACCCAGGCCTGCATGTCGGTGGAAAAAGCCAGCTGCGGCGCATTGGCCTTGAGCATATTGATCGTAAAGACCAGATCGTGCGCCGTCCACGGCTGTCCATCGCTCCACTTGACGCCCTCGCGTATACCGATCGTAACCTCGGTGTAATCCTGGTTGTACTGGTGACCAGTGGCGATCCACGGGATGATGTTCTCACCCGTCGTATCATAGGCATTGTAAAAATAGAGCGGCTCGTAGAGGAAATTCCACCCGGTCTTCGAAACCCCGATCAGCAAAAAGGGATTGAACGAATTGTAATCCTTGATCTGACCACTGCAATCTTGCAGACTCGAGCAATCCATGATCAGGGTCCGATTCCGGGCCACGCTCTCTTGCCCACTGTTCCCACAGGACGTTAAGAACGCCATCAGTACCAAAAACAATGCGCTAATCCACATATCGCTACCTCTATAGGAATTTAATCGCGCTGGGGAATCTGATTGCCGGATAGACTCTCCGCCACGCGTCGGCCAGGACGATGAGTACTCCGTACTGACTCGTCTCTACCGCTATCGGTCGCGTACCTGAAACACTCTTCCCAGTTCGGAATCGGGCAGTTGTGGTGTTTCTTCGTACAAGAAACAAGCCACCGCCCGCGTTGCCTCGGTATGAAAGAACGGCGGCGCTTCCGAACACTTACTCATCGCCTGTGGACAACGCAGCGCATAACGGCAGCCGGAAGCATGTTCCTCCGACTCCGGATCGTCTACCTCTTTCTCCCCTACCGCCTCCTCGATCCAGTCCCTGCCCGGCTCGGGTACCGGAATTGAATGAATCAACTCGCGCGTGTAGGGATGCTGGGGATCTTTGATCACCTTTTCGGTATCGCCGGCCTCGACCACCGCGCCGTGAAAGAGGATAACGATATTCTCGCTGACCTGATAAGCCGTCGTCAGATCGTGGGTAATATAGATGAAGGAAATACCGAAGTCGCGATAGAGAGTGTGTAGACTGGAGAGTATCGTCGCCCTGAGCGAGGCATCGACCATCGATACCGGCTCGTCGGCGATGATCAGCCTGGGCTTGAGCAGCAGCGCACGCGCAATCGTGATGCGTTGGCGCTGCCCTCCTGAAAGCTGATGCGGATAGCGGCCCAGCGTCTCTTCAGGTCGGAGTCCGACAGTGAGCAGCGCTTGCTGAATCTGCTCGTAGGCTTCCGCTTTAGACGCAGCCAGGCCAAACTTCTGGATCGGCGTCGTCAGGATGTGATCGATCTTATAGAAGGGATTGTAGACCTCGAAAGGATCCTGAAAAATCGCCTGCACATCCTGGCGAAAATGCCGCTGTTCTTCTTTCTCCAATTCGCGTATATCAAGCCCCTGATAGAGTACCTGCCCAGCACTGGGGTCCAGGACGCCCAAGAGCATCCGAGCAATGGTAGTCTTACCGCTACCCGACTCACCGGCAATAGTGGTAAACGACGGATTGTCGGCATCGATCGCGAGTGAGAAATTATCAACGGCTATGGTCTCGGTACTTTCGCCGAAGAGACGGTTCCCGCCATGAAAGACCTTGCCGATACTTCGCGCCTCAAGAAGCAGGGACATGAGTACCCTCCTCGTGTAAGAGACACGATGCCAACTGACCGACAGCGACTTCGACAAGCTGCGGCTCATCGCGCTGGCATCGCTCCATGGCCTGGGGACAGCGCGGGTGAAAAAGACAACCCGACGGCGGTTCCAAAAGCGAAAGTGCTACGCCGGGAATCCCCTTGAACTCTCCCTTGGTCTCGAACGAAGGGATACTGGAGATCAGCAAGCGGGTATAGGGATGCTGGGGGTTGTGAAAAATATCCTCTACCCGACCCACTTCGACCAGCTTGCCGCCATACATGATCCCCACCCGCTCGGCAAACTGCGCCATCAAACCCATATCGTGTCCCACCAGCAGCACCGTGGCATCGAGCCGGTGCTGGAGTTGCCGCAGCGTCTGCATGATCTGCCGTTGTACCACCACATCGAGTGCCGAAGTCGGCTCGTCGGCCAGTATCAATTGTGGATTGAGCGAAATCGCCTGGGCAATACAGGCCCGCTGTTTCATCCCACCGCTCAATTCATGTGGATAAAGCCGCGCAACTTCCTGTTTGAGACCAACCAAGTCGAGCAACTCCGCGACTCGCTTGAGTTGAACGTCTTTCTCACCATTCTCGCCGTGTTCGCGCATCGTCAGCATCAGTTGATCGCCGATCCGCATCACCGGATTGAGCGAGTTCATCGCACCCTGCGGCACCATCGCCACCCGTTTGAGTCGAGCCTGGCGCACTTCCTCTTTATCGAGCTGCAAGAGGTCGGTGCCATCAGCCAGAGTAGCGCTACCCCCGGCGATGAATCCGGGAGTCTTGATCATCCGCAAAAGAGCCAGGATCAACGTGGTCTTGCCGCTGCCCGACTCGCCGACCAACCCAAAACGCTCGCCTTTATAAAGCGTCAGATCGACTTGATTGACCGCACGGGCGATTCCGCGCCGAGTCTCGAAGTGGACATCCAGACCGCTGATCTCGAGCAGAATCTCTTTGTCGCCGCTACCAGTGCTCATACGGCTTTTCGCTGTTTGGGGTTAGCCAACTCATCCAAACCCGCGGCAACCATCAATAATCCGACGAAGATCAGCGCGATAAAGAAGATCGGAATCGCCCACCACCACCACATTCCGCGGATCAGGGCGCTGAACGTGATCGCCCAATAGATGGTCATCCCCAGCGTCGGGTCGTTCTGCGGCCCCAGACCCAGGGCCTCAAGACCGACCGAGGAGAGAATTGCCCAGTTGACGGCATTGGCGAAATTGGCCGCCAGATAGGGCAGCAGGTTGGGAAAGAGCTCCTTCCAGATGATCTCGCCACTGCTCATGCCGTTGAGTTTGGCCATCTGCACATAGGCCCGCTCGCGCATCGTCAGAACCTGAGAGCGAATCGTCCGCGTCGGCCACATCCACGCCAGTGAAGCCACAACCAGAGCCATGATATTTACGCTGATCTCCTCGCGGATCGTCGAGGCGATCGAGATCAGTACGACCAGCCCGGGTACGGTCAGCAGCGTGTCTACGGTGCCGCGAATCACGGTATCGATCTTGCCGCCCAGATAACCGCTGGTGAACCCCAGAAAGATGCCCAAGCCCAAACCTACGGTCCCGGCTAGGAGACCGATCCGCAGCGTCAGGGGCACCCCCACCACCATCACCGCCAAGAGGTCGCGACCCGCATCGTCGGTGCCGAAAGGATGTTCCAGCGATGGCTCTTGCCGCGGCGGTGACGCCAGCGGTTGAGCCTTCGAGGCATCGACAAAAATCGATCCGCAAAGACCGAAAAGCAGCACCAGCAATATCATGCCCAGCCCCGATGCCAGCATCGGGCTCTCGCGCAGATAGTAGAGGATTTGGTGCAGGCGTTCCATTCTAGTTCGATCGACCGTAGGATATCCGCGGATCGAGCAGCGGGTATAGGAAGTCCATCAACATCGTGACCATGCCGATCGAAATGATCAGAATCAGTACTACGCCGTTGATCACCGTATAATCGGAGGCCTGTATTGCCTGGAATAGTACTGTGCCGATCCCAGGATAAGCGAAAATCACTTCGACGATTACCTGACCTGCGACCACGTTGGCCAGCGAAAGCCCCAATGCCGTCAGTTGCGGGAGCAAGGCGTTGCGCAGCCCGAAGCGAAAGAAAATCGTGCGGTTGCGCAGGCCATTGGCTTCAGCCAGCGTGATATAGTCTTCTCCCGAAGTCGAGACCATCATCCCCCGCATTCCCAGGGCCCAGAACCCCACCTGCTGGAGCACAATCGCCAGTGCCGGCAATATAGAATGATGCAGCACGTCCAGGTAGAAGTCGACACTGGCAATCGCCAGCATGCCCGGCGAATACCCGCCCGAAAGCGGAAAGAGCTCCAGTTTGAGCCCGAGGATATAGAGTACGATCAGCCCGAGCAGGTAGGGCGGAATCGCCGAAAGCGTCATCAGCGGCACCGCCATATTGCGCATAAAGCGCGGAGCACTGGGCCAGGCTGAGAGCGCCCCCATCAAAGTGCCCAGCATAAAACCGATCAGCACCGAGACGACCATCAGTCCGATGGTCCAGGGGATGGCGTTGCCGATCATCTGTCCGACGCGGGCCGGATAGTTGGCCAACGAATAACCCAGGTCCAGAGTGAAGGTATCGCCGAGGAAATTGAGATATTGAAAGTAGAGCGGCTTGTCGAGATCGAATTTGGCCTGATAGGCCTTGACCATTGCCTCGATCCCGTCCTGACGCAAGCCGCCGCTGGCGGCCAATTGGCCGAGTTTCTCGCGGATCGGATCGCGACCCGTGCCCAGTCGCGGAATGAAAAAGTTTACGCTGGCCGCCGCCCAAACTACGAGCAGAAAGAGAGCAACTCTTTTTACGATAAAATTCCAGGGCATGAGGATCGCATCAGTGAGATTAGGCGGGACAGAAGGGTAATTATCGTAAATAAGTGGATTATTGTCAAACTGATGCTATTTACTGATGCAGAGCCCCCTCACTCAAATCCTCGAATCGAAACCCGCGACCCTGGTGCACAAAAAGCAACTTGTTCGCGGTATCTGCAGGCAAATCTTTCAAATGCATTACAGTACCATCCGGCCAGAGGATCTCCAGACTTTCGATCTCGCCACTCACTCCCAATCCGAAATGGAGATCGGTATCGCTGTATCCCAGATAGCTCGCTGCCCCATTGAGGGTCCGCACCTGTGTGCGTCCACCCGCCGTCAATATCACTCGGGCGCCTATAGCCTCCAGGTTGGGCGCGTTCCCTACGAGCCGCACCGCCAGCCACCGTTCCCCATGCAGATCGTTGCGCAAGAGCGTTGGCTGATCGTCGATATTGGTGATGAAAAGATCCACATCCCCGTCCTGGTCATAATCGCCGCTGATAGCGCCTCGACTCGACTTCTCCACCCTCAGGCCCGGTCCAGCTTCGACTTCGGCGAAAGTGCCCGAACCGACATTGGCGAAAAGCTGGTTGCGCTGCGCGTAGCGACCCCCCGCCCTGGCTTCATCGATCTGCGGATAGACATGCCCATTCGCCACAAAGAGATCTAGATCGCCGTCCAGGTCGTAGTCGAAGAATCGTGTGCCCCAACCCAGATAGCTCACCGTCGGCGCTGCCAGGCCGCGCTCGGCCGTGGCGTCGACAAATCGCCCTCCACCCAGATTTTCGTAGAATGTATTGGTTTCGCCATAGAAATTGGTCACGTAGAGATCCATATCCCCATCCCCGTCGCCATCGCCCGCATCGACACCCATCCCCGCCTCTGCCTCGCCATCGCCGTTGAAAGCCACGCCCGCCTCGATAGCTAGGTCGGCAAAGATCCCTCCCTCATTGCGATAAAGCACATTCGGAGTCTCGTCATTAGCGACGAAAAGATCGAGGTCCCCGTCCTCATCGAAGTCGGCGGGTACCACGCCCAACCCGTAGTAGGCATTCGCCGATCCGACCCCGGATGCGGATGTAGCGTCGACAAAGGTCCCGTCGCCTTCGTTGCGATAGAGTCGGTCCCGCCCGCCCACCATACCCTGTGGGCCGCAGAAGACCCTGAGCCCTCCCAGGTACATACAAGGATCGTCGAAGTCCGGATCCTGCAGGAGCGGTTCAATAGCGAAAACTACATAGTTGGTCACGTAGAGATCGAGATCACCATCGCCGTCGTAATCGAAAAACGCCGCACTGGTACTGAAATCGTCGCCCTCTATCCCTGCTTGTTCGGAACGATCGGTAAAAGTGCCATCACCGAGATTGCTATAGAGTAGATTGGCGCCGTAATTGGTCACGTAGAGATCGCGATGCCCATCGCCGTCGTAATCCCCCACCGTAACCCCCACGCCCCAGCCGCGATCTTCGACGCCAGCCACAACTTCTGCGAAAACTCCCCGACCCTCATTGCGATAGAGCACATTGCCCGGCCCCGAACGATCGGCATAGGTCGCAAAAGTCGAACCATCGACCACGTAGAGATCGAGATCACCATCGCCGTCGCAATCGAAAAACGCCGCACCGCTCCCCGTAGACTCAAGAATGAATCGCTTAGCCGACCCCCCGCTGACGGTCTTCCGCTCGAGACCGGCCTCCCGAGTCGCATCGACGAAGAGAGGATCGGCCAGAGCATTCGCAGACACGAGGAGCAGAACGAGAAATAACATAGGCTAACGGACGCAACGCAAACCTACGGTATTGCCCTTGATATAAGAGTGCGAATCCTTGACGTTGGCCCGTTTATTGCACTGGGTCAGTGTTTGGCCGTTGATCCAGGACCCTCCGTAGAGAAACTGCATCTTTTTTCCGCCCTGGGTCCACTCCCATACATTCCCACCCATATCCAGCAATCCGAAAGAGCTCGCCCCCTGCGGAAAAGAACCCACCGGTGCAGTGCGTGCATACCCATCCTTGTCGCCAAAGATATTGGCTCGACCGGCTACAAAAGTATCTCCCCACGGATACTTGGTCTGCTCTCTCCCCGCGCAGGCAAACTGCCACTCCTCCTGAGTCGGCAACCGCTTGTCCGCCCACTGGCAATAAGCAACCGCTCCATGCCACGAAACTTCGATGACCGGATGGCGTTCAAATCCCTCTTTAACCGTATAGACACCTTCTCTTTCCTCCAGAGCCGTGTACCGGCTCCCCATTTCCACCCAATAAGCTCCCTCGACCTTGTGATTTCCCTTGTCGCTCAGAAAGGCTGCGAAATCCCCGTTGGTCACCTCGTACTTGTCCATGTAAAACCCACCCTCGCCCATCTCGACAAACACCATCTCTCCTCTGATCAGAGAATCCACTGCAACAACCCCTTGCTCGGCATTCGCCACTGCACCAATGCCAAATGCCAGCAACGCACTGAAAAAAATCCGTATCATCGCTTTTTTCCGCTCCTTTTCCCGGATAAGCTTAATTCGCGACGCTGCATTGCCGAGCGTCAGTGATCCAGAACATATTCTTTAACAATCTGCGCGAACCCATCCTCCGCAAACACTGGCCCGATTCGTATCCCCTGCCCCGACACGGCATTCTTTACCTCTTGCTTGGCATTCCCCATCAGGACCCCCACCCCCGCCGCGCGCAACATCGGCAAGTCGTTATCTGCATCTCCAATCGCCAAGACGCCGCCCAGCGCTCCACCCACCTGATCTGCCAGCGCCCGTATCGCCACCCCCTTATCCACACCCCGACGCATAACCTCCACCCGGTCCGGAATCGCCCAGCTGGTGTACACCTGGTCTCCGCATATCGCCTCGATACCGGCAATGAGATCTGCTCGCCGTTCGGGCTCCACCACCAACATAATTTTCGGCGGTGGCCCCAATTCGCCACCTAAACAGCGTTCGTACAAATCGCCGTCGAGTGCAAATCCCGGACCCCCGAGTACTTCGAGATGATCCACCGGATCGACGTGTCGGTACTCTTCAATGATCCCCGCATCGGTCTTTTCGCACAGACAATAGATCAGATTCAGCCCCTCCGCCCGTCCGTACTCTGCCAGGTGCATAAAGACCGTCTCGTCCAACCGCTCCTCGTGCAAAACCTCGCGCCCCGCACCCGTATCAGGACCGACTACAACCGCACCGTTGTAACCCCCAACATAGAGCGCCCGTGCCAGTTCGGGATCACCAGAGAACGGCTCTTGACTGCGGCGAATGCTGCGGCCGCTGACGCTGGCGGTGGGCACACCGCGTGCAATCAAGCCCGCAATAGCCTGCACTGCCGAAGCCGCCAACCGGCTCTCCGAATCCAGCACTGTGCCATCCATATCAAAAGCTACTAAATCGATCATTGTTCCTGCTTTTCTAGTAGTTGAAAACGTTGGCGCGCGTGGTCCAATCTCCGGACCTCCTGTGAATCACTGACGGCCAGAGCCAGATACCGGCGCCACTCGGCCAGGGCCAGGGTCTCATCCAGTCGCTCGTAGGTCGAGGCCAAATGGAATCGCCACAGGGCTATATCGGGCTCGAGACTTACGGCCTGCTCTCCGGCCTGTTGGGCCGCACTGAGCAAACCCAAGTGGCGATAGGTATCGCCGAGCGAGGCGAAAAGCTCGGCGTGCTCAGGAAAGCTGGCTGTTGCCTCCTTGAATACGCGTACCGCCAGGCGCAGCCGCCGCTGATGCGCATAGAGCCCGCCCAGCTTCAACATCGCATCGCCTTCCGTACCACCCAGCGCCACAGCCATTTTGAATGCCTCTTCCGCCGCCGCAAGATCGCCCATCCGGCTGTGGACAATACCGATATTCACTCGCACCGCAGCATTGCCGGGCTCCTGCTCAGCCAATGCTGCGAATGCCGCCAGCGCTTCGGCTAAGCGCCCCTCGGCACTGTGGATCAATCCCATATAGCGATAGACCTGATGCAAATCGGGGTCGGCAGCCAATGCGCGTTCGAAGTGCGACAAAGCCCGAGTTCCATCTCCTTCTTCCCAGAGTATCCGCCCCATCTCGCGGTGCAAAACAGCAACTTCATCGCCCAATTCCAAGCCCTGGGCAATCGTGCTGCGAGCTAGTTGCAGCCGATCTTCCTCCCTATAGAGCGCAATCAAATCGACGCGAATTCCAGTGTCTTCGGGTGCTGCGGCAAGCGCCTCCTCCATCCGTTTTCGCGCCACCTCGCCCTGCCCCAACCGCGCCTCCACCCGCGCCAGTTGATAGAGCACTTCGGCCTGCCCGGGCTCGAGTTGCAAGGACGCATTATAGGAGGCCCGTGCCGAACGAAGGTTTTCTTCCAAATGCCCCAGAGCCTGATACACGTGTCCCAAACGCGCATAGGCGCGCGATGACTTCTCACCCCGGCGCATCGCATCCTGCCCAGCGCGCAGCGCTCCGCTGTAGCGGCCCTGGGCTGCGAGGCTGAAACCCAACTCGGCATAGGCGCGCGCGTCATCTGGGTCCGCTTCTACTAATTTGCGATAGAGTGCCGTCGCCTCTTCGTAGGCCCCGCGCGCCACGCAGAGCGCAGCCAGAGCATAGGCCGCCTCGCTCAGCCCCGGGTCGAGCGCCAACGCCCGCGCCTCCAGACGCTGCGCCTGCGCCAACTCGGTCCGGCTCAGACTCCGCAAGGTCCGTCCGCCAACGAGCTCCTGCGCCTGACGGTGCGCGGTCGGCGCATCGACTTCGGCGGTACAACCTGCAACAAAGAGGATCAGAGCGATCAGTCGCTTGGCCATTGCTCTCCCCCCTCTCTGAGTAGCAAATGCTGGTCGGCCTCGATATCTCGAAATACATCTACCTGCCCGCTCGGCCAGACAATCTCGACCCGATCCACCCTCCGCCGATGCCCCAGACCAAACTCGAGTTCCAGGCTATTGCTATTGCCGAAACTATACCCGGAAGCCACTTCTGCAAACTGCATCAGATCGTCGGCGTGCACGGTGACTTTGGCACCGATTCCATCCCGATTGCTCTTCACTCCCTCCAGCGCCAATATCAAATAGTGATTGCCAAACCCCTCGCTGCGATAAAACGCGTTGCGCCACTGATCTCCAGGCTGCGCCCCACCCACCGGTGTGTAGAGATCGAGATCCCCATCGCGATCGTAGTCGGCGAAAGTCACGCCGTGCGACTTGCCAAGATGTCCCAAACCCGCGGCCCGAGTCGCATCGATGAAGGTACCATCGCCTTGGTTGCGATAGAGCGTATCCGGATCCCGTCGCCCCATCTGCGGTCCACCGTTGCCGAGATAGATATCCACCCAGCCATCGTTGTCGACATCGCCTGGCACGCCGCTCATCGTCCCCAGGGCCCGGGCCAAACCCGCCGCTTCCGTCATATCGACAAAAGTGCCATCACCCTGGTTGCGATAGAGCACCGGACGATCGCGCTCACTGGTTGCCGTCCCGGCGACCCGATCCGCCAACACCACATCGTATTGACTCCAATTGCCCACGAAGAGATCCAGCGCGCCATCGTTATCGTAATCCAGCACGAACGTTATAAATCCGTCGATATGCGCTGCAGCTACCCCGGCCGCGGCAGTCTGATCAGCAAAGGTACCATCCCCTTTGTTGCGATAAAGCACATTCGGCTCGGTGAAATTGCACGCGTAGATATCCGGCCAGCTGTCACCATCGAAATCGCCCCAGGCGGTACTCAGGGTCTGTCCCCTGTGCGCCACGCCCGCAGCCAATGCCACATCGACAAAAGAACCATCGCCGCGATTCCTGTAGAGCGTATTGGTCGAATCGCCCGTCGCACCCGTACCATTGGCAACATAGATATCGAGCCAGCTATCACCATCGAAGTCGCCCCAGGCCGCGCAGAAACTCGAGCCCGGATCCCCGGTAGACGATTCCTCGGTCCGATCGGCGAAGACACCCCGACCATCGTTTTGGAAAAGCACGTTGACCCCGCCCCCGAACCACCCATCGCGCGTGGCGTACAAATCAGCATCCCCATCGTTGTCGTAGTCGGCTGCCTGTACCCCGATACCACCCGCGGGGAGTATCAATCCAGCGGCCCGAGTCCGATCGGCAAAGCGCTCCCCGTCATTGCGAAAATAAGCCAGGTTTGGATGCCCGATAACGGCCAGGTCCAGATCTCCGTCTTCGTCGAAGTCGGCCCAGGCACTGGCTCGTCCACCATCGAATTTATCGACCCCTAACTCGGCACCGATCTCGTTAAAGCGCCCACCGATCTGCCCCTGCGACACAGTATCGGCGAAGCGCAGCGATTCGGGCAAAGCACGCTGATCCCGGTCCAATGCCTCCTGTACCAAACCGAGATGCCAGCGCAATTCAAGCGGCTCGGGATGCACCACTACCGCCGCGTGCAGAAGCGAATCCGCCCTGGCGTATTCCTCCTGCCATAAAGCCGTAACCGAAGCCCAGTAGAGCGACTCGTACCCCTGCGGATCGACTTTCAGCGCACGATCAAAGTACTCTCTGGCCGGCGCAAAACGTCCCTCTTCCAACGCCTCGCGACCCCGTCCCAGAAAGGTCTCCAACACCAACTCGCGCGCCGCTTCAAGATCCGGTTCCAACACCAGCGTTTGCTCCAGCAACTTCACACCTTCTTCTATCCGCCCCTGCAGGAGCCGCACCCGCCCCAACTGCCAATAGCCTTCAGCGGCCTCCGGTTCAAGCCGCACACAGCGAACAAAAGCGTGCTCGGCTGCTCTGAGCCGAAAACGCTCCAATAAATCCAACCCCCTATAATAGGATTGGACAAACTCTTCGCTGCGAGGCTGGAGTTCTACCTCCGGTTCTGAACAAGAGGTGAAGACACCGGTCAGGAAGATGAATTTAAAGATCGCTCTCATTGGCTTTAATTTAATGTGGAGATCGGCGATCCCTACTCCGAAGGATCGGAGATCTACACCACTCTCTCCCAATACCAGGCCAGTAATTGGCAACGATACGGGAAGACGAAGAAATCACTGGTCTTCCCGGTGCACCTTCCCCTTGATGACCGAATCCGCCAACTGCGGCCACAGTGCTTTAGCCCCCACC
>CAZFMY010000009.1:0-76545 GCA_964520345.1 uncultured Gemmatimonadaceae bacterium | reverse complement strand
CCATTTCTTCTTCATCGCCTGAACCACGGAGAACAACAACTCCAACGACCAAAGCAAGTAGAACCCCCACTACGATTGCGCCTACAATCAACATCGAATTGCCAGCTTGAGTTTCTTCGGGATATAGAGCTCTCGTTGCCGCGCCAGCAGCCCCTCTATAATAGCCTGCGCCGTCTCCTCGAGCGTCACCGACTCCGCACTGTGCTTACGCGACGACTCCCCCAGCGCCTGGCCATCTTTGCCCAGCGCATTATTGCGCAGTTCGGTCCCTCTGAGCCAATGCAGAAGTACGGTCATCACCCCCATCCCGCTCTCCTCCACCTCCATCCGCAGCGCGTCGCAAAATCCTTGCAGCGCATGTTTGGACGCCGAATAACCCGTGTGCAGCGGTACACCTACCTTGCCCTGAATCGACGATATCGCAACAAAGATTCCGCCGCTCTGCATCAGATAGTGCAGCGCGGGATGCAGGCAGTACACGGCGCCGAGATAATTCACCTCCATCAGCTTGCGATATAACGATGGATCCTCGACCTCGGCAAAATTAGTCCACATACTTATGCCGGCATTGGCGACCAGGTAGTCGAGGCAACCGAAGCGATCTACGGTCTCTGCTATCAGTCTTTTTCCATCCTCCGGCAGGGTCACATCTCCAACCACGGCCAGCGTTTCGCCCCCTGCGGCCTCACAGCCCCTTGCAACTTCCTCCAGCTTCTGCCGATTTCGGGCGAGAAGAGCCAGACGAGCCCCTTCTTTGGCACACTCCAAGGCCAGAGAAGCTCCTAACCCCGAAGAAGCTCCGGTGACCACTATGATTTTGTCGGTGAATTTTGCCACTCTTCAAACCAGTATCGAAGGTTCATTCACTAAGCCGGAAAATCAAGCGCAGGAACCTGATCCTCCACGCTCCCCAACGGGTATTTAGTTCAGATCCCCGTCCGTAAAGATCCCGTTGCGAATTGCAAACGTATTGTTGGGATCCATCGCCTGCTTGGTCTTTTGCAGAACCTCGATGCCATTCTCGCTCTGCACCTGCTTCATAAAACCCTGCCGAATCTTGCCCACGCCGTGATGATGTGATAGCGACCCGCCATGATCCAAAATAGTCTGGCGCAACTTGTGCTCGACATCGTGATATACATCAATTGCCTGCGCCAGGCCCCGTCCCGATAACCCCATCGTGAAATAGATACATACTCCGGTGTGATAAGTTTGCGTAACTCGGTACGAAAGATAAGGTCGACCCTCGACATCGCGCGCCGCACACTGCGCTTCCAGCTCTCGTTGAACGGCCTGTGTCACATCGTGGATGCGGTTCCACGGCACCGAAGTCTCGAAGGTTTCGCCCAAGAAATTGAATTGGTTCAAGAAATCGCGGATATAGGCAATGCCAAAAGTCAGCGTATATCCGCGCTTGCCGTTGTTGGCCCCGGCGCTTTTTCCGCCGTGCGCTTTGGCGAGCTTGAAAATCGTCCGCTGCTGATGTTCGACTTCGTCAGCACTACCCTCCATAACGATAGTACAAGCGACCATTTTCAACGGATCGAAACCCATGATTTTCAAGAGTGCGAATTTCTGTATTTTCTCTTTCAAATGCCGCAACGAAGAAGGTGCGGCCTTCAGAGCCTGACCGAAGCGAAATTCGTTATTGTTGACCAAGCGGATACTTGCCGGCAAGGTTCCGGTCTGCCGCAGCGCCTGTAAATATTCTACGCCGTCGGCAAAAGATTTGAAGACCAGCGAACCGTATTCGCGCACTTCCGGTTTGGGATGGATCTTGAGCACCGCCTTGGTGATGATCCCGAAATTACCCTCCGAACCAAAGAGCAGTCCCCGCGTCTGTACCCCAACCGAGTTGCGCGGCGTCACCTGCAGGGTCTCAACCTCACCCGTCGGCGCAACTAGCGTCGCTTCCAAGACGATATCCTCGATATTGCCGTAGCGGTTCTTCTTCATGCCGCTGGCATTGGTAGCGATCCAACCACCGAGGGTCGAAAACTCGATGCTATCGGGATCGTGACCCGAGGTATAACCTCGGGCACCAAGCTCCCGCTCCAACTCCTTACCCGAAATCCCCGTTTCGATACAGGCCTGCAGATTCTCCTCGTCAAACCACACGATCTTGTTCATCTGCCGCATATCGACCGAAGCAAAGAGGCGGCTATCGTCCTTGGGCAGGGCCAATGCGCCGCTGACGTTGGTGCCGCCACCGTAGGGTACCAGGCACAGATCACGCTCCCCAGCCAATTGCACGATTGCACGAATATCGTCCTCGCTCTCTGGGTAAAGAACTAGATCCACCACCCGCTCCAGCGAGTCGCCATAGAGCAAGCGGTATATCTCATCGACGCTCAGTTGACCGTGGCTATGCACCAGTCTGTCCTGATCGTCAAGCGAAACCCGCTCGGCTCCAAGAGCCTCGCGAAAAGACGCGACCAATGACGAATCTGCCTGTGAAGGTGGTACATCGCGATCCTTTTTTTCTACTGCCATCTCGTCCGGGTTGATCGGCACCTGGAGCATTTCTTCGACAAAGGGGATGAAATAGGGCATACTATAACCAGCCAGCGGGTAACGAGTGCCCGTCACCCGTACGCTCTTTGGACTTTCGAATTCAAAGCGAGTGTCAGTATACCCCCACTTATGCCGATGGCGTTCGCCATCTGAGAGATCGTAAAAAGAATCGGCCTCTCCCTTCGATCCAGTCTGTTTGGCTATAGATACCGCTGCGACGAACACCACAACGGCAACCGCAAGGACAACGACGACTTCGATCATAGCCCGAACCTCCTGCTGACGGAGCGCCACCGCCCCGCTTTAATAGGAACCATCGCCCTCAAAGCGCACCTTCCCTTTTGACACTTGGGTAAAATACTCCTCCACCTTCTGGCGCGAGCGCGGGAAGTAGCGCCGCAATTCATCTACTACTGCCTGTATCTCTTCCGGTTCTTCACCCATATCCAGCAGCAGCCTGGCATAGAGGAAAAGCAAGTGCAGGTTGTGCCGGTCGACGGCCAGCGCCTTTTCCAAATGTCGCCGCCCCTCCTCCAATTTGCCCTCTTCGACCAGCGCCGTACCCATCATCAGGTTGGCTTCGGCTCCCTCGGGATAGAGCTCCAGGAGCACCGCGGCCAACTCGCGCAACGACTTCCCCTTGAGCTGCGGTTGGCCCCGAGCATGTGCGCGCTCAGACAAGTGCTGATGCTCCACCTGATGCTGCCGTTCCAAAAACGCCAGACCCCCACCAAGCACCGCGACAACCAAGAGCAACTTGAGCGAGCGGAGGTAACGCATAGCGCTTAGAGACCCTCCTGGACTTCCTTCTTTCGCACCTTCCAGATAAAGGCATCGTAGTAGTAGTGGATAAGTGCAAAAGAGCTGAGCAACGAATAGCTGAAGAGGTCGAAGTTGGTATTGAAGCCAACTACCCCGAAACCGAAATCGCGAACCAACCCCTCGGTCAACGCGTGGAAGACCAGAGCATAGGCAGCGCAAATCAGCAGGAAGGCCTTGACGTGACCCTTGCCCGACACGTAGCGCAGCAGCGCCGAATCCCCGCCAGTGCGCTCGACTTTGTGGCGATTGTAGAAATAGACCATGACGATATACTGGATGCCGTGCATAATCCGGTGTGCGACTGCGAAAACCAGCAGGTACGCCGTGGTAAAACTAACGAAGTACCAGAGAAAATAGCTCGAGAGCAGAAAGGCGTATTTCAGCGGATTGAGCGCATAACCGCGCCGGACACTCCAGGCGATATGGCCCAGGTAGACTATCCCATAGACAATGGTGATCGTCCACGAGACCAGATGCACCATCTCCACAGCCTCGGCACCGATGGGCACGCGCCACTCGTGCAAAAACCGCACCCATATTACCGAGAAAAGTGGCGAGACGATGAGCATATTGGCGAAGAAGATCCAATTGAAAGCCAGGTCGAACTTAGCCGTTGAAGGGGCCCCGGACTGCGCCTTGAAATCGTAGACCCGCGCAAAACCGTACTGCTGCATCAGGCTGTGCTGGTGATCCCACAAAGTGACAATCAGCACCAGGCTCAGAGGGGCATACTGAATCAGAGCGTAAGTGAGGACCACCAGCAGCAGCGGCCCCAGCACAAAGCGCTCCTTAAAACGAGCGAATTCCCCGGGAGAACCATAGACGCGCAGCCAGGTCACGAAGTGATGCGGGATCGTGACCCACAATGCGATCGCAGCCAACGCCGCACCCGGCAGATAATGCCCAGAGATCAGAGCGAAGCAAATAGCTGCAAAGGGCAAGGCCACGAACCAGATATAGTCCTGCCGACGATCGACGATATAAGCGGGCTGCAGAACGATCGGACTAGTTGCCATCGAGGCCTCCACTAAGAGCCAACCGCTCGGCCGCGTCCGGATCCAGGCGGATCTCAGCGACGCGGCGCTGGCGCAAGTCGGCGGCCAGGTTCCTGGTCAAGTCCTGAATCTGCATCGCATCCCAATCTGACTCCACTCGTTGCCGCACTTCATCAAGTGGTGGCGACCTCGCTTCGCGGCGATTCAATACCTGCAAGACAATATAACCATTGTCGGTCGCGAAAGGGCCTTGCACAGTCCTCTCATCGGACCGCAACACCCGGCTGACCGGGTTCTCGCCCTCGATCGCGCCGCTGCCATAAGTTACCTTGACGAATCGATCCACCAATTGGGTCGTATCTCGTCCAGCCCGCATCCGCTCGACGATCTCGCGCCCCTCGACTTCGCTTTCGGCGAGGAGACGACGGACATCGACCTGGGTCGGCTCTGCGTAACGCGACTTGTGCTCCTCGTAGAACAGACTCAGCGCGTTGGGATTGGGTGGTGGCGCCTGAGCCTTGAGTTCCTGTTGCAGAAGCTGCACGATATGCGCCCGCCGCACTCGCTCAACTTCCCTAGCTAAGACGGGGTCTTCCCTCAACCCAAGCCTTTCCACTTCGAGCGGAACCAGCACCTGACGTCCGACTTCGCGCCGAAGCGTCTCCTCCCCCACGATGCCCTTCTCCGTCAAGCTATGCAAGAGCTTCAGCGCGCGTCCCAAGGTCACCGTACCGCCGGTGTATGAGGCAACGAGTGTCGTCGCTGCAGCCATCGAGTCCTCTGCAGCCAAAACCGCGGCCAAAGACTCCAGTCCCGAACGTATGTACTCCACTTTGTAGCGCACATGCAACGTGTCGAAATAGGACAGTAGCTGTCGCCCCAATTTCTCCCGCAAGACCAGGCGCTTGATCGTCTCGCGTTCCTGCTCGAAACTAACCGGATGTACATCGGTGAGTTTGATCAGAAAATAGCCATCAGCAACTTGCATCGGCCCGAAAACCTCACCGGGCTCCATGGTAAAGGCCTGCTCGGTCAGTGCTGCATGCGAAGCCATCGTATCACCCCAGCGATGATAGCCCATATCGGCATGCCGCTCCAAGATTCTCGGATCCTGTGAGCGCCGAAGCGACAGATCCTCGAAGTCTGCCCCCCGCTCCAATTCAGCCAGGATCTCCGGTATCTGCCCCTCATCGCGCACCATCAGTAAACTGAAGCGAACCCGGCGATTATAGGGGCTCTGCTGGAAATAAGCCTGCAGCTCCGTCTCTGCAGTCTGTGGCTGTACAATTCCAACCTGCTGATACAACGCCCGCTCTATCAGCTGTTCTTCATCCCTGGCCATCAACCGGATAAAGGCCGGGATCTGCCCCAACCCCCGGCGCATCGCCTCCTGCACCAACAATTCCTCATCGACCATCGCCGTCAAAAACTGATCCGGCGGGAATTCCTTCCGCACCTCCGCGGGTACTCGAGCAAAATAGCGGCGATAATCCGAAACTCTGATCTTTTTCTCCCCAACCTCTACCAGCAGCGGATCTTCGCCCACTTTCTTGGCCGGCTCGACATACACCGATCCCTGCTGCTCACATCCGCTCAGCAAAAGCACCAATGCCGAACAAAAGAGAGTAAGGAGCCCGGGCACTGAACAAGTCCGTTCCGTCCCACGGTGACGAGGTTGATCACCTCTACAGACTAATAGTAATCGACGAACCACTCCAACTCCGGCAATGACCGACCAGCCAATATTGCAGACCGCAAACTTCGACAACGCTTTCACGACCTTTGCCACCAACTAAAAACGTATGCGACGCCAGGTCTTCTATCCCGTCCGCTACCGACGCTACTCGTTATCTCCATCTTCTTCTTTCATCTTTCGAATAAGCTCAAGTTCTCTCTTGCTCTCTTCCACCTTGCCGAGCTTCAAATAGGCAACTGCCAATTTTTGTCGCGCATCCAGAAAATCCGGTCTCCCCTCAACCGCCAAAGCCAACGCTGCCGCCGTGCGCGCAAAATCTCCCTCGCGCGCATAGAGCAAGCCCAGGAAATAATTGACTTCCACATCATTCGGCACTCGCTTTTTCGCCTCGTTCAAACTTGCCAGCGCCTGATCAAAGCGCTGCAACTGCATATAGGTCTGTGCCAGATTGTAATAGGCCTTGGCATATTCAGGATCCAATTTCAACGCCGCCCGGTATTGCTCCACCGCTTTTGCCGCCTCCCCCATACGCAAATAGAGATTGCCCAGATTGTTGCGGTAACGCAGACTATCGGGGGCGATCTGTACCGCCAGTCGATAGGATTCGGCCGCTTCGGCAAAACGCCCCTGCTGCGTATAGAGCAAACCCAATTGTGCCCGCGACTCGTGGTCATCGGGTTCATTGCCCAGCATCCGCAGCTGATCATCGATCTTATCCATTTGCTGATCGAGCGCCCGAAATTCCGCGATGACTTCTTCGCTTTCAGTACGTCGACCCATTCGCTTGAGGGCATTGGCGAGTACGAAGTACGCATCTTTGGCCAGCGGGTCCAACGCGATAGCGCGTCGAGCGGTGCGTTCGGCAACGGGATAGTCGCGACGTTTTATTTCCACTTGAGCTAAATCGACATAGGCCGCTGCATTCAAACTATCCAGCGCAATAGAACGCCGAAGCGCCAATGCTGCGGGTTCAAACTCGAGTTCCTTGAAACGCATTCGTCCCAAGAGCCGGTAAAAAGCCGCGTAGGTCGAATCGCGACGCATACCCTCCTGCAGAAGTTGTTCTACTTCTTCGTACTCGCCGCGCAAGAAATAGATATAACTCAGATCGTAGTAGGTCGTCAGGTGTCCGGGGTTCAGCTCGAGCACTCGTCGATGTTCCTCGATCGCCCGAGCGTAATTGAGTTGTTTGACGTACATCGCCGCTAGATTATGCCGCGCCGACACATGGGTCGAATCCAGTTCCAATACGCGCTGGTAGGCCGCGATCGCCCGGGGATAGTTGAGTTGCCGAGCGCAGGCATTGCCGAGGTTATAGTGGACCTTGACATAAGCTGGCGCCAATTCCGCTGCCTGCTCATAAGCGGCGATGGCCTCGGTATAGCGCCCTTCTACAGCGAGACCGACACCGCGATCGAAATGCAACTCCGCTTCCAGCGTCGATCCAGGGCGGATCTTTTGCGCAGAGTCTTGTTCCGGTCCGGCGCAAGCTCCGAGCAAGAGCAAGGATAGAATCCACGGAATTCTCAAGGCAAGTCCCCCTCAACCAGAACCCAGGACCGGTCTATCTGCAAATTCTCATATTCATCGACCTGACCGCTCGGCCAATGTACAACCACGCGGTCGGCGATCTTGGCTTCGCCCAATCCGAAGTGCAAGCGCAAATCGCTCTGCGATAAGAAACTGGCCCCCGAGCGCACTTCGCTGGTCTGCACCGTGCCTCCGCTTTGAACCTCGACGCGAGCGCCGATACCAGCGCGATTGCTGCTGCGGCCTTCGAGCTGCAAGAGCAGCCAATGACCTCCCGGACCATCATTGCGCAGCAGGTTCGGCCGCGATGTTACGTTAGCCACAAGCACATCGAGATCGCCATCGTCGTCGTAATCGCCGATGGCCGCACCGCGACTGACGCGTTTCAAAGCCAGTGCGCCCTCGTTAGGTATATATTCCTCGTAGCGACCAGTGCCGAGGTTCAAAAAAAGCTGGTTGCGCTGTGGGAAGGTCGCGTTCTCATAATCTTCGACATCGCTTTCCAAATGGCCGTTGGCAATAAAGAGATCCAGATCGCCGTCGTTGTCGACATCGAAGAAACGCGTACCCCAGGCCAGATAGGGAATGCTGCCCTTGCCCAACCCGACTACGAAGGTCTCGTCTACGAACGAGCCATCTCCCAGATTATTGTAAAGGGTATTGGTTTCCCACTGAAAATTCGTGACGAAGAGATCCAGGTCGCCGTCGTTGTCATAGTCGCCCATATCCACCCCCATCCCGGCCTCGACATCGCCATCCTCGTTGTAGGCAGTGCCAGCCAGGAGTCCGTCTTCTTTGAAGCGACCCGAACCGTCGTTGAGATAAAGAAAATTCAGCGTCTTATCGTTGGCCAGATAGAGGTCTGGATCGCCATCGAGATCCACATCGCCAAAGACCACGCCCAACTCTTTGCCCTCGGCACTCGCGACCCCGGATAAGGTAGTAATGTCGGCGAAAGTACCGTCTCCCTTATTGCGGTAGAGCACATCGGCAACTCCATCAAAAGCCTCGGGGCCGCAATAAAGCTGCAGTCCGCTGCCACCCTCTGCACAAACCCGATGATTATCGTAGGAAAAATTGTGGTAATTACCCACGTACAGATCGACAAAACCATCGCGATCGACATCGGCGAAAGCGCTGCTCGACCCCCAGCGCTCGTCACCAACGCCGGCGTTCGTCGTCGCATCGGCAAAGGTGCCGTCCCCCTCATTGCGGTAGAGCACGTTGGCACCGAAGTTGGTCACGTAGAGATCCAGATCTCCGTCGTTATCGATATCGCCAACGGCACAACCCATCCCATAGCCGGTATCACCAACGCCAGCCTTCGCCGTCGCATCGACAAAAGTACCGTCCCCCTCATTACTGTAAAGCGCATTCCGGGGTGCTTTTTCGTATTCGGTTCCGGGCACAGCAGCACCGTTGACCAGATAAATATCCAGACGACCGTCACCGTCGTAGTCGAAAAAACCCGCACCGGGACCGACCGTTTCTATAACGAATTTCTGACCGTTGGCACCATTGACATGCTCGAATTCGATACCCGCTTCCTCAGTTGCATCATAGAAGCGCGGCCCGGCTTGAACCGCTGCGGTCCAGAGAGTTATGACAATGCCGAACAAATATTTATAAGCGATAGTCACCTTCCGTAAGTCGTTTCATAATATAAATTAGGAGGTTTTTCCATTATCAAAAAGTCCCGGGTGTCTGCAGCCATACCTCCTCAGCAACCGGAGGGCGTGGATGAAGAGCGGATGGTCTTGAATCCCAATAGCGAGTAGCGATGAAAAAGAAGGCCGCATACCAGCACAGCGCCACCAATAGCAACAAAGCTACGGCCTGACGGCCCGTTCCCCTATCCAGATCGCCTGCGATATCCACCTCTTCTTTTCCCCGACTGCGAACATAAAGCACTATACCCGCAAGGAGATAAGCCATCGCCCCGATCCCCAGCGACCCCGTTGCACCCCACTCCATCCCCACGCTCACCGCCCCAATAGACCCCAGCAGCGAAAAGAACCCATTCACTGCCCAGAGCCAGGGCACGATTCCACTGTTCTGCTGACCGCCCAGGCGCAGACAGGCCGGGAAGAGAGTACCCAGCAGAATCCCCAGCGGCACGACGAGCACCAGCGTCAACCCCACGCGCATCGGCATCGACCAGGACAGTGCCCAGGCCAGCGCCCCTTCGAGAAGCAGGCCGTAAAGTCCGCAGCCCACGCCGATCGTCGCCCCGACAAGACCCAAACCCCGAGGCCGCGAGAACAGATCGAAACGCCGACCCAGCAGACTCCCGGCTCCGGTGCCAATGAGCAGAGCAAAGAGCGCAACGGCCAGCGTCAGAGTCGGACAACCGAGAAAGAGGCCGAAGCGCTGCAGGAGATGAATCTCCACCATCATGAATCCCGCACCCAGCCCGGCAGCGAAAAAAGCCCAAGCGAAAGGCGGCGGCGAGGTCTGACCCCCCTGGCGCATATCGCGCGACAGCAGTGGCAACAGGAGAACTAGCGCACACGCCAACCCCACACCGAGCAAGAGCCTGGCGAGTTTCGGATCCAACCCCGGGGTCAGATCGTAGAAAAAGGGGCGATTGTCGGTCACCGGCGATACATCGAGCCGAGCGGCGGCGATGAAGGCTTCAAGCCCTTTGTCGCGCAAAGGGGTAAACGCCGACCGCTCGCGCAAACCGGGCAAGAAGTAGGGATCGAGCTCTAATTCCTCTAGCGCCTCTCGTAATCGCCCTACCTGAAAAGCGGTATACGGCTTTCGCTGCACCAGCAACAGAGGACGATATGCCTCTTCCCGCTTGGAATCACCGCGAGTGCCGTTGACAACGACCAGATGATCGAGCACCCGACCTGGTTCCTCACCCCGTTCCTGCCAGAGTTGCCCCAGCGTCGCAACTATGCGCAACATCAGCTCGTGGTTGTGGACGACCAATGCCAATCTCCCCCCTGCTGCGAGATGATCCAGATAAGCAGCAAAGGCCTCGCGGGTAAAAAGGTAGTTCTCCGCGAGCGCATAGCCGACCAGATCTGCAGCCTCGGCATAGACCAGGGGCAGGGCGATCAGATCGTAGCGTTCTTTAGAACGCTCTAAGTAATTGCGACCATCTCCGACATGGATCTCGACACCTTCTAAATCGTAGAGATGGCCGTTGTAATCGCCATACTCCCTGACCAGCGCAACAATATCCGGGTTGATCTCCACCGCTTCGATCTGCCGCCAATCGGTCATCAGTGCGTAGAGTACATCGGCCCCACCACCGGGGCCGATAATCAACGCCCGTTCGCGAGGTCCGAAATAGTAGGGGAAAAAAGCCGCCTCGCGGCGCAGAAAAAAGAGCTGTCGATAGTCGCCGGGAAAGCGAAACATATACGAGCCAGCACCGCCATCGACATAGAGATTTAAGCCCGTCTCCCCGGTGCGATCCACCAAATCGGTCCGCGCATAGCCGCTCCAGCGCGAATCGACCACAGTACCAGTGCGACTCTCTGCACCCAATGCGCGAAACATCGGTTTGTCGGCAGCAACGGCCAGCGTTTCCAAATCGATGAGCTCGCGTTCAGCATCTAGCTGCGCGATGACCAAAGCGCCGGTAAAAATCACCGGTAGCCCCCAGATGATCCGACCACCAACCAGCAATGCAGCACCGAGCAGCATCAAAATTACGGTGCTCATCAACGCCCCGATTCCTCCCAACCACTCCAGCGCCGGCACGATCCACAAAATACCCAGTGCTGCTCCAACCAGATCCCAGAAGTAGAGCACCTGACTTTGCTGGTAGCGAGCCCGAAACGCGAGGGCAAGAAAGGCACCGGCCGCGACAAAGGGCAGCCCGGCAACAACGACCAGCAGCCCCGGATGCATGCGGGGAGAAACGGCCAGCAGCAACGCACCCAATCCCATACTACTCCCACCGAAGCCAGCCCAATAGCCCAAATGGCGATATAAACGTTGCTCGCCGATGTGGATCACCGCACTCAGCGCCGCCCCTAAACCCAGGCCACAGACCGCACCCGAAACGACGAGAAAAGTGTAATGGTAGTGCTGCAGAAAAGAAAAGAGCCGGGTCAAGCCGATCTCGTAGCCGATGACGGCAGCTGAAACCAACCCGATGCTCCACCGCAATCGGTGTACGTCGCTCACGGAGAGGCTTCCGCGAGAATCGATTCCTGAGCCTCGGCTTCTGCGAGCCGGCCCCGGCGCCGATAGAGATCGGCAAGCATTTGCCGCGCTTTGCGGTAACCCGGATCGGAGTCCACCGCATCTTCAAAAGCCGCCACTGCGCGTACCTCCTCGCCGGCAAGGAGATACGCATTGCCCAGATTGTGGTGAGCCCGCGCATAGTCGGGATCGCGGCGCAGAACTTCCCGATAGGCAGCAATAGCCTTTCCCAACTCCCGGCGCCGGAGATATATATTGCCCAAATTGTTTCGCGCATTAAGGTGATCAGGTGCGATAATTAGCACTGCTTGATAAGCCTGGCTCGCCGCCCGGTAGCGACCGATCCGCGCGTACACTGCACCCAGATTGTAATAGGCATCGGCATCGTTTGGATTGAGCACCACCGCCGTCTTGTAGTCGAGCAGCTTTTGATGCTCGCGCTGCAGCGCGCGAAAATAATCGAGCAGCTTCCGGCCCCGCGCCTCCTGGCCGCGCCGCGACAACGCCTGGCCGAGATTGTAATAAACTTCGCTGCGATCCGGGGCGGCATAGAGCGCCCGTTGCAAACGCCGCACCGCTTCGTCTACCACGCCCTGCTGCAAAAGCAGGATCCCCAATCGCGCTTGCAGCACCGCACTGGTCGAATCGGCCCGGAGCCCCTGACGCAAGGCCTCGTGGGCTTCGGCGGGATCCTCAAGCGCCAAGTGGATCTGCGCGATCAGTTCGTGCGCCTCAACGCGTGCCGGCTCTGCTGCCACCACACCCGCCAGCACTTCCAATGCTACAGCATACTGCGCTTGTGCAAAGTGGACCCGCGCCAGTTGGAACATCAACTCCACATTCTGCGGCAGGGCCACGAGGCCCCGACGCAACACATCCAGCGCAGGACCATAATCGGTCTGCCGCAGATGCAAGCCGCCCAGGTTGAAATAGGCCTGAAGATGACCGGGTTCCAGCTCAATAGCGCGTTCGTAAAGCGGCACTGCCTGTGCCAAACGCTGCTGGCGCAGACGTATGTTGCCCATCAGGTAATGCGGCTCCGCCAGCATTGGATCCAGTGCGATCGCCTCTTCCAGCGCTTCAACCGCCTGGCCAAGATCACCCCGATCGGCATAGAGACGACCCAGACCGATCCAAGCCGACGACAAATGCTCATCGATGGCCAGCGCGCGGCGATAACGGGCCTCAGCTTCGGTATAGCGGCGCTGACGCGCCAGGGCGGTAGCCAACTCGACATGGAGCGCTGCCACCTCTGGTCGCCGCTCTATATCGGCTTGCAATGCACTCAGAGATCGCTCAAGCGGCGGCAGGGAAACCCGGGTCTTCTGAGGCAAGACCAGCGGTGCCTCGCGCCAAAAACGCACTAAATCTCCGTCTTCCCCATCCGCTGACTCGGTCTCTTCAGAGACTACACCGGCAGCCCTTGACGGCACACCGGCATCCGGTTCGACAACCTTCAATACTTGTCCACCGCGTACCGCGCTCAACTCCTGACGAATTCCCGAAGGCCAGGCGATCTCCACCCGCTCCGCCACTTCGCTCCGCCCCAATCCGAAAAAGATCCGCGCATCATTCTGCGAGAGATAGCTAGCGGCACTGCGCCGCTCAGCGACCAGTATTCGACCATCGACGTGAACCATGACTCGTGCACCATACCCATCGCGGTTGCTGACCCGTCCTTCCAGCGCCAGCGCCAGCCAGTTTCCCGGCGCGCGGGTTTCGTTGCGCAAAAGCACTGCCCGCGCTGCACTATTGACCACAAAGAGATCCGGGTCCCCATCGTTGTCGTAATCAGCCACCGCCGAACCACGTCCCACCAAATCCCGCGTCAGATCTAACCCCGCAGCCGCACCAATCTCCGCAAAACGCCCCCTGCCGTCGTTAATATAAAACTGGTCAGGTTGGACATAGGAAGCCTGGGGATCAAAGCGATCGATATCCTCGTCAATATGACCGTTGACCACATAGAGATCCGGGTCGCCGTCGAGATCAGCATCGAGAAAGTTGATACCAAAGGCCAGCCGATCCAGACTGGTAGCGGCAATTCCGGCTTCCATCGATACATCTTTGAAGAGCCCATCACCCTGATTGCGGTAGAGCGTATTGCTCTCCCACTGAAAGTTGGTCATCACCAAATCCAAAGATCCATCACCATCCATATCGGCCACGTCGACTCCCATCGTCCCCTCGGGCTTTCCACCCTCGTTGTAGGCCACTCCGGCAAAAAGCCCTACTTCGGCGAAGCGCCCATCGTCGTTGCGAAAGAGAAAATTGGGCGTGGCATCATTGCCCTGAAAGAGATCGGGGTCACCATCCAGGTCGCAATCGAAGAAGACCGCACCCAATTCGCGGCATTCCAGGTTGAGCAAGCCCACCGCCGCGGTCACGTCGGCAAAATTTTCGCCTCCATCATTGCGATAGAGAAAGTCCCGCTGGCCCGGATACTCGGTGGGAGCCAGGTGCCGCCGAGGCCAGCGCAGATCTCCCTCCCCGTCGAGTTCACCCTCCTCAAAGACGTACTGCAAATAATTCGCCACATAGAGATCCAGGTCGCCGTCCAGGTCGTAGTCGACAAACGAAGACCCGGTCGACCAGTGCTCGTCTGCACCAAGCCGGGTCGCCTCGGTTATATCGCGATAACGCCAACTCGCCGCCTGTCCCTCATTGCGAAAGAGCTTATTGCGGCCAAAGTTGGCGACGAAAAGATCTGCATCCCCGTCGTTGTCGTAGTCGCCCGCCGAAACGCCCATGCCGTATCCCTCGTCAGCGACTCCCAGTTCTTCACCCACGGCCAGAAAAGATCCCCCTTCATTCCGGTAGAGTGCATTCTTCGGAATCTCTTGGGAGATATAGCCTGGCAACTTAGCTCCATTTACCACATATAGGTCCATCCACCCATCGAGGTCATAATCAAAAAAAGCCGCTCCCGACCCGATCGTCTCCACCCCGTATTTGCGTCCCGACCGACCGCTGGTGTGCACAAAATCGATCCCCGCCTCCGCTGTCGCATCGACAAAGCGCACCTCCGTATCTGCAGGCTCGGGCTCTAAGTCCTGTTGCTCATTCCCCGATCTAAGATCTTGCATCCTAATGCCAGGATCTTTCGCTTCTCCTTGCCGATCAGGCTGCGCATTGCCGCAGGCGAAATAGCATAGACAAGAAACGAGGAGGAAAAGAGTGGACTTCATCAGCCTTGGGATGCGATTAAAAAACGTGAACTCGCGGTCAATACCGGAAACCAAGCGAATCGAGTTGTAAACTTCCAAACCCTGAAGACCTCGTGACTCAGCACAGATATTCCAGGATTAAATGCACTTAATGCGGCAATGGGCACAGGGGACCTATCCCCTATTGGGCAAGTGCCGCTAGTCTAGCCCCTACCCCCTATAGAGTCAAGCGCGTCTTGCCCATCTCCGGACTCACCTTTATCCTTATGAACAAGAAATTTACACTTCAAGGAGGCCTCCTTGTCCCGTCCTTTTCTCCTCTACCTCATCGCACTGTGCATTGCCTGTGGCAATTCCTCTCAACCGCCAGCGAGCCCCGATATCCTCGCCCGTGTCGGCGACGTCGACATCAATCGCAAACGCGTCGAGCGCGCCAAGGCTAAACTCTTCGCCAAAGATGCCCCCGGCAATGTACAGCGCCAGGCGCTCGAACGGCTTATCGACATCGAGATACTGCTCCTGGCCGCACGCAATAACGGCCTCGAAAACGACTTTCAGGTCAAATCTAAAATCGCGCAACAAGAACAGGAGCTGATCCTCGCGGAAATGTACAGCCGCGGCGTGGTTGCCACCGATGAGAATATCGACCGCGACGAAGCCCGCCAGTACTTCGAAAGGCACCATCTAGGTCAGCAGCTGCGACTGAGCCGAATTCTCGCCAGTGGCCCTGCTGCCATAGACCGAGTTCTGGCTCGATTGCGCGGACCAGACAGTTTCGCCCAAATCGCCAGCGAGCTTTCCGACGACGGCAATACCGCCCAGCAGGGCGGCGACCTCGGCTGGAAGAGCCGCCTCGATTTCAAAAATCACATTCTGCGTCGCCAAATCTTCTCGGCCCAGCCCGGCGAAATCATCGGCCCGATTCAAGAGCCGGACGGATTTTCGGTATTTACCATTACCGGCGAACGCGAGGTCTCCTTTGAGGAAATGGTCGTCGCCGTTATCGAGACCATGCAGGAGCAAAAGCGCGCCCTGGCCACTTTCAAATTTCTCGAAGGACTCGCCGACCGCGCCGATATCCAGGAAAGCACCGAGACGTTCACCCTGCTCCTCGGTCGCCTCAGCGAAGCCGGTAAGGAAATGCCCAATTTCAAGAAGGGAGAGCGTCAACTGGTGTTGCTGAGCCTCGACGACGAGCAATGGACGGTAGACCGCTTTATGGCTGCGATGCAAAGCGAGCGCAACCTGGCCGAGATCCGCACCCTCGACGATCTGCGACTTTTCGCCCGACGGCTCTACGCACTCAAGGTCCTGCTGCCCCGACACGCCCGCGAAATCGGCATCCACGAAACAGAGAGGGTTGCCAAAGGCATCGAGAAAACCCGTCGTCAGGCTCTGATCGAGCGAATTCGCCAGATCGAAGTACTCGAAACACTCGATCCGTCCAAAGAAGAAATCAGCGCCTATTACGAAGCGCATAAAGACATCTACGTGCGCGAGCAGCGAATCTCGATCCTCGAGATTCTCGTCGATACCCACGAGCAGGCCGATTCGCTCTTATCCGCTATCGAACGCGGCGAAGATCTCGACGAGTTGGCCCGTCGCTATTCGCGCCGCAGTACCCGGATCCGCCGCGCGGGTGGCCGCATACAGCTGTTGCGCCCTGACAAGTACGGCAATATGGGCTGGAGTGCCAAAGATGCCCAAGTCGGCGAAATCGTCGGGCCGATCAAAACAGCGCAGGGATTCACCGTCTTCAAGGTGTTGAAGAAAATCCCCGGCGGCCAGCAAAGCCTAGAAGAAACCTGGGGCCGGGTTCGCTCACACCTGCTCCAGGATCAGACCAAGGAGCGCTTCGACGAACTGCTCATCAAACTCAAAGACCAGTATGGAAACCAGATACACATCTACGAAGACCGCCTGCAAAAAAAGACGTGAAATCGTTTTAATATTCAGCGCAAAAGCATCATTCGCAACACGTGGTGTTCCGATCCAACCTGAGCCGAGACCAGGTACAAGCCACTCGCTAGCTCTCGCCCCGCCTCATCGCGCCCATCCCAGTGTACCCGGTGGACTCCGACTGGGCGGTAGCCCCTGAAGAGCCGCCGCACCGACTGACCGAGAACATTGTGGACCCGGATCTCGATGTCGGCTGCTTCCGGCAGCGAAATCGACACTTCGGTCGCGGCATTGAAGGGGTTGGGGGAATTCGCCAGCCGCACCTCGGAGGGCTTGGCCGCCGCGCGGGCTCCCGGGATGACCAGATCGGCTGATGCCGCCAGTTTCAATCCCACCGGAGGCAGCCCGCTGGGCACCCGGGCGGGTACGCCAACCTTTATCGTCGAGTCGGTCAGCGCGTGTAAAAAAGCCTGCAGATCCTCCTTCTCCCCCTGAGTCAGGCCCAAGGGTACCAGATCCGGGTCGATATCGATAGACTCTTCGTCGCCGCCGCCCCGATCGTAAAACTCGATCACGTCCTCCAGCGTCGCCAAGGCTCCGTCGTGCATATAGGGTGCCGTCAGAGCAACCTGGCGCAGTCCCACCACGCGAAAAGCACCAATATCGCTGCGATTACCCGAGTTGAGAAACCGCCCCTCGTCTTTTCCGGTGGGACGCGGCGTACCGGTATTGGTCGTCGCCGATGCCCGGCCTGGACCAACCTGCTCGACTCCCTGAGCGCGGAAACTCGAATCGGTGAAGAGCGGGCCGCTGTGGCAACTGGTACAGAGAGCCTTGGTGTGGAAGAGTTCGAGACCGCGTTTTTGCGCCGGACTCAGCGCCTCTTCGTCGCCGGCTACAAAGCGATCATAGGGGGTATCTTTGGTGTTCAGCTCTCGTTCAAACGCAGCGATCGCCCGACCCAGCGTCGAGCGGGTAATAACCGACTCCAGCGGCGTCGGGTCGTGCACACAGCCCGGTCGCGGCAATTGCCGCGCCACCGAGTCCGCCTCGCTTGGAAAAGCCTGTTCAAAAAGATTGACATACTCGGAGATACCCCGCAATCGGACCAGTACGCTATCGACCGCCATCTCGCGCTCATAGCCATCGCCGCGCAACTCGACTCGCACGATGAGCGGCCGCAACGCCTGCGCTTCGAGCCCGCGATCCTTGCCGTCCCAGAGCATGAATCCCTTGGCGGAGGGCAGCCCCGATTCGTCCCCGTTGTAGCCGGTATTGAAAATAGTCATCGTGTGACGCGGTTCAGAAATCACCGTATCGCCAGTGATCGCCGAAAACCCCAATACCCGATCCGGCCCTAAACCCCTACCCGAAGTGCCCGCGGCCAGTTGCCGGCCATCGGCCATACCGAAAGTCGGCAGATGGCAGGTGCCGCACGCAGTATCTCGCTCACCGCTGAGGACCGGGTCGAAAAAGAGCAGCCGCCCCAATTCGACTCGATCGGGATTGTAGAGATTGTTCTCTGGATAGGGCACCGGAGGCAGCGGCTGCAAACCGAATCGCTCTCGCAAATCCCCGTCCTGCGCCGATGAATCAGCAGCAGCCAAGAGCAATGCCAATAGCAAAATCCCCGACCATACCTCTAGCCACTTATTCATCGGAATCCTCCTCGGACAAGAGCAGCGGAGCACGTTTGATCATCCCCCATGAGCGATGCTGTACTGCCGTGCCCGCCTCGACGCTCATAGCACAACGGCAACCCACATCCGGCCCCTTGAAATTGGGAGCGTCCCGAGCCCGGTAGGTAGGCCGTACATGGCTGGCATCGACCGCATACGATCCCCCGCGCACCGCCTTGACCACCCCTTCGGCCGGCCCCTGAGGATTGGTATCCGGACCATGGACATAATAGCTGGGATTGTACCAATCGTTGGTCCATTCAAAAACATTGCCCACCATATCGTAGGCCCCGAAGGGGCTGGCACCGTCTCGAGTCTGATAGCCATCTCTATCCGTACCGTCGAAAAATCCCACCGGATTGGTGCTGAGTATCGCCCCGAGACCTCGCTCAAAGGGGTCTGCGCTTCGAAAGTAGTTGGCACGATAGGAATCCAGGCCATCACCCCAGGGATATTTGCGTCCATCGTCGCAGCGTGCCGCGCGCTCCCACTCGGCCTCAGTGGGCAGACGCTTCCCAGCCCACTTACAAAAGGCATCCGCGTCGTACCAAGTAATCAGAGTAATGGGGTGATTCTGCCGTGCGACGGTATTTTGCAGGACCCACTCGGGGATTTGTGTGCCTGTAGCTTGCTGATACTCGCCCCATTGCGCAACCGTAACCTCGTATTTGTCGATCAGATAAGCATCGAGGTGGATTTGCCGCACCGGTTGCTCGTCAAAGGCCTCGCCTTCCATCCCACGGGGAAAAGAGCCGGTCGGAACCAGCATCATCTCAGTAGCAAAACCCGTAGGCAGGCGAACTATTCGCTCCTCTTTTTCATACTGAGCACCAACGGGAAGAGAAAAGAGCCATAACCCACCCAGGGCGATCCAACTTCTCATATTTGTGAATCCTCCGAAGAGCAAAACCTTAGACCTGCCTATTTACACTAAATATAACTAAGGCGCAAATTCCTTTCCATTGACCGCTCTCACTGCGACGGCGCTGGCAGTCGGCAATTGAGGAAGTCCTGAAAATTTATCATCGTGGACTCGATTGCGAATATACTCTGCTCTGCAGTTCAGGTATTCCCTCCTTTCCGATAATTTGTATATTACGAAGGCGTCGCTCGCCTATATATATTTGTGAAAGAAGGCTTTTATGACTCGGCAAAGCGTCTGGCATTACCCCTTGGTCCTGATCGCTGTTCTCGCTCTGAAAGGCGCCCTGCCGCTCGATGCCGATCAGTTGCGCTACGATTCAGTCCGCGATTGGCGCCAGTGGGAATTGCCCTTGGGTGCGGTCGACCTCATGGCACCAGGAGTGATCCAGCCTACCGAGATCGGAAAACGCACTGACGCGATTCGCGATCTAAATGCCTTCGGCGGCGGCATTCGCGATGCCGGTACCAATCGCAACACTGCCCGCCTAGTCATTGACGGCAACGCGACCACCGGCTGGGCACCCGACCCGGATTCCGCACCAGAGAAATGGTTTCTCGAAGTCGACCTCGGCCGCGCTGTATCAGCCAAAAGTGTCACTCTGGTTTTTGACACCGAAAACCCGCCCTTCGAACTCTTCGACCTGCTGATTTCGACCGGTGAGCCCGAAACCGACTTCATCGCAGCTCCGATAGAAGGTTCGCTGGTTTACCGCACTAAAGCACGCTTCAAGGAAAACACCCGCCACCGAGTGACCTATCTCATCGATGAAATAGACGTCGAACCACTCCAGTTTATCCGCTTCGAGCCGCTGCTCTTGGTGCCTGATGCCCGTCTCGTCGAGATCGAAGTCGAAAGCATCGGAGACAATATCGCCCTCGGTCTTTTGGAACGCGGGGGAAAAGTCGATATCAACATCAACCTAGCCAAAACCGACCAACAGCCTCTCGGCAAAGCGCGGGCACTCTTTGACGGCGACCTCTACGAACGCTGGCGTGCCGGTACAGCCTCGCGAGGCCTCAACGATATTCTCGCCCACATGATTCTCGACCTTGGTGCCGTCTACTGGGTCGATCAGGTCCGAGTCATCGGCGGCGTGGTCGTCCGCTCGGGTTTCGGCGGCGGTATCACCACCAGACACTATGTCTCCCGGCGACGTTGGGGTTTCCGCTTCTACGAGTTGATGACGTCCGACGGTTCACTTTCGCCCGATGGCACGCGCCTCTACACCAAGCATTTCTCGGGCGAAGCGCCCAGCAACCAGCGTGCATACGGGTTGGTCGATCATCACTTCGACCTTCTGCCGACCCGCTACATGCGTATTTTCTGGAAATATTGGGATACGAGTTGCTTTTCATACCAACGACTTGGGGAGCAAGGTGGCATCAACAAAGTACCCGGCTGCGGCGCCGGTGGCGAAACCGATGAGATCCAGATCTTTGGCCATGGATTTCCCCAGGAGGTCAGCTTCCAATCGCCGCTGGTCGATCTGGGCACGGGCAAAAATCTCAATTCAATCGAGTGGAGTGGAGACCAACCGCCAGGCACTCTGATCGAGATCCGTACCCGCACCGGCACCGAGGTGCTCGAAAGCTACTCCTACTACGACAAGAATGGCAAGGAAGTCACCCCGAGAAAGTACGACAAGCTAATTCCCAGCTTCAAAGGGCCAATCGACACGACCATGACACCTGGCGGCGACTGGAGTGCCTGGAGCCGGATATACAGCTTTTCCGGCGAGGCATTCCTCTCGCCCTCGCCGCGCCGTTTTATGGAAATTGATATACGGATGACCTCTGATTCGCCTGAAGCAGCTGCCACGCTCGATTTCCTCGGCATCAACTTCACCGAGCCCCTGGCCGGTCGCGCACTGGGCGAGATCTTCCCCCAGCAAGCCCAACCGGGCGTACCAACCGAGTTCACCTATTATTTGCGCCCTGAAGACACCAAGGGATTCGATAGATTGGCAGTCGAATCCTCAGCGCCAGTGCACTTCATGGGCATCGTTCGCAACGGTGCCGACCTCGAGGTGCAGACAGACACCACCGCCGATGGCTTTCGGGTTCACTTGCCCAACCGCATAAGCACCGACCAGATCATTGAGCTGAAATTTGAATCCTCCGTATTCCGGCAATCGACCCGTTTCGACGTATTTCTGCAGGATAGCCGCCAGGACGAGAGCGTGCGCCAAAGAGTGGATCCAGGCAATGTCTCCGACCAGATCGAAAGCAATACCAACATTGTCAGCTTACCCGTCAGTCGCAATCTCTTCGCCAACGCCGAGCTTTCCTCAACAGTGATAACCCCCAATGACGACGGCATAAACGACCAATTAGTGCTCTCGATCGACCTGGTCAACCTCATTGAGCCGCGTCCCCTGCGACTTCGCCTCTACGACCTGGCTGGACGCTCAGTCTACGACCGCAGTGATCAGGGACAAGCCGGCCAGCGACAATTCAACTGGGATGGCCGCAATAATGCGGGAAGCCGGGTCGCCCCCGGAGTCTATATACTCGAAATCTTGCTCGAAGGCGATGCTGGCGACGAAAAAACCCAGGAAATAATTTCAGTTATCTATTAATGATTTTGAAAAATTCAGAGCCATATCGCCAATAGATACAGACTTCATTCAAAAGCGATTTAGATTGTAGATTGCCAACAATCGCTGTTGCGTTTTCCAAGAAAAATCTTGACAATAGCACCTTGAAGACCTATTTATTATAATCTATATATATTAGTATTTCTCTTGAAACTCTTGGAAAGAAAGGAGGCTCTGAGCAAAATCTCTATTTAGTAAATTATACCTACTTTCCAGAAGTAGGGCCTTTAACCACGGTATCAAACTCAATTTTTCAAGGAGAATCAAATGCGCAAAGTCATCGTCCTGACTCTCAGCGTATTACTCGTTTCGAGCGCTGCTTTCGCTCAAGAGCCAGCAGAAGTGCCGCTTTTCTTCGCCGTAGGTATCCCAGGCGGCGCCTTGCCGACCATCGATGGTGATCATGCGGATTGGGGATGGGTAGATCGCAGTTTTGAAGTCACCATTGACGACATGAATCCGCTCACTGGCGGTGCTGACGATGCCGACGATCTGTTCATCGACCTGATAATTGGTTGGAGCGATGCCAACAACCGCATCCATGCCGCTATCCACGTCCACGACGACTTCCTGATCGTCGACAAGAACCCCGCCTGCACCTTCCGCGATGACAATTGCGAAGTGCATTTCGATCCCGATAACGGCGGTGGCGGTCCCTACTCGGCCCCCAACGATCAGGATCTGCAGCCGGCATACCAGATGTGCCTGAGCTTTTCCGAGCAGTTTTCGCGCGTGCAGATGTACAACGGCGCACTCGGCAATTTCGAGCAAGATGCGCTGAATTTCTGGTGGACCCACACCGACTTTGTCGAAGCCGGTCAAGTCAACCAGGGCCAGGAATACTACTACGAGTTTAGCGCTGAATTGATGGATCCGATTTCCATCTCCGGCGGTCCCGATGCCAGCACTGTCTGGACGCTGGCAGCCGAGCAAACCATTGGTATGTCGATCTCGGTCGACGATGCCGACGAAGGTCTCAATGCCAACGGTAACGATCCCCTCTCTGAAGATTGCTGTGAGAACGGTTTCTTCTGGCAGGCTCAGTTCAGCATGGCCGAGCAGTTCATGAACTCCGGTGGTATGCCCGATATCTTTTTGACGGCCATTGATGCCTCTACAGCGGTCGAAGCATCTTCTTGGGGTCAGGTCAAATCCCTGGTCAACGAAGAGCTTTAAGATTGCTTTGATCCGTTTATTTTCGTAGTCTGAGAGGGGAGGGGATTATTTCCCTCCCCTCTTTTCTAATTTAATTCGCAATTCGCTTGTAAGAGGCTACATGCACTATGAGCAAATCTCGGTTTAAACTCCTAGCTCTCGCTGTGGTCTACATCAGCCTGCAGAATTTGGATCCCGCTGCCGCTGTGGAATTATGGACCGCTGGCAACGGAGGTTTCGACTGGGAGGATGTGGGACAACTGACCGGACTCACCACCGATGATTCGGTCCTCTTGCCCGCCGTAGTCGATTCGACCACCAACGCCGTCGACAATTTACCACTGAAACGGCGCGGGGGCAGTGTGTCCTCACCGCAGGCACGCGAGGATTTGACCGGACTGCTCACTGACGGCAACGCCGAAACCTTCTGGCGAGTCACCCGCGAACGCCGACCCGACGGCACCTCGATGATTATTGATCTTGGAGCGATCCTGCCGATCAACCGCATTCGCTTTCAGGGCAATCGGGAGATTTTTCTTCGCGCCTATGAGCTCTTCGTGCACGATGGCAATCCCGCACAGTTGCGCGAGGGGCTGCCAATCGCCTATATCAACAAAGTAGGCTCCAACCTGGAGCAGAGCGAGCCAGATATAGACGTCACCATCCCACTGCAGTTTGTACGCTTTATTCGCCTTATCAGTCGTTCTGGCCAGGAATTTATCCTCGAAGAAGCCGAGGTATTCGGCGACGGTTTCGCTCCGACCGGCAACTATCTCTCCGATGTCATCGACCTGGGCCAGGCGGCTAACTTCGGCCAGATCCGATTGGAAACTCGCCTCGACCCACTGACCAACATCGTCCTGCAGACGCGTACCGGCACCGTTCCCGACCCCAAGATCTACTATCGAAAAACCGAGGTATTCGAGGGCGAGGATCGACAAGAAGAAGCGATCCTGCCCATAGGTTCGCCCGAAGCAGCCGAAGAGTACGACGACCTGGCTAAGGCCAACAAAGGGTCCATCGTCGATAACGTCGAGGAGTGGAGCCCCTGGTCGGCGCCGTACGAGGATTTTTTTGGCAGCCTGATCTCTCCAGGTAACCGTCGATACATCCAGTTCCGACTGCTCTTCTCATCGGATGACGCGCGTCAGTCGGCCTATATCGACTCCTTCTCTTTTGACTTCTCGATCCCGACCTTGGCCGAGGAATTGGCAGCCGAAATCACTCCGGCTACAATCGTCCTCGGTGAGAAAAACACGTTTGATTACTATATCCGCTCTAGTTTCGAACCCGGTAATGACGGGTTTGATCGCGTAGAAATCCGCACGCCTTTTAAAGCAACGGTCAACCGCGTGGAACTGGACGGAAACCCGGTTCCGTTTTCCGAAGTAGACGAGCAAAACGGGAACGCGCTGACCATCCAATTGGACGAGGATCGCGTCACCCAATCGGGCCAAGTTCTGCGCATCAATTTCGACGCTATGGTCACCGTTTACGGCACCACTTTCTTTGCCAAGGTTTTCGACAGCCAGACCGGTGAATTAGGCCAAGATGTCGTGCCCGGGGATGCTACACCCGAGGGCCTGGCCGACCGAATCTCGATCCAGGGCAAATTGCGCGAGGAACTCGTCCTCAACTTGCAAGCGAACCCGCCAATCTTCAGCCCCAACGGCGATGGCATCAACGACCAACTCCAGATATCCTATATTTTGCTGCGGGCCCTCTCGCAGGTACCCGTGGATCTGACCCTGTGCGATCTTTCGGGTCGTCCAGTGCGCCATCTGCAAAAAAGCGCTGCGCTCAATGGCCCGCAGCAGGTTCTATGGGATGGTCGCGACAACAACGGTGTCATAGCACCACCCGGTCTCTACCTCCTGCGGCTATCGATCACCACCGACACCGGTTCCGAAAATCAGTCACTGGTAGTCGGTCTGGCCTATTGAGGCAGCTATTTTGGCAAGCAAGGAACGTCGATCGACACACTGTGCTCTAAAGCCTAATAGCCCATTGACCTCGAAAACAGGCACAGCTATGAAGACCGTTCGCGTGGTCACCTTGGTCACAGCGATTACGATCGGCACAGGGGCGCTCCCAGCGAGCGCCGACCGCATCTCGTTCCAGTCGCGGTCGGCCTGGCAGGAATGGCAGCATCCCCGGAACGCGGTAAATCTAACGGCGTCCGGCCGCGTCGAACCAGTACCGGTGCACAAGAATATCGACGCAGTGCGAAATATAGCGCGTTTCGGGGGCGGTATTCGCACCGTTGGCTCCAATCAGCGCGATGCTGCGAATATTGTGGATGACAATCCGGCGACCAGCTGGTCCCCCGACCCGGCCGATGGCATTGAAAACGCCTGGATCGAATTGGACCTGGGGCGGCTAGTTTCGGCTTCCGAGGTTAAGATCTCCTTCAAATCCGACGCCCCGCCATATTCTTTTTTCAACATCCTGATCTCAAATGGGGAACAATTTTTCACCAACGCCCTGGTCCCCATAGATGGCACTCTGGGTTATAGCCTCTCGAAGGAGATCGGCTTTAATCAGCAGCACGAGCTCTTACTAGATCCCCGCCAGCGCACGCTGGGCGTGAGTGCGGCGAGTGCCGAGTGCGTGGGCGGCAATTGCGGGTCTGGGACCGTTGCCGAATTCAAGGAATCATCGGGCTTGCTCCGAATTATCCGCATCGAACTTTCCAAATTCGTCGAAGGAGCCGGAATTGCCGAGATCAACGTCGCTACCATCGGCGACAATATCTCCCTTGGATTGATTGATCGCGGTGGCAGCATCGAGTTGATCACCGATTTGCAGGCCGTGCTCTCCGGCGGAGAAAATATGGTCGATGGCGATATCGTCACCAACTGGGGTATGCAGACCTACCATCAAACCCAGACTGGCTTCGATATTTACAACCGCATCATCTTTGACCTCGGTGCCCACTACTGGATCGACCAGCTCCGCATAATTGGCGAACCCGCCGGTGCTCCATCGCGAATCCGCAGTCGCTACGCCAACTTCTTCTGGTACCAGCTCCTGGCATCCGATGGCTCGATCGCTCCAAACGGCAGCCTGCGTTTCCACGAGATCGCCTTTGTCGACGACAATCCGCAGAACGAAACTGCTATCCGCAACTTCGATCATCATTTCGATCTGCAAAAGATCCGCTACATTAAGCAATTTTTTCCCTCGTCCCGTCACGGGGGCCAGCGTACGGGCACCCACGGCTCCTACCGTCTCTTCGCCCTGATTAGCGAATTCCAGATCTTTGGGCACGGTTTTCCAGCCGAACTACAGATGGTATCGCCGATCATAGATCTCGGGAGTATTAAAGGCCTGTCTTCGATTGACTGGGAGGCCGTCACCCCGCCCAATACCCGGATCGAGGTACGCAGCCGCACCGGCAACGAGATCGTCGAAGAGGTGCATTACTTCGACAAAAAGGGCAAGGAGATCACCGAGCGGAAGTGGAATAAGACACCCTCCAGCTTGCGTGGCCCGACCAAAACTGCGATTTCCATCGGATCCGATTGGAGTATCTGGAGCGACCCCTACGTCCTATCCGGTGATTTTTTCGCTTCGCCTTCACCGCGCCGCTATGCCCAGTTGGATCTGCGCCTGATCTCGGACGATCCCAACGTAGCCCCTTCGATCAGCGCGCTGAATCTGAATGTGGAAAACCCGATCGCCATCGAAACCCGTGCCGAGATCTTTCCTGCCGAAGTCGAACCCGGCCTCAAGAAAGAATTCTCCTACTTCATTCTCCCGACTTTCGGCGGCCAATCTCAGGGCTTCAATCGCCTGACTATGAACGCCTCGGTACCAGTCGAATTCACGAGTCTGGACCTCAACAACAAGCCAGTGGCGGTCGAGGTCACACCAATCGAATCGGGTTTCGTCCTCGAGTTGCCCGAGGTCGTGCGCAATCCCGAACTAATCGAGCTATCGTTCAGCAGCACGATTTACCAGAACCAAACCCGCTTCGACCTCTTCCTGGGCAATAGCAATCTCGGCAATGATGTGCGCCAACTGGTCGAAAAAGGCGATGCCAATTCAGCAGTAGAAAGCGAGCGCATCTCAGTCCAATTGCCGATCAATGATCTATTACTGACCAATCTAGATCTCTCGACCAGGATACTCACGCCCAACGGCGACGGTATCGGCGATGAAATAGCGATCGAATTCGATGCGCTAAAGCTGGTCAAGCCACGACCAATCAAGGTTCACATCTATAATCTGGCCGGCCACATGATCTGCGAACTGGCCACGTACGAAGGTCTGGCCCAACGCTACCGCTTCGTCTGGGATGGGCGCGATGGGAAAGGGGCAATGGTACCCCCTGGATCCTACCTGCTGCAAGTTAAAATCGACGGGGATTCCCGAACCGAGACCGCACAGCGGATAATCCCGGTAGTCTATTGAGTATGCGCCACCACTGCGAGTTAACCCCAGGTTTTTGTGCTGATGCAATTCGACTGCGTATTACGCCTGCAAAAAGAGGAACGATTATGATCCGTGCCGCACTCGTAATAGTCGCTCTGGCGATCGGATTCTGCGACCCGGCCGCAGCCGCAGAGCGGCTTAAAATCGGCGGTGGTGACGGCCTGGAATGGGAGGGCAACTCGCTCATATTTAATGCCCTGGAAGTCACTGACACAGGAACACTTTCGCCGCTGGAAGCGGACCCCGAGGCAAATATCCTACCGCGCATCAAAGAATTGGGCGGCAGTGCCACCACGTCGGTGACCACTGCGGCAGCACGGTCGAACCAGATCATCAATGAACTGATCGACGGCGAATACACCACCGGTTGGCGTGTATACACCAATACCAACGGCGCCGAACTAGAAGTTGACATGGGCACCGTTTTTGTGCTCCAACGCATTTTTCTGCGCCGCGGTGTGCTCAATGACGACGAACGCTCACTGCGCGGCTACGAATTCTACGTCAACGATGGAGACTCACTCAACTTCATCGGCGACAAGCCCATCTACTCGCTGATCCACCAAGACCGCTCGCATGGACTCCCAGAGTTAGACCTGAGCTTTGCACCGACTCAAGTGCGGTTCTTCAAATTGCGCAGCACGGGCGAACGCGGTTTTCAGATGGGCGACCTCGAGGTATTCGGCGTTGGCGTCACACCTTTCGCTCAGTACATATCGCGGGTGATCGACTTGGGAGAAGCCGCAAATTTTGGACCCGTGAATGTATACGGCCGTATTAGCGGCAACGCGAAAGTCCAGTTCAGTACCAAAACCGGGTACGTCGCCAACGACTCGCTCTACTTCCGCCAAACGGGTATCCCCGGTGAATACGAGGAAGTCCTCCTCAAAGATTTCGACCGCACTCTGGATCCCTCCTATGCCGGAATCATTCGCGAAAACACTCGTGATTGGAGTACCTGGTCGCCGCCCTATGCCCAACTCGAAAATTCGGCAATCAACGCGCCGGACAACAGGCAGTATTTCCAATTCCAGTTCAAACTGCTCTCTGGCAGCCTCCTCGACAAGGCCGTCGTCGACTCGGTGGTGATCAACTATACAGTCCCGGCTCTCGCCGACTCGGTCATCGCCGAAATCAACCCGACCACGGCAATACTCGGCGAGGAGAACGAATTTACCTACCATATGCGCTCAGTTAGCTCGAGAAACAATCGCGGTTTCGATACGGTATTCATCTACACCCCGTTCGAAGCCCGGACCACGGGCGTCACCATCGATGGGATCGAAGTCGACGACTTCGTTTCCACATCGGAATCCGGTCGTCTCGAAGTCAGGTTCTCCAATAACCGGATCACTCAAACCGGGCAGGAAGTCAAGGTGCACTTTGTCAGTTTGATGACCGTCTCGGGTACCGAGTTTCGCGGTGAAGTCGCCGACAGCCAATCGGATGCCTTTCCGCAACGGGTCATTTTTGGCGACGCCGCCGAAGAAGCGACCGCTAACACCCTGGTCGTAAGCGCAGCCATCGAAGATAAGCTCTTTACCGGCGTCAACTTCTCGTCCAATGTAATAACGCCTAACGGCGATGACATCAACGACCAGATCGCCCTCGATTATATCTTGCTCAAAGCTACCGATCCGGTCGGCATCACCGTCATCATCCACGACCTCAGCGGTCGTGAAGTACTGCGCCTTTATGACGGACTCGACCGCTCTGGTCCCAATCGAGTGGTCTGGGACGGGCGCGATGGGAGCAACCAGATCGTCCCCCCGGGTTTGTACCTGATTCGCCTGGAGGCCGATACCGATGCCGGCAACGCCGCACAAATGCGCAGCGTAGCCGTCATCTACTAGCACCAGCCGGAACCAGCGCCGCAAAGCCGCCTGCTCCGGTATTAGTTTCGACCGAAAGTATACCGAACGCGAATTTTCGCCTAAGGGAGGGTTGTTATGCGTAAAGTTTCGTTCTGGGGTCTCGCCCTAGTTGTGCTGGCCGCCGCGATGGCTAGCGTCGAGGCAGCAACCCCGGGCCGCGAACGCGGCGCCACCTCGCAGGTCAGGATTGAAGGCTTCGACCCATTGATCCCAACCATGCGCAAGTGGTACGTACCTCAGGACCTGTACTATATCTACGACTGGGGCGGTTATAAATACACCAACTACGCCAAAGAACCCTACGAGCGCTACGTCAGTACCCAGCTTGAAGGTTCGGGCCAGTACGACATTTTTGGCAACTGGGTCACCCGTGGCTGGCGCGTCTACGAATGGCGTCAGCAACAGCCTTTGGCCTTCGGCAGTACGGTTTTCAAGGACAGCCGCTTTGGGTCCTGGTTCCAAAACCTGATCGTCGCCTCCGATTCCAAGGGCCAGTATTTCACCTCGCTGACCATCGGCGACCGGATCCGCACCACGCTGACTCCGCTGACCTTCAGCCGCTCGCGTTTCAACGGCGTGCAGTGGGATTTCGCTTCCGACAAGTACGAGGCCACTGTGCTGCTCTCACGAGTCAGCGAGCCGGTGCGCGTAGTCCAGGGCTCCAATCGAGTCCAGGACACGGACTACACCAACTTTATCGGTTTGCGCGGCACAACCCAGATCGGCGACTTTATCAATCTCGGTGCAACCCTGGTCAACACCAACTTCGGCTCCTCGAGCAGTAATTTCAGTGAGAACTCGCGCGCCGGCCTTCTGACCAGCAGTCAGAATTCGGGCAACGTCACCGAGATCGTCATTCGCATCTCCGACGACTCGCCCGGTGATAACTCGGGCGCGCTCTTCTTCTCATCGCAGATGATCGTCGATGGCGAGGTCGCCCAGGTCAACCCCACGATTGAGGGTGGTCGTCAACGCGAGGGTTTTCTTGAGGCCCTCGAAGAGGCGCCAATTCTCCTGCGCTACCGCGTACCTGATCCTCTGGTAGTGCAAAAAGTCAGATTCGCCATGGTACTCTCCAACGACTATCGGGTGGAGATGACCTCCAATTTACAGACCAATATCAACGGCCAGCCAATCTTTCTGCCGGTTTCCCGCGCCGAAGGCAACGTCCGCGATAACACCAACCAGCGCGTCGTCCGCTTCGATTACGGTTTGCCCTCCGCCAACCAGATCGCCAGCGTCGATCTCATCGTCGAGGATATCTGGGGTATGGAGATCCGCGGCGAATTCGCACGCAATACCCAGTTTCAACGCTATCCCAATATCAATATCCAGAAGCTTAGCAATCTCAAATTGAGCCAGAGCAATGCCGACGCCTGGTTTGTCAACGCCACTCGACGCTCGGGACGCTGGTTCGGCTACGGCGAGGCGTTCAGTATGGATCACGACTATAGCACTCGAGGCTATATCACCGATCAAAATGACTTTATCGACTACGAGAATCAGCGCCAGAACTGGTTCGAATACATAGACGACAACGACGACAACGACCAACTCGTCGATTGGCCTCGCTTCGGCGGGGGCGGAGGCGACAATGCTGTCTTTCCCGGCCTCGATGAGAACAACGACCTGATCTCGGATTTCAACGAGAACAACAATCTCACCCCGGACTACGAAGAACCGTTCCTGCGCCACTACATCGATCCGCCGGACTTTCTCTTCGGCGTCGATATGAATCACAACACCGTGGTCGATCGCTTCGAAAACGACGAGCACGCCGATTATCCCTACCGCAAGGGGCATCGGGGCTGGAACATCTACGGCGGAGTTGAAATATACCCCAGCTTCAACGTCACTGTTGGACGCAACAACGAATGGCTAATCGGCGGTGAAGAGCGCTCCCAGGCTCTTTACATGGTAATCAGCGCCCTCCGCGATGTACCCGGGGCCGGCAAGTTTGAGCTTTTCCACATCCTCAAGTTTGTCGAGGACAATATCGCCGACAACCTCTTGCAGTGGATACAGCGCCCCGGCTCTATCGGCGGTCTACAACCTTTCGACGACCCACTGATCACCGAAGACACCATAGTCAACCAGAGTTTCGTCGGTTGGAAGTACACCCACGGCGATCTCACTTTCATGAACAAGTTCCGGCTCGACCACTTCAAGCAGCGCAGAGCCGCTGCCGAGCGCTTCGACGATAGCGCATTTATCGGTGTTATCAACAAAGCCGACTACCCCGTCGAGATCGGGCGCAATGTGACCCTGATCCCACGCTGGAAAAATATGTGGCGCAAGCGCTCTCAGCCGCGCGCTTCACAATTGGCAATCAACGAACTCAGCGAAATCTTTTCGCTTTCCGCCGTGTTCCCAGTGCTGACCAAAAGCCGGGTTGAAGTCGGTGTCGAATTCACGCTCTTTCGCAATGCTATAGAGATCCCCGATCCACTCCCACCCGAGTACATCGACGACTTCATCGGCAAAGTGTTCACCCTGCAGTACACCAATCGGGTACAATATCAGGGCTACAGTATTACCTCCAACGTCGGCTTCCAGGTCAACGACATCAACTATACCAACTTGAAGGATCTAGACGTCAGCAATACCATTGCCTTTATCGAACTATTCGCCGGTCTCGAGCAGGAGCGTCTGGGCGGGCGACCGGCTGAAAGGAGAGGATGGGGTTTTTAACTCCCGTATTGGCTGATTGGAAACATGCCGCTCTCCTAAGCCTCGGGATCCTGGCCTGCGCCGAAACGCCGCAAGAGCGTCCGCTAACGATCCTGGGCCGGGTTGGCGAAAAAGAAATTAGCGAGCGGGATTTCATCCAGGCGCTGGAACGGCTGCCCGCCGGGGCCCAGGATAAAACACTGGACGATTGGCAAAACCAGTTCCAGGTCCTGATCGACAAGGAGCTCTTGCTCTTTGAAGCTCGTGCGCAAGAGCTGGACCAAGTAGTCGCAGCAGCCGTTGAGGCCTGGGAGCGCAACCAGTTGGTCGATGAACTTCTCACTCGCGAAATGAGCGAAGCACTGACTTGGACCGAAACCGAACTCGCAGCTTTTTTTACCGAATCGGGTGCTGAGCGCGAAATTCGCCTCAACCGCCTGAGCTTGGTGCGAAAAGAACAGGCCCTGGAGGCACTGAAAAAAGCACGGGACGGTATGAGCTTCGCCGCATTGGCCGAAAACTATGGGCGGACCACCTGGAGCCAGAGCGGCTGGCTCAACGTGCTCAACGCCGGTGACCAGCGCTTGGCCACGCTCTTCCTCTTACCGGCGGGAGCCGTCGAGTTGATAGAGGCCGACGGGCAGTACCTGGTACTGGGCATTGCCGACGAACGTCAGGCGTCTTTCGCGACCCGTCGTCCACTCGCCGAGGCCGCTCTTGAGCGACGCAACAAACAACAGGCCAATCTGGCCTATTTAGAGCATTTGACCGGCAAGTATTCGGTGCGTCTGGATACTGCCGGCCTGCGGCGAGTTGTGGGTGGCAAGGCCGAGCCAGACCTTCGCCTAGTCAGCAGCTCCCTGGGCGACTGGAGTCTGAGCGACTACCAGCAAGCGCTGGTCCGCCTCAGAGCAGGTGACGAAGCACCCTCTACCGAAGTTGGTGCACTGGGATTCAAAGTCACCCGTGCCTTTGTCGCCGACCGGCTCCTCGAGGAGGAAGCGAAAAAACACGGCCTTTACCCAGAGTTGGAAACGCGACGCGAAAAAATGCGCGAACAGAAGATGATCAAAGCCCTGTGGGATCGCGAGATTTTCGCCAAGGTCCAGATTGATCCCGCCGAACTCAGTGCCTTCTACGAGGCCAACAAAGAACGTTATTCAAGCCTCGGCGACAACAAAGAAGCGCTGCAAAAAAAGGTTGTTCAGGATCTACGCGATACCAGAGCCATGCCCCTGTTCGACCGCTATATAGAAGATTTACGCCAGAAACACGCCGCCATTGTCTCAGTAGATACGAACCTCCTGCGGGAATTCGTCTCGAGCAGGAGACAGGCCGCGAGCCCGGTGAATTTGTAGTCGCTTAGAGAGGAGTACTCCAATGTACACGTACAAGAATGTCCTGACCCTCGTCTTTTCCCTCGCCGCTCTGGCGCTCTTTGCCGGGTGTGGCCACTACCGAGTTCCCGGCAAGTTCGAGCCCCTCGAGGCAGCCCAGCAAAGAGCCACTGGCGAGGGTACGAGTATGAAGATCCTCGACGATGGGACTGTCACCTTCGTCCAGAACCGACTCGAAGTATCCGTGCGACCGATGACCGATGAGGAGATCAACCGTCAATATCCAGCCCAGTCTTCCGACGCCAGCGGGCCTTCTGACGAACTACCATCCAACCCCTTCACGTACGGCAACTGGATCGATGCACGCACCGGCAAATCACCGCAGCGTCTTTCCATCTTCAAAATTAACGTCAAGAACTACGAATATCCCAAGGTCAAGCTCGACCCGCTGATGGTCACTATCGAATCATCCAACGGCCGCAGTTACTATCCCTGGGGCGACTACGATGTCGAAGAGTATTTTCGTCGTTTTCCATTGGCTTTCAACGGCCTTGGCTACCTCCGCTTTGACGAGCGCCGCGACCTCTATACCCAAGCCAAGTATCCTGATGATGAGTTCTGTTTTTCGGGGCAGGAAGTCGAAGGCTATGTGATCTTTTCCAAAATCCATAACGACGTCGAGGAAATCGCCGTCGAGATGCCGCAATTCGGCCTGCGCTATAATTATCGCAACGAACCAATCGAAACCATGGATCTTAGCTTCCGCTTCAAACGCGAGGTTCAGCATGTCAAGAATCTCGAGAAAATAGCAGCTCATTAATACCGCGTCGATAATCAAAGCCCAGGGTAACCTATCAACGTGTGCGGCAGATCGTAGCCTGCCCTTTTTGCAGATTCGCCCTGCCCCACACATTTAATGCTCAAGAAACTTCTACTCCTCACGACTGCAGCCCTCTTCCTGCTCTCAGTAACGCTCTTTGATCCGGCCACCATCTCGCGCTGGATCGAAGAGGCGATTGGCTGGCAGCCACTGCACGAAACACCCACTCTAGTACAAAACCCCTCACTGCGCCAGACAGTCTCGCAAATAGATACCCCCACCCTAGCCCGACATCTTCGCGCCCTCACCGCAGATTCATCGCGAATTTCCGGCTACCCCGGCGCCCAAAAAGCCTCTGATTATCTCGAAAATGAATTTCGCCGACTCGGTCTCCAGGTCAGCAGCGAATCTTTTCCTCTCTCTGTCCCTATCGACCGCGGCGGCCGGCTGCGTTTTATCGATTCAGCCGTCGAGATGCCGATCTATGGCCTCTGGCCCAACCACGTACGCACGCCTTCACTAAGACCGGGCGGAGTCGAAGGACACCTCCTGGACCTTGGTCGTGGTAACCTCAACGCATTCGATGGCAAACGACTGGAAGGCAGCATCGCGCTGATGGGCTTCGGCTCGGGCAACGCCTATATCGAAGCAAAATCCCTGGGTGCCCAGGCGATTTTATTCTACAACGACGGTCGGGTAACTCGCGGCGAGGCCGCCGACAAATTCCTTCAAGTGCCCGTAGATATCCCCCGCTTCTGGATCGAAGATGCGGATGCGGAAATCCTGCGCCGCCAAGCCCAACAGGGCGAAGTGCGAGTGCATCTCGAGGCCCGCATGGACTGGGAGCAAGTCGAGACGCGCAATCTGCTAGCCGTCCTCCCCGGCCTGGCCGAAGACATGCCCCGCGGTCAACGCCAAGAAATCCAACAATGGCGGGACCAGATCATCGTCCTTCAGGCTCACTACGACGCCATCTCCGTAGTTCCGGCTTTGGCACCAGGAGCCGAAAGCGCCACCGGCATCGTCGCGCTCTTGGAAATCGCGCGACTGCTCGCCGAGCAGGGCACCCGCTACACCGTACTCTTCTTGGCAAGTTCCGGCCATTTCCAGGGTCTAGCTGGCGTCAACGACTTCCTCTATCGCCACGCACGCAAGAGTACGCATTTCCGCGATCAGATCCCACCCGCCGAGCGCATCGACTTCCGCCTCTTCATCGGCCTGGACCTTTCGAGCCACAGCTCGCAAGTCGGCACTTTCACCATGGGTACCTTCTACAACTCGGCCTGGCGCAACGACGACTATCAGAAGAATTTGATGGCTCATTACGCCTCGCGCTTCGACAGCTACAACCGCGAAATCTTCGCCGATCCCACCCGCTACCAGGACGCTGTCGCTCCTCAGAAACGGGTATGGAAAAACTTCATGCCGACGCGATTGGCTCTCGATAGCGAAGCTTCGGCCTTCGTTGGCAAAGAAGCCCTTTCCTTTGTAACCCCCAACCAACTGCGCTCGCGCGTCGATACGCCTCTGGATCGATTGGAGTTCGTCGAACTCGATCACCTCGCCGAACAGACCCGCACTATTGCCGGGCTGTTGCTCAAAGCCACTTCCGATCCCGATTTTTTCAACGATACCAAGCTGACCCTTCACGACTGGGGTCACAGTCTAGAGGGCAACATCTACTGGTTCGACCGCGACATCAATTTCGCAGTGCCCAAAGCTCCGGTACCCGAGGCCCTCGTAACCTATCTCCAACCCGGCCCCAATTCGGTAGCCGGCGTACGCACCCTGATCGCCACTCATGCGGGCTCCAGCGCAGAGGACGCCGGATTCTTCAAATTCGACATCATGCGCAACCGATTCACTAATAAGATTCAGGCCTTCGAATTAGATGAATACGGCCGCATCGTTTCGGCGCCAGACCTGGGCGAAGAAGGCGACAAGACCTACCCCGGCACCCAACCCTACGGCTGGTGGGAAAATCGCATGCTCCAGGTGCTTTTCCGCTGTCGGGCGCTGAATTTTTTGGAGGTGGTCGATCCTCGTTACCTCTCGGCGTTAGATCAGGTCTCCGTACTTGGTGCCAACGATGCACCGCCGCGTTCCTTCTCGCTCAGCTACATCGAAAACCAAAGCAATTCACAAGACCGGGTGGTACAGGCCGGCGTGGTCTTCGCCGCCCCGGGTACCCGGGTCAAGATCCTCGGCGGCGAAGGGGCCTTTGGCGGTGAAAGTGCGCTTGCCGGCGTGCGCTATATGCTGACCAACGCCGACCCTGAACTCTTCGCGGCACCGCTCGATCCGGCAAGCGTCGACTTTGCGACCATCGAACGGGCCCAGGGTGAGGGTTTCCCGATCGAAAAGGGCTTCATCCCCTACCCAGCGTATCAGGCCGCCCGCGATATCTGGATTCTCGACGAGGCGCGGATCAAACAAATGGCCCGCCACGGCATCGTGCTCGACGAACTGCAATCCATGCACACCCAGGCCCGGGAGGCATTGATCGAAGCTCGAAAGCACCTCCAATCCTACAATTACACTAGTTATCAAAGTGCAGTACGCCGTGCTCTAGGTCTGGAGGCACGGATCTACCCGGAGATCAAGTCCACCGCCAACGATACCGTGCGCGCGGTGATTTTCTACTTCGCGCTGATCCTGCCCTTTGCCTTCTTCTGCGAACGTTTTTTCTTTGGTTTTGCTGATGTTCGCCGGCAGATCATGGGTTTTGTCGGGATTTTCGTCGCCGTCTTTTTGCTCCTGCGCTGGGTCCACCCGGCCTTCAAGCTGAGCACCTCGCCCTATATCATCTTTCTGGCTTTCGTCATTCTAGCCCTGGGCGTACTGGTGATATTCATCGTCATCAGCCGCTTCAAAGCCCTCTTGCAAAAACGCAAAGGCGCCGCCTCGGGCCTGCACGAAACCGATGTAGGGCGAATATCGGTCGGTTTTGCCGCCGTACTCCTTGGGATTTCCAATCTCAGCAAGCGCCGCCTGCGCACCGCACTAACGGCCGCAACACTGACGCTCTTGACCTTTACCGTCAATTCCTTCACCTCGATCAAGTCCAACCTCGACTTCTACCGCCTGCCACGCGATAATAAGCCTCTCTATGCTGGAGCCCTTGTCCGCGACCGAGCCTGGCACAGCATGCAGGAGTCCAGCCTGCGATACGTACAGAGCGCTTTTGGTGAACAGGCGCTGGTGGTGCCGCGATCCTGGTACCTCTCACCAGTCGAATCGGAAAAGGCCTATATAGACTTTGTCGCAACCGAATCTGGTCGGGCCAGTTTCGCGCATGGACTGGTGGGATTAAAACCCGAAGAGGGTCAGGTTACCGGAATAGATGCCCAGATCACGGCCGGTCGTTTCTTCGTCGCAGACGACCACAACGCCGTAATTCTTCCCGACAGCGTAGCCGCGCTCATCGGCATTGCCCCAGAAGACGCGGGATCTGCCGAGATCACGCTCTACGGCGAAGAGTACCAGGTCATCGGAATCTTCGATAGCGAAGGGCTGAAAGAAATCGTCGATCTCGATGGCGAGCAGCTGACGCCTGTAGACACTGTCAAAGATGCCGGCTTGATCAGCCGCGAGAGCACCGAAGATCCACGGACCCTGGCCGCTAGTGCCGTCGAAACCTTCAATCATCTCGAAGTGACCAATACGCTCTTCCTGCCCTATCAGCGGGTCATCGAAATGGGCGGTCGCCTGCGTTCAATCGCCGTGGCTGCCGAAGTCGACGATGGCGAATTCAACCGCCGCGTCGAGTCCTTTATGTCGCGAGTGGCACTGACTCTCTTCGTCGGCAAGGGCGATCAAGTCGTCGCCTACAGTTCGATCGGCTCAACGCAGGTCAGCGGTGCCGGCCAACTCTTCATACCCGTGCTCATCGCCGCACTGATCGTGCTCAACACCATGACCGGCGCCGTCTACGAACGCGCTCGCGAAATCGGCATCTACAGCGTCGTCGGCCTGGCTCCCAGTCATATCGGCCTGCTCTTTCTCGCCGAGTCGACGGTCTTCGCCACTTTCGGCGCCGTAGCCGGCTACGTCATCGGCCAGATCTCGCATCTGGTCATGCTAGAATACGGACTCCTCGGCGGCCTGACTCTCAATTACTCATCACTTTCGGCGGTGTGGGCTACGGTCGTGGTCATCGGCACGGTCTATCTTTCCACGCTCTATCCCGCACGTCTGGCGGCCAATATGGCAGTACCCGACGTGACTCGGCAGTGGCAATTTCCTCCACCAGAAGGGGACCGCTGGTCCTTCGATTTTCCCTTTACGGTCGGCGGTGCCGAAGTGCCGAGTATGTATGTCTATCTGAAGACCGTCTTTGTCGCCTACGGCGAAGGATCGATCGGAGATTTCATCGCTCGCGAAGTAGAGTTGTCGATCCATAGTGAAGAATCGGCCCCTGCGTACGAGATTGCGATGCGCACCTGGCTGGCCCCGTACGATCTGGGCATCAGCCAGCAAGTGCGGCTGATGGCGATTCCGACAGGTGAACACCAAATCTACAAGATCGAGGTCCTGATCGAACGCCTGAGCGGCGACGTGGCCTCGTGGCAACGCATGAACCGCAACTTTCTCAATGTGTTGCGCAAGCGCTTTCTGGTATGGCGAACCTTGCCAACAGGGATACGCGGAGATTACCAAGAGCAGGTAAGCAAAGAATATGGATTGGAAAATAAACCCGAAATCAGCTAGCTATAAGAACAGTGACTGATTGATGTCTAGTTCGACAAAATTCCCCCTGCGCGCCTTCCTACTCGGCCTCACCTTGGTCGTGCTCATCAATGTGGGCGCTCCATACAGTATGTTCATTCTCAAGTCATCGCAGTGGGCTATCAGCTACCTTCCACTGAGCGTCGTCTTCCTCTTCACGGCGCTGGTATTTTTCAACGCCACCCTCAAATCGCTCTGCAAAATAAGCGGTCTCAGCACTACTGAACTCGGGCTGATCTTCGTCATGTCGCTGGTCGGCGCCTCGATCCCCACCTGGGGCACTTCCACGTACATGATCGCCGTTATCGCCGCACCACAATACTTCGCGTCCCCCGAAAACCAGTGGCAGAACAAAGTCGTCCAGCACATCCAGGAATGGCTGGTACCCAATGATATGATCGCCCTCAAGTGGTTCTACAATGGCATCCCCGCCGGCGAGTCCATCCCCTGGGGTGCCTGGATCGCGCCGCTTTTGTGGTGGATCAGCCTGGTGATGGCGATTTTCTTTCTTTGCCACTGCATTGTCTCGGCCCTGCGCAAGCAATGGGTCGAATACGAGCGTCTGCCCTTCGCGCTGATGGAATTGCCACAAGAGCTCATCGTTCCGCCGGAGGGCTCCAATTGGCCGGGCTTCGTCCGCCGCAAGGCCTTCTGGATCGGTTTCGCCATTCCCTTCGGCATGGTCATGTGGAACGTCATGGGCTATTTCACCCCGGCGTTCCCACCGATACCGCGCGATCTCTCTGATCCGATTCGAATCGGCCGAGAATTTCCCGCTATCAACACCAATATCAACTGGGCCATTGTAGGTTTCACCTACTTCGTCAACCTCGATGTTTCTTTCAGCATGTGGTTTTTCACTGTACTGACGATGCTGCAGCAAGGCCTTTTCAACCGTTTCGGATACACTATTGCCGGACGCGATGTCTACACACTGGGACACCCGGCCATCGGCTGGCAATCCTTCGGCGCTATGATCGTCCTGGTCGCGAGCATGTTGTGGATGGCACGCGGACATCTGGGCACCATCTGGCGCAAGGCGATCTACAATGATCGCGAAATCGATGACTCCCAAGAACTGATGTCCTATCGCATGATCGTCTTCGGCGGCGGACTCGCCCTGCTCTACATCGCCTTTTGGATGTGGCGTGCAGGGATGAATATCCCCACCATTGCACTCTTCATTCTCGTTACGCTGATCCTCTATACCGGGATCACCCGGATCATCATGGAAGGCGGCCTGCTCTTCAGCCGTGCCCCGTTGGTCGGCCAAACCTTCGTCGGCTACGCGCTCGGACCTTATGCCAGCGCACAGAGCAATATCGCCATGGGGCTCTCCTACGGCTGGCATCACGAGCTCAAAGGCTTCTTTATGGTCGCTGCGGCCAATAGCGCTAAGATCTCCGATCATATTCGCCTCAGCAGGCGCTCGCTGAGCTTCTACATGCTGCTCTCAGCCCTCGTCGCGCTCGTCGTTTCGATGGCCTTCGCCCTCTATATGGGATATTCATTCGGCGCCTATAATTACGGTGGCTGGATATTCGGCTACGGTTCGCAGGTGCCCTATGTCGAGAGCCTGCGCAAAATCGATCTCAAGGCTCCCGATTGGATCCGACTGAGTCATCTGACTGGCGGTGCCGGAGTCATGGGCCTCTTGACCCTTATGCGTTATCGCTTCCCCTGGTGGCCGCTGCACCCGATCGGCATGCCGGTTGGGATCTGCTCCTATCCGATGACCATTATCGTCTTTTCGATCTTTGTCTCCTGGCTGGCCAAATGGACCATTATGCGCTCGGGCGGCATCGGACTCTACCAGCGCGCTCAACCGTTCTTTATCGGGCTGATCCTCGGGTATTTCACCGCGATCGGCCTCTCCTTCTTCACCGATATGATCTGGTTCCCCGGTCAGGGGCACCCGCTGTACGGAAACTAATCTATGGCCGCGGACCGCAAAAAAGAGCCCGAGCGACTGCAGCTGATTCCCGATAACCTCACCTTCGAGCCCGGCTTCAATATCAAGACGCTGTGGGCTGCACTCTTCGTCGGTTTTATCATGCTGCCCGGTGCGATCTACCTGGGACTGGTAACCGGTCAGAGCATGGCCGGTGGCGCCGAGTGGGTGACACTGATCCTCTTTATCGAAATCGCCAAGCGATCCTTCATCCGACTCAGACCTCAGGAAGTGATCATCCTCTACTGGGTTGCCGGCGGTCTGGTGTTGATGGGCGGCAAACTAGGAACGGGCGCCGATTTTTTCGGCGGCCCCTTCGGTGGGCTGATCTGGGACCAGTACCTGATCCAATCACCACAGGCCGACGGGCTGCATCAGTACATACCCGACTGGGTGGTGCCCCCGCGCGGTTCGCCGGCTTTAGAGGGACGCTCCTTCCTGCATCCCGACTGGATCAAACCGATCGTCCTGCTTTTGACCGTTATCGTCATGCAGAAGATCAACAGCCTCTCGCTGGGCTACGTGCTCTTCCGCATCACCAACGATATCGAACGGCTGCCCTACCCGATGGCTCCAGTACAGGCCGGCGGAGCCATCGCCCTGGCCGAAAACTCCGGTCAACGCGAAGGCTGGCGCTGGGAGGTCTTCAGCGTCGGCGCCTTTATCGGCATTATCTGGGGGTTATTATACGTAGTCATTCCAACAGTTTCGGGGATCTTCCTGACCGAGACCGTAACCATTCTGCCCATCCCCTTTATCGATCTGACCGTCTCGATGAAAGAACTATTGCCCGCCGGCATTATGGGCATCGGTACGGATATAGGTCATCTAATGGTCGGTTTCGTACTGCCCTTCTGGATCGTAGTCGGCTCCTTTGCCGCCGCTTTTCTGGTCAATATCCTCATCAATCCACTGCTCTATACCTTCGACATCCTGCACACCTGGGAACCGGGAATGTCGGCTATCCCGACCCAGATCGCCAATTCGTTCGACTTCTGGCTCAGCTTCTCGATCGGCGGTGCCATCGTCGTCGCAGCGATGGGCTTCTGGATGGTGGGCAGTACGATGTGGAAGCTGCGCGGAGCCAAACGCGAAGGTGAAGCTGGAGACCTGCCCAAGGATCGGGGCGATATTCCGATCTCGGCCGCGCTGGGTATCTGGGCGGTAAGTACCTTGGGCTTCGTGCTCCTGGTCTGGTGGCTAGTGCCGTCTTTCCCCTGGTGGATCAGCGCCTTTTTCGGCTTCGTCTGGACACCGATCTACTCCTATATCGGCGCGCGGATGATCGGCCTGACCGGCCTGGCACAGGGCGTATCTTTCCCCTATCTGCGCGAGGGATCGTTTTATCTTTCGGGCTACCAGGGTGCCGGGGTATGGTTTGCGCCGATTCCACTTTTCCAGTGGGGCTACGAAGCTGCAGTCTTCAAACAGCTCGAACTGACCCGCACCCATTTCGGCAGCATCGTAAAACTCGCAGGGGTAGCGCTACTGATCATGTTCGTCTGTTCATTTATTTTCTGGTCTTTCATCTGGAAACTCGGGCCGATCCCGTCATCGGCCTACCCGTATGTGCAGAAATTCTGGCCCTTCTATGCCACCATGCAGGCGTTCTGGGTCAAATCGACCCTAGCCGAGGGCGGCAATGAGCTGATCAAAACGATCATTCGTTGGGACTATATTTTCACGGGTGTCGTCGGCAGCGCCGGGATTCTCGGTGTGCTCTCGCTACTCAAGTGGCCCGTCGCCCTCTTCTACGGATTCATCGGCGGCGTCGGCGCATGGCCTCATTTCCTGCTGCCCAACTTCATCGGCGCACTCCTCGGTCGCTACCACTTTCAAAAGCGTTTCGGAGAGGAACGCTGGAAAGCCTATACTCCGATTCTGCTGGCGGGATATTCGTGTGGAATGGGTCTGGTGGGGATGTCTTCGATCGCGCTGGCATTGATATCGAAAGCGGTGTCGAGTATCGTCTTCTGAAGGAAGACTCGATGGATGAGAGTTGAGCGGTCGTATTGCTCCTAATCCTTAGTACGCTCTGGACTACCCAGGTCCAGAACTGCAATCTCCCCGCAACCGCCAGAAAAAAATCCATATGCTGATTAAACGCAACCGCCAGACAGAACAGATATGGACCCCCTAGCCGTCGGCGTCATCGGTTGTGGAGCCCACGGACGCGGCCACGTCATGCATTATGGCGAATTGCCCGAGGCCCGCGTCATCGCCGTCGCCGACGCCGACCCCCAGCGCGCCGAAGCGGTCGCCGCTGAGTTCGGCGTCGAGCACCACTACGCAGATTATCGCACGATGCTCGCGCGCCACCCTCTGGACCTCATCAGTCTAGCCCTGCCCCCAGCACTCAACAAAGAAGCGGCAATAGCCGCCTTTGCACTCGGTGCCCATGTGATGGCCTCTAAACCCCTGGCCGCCAATCTGGCCCAAGCCGAGGAAATCATCGCAGCTGCCCGGAGTGCAGGCAAGCTGCTGACGATGGGTTTGCAGAATCGAGGTATTGCGGAAGTGCAGGCGCTACGGCAGATCGTCAATGAAGGACGCCTCGGCCGGATCTATCACACCCGGCTTTGGCACGGACACGTCATGCACATTCCCCCGACCCCGACGATGTATCGCCGTGACCTGGCCGGCGGCGGCGTGCTCTTTCACACCACGGTCCACCTGCTCGACGCCGTGTTGTGGGCTTTGGGCAATCCCAGGCCGCTGCGCGCAACGGCTTCCAGTTATAGGAAGCTGGAGCGAATGTCCAATCCGCCGCCTACGTGGAAAGGTCCGGTCGAGGCCTGCGAGATCGAGGATTTCAACGTCGGCCTGGTACACTTTGCCGACGGATCGACCATGGCTATCGAGAGCAATTGGCTGATGCACCCGCAGACGCGGCAAAGCGGAGCCGAACTCCTGGGCGACCGGGGGGCGGCGGGATTGCGCCCCCTACGTCTCGAACTCGAAGAAGGGGGCGCGGTCGTCGACGCAACCCCGGATCTACCCGCCGATTCGCCGAACGCCTTCTCCCTGATCTGTCGCGACTTCTGCCAGAGCATACGCGAAAATAGCACGCCGATGGTGCGCTTTAGCGAGATGCTCAACGTCCAGCGCATCATGGATGCCCTCTACCGTGCTGCAGATACTGGTCGCGAAGTCGAAATTCTTTCCTGAGACGCGACACCCCCCATCGTTAATCACCTGGAGCAAATCTGCGCGATAGCAGTGAACTGCGGGGAATCAACCCTGGATCAGAATCGCTGAGCAGTGATGTCCCCTCCAAAAAAGAGGATACTCCGGCTGGTGAAATCTATCCCGATCGTAGAGATTGGCCAACCACAAGCTTGCACCGTATACTTATGCCCAGTGACACCGACCTCCAGAATTAAACGCGCGAACCGCGACGACTGCGATAGAGAGAGACCTGCACAATGACCGAGACTCAGCACCTCCTCACCGACTCCCAAGTCCAGCGTTTTATCACTGATGGTTATATCCTGATCCACACCGACTTCGCAACCCCTCTGCACCAGCAAATCTACGATTCGCTCGAGGAAGTTTTCGCCAAAGAGGGCAATCTCGGCAACAATATCCTGCCGCGTATTCCCGAAATCTCCCAGGTCTTCGAAGATCCCCAAATCCGCGGGGCATTGACCAGCCTGCTAGGCCCCGACTATATCCTCAATCCCCACCGCCACGCTCACCTCAACCCACCCGGTTCGAAGGGCCAGACCTGGCACAAGGACTGCTACGTCTTCGACCACAATATGCGCCAGCCTCGTTTCCACTGGCTGCTGGCCCTTTATTATCCCCAGGACGTTAGCGAGGACATGGGCCCCACCGGTATCCTGCCCGGAGTGCAGAACTGGGAAACCATCTCCGATCCCGACCCGCAGCAATGCACTGAAGAGCCCCTGGGTCTAACGGGTAAGGCCGGTACGGTAGCGCTAGTCCACTTCGACGCCTGGCACCGGGCGATGCCCAACCTGAGCGACAAAAAGCGCTATATGCTCAAGTTCCAGTTCGCGCGGATGCAACGACCCACCGCTCCAACCTGGAACACTCAGAGCACGACCTGGATGCCCGAAGACACCCATCCGGAAGTTTCGCTCGATGTGTGGAACTGGCTCTGCGGGAAAGAAAAAACGCCATCTCCGGATGCAACCGATAGAGCGATATTGCTGGAGCAATTGGAGAACGGCAGCGAATCCGAACGCCTGCGCGCCGCCTACTCGCTGGGTTCGTCGGATACAGCAATCATCGAGGATCTCTTCGCGGCTCTGCGCCGCGAGGCCCTCGCGGTCGAATCCCGGATCGAAGCCAAAACTCCGGACAACGCCCATGGCACCAACCCCACAGCCCTGCGCGCCGCCCAAGCCCTGGTCGCCATCGGGCCCATTGCAATGCCCCACCTCATCGCTGTGCTATCCGACCCGCACTGGGTGGTCCGCACCGCTGTTGCCGACGTTCTGGCGACGATCGGTCCCGCCGCCGCCAGCGCCGTACCCGCCCTCATCCAATGCCTTGCAGACCGGCACTGGTGGGTGCGTCGAACCTCGGCGGAAGCACTGGGCCGCATGGGTGAAAATGCCAGTGCCGCACTGCCTGCGCTGACCAATGCCCTGCGCGACGATGATCGCCGCGTGCGTCGGGTCGCCGCCCTCTCTCTGGGACAGCTAGGTCAATATACCGACGGGGTCGAAAACGGCCTAGCTGAAGTCCTGAAGGACGAGGATCGCTACAACCGCTTCCACGCTGGAATGGCACTGCGCCGCATCGATCATCCCCGGACCAGAGAAGCGCTCCTCAATACCCTATTCACCGCTCGTTGGTGTCCGATGACTAGCTCCGAGAACATGTACTGATCATCTCACTATATTTATCGATCGATCGGATCCAGGTCTTCCGCACAAGCACCGGCACCGGCTATTCGATTTCCGCTCCAACTTTTGCCGCACTCTCCAGGATCTGCCCCCAAGTTTCGTCCTCGACGAAAACTCCCTCTGCCATCCGTTGCTTCTTCATCGCCAGTTCGATCTCCCCCGGCATCAAGATCGCATCAAAACCCGGCGCTCTAGCTGCAGATTTCACAAAGGCAATATAGTCGTCAGCCTCGGCAAAATACGCATCCAATCCCACCAACTGCTCCACGTCGAGCAAAATCAACAAAGCCCCATTGCGGAACTGCCGCTCCTTGCCCAGGCACCCAGCCCCTCCCAGTGCCCCCGACAACAATTCGACCGCCACATTGAGCCCGTAGCCCTTGTGCCCCAGGCTGCCGCCCAGCGGCAGAATAGTACCTGGCGGATCGCCATAGAGAGTATTAGGATCGTTGGTGGGCTTGCCCTCTGCGTCAATCAGCCACCCGTCGGGCACTGGCTCACCGCGATTGCGCTTGACCCGGACCTTGCCCTCGGCCACCGCCGAAGTGGTCATATCGAGGACTACCGGCTCACCTGCGCGAGAGGGAAAACCAATCGCCACCGGGTTGGTGCCGTGCCGCGCCTCGCGTCCACCCCAGGGAGCCATCCGGCAGGTAGGTGCACCGTTGACAAAGAGCTGTGCGACAATATTCTGACGCGCGATATCCTCGACGTAAGAGCCCAGCCGTCCGACGTGATTGGCCTGATGAACGGCGATGGCGGCCATGCCTGCGGCTCTGGCCTTTTCCAACCCGATTTCAACACCGCGACTCATCGCCACCTGGCCAAAACCCCAATGCGCATCCAGAACGGCCAAAACCGCCGTCTCGCGCACCGTCTCGACTTCGGCATCGGGAACGATATCGCCCGCTGCGATCTGGCCGAGATACTGGGGGATGCGGATCACACCATGCGAATCGTGACCGGCGCAATTGGCCTCGACCAGCAATTCAGCAACGATCCGCGCTTCATCCTGGCGCATCCCCGCTGCGCTGAAAATATCGCTGCTGGTTCGGGTGAGAAATTCGGTGGCGAAGACGGGCATTCTAAACTCCTCTCAGAGTGTGCAAAGGGCATGCGAAAATCGACCCTCTTTCTCCGCAATGGAGAATCTCATCCGAGGGTCGACAACGGAAATCGAATAGCCAGATCAGGAGAACCCAAATAAAGTGTTCAAGTGCTCATTCTACTGGTGCCCCGCCTGCGATCCATTTGCGCACCATCTCAATTTGTTCGTCACTTAGTGCCCCACCCCCCAGCGGCATCTGCTGATTTACGATACCGTCGTCCGCACGCAGCTTAATCAACAGATACGAACCATCCGGATTCCCCGGGTCGATGCGCTTTAGATCCGAGCGCTGGGAACTGGCGACATTGATAATCTCCGCTGCGACAACCCCAGACTCCAGAGACATATTAGCGGACGGCGATCCGCCGCCGTGGCAACCAACACATTTGAGTGCAAAAATCTGCTCACTGATCTGAGCCAGGGTAATATCTGTTGTCGGCGCATCGCTATCATCTGCACCATTAGCATCGCTATCATCTGCACCATTAGCATCGCTATCGCCATCCACAGGCCGTCCATCCGGGCCCAGTGTGGATCCATCACCCGAGCAACCGGCGCAAATCGCCAAGAGCAATAATCCCTTCATCAGTCGCGACATATTCACTCTCCATTCATGTCTGTATAAAATCCTTTCATGTCCCGGCATCCAAACTGCCGCCTTCTAGGGCATAATAAGAGATCTCACTTCTCCGGTCAATATACAAGTGTGACATTCACAAACTATACACTATATTAGTTGAACTATTCGCACTGGCATCCCGTGAACTTAGCTTCCGCAGGAGTTTCTATGCACCTGAGTTGGATCGACTATGCTATAGTCCTAATCTACGTTGGCGGCACCATTATCGCTGGCACTCTGGCCCGCGGTGCCATAAAAGGGATTTCCGACTTCCTCGTCGCCGGACGCGGCCTCAAAACCCACATGGCCGTTGCCACCATGGTTTCCACCGGCCTCGGCCTGGTCACCGTCATGTATATGGCCGAGGAGGGTTTCAAATACGGATTCGTACCTTTCGTATTCGGCGTCATGGCGCTGATCACCACCCTGATCATTGGTCGTACCGGCTTTATCGTCAGCCGCCTGCGCCATTTGCAGATAATGACCGTCCCCGAATTCTACGAGTTGAAATACTCGCGCGGGGTGCGTCTGCTCGGCGGCATCATCCTCACCCTGGCCGGCACCCTCAACATGGGCCTCTTCCCGATTTTGGGCAGTAAGTTTGTCGTCGGTTTTACCGGTCTCGACAAAGAGTACGTCAACTTCGTCATGGTCGCGATGCTGATTATCGTGGTCTTCTACACGCTGATGGGCGGTATGGTCTCGGTAGTGCTCACCGACTTCGCGCAATTCGTCCTGCTGGCGCTGGGCTTCTTCTTCGGCACGTATATCATACTCACCCACCCGCAGCTGGGCTGGGACACCATGGTCCAGGCGGTGCAAACGCACAAGGGTGATATCGGCTTCGATCCGATCGCCAACCCCGGTTACGGCATATCAATGATCTTATTCCTGTTTTGCGTCGGACTGGTCGGCGTGGTCTGGCAGCCTGAGATGATGCGCCCCTTGAGCGCCGAAAGCCCCAAGGTCGCACGCCGCGTTTTCTGGATCTCCGCCGCCACCGTCATGGGACGCGCGATGGTACCGATGTTCTGGGGTATCGCGGCGCTGGCCTACTTCGGCGATCCCGATCTAGACCCTCACTTCGCGATGCCCGAGATGCTCGGCAAGATCCTGCCCATCGGTATCGCCGGACTCATGATGGCCGGGATGTTCGCCGCTTTCATGTCGACCCACGACAGCTATCTTTTGGCCTGGAGCGGGGTCATCGTCCGCGATGTCGTCTCCCCGATCAAGGCCATGATCGCCAAATCTGGCGGTGAACGTTCCGAGGACGGTACCTGGGGCGGTTTGTCGAGTGAGCGCGAGGTCTACTGGGTGCGAGCCATAGTCGTTATACTCGCGGCTTTTCTGGCGATCTTCGGCGCACTCTATCAACTACCCGAAACCGCCTTCCGCTTTATGTACGTCACCGGCAGTATCTATTTTTCTGGCTGCGTCGGCACCGTCGCCCTCGGGCTCTACTGGAAAAAAGCCAATACCCCGGGCGCCTACTGCGCTCTCGTTTTAGGAGCCCTGGTGCCGCTCAATTTCCTGATCATGACCGAATACCAGGAGATGGTCCCCGAATTTCTGCTGCCACTGGTCGAAGATTCCAACCTCGTCGGGCTCACCAGCCTGATCGTCGGCGGACTGAGCATGCTGGTGGTCGCCTCGCTGACCCAGCGCTCGCACCCGCCGCGCCCCTTAGATTTTAGTGATATGGAGTAACCCAATGGAAGCCCAACGCTGGAAAGATATCGCTCGCTTCGCCCTGTTATTCGCCGCCGTCGCCGCCTACGTAGAACTCAGACTGATGCCATGGAAAGAGATCTGGCAAACGGTCTTTATCGTCGCCAGCATAATGTTCTACATCATCGTCATCGCCGTCGGTTTCAAAGGCTTCGGGGATGTCGCCCAGATGCTGCGCAATATGGCCGCCGGGCGCGGCGCCAGCGAGAGCGCCGCCGATTCTAAAAACACGTGACACCGGAACAAAGCGAATTCGCCGCTCGCCTCGAAAGCGCCCTAGAAGCGGGTGAACTGAGCAGCGACGAGCTACGGGAAGGCCTTAGCACCCTCCTGCAGAGTAGCGCTCGCCGCCAGGACCTGCTCTATATTCAAACGACCAGTACGGCTCCCTCCTCGCCGGCAGTCGGCATGACCCTGGTCCAGAACGGCGAGATGATCGCCCCTCCGGCCGACGCCGACGCCTGGCCCTACCAGAACGTGCTCGACGCGATCAACGACGGCTGGCGGGTAGTCTCTTTCCCCAATATGGCCCTGCTCGCCCTCTCGGCCGACGACCCGCAGGGTCTGGGCTTCGAGTTTATCCTGGAAAAATGGAGTTGAGCTTGGCCGCTGGGAAAACCTTCGACTGCACCGCGACACTGACCGACTCTCAGGTCCTGGAATTCTGTAAAACTGGATATCTACTTCTAGAGAGCGTGGTCTCCGAAGAAGTGAACCGATTGAGCGTCGAATATTGCGACCAGGACGAGTACTACGAACCGACTGGGATCCTTGCGCAAGACTGGTTTCATGAGGGCGTGGTCTGCAATCCGGCGGCCGCTGGCGCCGTGCGTTCCCTATTGGGTCCTGAGTTCCACCTGCCTGTACTGATGAGCAACCACCGCGTCGAAGCGCCTTTCGACGTAGGCGGCTGGCACGTCGACGGCAACTCGGCCTTTGGCCCGGAGCTCAACTACCTGCAGGTCTTCTACTACCCGCAGGACACGCCAGTCGAACTGGGCCCGACCGAGGTAGTACCCGGCTCGCACCTGGTCAAAAACAAGGCCCGTTATATGGCCCACCTCACCGGCATCCGCGGCGCCGTCGCCACCACCGCTCCCGCAGGCTCTATTTTCATCACCGCCTACCAGATCTGGCATCGGCGCGGTGAGGCCACGGGCACCGGCATGCGCAACCTGCTCAAATACTTCTACTGGCGCAACCGACCCTCGACACGCGACTGGATCGTCGAAGATGACTTCGATTTCGCCACTGTCAACTACGGCAGCCCCATCGCCGCAATCGTCGAACAATTCCGCGCTGATATCAAAGTCGCTGAGATGTTCCTATGGCTCTGCGGCCGCCACGATGCATTCCAAAACCTCGGTGGTCAAAGCTGGCCTCTGCCAGCCCATCGCAATGGTACGCCCTACGGGATGCCCACCGATCTTTAACCTCATCTAACCCTCCACGCGCAACACCACCACAGTTCGATCATCGCCCTGCGGCTCTGCGTTGCAGAACGCGTCGACTTCCGCCATCAACCGCTGCGTCAATGCCATCGCTGAAAGCCCTTCCCGGCAACTCCGCTGAATCGAGTCTTTGACCTTTTCGAAACCGAAAATATCTCCCGCTTCATCTGTTGCCTCGATGAGGCCATCCGAAGAGATTACGATCCGATCTCCGGGTTCGAGAATCAATTCGGCCAGTGTATATTCGCTGCCTTCGCGCACGCCCAAGGGATAGGCATCGAGAGGTATCTCCTCAACCTCGCCCGTGGCGGCACGGAAGTGATATGGATACGGACAGCCGCCGTTGCTTAAGCGCAGACGACGACTCGCAGGATCGAGCTGTGCCATCGCGAAGCAGACGAAGGTATGACCGGTCAAAGCGCGGTGCATCGAGGTGTTCAGTCGATCGAAAAGCCCCTTGAGTGAAATGCCGCGTTCTAATTCGACTTCGAGAACGCTGGCAAACTGCACCATTGGAATCGCTGCCTCCATCGCGTGACCTGTTACATCGGCCAAACAGAATGTCAGCATGCCATCGCGCTCGTAAAACTGGAAGAAGTCGCCACCAACATGGGTCGCCGGACGGCACATCCCGGCAATATCGAAACCCTCCACGCGGGGTGATGCATCGGGCATAAGACCCATCTGCAACGCGTGGGCCGTCTCCAACTCCTGCTCGAGTTCGACAATCAGCCGGGCCTGAGTCTCCTGCAACTTGCGGTTGGCCACTAGATAGCGTCGGGTCTGCAGACCGCCAAATCCAACTAGAGACGTTATCAAGAGTACTACCGGAGGAGACTTCCACCACGGCGGATCGACCGAAAACACGTGCGACGGCGGAATCTCCTCGATATTGCCCTCGCGGTCCATTGCCCGCACCTCAAAGCGATACTCGCCATCGTGCAGGGCGACCAGCGTATGATCCTGGCGTCTGGACCAGGCCGACCACCGCGCTCCATCCAGGCGCCATTGGTAGCGAAGTTCGTCAACTGGAGTGTAGGACCAGCGATCCAATCCCGACCAGCGCAACAGAATATTGCCCCGGGCCGACACCTCCACTGGAGCGGGTTCCAATCGGGTCTGCGGCGGGTTGCGGTCGGCAGGGAAACGCAGATAGGTCACTTTCATATCCTCCACCTCCAGCGCCGAACCATCGATCCACAGCGATCCATCGCGCGCAGGACGAATACTCGGAAAAATCCAGCCCATCTTCAACCCATCGCGCTGACCATAACCGATCCACTTCTTGCCATCATAGCGGCTGATACCCCGCTCCGCTGCAAACCACAGCGCCCCATCCCGAGTCCTGACAATGTCGCTTACGCCGTTTGCGATCAAACCGTTGGCTTCTCTAAAACGCTGCCAGGATTTTCCATCAAAGAAAACCACACCTGCGCGACGGTTGGGTAAGAAGGCGAACCAGAGTCCTCGCGCCGTCGAAAACAAGCTGCGTATCTTGGGTGTAGGCACCCCAAAATCGTCCTTTGTCCACCACTCCCCATCCGAGAGCCTGCTGATTCCCTCCGATCCTCCCACCCACAGTGTCCCGTCTGGCCACTCGCCAAACCCCGTAACGTAATCGATCTCAAACCCGTCGACCCGCGTATGGCGCTGCCACTGCGATCCGTCAAAACTGAAGAGGCCAAAACCAACCATCCCGGAAGAATAGGGGTCGTAGCTCGATGTCCAGATTACGCCATCTGCCGACTGATATATCCCACTAGCCCAATTCCCCGCCAGACCATCCGCCGTCGTATACCGCTGCCAGTTTTCGCCGTCAAAACGCGCCACGGCCGCCGCACCGGCGTGGTTGCCTGCGAACCAATAAGCCCCGTCGCGCGCCTGCAATACGGTGGAGCGAAAATTCGCTGCCACCCGGCCCCCTGGATGGGTCTGGTGTACTGAATCGATCGCCCCCTCTTCCGCCGAGAAGATGCGCCAGCGATTGCCGTCGAAGTGCGTGATCGTCGACCTGCCTCGATCCGTTCCAATGAAAAAGAGAGCGCCATCTCCGGTCTGGTGCATACCCCAAACTTCGCCATCGACAAACCCATCCTCGGGACCGTAGCTCATCCAGTGGCCATTGTGCAGACGTACCGCGCGATGGAGAGTGTGGAACCAAACCGATCCATCTGCTGCTTCGAATCCACCGGCCAGCCCCTCTCGGTGGCCATAGACCGTCCACACGCCCTGTGGATCGAAGCGGAAGACTTTGGATCCGCGATAGTCGTACATCCAAATCGATCCATCCCGCGCTGGCCAACCGCTGAGCAAACCATCGGGAGGAATCTGATCTCGGGTATACGACTGCCAGCTCATTCCATCGAAACGAAAGAGCACGCCGGGGGCACCCGAGGCCCAAATCGTGCCATCCTTCGTTTGCCATATCGAGTTCATCATGATCTCATCAGGCATAGCGTAACTGTGCCAGTTTTCTCCGTCGAAACGGCTAAGCCCCCGAGTACAGGCAAACCACAACGCCCCGTCCTCGGCCTCGAAAATCTGCCCCACCTCGTTATAGGCCAAGCCCTCCGCAACGGTATACCGGATCCACAATTCACCATCGAAGCAGAGCACACCCTCTTCGGTAGCAAACCACAAGGTACCGTCTCGAGCCTCTAAGATGTGATTGACGTTGGGTCTAGGAGGACCAAGAGGTACTATCAGCACTTCCGACTCCCGTCCATCGAAACGAATGATCCCACCCGGTTTGCCTGATTCGACATCGATGTTCTGCAAGCCAGCCCACCAAGTACCATCACGTGCTGGTAAAAGAGCAGCATATCCGGTTTGTGCGACTAGACTATCTTTCAGCACAAAAGTATCCCAGGCCGCTCCATCGTAACGCAATAACTGTGCGGGTTGGCCTACCCCAAACCACATCGCCCCATCCGCACCCTGCGAAATCACATTGACCAAACCGATGCTCAGGCTCTCGCCGCCGGTATAGGTCGTCCAACTATATCCATCGTAGCGCTGAACTCCAGCGCTGGTAGCCAGCCAGATATTGCCGTCGCGATCCTCGAATAGATCAGATACTCGTCCGACCAATCCGCTTTTCTGATCGAACGCGGTCCAATTGCGCTCTGCCAGTACCTGATCGGTGGCGCCAATCTGCAAGGGTCGGACACTAAACGCCGATGCAACACCCAAGACGAGGGGCAGCAGGTAAACAAGCCAGACCATGATCGTATGACGCTTATAGAAGCCCATCTAGATAATATATTATGCAATGGGTGGAATTTATAAAACAACCGCGAGGCGATATCAATTAGTGGATGACCACCGCTGGTCTAATCCTATCTATGCGCTCTTTCCGCAAAATAAAAAGCACCTATACTGCCCGAGGCAACACAGGTGCTCAACTAAGAATCGATTTAGCTGTCCGGCTAACGAGCAAATGCTCTTCTCGCTACAATCCCCTCCCCTTGGGCAATCTCATAACGCACCCCAGATCCTATATTCTCCATTACCTCTACCATGCCATCCGGCCAGCGGACCTCCAGTTGATCGATTTGTTGCGCTTTTCCCAGACCAAAAGTTATCGTCGTTGGGCTATGACTCAGATAAGACGAACCCGTGCGCACCATTCGCCGTTGTATGCGCTCGCCCACGACAGCTGTCGCCACCGCACCGATCGCATCGCGATTGGCCCCTTTACCCATGAGATCCAATGCCACCGCATTGCCGGTCGGCCCATCGTTGCGCAGGAGGTACGGCAAACCACCATTGGTCGTCATTAGCACATCGAGATCGCCATCTGCATCGATATCACCAACAGCCAAACCTCGGGCTACCAGCGGCATGGTGAACAATTCGCCCGTCTTCTCCGATGCGTCTAAAAGCTGACCGCCGCCCGCGTTCCAAAAAAGCTGCGGCGCCTGACGGTACTCGATCTCCTTCTGCACTGAATTGATCTCCGGCTCGATATGGCCATTGGCCAGAATCAGATCCTGTAAACCGTCGAGGTCGTAATCGAAAAAACGCAGCCCAAAAGTCAACGGTCGCAATGTCGATTGCACCAACTGCGCTTTGCCCGCCGCATCGACGAAGACTTCGCCCCCCGCTTGGCGGTACAGCGATAGCGCTTCACGGCTGAAATTCCCAATGGCAATCGAGAGCACCTCGTCGTTTGCGACCGAGGCAATATCCACACCCATCCCCGCTCGAGCTCGTCCCGTCTCGTCGTAGCCGATACCCGCTGCCAGACCTCGTTCCTCAAAACGACCGCCACCAAGGTTGCGCAGCAGAAAATTGGGCTGGGTATCATTAGTGACAACGAGATCGATCAGCCCATCGCCCTCGAAATCGGTCATCGCCACCGCCATCGACTTGCCCCCGGGCAGAAGCAGACCCGCCTCCTCAGTGATATCCAAGAAGCGACCGTCGCCCAGATTGCGATAGAGCCTCGGCGGCGAACCGGGATATTGCTGCGGAGTGGCATAGGATTTTTCTTTGCCGTCGAGAGAGGTATATATATCGGTCCCGGGCGACCAGCGCACATAGTTCACAACCAGGAGATCCAACCAACCGTCCCCGTCTACATCGACCCAGGCAGCACCCGTTGACCACTCGGGATTCTCGTTGCCCGCGTCGTCCTTCCAGGTCGCACCCCCCACACCCGCTTCCCGCGCAATATCGACAAAACGACCCCCGTCGTTACGCAGAAGCAGGTTGGGCCCCAATGTCGTCAGATACATATCCGGATCGCCATCACTGTCGTAATCGGCGATGGTCACGCCCATACCGTAAACCGAGAAGTCCAAACCTGCCTGGTCCGTAAAATCGGCAAAGGTGCCATCACCCAGATTGCGATAGAGCTTACTGGTGGCCTTTTCGCCCTGCCATCCCTCACTGTTGACCAAGAACACATCCAAGAGCCCGTCCCCATCATAATCGAAGAGCGCACAACCACTACCCATCGTCTCGGGCATCCACTTGTCGCCGCGGGCACCGGTCTGGTGAACAAAATGGATGCCGACCTCTGCCGCGACTTCGACAAATTGCAGATCGGGCGCTTCTTTGCGACCGCGGTCCACCGCATAGTCGGCGCTAGGTGCCCGAGTGTATTCAGGTGCGGGAGCTGGTGCTTGAGCTTGTTCGCCGCCACAGGATATGAAGACTAAAGCGCCACCCGACAACAATCCCCTCAATAAACTCTTCATGCGCCTAGGTCTGCAACTTTCTCCAGTGGATGGACATGGATCTTTATGACTTCGCGATTGTCTTCAGGGTGCTTGAGCCGATAGCGACGGGTCAACTCCTGAGCCGACTCGTCGATCTGGTAGTATTGGTACGCCTGCTCTGCTTTGAGTGCCTCGTCCTCACGGCCCAAAGCGCGCAATACCAGCATCCTGTGATAATGGGCTATGCGGTCTTCTGGATCGATCTCCAGTACACTATCCAGTGCCTGCAGGGCTTCTTCGTATTGGCCATTGAGATAAAGAACCCGCCCCAGGTTGCGCCACGAAGCCCGATCTTCGGGAAAGTCGTGCAGCACCCGACGATAGGCCAGTACGGCCTCGTCGTAGCGGCCATTCTCTTGCAGCACCACGCCCCATACCCAGGCCGTCTGCGCATCGCCGGCGGACAGGGCCTCGCAATCTTCGAGGTGCCCGTAGGCTTGCTCCAGATTGCCGTCGCGCACCGCGACCTTGGCCAGATTCCGACAACCATCCAGGCGATTGGGTGCCAATTCCGCTACACTTGCAAAGGCCCTGGCAGCGCCCTGCGTATCGTCCTGCAGCAATAGACCAATACCGTAATCGTTAAAACGCATCCAATCGTCTCCGTCCGGCACACCCTGCCCGGGCGACCCTGCCACCACCAACTCCACTTCACCGCGGGCGATTTCAGTCACCGGCAAATCAGGCACCCGATCGAAGCGCCGAAAACCCTGGCGATTATTGTTGTAGGCAAACTCGGTATAGGCGCGGTCGAATTTTCGCCACAGCAGCCGCGCTCTAAGTGTCAATTTTTGTCCCTCGTAATCCTCGGGCACCCGGAAGCCATAGTGAGCTACGTCCGCCGTACCAGGACCGATGGTCCGCGTATAGACGGCGGTGACTATATCCTGGGCATTGCGCCGGTGGATCGCCCGACCTTCTTTGTCGATCATCAACGCCTTGTAGAAATGCGCCGACGGATCCACGTACCCATCGTCTCTTATTGCCCCGTTCAGAACTAGCACGGTACCATCCTCAGCGATGACCGAGACCTCCAGCCATCCTTCATTCGAGTCGTTGGTCCCGCCGGGAAAGGTGTGTCCCACCCCCTTATTGCGAACCACAATGTCGAACTCGTACTCTCCGCCCGGTTCCAGCGCCGGTTGACTCTTGTCCAGCGCGTAATGCACTTCGTCTCCTCGACGCAGCGCAAAGATATCGACGCCGAGTTTCTCATCCTGCAAGAATGCCTCGATCCGGGCGATGGTCTCTTCATCGCCGCGCAGATAGGGCAGGGCCGTGTTAACCGCCAAGAATCGATGCGATTTGACATAGCCGTCCCTCGCCGATACATCTCCCCCAACCGCTTTCTCCAGCGGCATATGACAGTCCTGACAAACCCGCTTGGCACTGGGCAGATAGAAGGTCCTCGAGGCATTGAGCGACACGCCGCTATCGTGCCAATTGTCGTATTCATCCTGACCGCGGAGCCAGCGGTACCCGTTGACACGAGAGTCGAGACTCACCTTGTGGCAGGTAGCACAAAACTCAGAGGTCCGGAAGAAAGGCTTGAGCATCTGCTTTTTGTGTACGATCGGCCGCGCCTTCAACGCTGTATCGTGCAGGAAACGACCGATACCGGTCTTGGCCGAAGCGAAGAGGTAGGGATCTTCCTGTTCATCGGCAATATTGTAATTGCCATTGCCGGTCTGGTCGTGGATCTTGTCGATGGCGTGGCAACCCAGGCAAGTCAGCCCGGCCTGTGCCTGTGGTGAAGACCGATCGATTTCTTGTGTCATCTTACCAGCCAGCATCAACGCTGGATCATGGCAACCCGAACACCATTTGGACTTAACCTTGCCCTCCTCACCCTCCAAGCCTTGGTAATGGGCAATATGAGCGGCAACTTCCGGATTACTCTGGGTCGAGTTGCGGCGCATATCGTTGATTGAGGCCTCGTAGAAGGGATTATTGAACGAAGCGAAGCGATGCGCCGATTTCGACCATTGCTCTACTATGGCTGTATGGCAGCGAGCGCAGGTCTCCGAGCCGATCGACTCGGAGACGACAAAACCGTGCTCGTCGAGGTCCCCGACGAGTTTCTCCGGCTCGGAAAGGTCGCCGCGGGTAATGATCCGAGAAGGCAGAAAATCGCCCGTCGTCGTCGTCGTCGCGGCCGGAAAAAAGGGACTCTCGACCGGAACGAAGTTGGCCGGAACGAACCCATCCGATTTAAAGTCGGCAAGCTCTCTGGCTCTGGAACCGGGCCCGGTGTGCTTGCCAGCAGCGAAGGCTTCCTTGGCCGTCTGGGTGTACTGTTCGCTTTTGTAGGTCAATCCGTGCAAAACGACCGCCAGCACCAGGAGCCCTGCGATAGCCCCAGGCACGGCACGATAGCTTTGCAAGGAGGGTTTCCACAACGAGATCCGGCGATGAGCCAGGTAAAACACCGGTACCAGCACTGCCGCCGCCACATGACTCCAATAAGCAACCGGATTGCTGCGATTACTCGCCGCGCTGAGGATGAACAGCCCACTCAGGACCAAGGCCAGTCCCAGCACCAGGGTACTGATGCCGGTATAGATCGCCCGTTTGCGACTCTTGCGCCACACCACCGGCAGGTGCCAGACGACAAAAACCACCGCCAGCGCCACGAGTACCAAACCAACTCCGGTGTGCGAAAATACCATGCCCTGGTAAAATCTGGGCAGGGAAATATCGGTGACGGCGAAATAGTCGAAATCGAGCGCTTCGGCCAGTCGGTTGGTCAGCAAATAAAGCGTGTCGGCGACCATAAACACGCCCAGGGACACGATCACCAATAACGTGCGCTGTTGGAAGGCGCTTAATCGACTCGGCGTTTTCTTCTGCATAGCTTGGATTCGCGGGAGCGATGCTGAAGGCGCAATAGCCCAATTTCATGCACCGCACGGTAATACTAAGAGTATACAAAGATAGCAAGAATAGACAATCTCTGGTAGGCTGCCGGCAGAGGAAGGCCGAGATTGCCCCGGGGCGAGGATTTACGGCTACGAACGAGTACTCAGGCCCACTGATCCTGGACCCAACCGATGACCTTTTCCACCATGACCTGCACATGTTCGCTGAACACGTGATCGGCGCCGTCAATCGCGAAAAATTCGGCTTTGTCGCTCGCTTTTGTGATAATATCGCGCGATTCTTCGATGGGCACGACATCATCTTCGCTACCGTGCACCAGCAACCAGGGAACGCGAATCTCGGCCCCGTTTCCAACGACCGTGCCTATCTGGGCCATGTCGTCCACGTAGGTCTGTGAGAGTGGGCAGTCGGGCTCGTCCCACATACACCCCACACCCGGGACCACATTGCCAAACTCACGCTCGACAAAAGTCTGGGTGTGCACCATGCCCGCCAGGGAAACCAAGAGACGAATCCGCTCGTCGCTGCTGGCACGCAGCACACCGACGGCTCCTCCCATGCTATGGCCGACATAACAAACGGTGTAACCATCCAGCGCGTCGAGCACCACGCCCAAATCCCCGACCTCTTTCGAGACAGTTGAGTCTACGAAAAGACCCCCGGACTCGCCGTTGCCAGCAAATGAAAAACGCAACACATGGATACCCGCAGCAGCCAAACCTTCAGCCAGTGCGACGACGAAAGGACGATCTTTGTTCCCAGTCACACCATGGCCTAGAACCACGATCTGTCGCGATCCTTCTACACCGGCGTGAAAACTATAATCCAGATTGTCGCCAGATCCGTTGCTGATCTCTCCGAACATAGGGAACACTCTCCACTCGAACTGATACACATGAAATTCATTAGATGCTACAATTTAACCACTCAAACCTCTGGCTGCAAAAGCGAAAGCCTGATCGGCAACCGATACAGGCCCTCATCCATCGGCCACGAACTATCGTATTCCGAATCCAGTCGCGGACAAAACGCAAACGAATAGCGAGTTCAGGACTTAACGAGGAATTCGCAGGTCTGACGCGCCACCACCAATTCCTCATCAGTGCGCAGGACGTGAATCGCAACCTGACTCGACTCAGCATGCAAAGTTCCTTCCCCCTGAACCGTTTCGTTTTTGACCGGGTCCACGTTCACCCCCAAAAATTCCAGATTGCGCAGAATCTCCCTGCGCACTAGGGTCGAGTACTCGCCGATACCACCGGTGAAACTAATAGCGTCGAGACCTCCCATCTCGACGACAAAGGACCCCAGCCAATCCCGTGCCGCAGTCGCCAGCACTTCGATGGCCAGGCGACAGCGTTCATCGCCTCGTTCGACACCATCCTGGATATCGCGCAGATCGTTGTAACCGCAGATCCCCAACAACCCACTTTCGTTGGCACATTGGTCCAGGACCTCCGCAAAAGAACAACCCTCGTTGCGCATAACCAGATCCAGCGCGTAGGGATCCAAATCTCCGATGCGGTTGTTCTGCGGCAACCCGCCCTGCGGGCTCAGTCCGTGCGAAGCGCCTTGAGAAACCCCATTCACTACCGCACAAAGCGACGAAGACCCACCCAAATGCATATTGACATGGCGCAGATCGGCCCGCCCCTCCAACTCGGCAACCTTCTCAGCGGCGTATCGATGGCTGGCTCCGTGAAAACCATAACGCTGTACCCCGTATTTTTCGTACCAGTCGTAGGGCACGGCATAGAGCTTGCGCCGCTGCGGCATATTCCCGTGGAAGGCCGTCTCAAAACAACCCACTCGTCGGGCGCCGGGAGCCACCCGCTCAAACTGCCTGATCGCCGCCACATAGGCCGGGTTATGCGCCGGTGCCAGCGGATAAAAATCCTCCATCCGTCCGATCGCATCTTCATCGAGTTCCACCACCCCCGAAATACTCCGCGCATGCACCGCTTTGAACCCCACTGCATCCAGATCATCCACCGCCACCAACACTCCGCCTTCGATCAGCCGGACCAGCGCCTCATCAATAGCAGTGGCGTGGTCGGGCAATTCGACGGTCTCCGCCCCCTCTTCTCGCTGCCCGATTTGGAACTTGTGCACCGACCCCGCTCCGCCAATCCTATCCATACCCCCCTGGGCGAGCACGGTCTCATCGGGCATCGAGAACACTTTGTACTTGAACGAAGTACTCCCCAAATTTGACACTAGAACTTTCATCTACCTCTCCCACATTTAATAAAGCCGAGCGCTATATCTTCTGCAGGGCTCTTCTGTGAATCTCGGAGAGCCCTGCAAAAATCACGGCCGCGCCGGGCTCCCGTCCGGCAACCGAGTCTGGGTCCATCCGATGATCTCATCTTCGCACGGGTACTTGGCTGCCAACTCCTCGTCGATATCGATCCCCAAACCCACACCCTCGCTCGGGTACATATAGCCATTGCGCACCTCGGGCAACCCCGGGAACATCTCGTAGACATGCTCGGGAAAACGGCACCATTCCTGAATGCCGAAATTAGGTGCCCATAAATCCAGGTGCAGATTGGCCGCATGCCCCACCGGAGAAGTATCGCCCGGGCCGTGCCAAGCTGTACGCACTCCATACATATTGCCGAATGCCGCCACATTGCGCGCCGGTGTAATCCCGCCCATCTGGCTGACATGCATGCGCATAAAGTCTATCAACCGCCCCTCGATAAGCGGCGTCCACTCGCGCGGATGGTTAAAGAGTTCGCCCATCGCCTGCGGTGTCGAGCACTGCTCGCGGATATTGCGGAACCACTCGATATCTTCCGGCGCCAGCGCATCTTCCAAAAAGAAGAGTTTGAACTGCTCCATATCCTTGGCAAAACCCACGGCCTCGATCGGGTGCAACCGCTCGTGGATATCGTGCAGAAGTTCGACCGAGAAACCCAGTTCCTGACGAATGTGCTCGAACATCCGCAGGTGATTCTGCATGTATTCTTTGCGGTTAAAGTAAGCGCCTTCGGGAGCTCCTTCGGGCTTGACCAAAGTCGAAGCTTTACCACCATAGCCGCCCATCTGACAGCGAATATAGCGATAGCCTTGCTCCTGAAACTCGCGGATACTCTCGACTACGGCCTCGGGCGTATCACCGCCAGCATGGCCATAGACCGCCGCCCCCTCGCGGCACTTGCCACCCAGGAGTTGGTAAACCGGCATCCCCGCCCGCTTGCCTTTGATATCCCAGAGCGCCTGATCAACACCGGAGATGGCATTATTGAGCACCGGCCCATTGCGCCAATAGCTATTGACCATCGACATCTGCCATATCTCCTCAATCCGATCGACATCGCGACCAATGAGGAAGGGCTTGAGATGGCGCTCGATCGCAGTGTGCACCGCATTAAAACGCTGGGTAAAAGTCGCGCAACCGACCCCGTAGAGCCCATCGTCCGAAGTGATGATTTTAACGATGACCAGCCTGGATCCGGCCGGTTGGGTGAGGATCGTTCTGACGTCTTTAATTACAACTGGCATATGGCCTCCTAATAGTTGGGCTAGTGGGATCGAAAAACCTTATAGCAGCAGGTATTCTGCATACGGACAGCCTCATCTGTCAAGCCCGCCCACGGATACGCAGAGACGGTTGGCGGCTGCCTGCGGGAACCTCTTGAATTCGACCCCAAGCCAGCATCGCATTGGCGTTAGAAGAAAAAGTGAAATCGAATCGCGTGAACTTGTCAGGCCAAGCACCGACGATTAGTTTAGATCGACTTTTATACTTGCTCCCGTGAAGCTACCCATGCATTGGTTTCAAGCCCTGGTCCTGGGCCTAGTACAGGGCCTGACCGAATTTCTGCCGATCAGCAGTACTGCTCACCTGCGAGTGGTACCCCATTTCCTCGGTTGGGGCGATCCGGGGACCGCGTTCTCGGCCGTCATCCAGCTCGGAACCCTGATCGCCGTATTCGCTTACTTCGCTACCGATATCAAGGACCTTATCACCGCCGCACTCCAGGGCCTGCGTTGCCGCGATCTCAACCACAGTCCCACCTGCCGCATGGCCTGGTCGATCGTCCCCGGAACCCTGCCCATTGCCATACTCGGCCTCAGTTTCAAGGACTTTATAGAAACCGAGGCGCGTGGACTCACGCTGATCGCCTCGAGCTTGATTCTTCTGGCCCTCTTCCTGGTGCTCGCAGAACGCCTGGGGCGACGCGAGCGCTCTATGTACGAACTCGGCTTCTGGCAAATTCAGCTAATCGGCCTGTGTCAGGCCCTGGCTCTTATTCCTGGCTGCTCGCGATCGGGTTCGACCATTATGGGCGGGCTCTTCATCGGTCTCAAACGCGAAGACGCCGCGCGTTTTTCCTTTCTGCTCGGTCTGCCCGCTATCGGAGCCAGTGGCCTCCTGGAATTTATCGACCTACTCGAAGCAGGGCTGAACACCGCCGAAATGCTCAGTCTGGGCCTGGGAATTCTTAGCGCTGCCATCAGCGGCTACCTGTCCATCGGCTTTCTACTTCGCTTCCTTCAGCGCCACGGCACTGATTCATTCTCCGTCTACCGCATTCTGCTGGGCGGAGTCATTCTCTATTCCCTGTACGGATAACCCATGGAGCGACACATGTATCCCAATCCGCTAAAAAAACGACTCAGAAACGGAGAAATTATTCTTGGCTCGGGAATGCCCGCACCTTCGCCTCACGTGGTCGGCGCGATCCTCGATACCAACCCCGACTTCCTCTGGATCGACACCGAGCACAACCCCTTCGGCGCCGAAGCCCTGGACTATATCCCGGTGCTGGCCAGAATGCGCGGTTGCGCGCCGATGATTCGCGTGGCCTGGAACGATCCAGGCCTGATTAAAAAAGCCTATGACGTAGGTGCTGTAGCCGTTATGGTCCCCCAGGTCGACACCGCCGCCGAAGCTGCCCAGGCCGTTCAATACGCACGCTATGCCCCCGAAGGCCAGCGCGGCATTTCGCCGATGTGGACCCGAGTGGCCGGTGCCGACTGGAATGAGGTCATCAAAACCGCCAACGAAGAAACCGTCCTCATCGTCCAACTCGAAAGCCAGCAGGCTTACGATAATCTCGATGAAATAAAGGAAGTGCCGGGCATCGATGTGATCCTCGTCGGCCCTCTGGATCTCTCAGCTACGGTAGGAACAATCACCGATACGGGGTCAGAGCGAGTCCAGAAAATCATGGAAGACGTACCACGGCGGCTTGAAGGCACCGGCATCACCGTTGGCACCACACTGATGGACAGAGCTGAGATCCAGGAAAAGATTCGCTGGGGGTACCGTTTTCTCAACGTTGGCAGCGCCCTCGGCTACGGCACACAGGTACTCGATACCCATCTTAAGACACTGCGCGCCGATCCAAGGGGAGAACGTTAAATTGCACCACCTGCGCTGGTGCCGTTCCAGATTTTTTCTACCCGCGCCAACTCATGATATTCACAGCGTCTCCCATCCGCCGATACAAGCTGAATACAAAAGCGGATCACGACTTGGCATACAAAACTAGCGCGTACTCTTGCCCGCCAGCACAAACCACACGGTCTGCACCATGATCTTGAAGTCGAGTTTGAGCGAAATATTCTCGATGTAGTAAAAATCGTAGACCAGACGCTCGCGGGCAATGCCCACTACATCGTTGGAATTGAGGTCGAATTCGTGTTTGGACTGGGCCCAGCCCAGGAGACCCGGCTTAACATTAAAACGCCGCATATAGAAGGGAATCTCCTTTCTAAACTGATCGACAAAGAACGGACGCTCGGGTCTGGGCCCCACCAGGCTCATGTCGCCGCGCAGAAAATTGACACACTGAGGCACCTCATCCAGATGTAGAGTGCGGAGCAATCGGCCGATAGACGTCACCCGCGGATCCTCACCTTTGACCCATACCGGGCCGGTCTTTTCCTCGGCGTCTATTCTCATCGAACGAAACTTCAGCATCAGAAAGCTCTTTCCCCCCTTGCCAACGCGCTCCTGGCGGAAAAAAATCGGCCCCTTCGAGGTCAGCTTGATCGCTACCACAATCAGCAACCACAAGGGCGCCAGGCCCACCAGCACACCAATAGCTACTACCACGTCGATCAGGCGTTTGACCGCCTCTTGCCAGGTCGGCATCAACTCTGGCCTGAGCTCCATCAGCGGTACGCCGTGGATCTGGGTGGTGCGGACATTACCGGTGACAATGTCGTAGAGATCGGGGGTAATGCTGAAGGAGACCGAGTGATCCTCGGCCGCCTCAACAATTTCCATGATCTCCTCGTGCGAGTTGGATTGCAGTGCGATGAGCACTACTTCGATGCCATTAGCAGCGATGATCGATCCCAAATCTCCGACCTCACCGAGCACCGGCAGGCCTTCCACCTCGTCCCGCTCCTCCTCGCCCTGAGCCCGCACAAAACCCATAACCTCATAGCCTTGTGCCGGCGACGTGCGCAAATCCTGCAGAAGCCGGGCTCCACGCGCATCCACCCCCACAATCGCAGTGCAGCGGCGACCGATTCCCCGCAACAAGAGCTGAAGCTCAAAACTGCGCATGACTACCCGCCCACCTGCAACTAACGAGACCATGCCCAGCCAGTAGAAGAATATCAGCAGCCGGGTCAGGCGGATATCGCGATCAAAAGTAACGACAAAGGCCAGGAGGACACCCAGCGTCACGACCTTGAGGACCTCAAAGATCTCATCGAAGCGAGAGTTTGCCGGCGAGAACCGATAGAATCCCATAAAGAGAAAAATCAGCAACCAGCAGCCACAGATCAGCGGCAACACATCCGAATAGTAGCTTAAAGCGTACCAGAAACTCGGCCCATCAGCCAACTCGGGAAAGAGTCTCTTCCAACTGTGGTGGACCGTTTCCAGACCCCCTCCAGCGAATTTCATCCACAGGAAGAAAACCGACGCCAGGTTAATGGCGACAATATCACTGACAAGCAATAGAGCAATGCGCTGCAGACGGGACATCTATACTCTACCCACAGGCTGCCAAACGCTGGGCCGACGGCCAGCCAGAAAATTTAAAAAACCCAACAAAGCACCCAGATTGGTAGCGCAGAAATAGGCCGGCACGTAGAAGGGCAGGAGCCGACCAAGCCGTTGTGGAAACAGGTAACCCAACACACCCAATCCATAGCATCCACCCTGGAGCAAGAGCAATATGCGGTAGAATTGATCTCCAGCCAAAAGAAGGTTGATCCCCAACGCCACCAAGAGCAACAACGGAACCAACCAGCGCAGCACTTTATGCGAAAACATCTGAAACGCGAAAAAAAAGTGAGCGAAGGGATTGAGCACCCCCCGCTGGGTCCAGAGGCCATGGAGCGAACGCGACACGATACGGCGACGACGTTGGCACTCGTCGCGAAAGCTTCCCGCACTGTATTCGCTGGCAACCGCTTTAGGCTCGTATACTACGCGGTATCCCTGGCGCCACACACAAATAGGCATGATGAAATCGCTGATGATCTCGCTCCCCAACTCCACGAAAAGATTCCGTCTGAGCGCGTATATCGCCCCGTTGGCCCCCAGGGCCGAGCTGAGCTGGCTCTCCCTCAACTTGAGAAATTGCTCGTAATTCCAATAGGCTCCTTCGCCCTTGCCGGCCCCCCCATCATCGGGATTGGCGTATTGCAGTTCGCCGCAGACGCAACCGACCCGCGCATCGGCGAAGGGTGCTAATAGCGCTTTGAGCGCATCGGGCGCATACATGCTGTTCGCGTCCGAAAATACGAGAATTTCACCCCGCGCTAGAGCGACCCCCGCATTTTGGGCTCTGGTCTTGCCGCCGCGCTCGGCTACCCGGTGCAGACGGACTCCGCGCTCGGCGAATTCAGCGGCGATTTCATCGGTGCCGTCGCTCGAGGCATCCGAGACTACGATAATATCCAGCTGCCCACTCGGATAATCCAGTCCCAGTGCGTTTTCCAGCTTGTCCCGCAACACCATCTCTTCATTGTAGGCGGCAATCACCAGCGAGACCGGTGGCCACTCGTCCAATGGGTTGTAGATAGACGCTCTACGACCAACCGTCAAAAGCCAGACCAATGCGGGATAGACTAGGTAGGTATAGACAACGAGAAATAGAACTGCCCAGAAAATGACGACAAGCATGGAGGTCCAAAAGCGAAAAACCGTATTAGATTATATCTTATCTTACTATATTTACGCCATTTGTAATGATTTATGCAACTCCCAAACAAGCGGGATCGACGATCCGTCTTTGACTTTAAGATCCCGCTACCTATTTTCGGATACTGAGACCATCATGTCCAGAGTCGTCCACCTGACCACAGTCCACAATCCTTTCGACAATCGGATTTTCCACCGCGAGTGCAAAACGCTAGCAGCGGCCGGCTACGAAGTAGTGCTCATGGCCGAACACGGGAACGACGAATCGCAATCCGGCATCTCGATCCGCGCCCTGCCCCACGCCGGCAGCCGACTTGCACGAATGAGCTTAGCCGTCGGACGCACCTTCCGCCTGGCACTCACAGCACGCGCCGATCTCTACCACTTCCACGACCCCGAACTCATTCCCGCCGGTCTCCTGCTGCGGTTCCTGGGTAAACAAGTAATTTACGACATCCACGAGGACAACTTCACCGCTATCCGCGAGCGGGAATATCTGCCTTCCTGGTTGCGAGGCCTGGTCGCCAGAACTTTCGCCCTGGCCGAAGCAGGTGCCAGCCGTTATTTCCACCTCATTCTGGCCGAACGCTACTATGCCGAACGCTTCCCCCGTGGGACGACGATTCTCAACTACGCACGCTTCCCGGAGCTGGACGAAACCGCTCTCGCCCAAAGACCCCGGGCTGAAAACCCGCGTCTCATTTACACCGGCAATGTCAAAGAATATCGCGGAGCTCGATACCACGCCCAACTTTTACAGCACTTGCCCAGCGCCGAGGTTTTCCTGGTCGGCCGTTGCGATAAGGACTTGGCCGTCGATCTGCAGAGGACGATCGATTCAACACGTCTCCACTTCGAAGGAGTGGGAACCTACGTGCCGCATGAGCGCATCGTCGACTATTATCTCCGCGAGTACTGGACCGCAGGTTTGGCCCTTTTTCCGCCCAGCCAGCACACCTCGCGCAAGGAGCTGACCAAACTCTTCGAATATATGGCCTACGGTATTCCGGTACTCTGCTCGAACTTCCCCAACTTGCGCGAGATCGTCGAAGGTGCGGAATGTGGACTTTGCGTCGATTCCACCAATGGAGCCGAAGCGGCCGAAGCCGTACGCTATTTATGGGAACACCCAGATCAAGCGCGACGGATGGGGGAAAATGGACGGGAGTCGGCGCGGACGACGTACAATTGGGATACACAGGCGGAGAAGTTACTGGATTTTTATGCGGGAATACTCTGAATCCGCTGGTTCATATAGCAGCCTTTACCAGGTTTTATCGGTATTTCTCCCAGAGCCATAGTGCTCCAGCACTTCCTCATATACCCCTGCTATCCGCTTGGCCAATTCCCTGTAATCGTAGCGCTCCTCCACCCGCCGTCGAATAGTTGCCGGATCATAACTCCTATACCCGTCCAACACCGCTAAAATTCCTCGCGCTAGATCCCCCGCATCGCCTACGGCCACCAACTCACCCATTCCCGCCTCGACAATATCTTCCGGCCCACCACAGCGCGTCGCCACCACCGGCAGACCGCAAGCCATCGCCTCGACCAATACGATGCCGAAACTATCGTAGAAACTGGGCAGTACGCAGAGATCCGCCATCGCCATTAGCGCCGGAATTTCCCCATGCGGTTTTTCATCGACAAACTCGACGCAATCCTCCAAGCCCTGCTGGCGCAATATGTTGACCTGGTCGCGAAAATCGCCCGCCGTACCGCTCACCGGAGAGCCGCCCACCATCCGCAGACGCACATCATCGCGCTGACGACGGATCTCGCACATCGCTTCGAGCAAAACCCCAACCCCCTTGCGAGGATCGAAACGCCCCACGTACACCAGTTGCCAGCCATCTTCTCCAGGCTCGCGCCCGGATGGCCGGCGAAATAGCGAAGAATCCACTCCCTGGGGAATCATGCGAATGCGGTGGTCTTCAACACCCAGATCAAGTACCCTTTCGCGAACATCACTACTGCTGGCAATCACCACTTCAGCACCCTCCAGAGCACGGGTGACCAGTGCCTTCCAGCTCGGACGGGCCTGAGGAATTTCGCGCACATCGTGACCATGGACCGAAATTATAACCGGCCGTCCCAACTCACGCCCATACTCTACAGCAGCCAGACCGTCGGGATAAGCCAGGTGCGCGTGAATGAGTTCGGGTACCGAACTAACAACGCGTTGCAAAGCGCCCAGATAGCGGCGCCAAAGACTGGGAAAAAACAGGCGCCGCGGGAAGGATAGATAGCGCGGATAACAAACCTCGAGACCGTCCAGAGTCTCGCGCCGAGCTACCCGTCCATAGGCGCTCCAACGACCACAGCCCGGCAGGGGCGGAAAAAAGGGGATCGGCGAGACAATTTCAAGGTCGCAATGCGCTTTGAGAAAGCGCACCTGTTCATGGACGAAAGTCCCCCGACTCGAGTAGGCCGAGCTCGGATAGAGACGCGAAGTGACTAAGACCTTCACGCCGAACGCGAAGTGACCTCCAGCCGCTGCACGGCGAAAAGCATGCCGATGCAGAACCAGAACATATTGTTGGGCAAGTCACCATTGAATGACTGATTGACCTGGAAGGCAACGAAGGTAGAAATCAGCCCGATCGAAACAGCGCGTAAGTAGGGATCCTGCATCCGCCAGAAACGAGTCAAACTCAAAAAGAGGGTCCGCCCGATAAACCACATAAAAGCTATGAACCCGAGAATCCCCAACTCACCCAAGACCATCGTGTAGACGGTATGAGGCTCGTTGACGTAACTCCAGTGGGGGTAGCCAGGTGGCGCATAATTGGGAAATACATAGGGAAAGGCCCGCCAGCCGATGCCCAAGAGCGGATGGTCGAAGAACATACTGAGCGAGGCTACGATCAAGAGAATCCGCGCCGTGCTCGAAGTCCGGCCAACAGATCCGAACTCGCTGAACAGCGTAAAAATCGAGATAAAGCGTTCGAAAATATACTCGGCGAAGGGGACGAACTCCTTTAGCCCCAAAACCAGGAGAATCGACGCAAAAATCAGAATGAAGAAATAGCGCAGCTTGCCGCTCAACCAGAGAATGACCATCACGCCGATCATCGTCGCGACCCAACTCGAACGGCTGAACGAAGCCAGAAGCCCACCAACACCGATGATGGTCGACAATATAAAGAGCAACCGCTGCCCCTTGGGCAACCGATAGTTGAGCAAAACCGCCAGCAGCGGCAATACTCCACTCATCATAAACACAGCGAATATATTGGGATTGTGGAAGGTACCCGTCGCTCTGGGGACGTTGCCGCCCAACGCGGTGATGACTTTAACCGGCAGGTGGAACTGGCCAGTGATGACCTGGTAGGTGCCCATCACCGCACCCGCCACGGTAAAGACCACCATCGACCACAATACCGCCGATACCGCCCGCTTGGAATCGATGATGATCTGGACCATGTAGGCAAAGAGTACCAAGGCGCAGATCCGCACGAAACTGACCGTCGCCTCGGGTTGGTTTGGCGAGTAGGTTAGCGAAACAGCTATGCAGGCCAGAAAGAGGAAGACCGGCACTTTGATTTCGAAATCGGGAAAGCGCACGCGCCGCGATAGACAGATATTAGCAGCCAGGGCGATAATCATCAGCGCAAAAGTCAGGTGGAAACCCGTCAGGTGGAAAATACCCTTGACTTTGCCCGCTTCCCCAATCAAGCGGCCGGTGCTATCCAGCCCAGTTGTCAGAACGATGAGCGGAACGATCAACCACGGCCGTACCAGCACGCCGGCAACAAAGAGCACGGCGAGCAACGCGGCCGTCAATATAGCGGGCAGCAATTCGGTATAGAGGATGCCACCTAATACCATCAGCCCCTGGAAGATCACGAAAGCAGCGAAATAGCGACGATCCAGGTCGAATGATTGCAGGTCTTTATGTGCGAAAATGCTCATATTTGCTTTGGGTTGTGGTTTTTCTTCAAAGTAGCGGCCAGATCCCAAAGACGCAAGAGAGTGCCCCAACCCAACCCCTCGCCGCGCAGATAGTACCCACCCACCAAAATTGCCCAAACCGCATAGGAAATCGACTTCGACAGGGCCGCCCCCCTCAGACCCAAATCGGGAATGAGCCAAAAACCCAGACCCAGAGTGAGGCCGAAGGCCAGCGCCGCCGCCCATAGCGCAATCGCCGGATATCCCCGCCCGGCCAATTTAGTGTTGCAAACCGAACCAAAACCCAGGAAAACCAAACCCGGGAGCATCCATACTAAGGGCTCGAAGGCCTCCGGATACGTGGGGAAGAAGAATCCGATCAGCGCCCTTCCCGCCACGAGGAGAAAAAGCGCCGTCAGGATCGAAAATAACAGTACCCCCTGGGCTACGCGCAAACTCAAAAGACGCTTGTCTTCCCCGCGCACGACCTTGGCCAGAAGCACCGCGCCGGCCACATCGGGCAGGCGCTGCATCATCTCGGCAAAATTAGTCGCCACCCTATAGCTGCCCACCGATGCCGCACTGAGAAAGTGCTCGATCAAAAAGACATCGCTCCGCAAAAGGAGGAAGACCAATCCCACTGATGCGGCTCCCCGCACACCCACCTCAAAGGTCCGTCGCAAGACAGCTCCATCGCCCCAGCCAAAATGCCCAAGGCCCCCTAGCGCGATAAAGGCCACCAAACCGGTTATCCCCGCTGCTGCCGCAAAGACGCCGAGGGCCCTTGTAAACCGCAACCCATCTCCAAGCCACAACGCCACGTTGCCCCCAAGATAGACCGCGATAAATAACACTGGAATAATCGCGTAGAGCCGAATCCGATCTTCGCCCAAGAGAATGGCTAGCCCCGCCCGCTGCAAGACAAAGAGCGCCGGCAACGCGGCCAGAAGCGGCCAGTAATCCGATGCTTCTGGCCCCAAAAATCGCGCCCCAATCCCTGCCCCCGCATAGGCCAATCCCAGAGCGAGAACGAAAAGCACCAGACAGTACACAAGCGCATTGTCCCGCGCCTGAGCCCCCACCCCCTCCTTACCCACTACAAAAGTGCTCCCCCTGCGCAACCACTCCCCCAATAATATGGCCCCGATCATCGCCACATTGGTCCACAAGGTCAACCGCCCGTACTCGGTCTTACCTAAATAGTTGGCAAGCAACCAATGGTTGACCAATCCGAGACTGAATGTAAATCCGGTACAAAATGCATTGAGCGAAAAGCCGCGGAGAAAATTCATCTATCGACCAGTCCGAGGAATTTATACCCGATCTCGATCTACGATGCCAAGCTCTCAGAGCTTAGGGAATCCGCGCTCGAAGAGATAGGCAAATAAGCGCGCAACACCATTGCCAAAACGAAATCACGCCCTGTGGGACGTTGTGCGAGAAGACCATCCACATCTATGATTTCTACTCAAAAAGCACTGATCGGAGAATTCCCTACCAGCCCTGCATCCACACGCTTAATCGTCACGAGCGGATAAAACGCAGTACCTCGTCCCGTTTCTCTTCCATTAGTTCCTGCGACAGCGCCTCCAGATTGAGCCGCAACAACGGCTCGGTATTCGAAGGTCGCACATTGAAATGCCAATCTTCGTAACTGATCGAAATGCCGTCGATCCGCTCGATTCGGCCATCGCAATAGCGGTCGGCTAATGCCTCAACCTTGGCGGCTGGATCCTCGACCCGGGAATTGATTTCTGAAGACGGGAAGTATCGGGTCTCTAATGGGGCAAGAAGTTCGGAGAGCTTCGCTCCGCGTTTTGATAAAAGTTCAAGCATCACGAGCGCAGGTACTATACCTGAATCAGCTCCGAAAAAATCGCGAAAGTAATAGTGTCCGCTCAATTCTCCCGCATAGATTGCACCTTCTTCGAAGATTCGCGGCTTGAGGAACGAATGCCCCACCCGCTCGATCAGTGGCGTACCACCAGCTGCGGAAATCAGATCCGGCACAGCCCAAGAGCAACGCACATCGTAGACGATCTTGCCCCCGGGCTCGCGCTCAAGCATATAGCAACCCATCAGCGCCGTCGCGAAGTCTCCAGGAACGAAGCGACCCCGGTCATCAACGAGAAAGAAACGATCTCCGTCCCCATCGAAGGCAAAGCCGATATCAGCGCCTTCCTCAACGACGCGGCGTTCCAGGTCGACGCGATTTTCCGGCTGCATCGGGTCCAGACCGTGGTTGGGTAGACTGCCGTCTGGATCCAGAAACATGCCAATCAGTTCAATGGGCAAACGCGCACAGACCTCTTTCAGGATCGGGCCGACCATGCCGTTGCCGGTATCGGCCACCACCTTGAGTTTTTTTATCTTGGCCGGATCGACCAGAGTCAGAACTTTGTCGATGAAATCCTGAGCAACATCATATTCGGTGACTTTGCCCTCCTTCTTACTCTCATCCCAACCTTCTTCCTCGATGAGGTGGCGCAAGTCCTGGATCCCCGAATCGCCGCTGAGCAAATAGGGCATCTTACGCACCATTTTGAAGCCGGAATACTGGGGCGGATTATGCGAGGCAGTCACCATCAAGCCGGGGCGATCAAACGTGGCGCAGGCGTAGTAGTACTGATCGGTGCCGACCATGCCGATATCGATCAGGTCGGCGCCCTGATCGCTAAGACCGCGCAAGAGGTGTTCTTTAATCGCCGGACTTGAGAGACGCATGTCGCGCCCGACGACGACTTCTTCACATCCCAAGAGCGCAACAAAAGCCCGGCCCACCGCATAGGCCACTTCCTCGTTTAGCGAGTCGGGATAAATGCCGCGAATATCGTAGGCTTTGAAGATGGAGGGATCGACCTGCATACTCAGATGAAGCGGCGCAGCGTGACATCCATATAGCGCACTCCGCCCTCAGCCGGGTGATGCTGGACCAGAATCGGGCTCTGATAGGTTCCCTGGAGAATGCGTTCCGATCCGGTCGCACCGCTGTCCGAGACCAAGAGCTTTACGTGGCGCTTGAGGCGCAGGATCCGCTTAGCTGGCGACGATAGTACCGAAAAAATACGATCGATAACCGAGCGCCCCACCGGAACCTGGTCCATCAGGTCGTTGTAAAAGTGAATGAGGTCATAGGCAGCATAGTCGTGCGTCTTGCCCGGAATCAAACCCGGATGACGCAGGAGTTTTTTACCGTGCTGGACCACGTAGCGCAGTGGATCGCTGAGGGCCTGGGGCAGATCGTTGCGCATCAGCAGCGTCTCGTACTCGTTAACGGTCATGCCGACGTGCTTTTCTTCGGGTGAGAGGCGGATATCGATACAGCCCTTATCCACCCCGTAGCGCTGCAACCAGTCCTCAAGTTGATCGAAAAAGCCGTAGCGAGGATCCTTGAGATTGAAAGAGTCAATCGCGTGGTCACCCTCCACCGGGATCGCAATCCGTCCACGGTGCACGATTTTGGTCCGGTCATAGGCCATCACCGTGGTACGACGAGTGCGGATGTAATCCTTGTAAATCCCGTCCAGTTCGATGAAGTAAACCGGTTCGTGGGGGCGATGGAGATAGGTAACACAATTTTTGAGCCCAGCACCAATAAAGGTCAGGTGCGAATCGGCGTTGATCGGCTCCCTTTCCTTCTCGCTATCGCTGAGTTCGTCGCGTAATTGCATCCGATCGTGAAAATAACCGGCATCGTGGGGGAAAATCTTTTGAATCGCGCGGATAAACGGATCGAGCTGTTTACGGCTATGACCCAGACGCGCACACACGCCCTGCTCGAGATAACCCGCTGTGGTGTGGAACGAACAGTACGCCGCCTTGCGAAACTGACTCAATTCGTCGCCGACACTTGCGCGAATCAGCTTCGTAACATCAATAATTTCGAAACGGCGATTGGGGCGGATATCCAGATTGATCTCTAGCGGACGAGCAGCCACGAGGATCTCAACTCCTGGGGGAGAATTTGTCCATAATGAAAAATAAGTGTTACTTTGCTCACAACCCGATAAAAATACCGCCAGACTTAAACCCGCGCAACATATTCCTCGGAGACCTCATGAAGACCTTGTTAGTCATGCGGCACGCCAAATCGGATTATCCTGCGAATCTAAGCAGCGATTTCGACCGTCCGCTCAACAAACGGGGAAATAACGATCTGCCGCGCATCGCACAATTGCTCGGTGATTTCGGACCTCTGCCAGATGCGGTGGTAGCCTCGCCGGCACTCAGGGCCCGCCAGACCGCCGAGGGCCTGGTGAGAGCCCTCGACCTGCCTGCATCCTCCTTGAATTTCGACGAATCGCTTTACCTGGCATCGCCAAAAACACTGACTCAATCGGCAGTCCGCTGGCCCAACGGTACACAAACCGTCCTGCTCATCGCCCACAACCCGGGACTCGAAGAGTGGGTAAACCAACTGGCAGGAGCACAAATATTGCTGCCCACAGCAGGTCTGGTCGCGATCGACTTAGAACTCCAGGGCTGGAAGGAAATCGACCGGACCCCCGGCCGCATGCGCTACTTTGTCATACCACGGCTCATAAAATCCCTAACTCAATGAATTTATGGCTTTTACTTGTCCTTTGCTGGAAAAGTGGTTTCTCTATCATTTCAGTTTTATCCCCATTGGCTTTTACTTGTCCTTTGCTGAGGAAGTGTTTATTATAGTATTCTAGCTTTATCCCCATGTTTTACGCGGTAATTCCCCCCCCGCAGCCGTACTTCCCAGTCCGACCTACATATCCGCCTTTATGCGACACCTGTTTTCTGCCTGGTGCATTCTGCTCCTAGCAAGTCCGTCCATGGCAACCATCGTCACCTTCGGACATCACCATGGTCTGTCCGGATCATCGACATCTCAACCCGGAGATCAGGTCATGGTTTATGGTGTGCGCCTGGTCAACGACGGCAATTCCTCGCTCCAAGCCATTACCTTTACACTATCCGACCTGAGCACCGCCACCGGTATCGGGGCCGATTCATTCTCGCACCTGAGCATCTACAAAAGCGACGATGCCCACTTCGACGCAGGTAGCGACAGTCTGGCGGGCACCCAATCCATCGTCAATCTCGGTGCCCCGACTACCATCTCGCTCACTACGCCCCTGACCTGGTCTAGCGGCTTCCCCTATTTCCTTGTCGTCGCTACCCTCAATCCAATCCATACCGATGAACCCAACGGGGCCAAAGACGCCTTTCGCGTAGGTTCAGCCAGCGGAGCCATCCAGACCAGTAGCGGCAATATTGGCAATCCTATCACGGCCTCTGACGACGATCAGATCAAAATCGATGTGATCGCCATTCAGACCGCCTTCGCTACGCTGCCCACCGACCCCGACGCCAGCAACGGCGATATCGTCTCAGGAAAACCCTTCACCACCCAACCCGTCCTCGAAGCCCGCGACGCAAACGGCAATGTCGATGTCGATCTGACAGGCAGTGCCGCAATCTCGATGGAATCGGGAGAAGCCAGCCTTGCAGGAACAACGACGCAGCCGTGGAGTAATGGACGAGCCACCTTCGACAGCCTCACCGTCTCCCATCCCACTGACGGAGCCACCTTCACCCTCCAGGCCAGCGCCAACGAGCTTGCCGTGGCGATCACGGCACCACTGACCTCTGACGTGGTCGCCTCTCAGCTGGTCTACGTGCAAGAAATCGGCCACGACAGCGTGCCCA
>CAZFMY010000008.1:0-104313 GCA_964520345.1 uncultured Gemmatimonadaceae bacterium | reverse complement strand
TCCATCTGGTCGAAGTCGCCCCCATCGTCTTCATCGTCCTCATCCTCATCGTCGAATAGGGCATCCGCCGGATCGAGATAATCCGTCTCGTCAAGAGATACTTCAGTGATTAACCCGTCTTTGCGGACAGCTTCTTGCCATTGGTCTTCTTCACCGCGGGATAAGAATAGGTTGGCAATACGGGTTTTCAATTCGGGTTCGACATAGAGGCGGGCGACTAGCAGGGATTGTACGGTCTGATCCTCCAGTTGTAAATTATCTTCGTCGGCTTCGACTTGATCCACGAGGAGGTGTGCGTAGTGAGCGATCAGGAATTTTTTTTCTTCCTGCCAGAGTTGCTCTGATAAGTCGCCTATTGTCGATTGATGTATCAAGATTCCCCGTTGTTTGCGGAATGTCTTGGAGCAACAATTGATGGATAAACTCCGGGCCAGGAGCGTTTGCTCGCCTTCCAGTGGGGAAGTCCATTCTTGCCGTGGATGGCGATTTTCTGATCTTTCTGAACAATATAAACCATACGTAAAGATCGTTTGCTCTGGTGTTGGTAGCGAGTCGAACAACAGGAATTACAATTTTGTTCAAAAAGATGTTCTTTTAATGCTTCTCCGCTGAGAATACGATCGTATACATCTTCAAGCGCTGTTTTCTGACGTACGTAAGAAGTGGGCAGGGACCAGTGCCCGGCGTGGTTTGCCAACTTGCGGTCAGGACGGCGCAAAGTACAATTGAGAAAATCGAAACCACAAAGGGCCCAATGGGGCCTATCGATGGGTGAAGTATAGAAATCCTGGGCTTCGTACCAGTTTGGTGTTTTATGTCGTTTGTAGAAGTAGGCGGGGTAGGTGTTGCGCAAATTCTCCAAGTTGCACGGTAGTTGGTTTGTGTCGATAGTGGGGTTGCGAAAAAGCAGTAGGTGCGAAGAGAATATTTTTTGCAGATCAAAAAGTTTGGCAGCGGCCAATAATTTAGTTACTTGGGGTAGGACGAGTAGCGAAGTGATTAATCGATCTAGGTCTTGAATATGAGCTTGGCGCTCCTCAGTTGAAAATTTCAGAGAGAGTATCTCTTCGTGCTGGTCTAAAGAGATAAAGCGGTCCATCAGTAGCCATCGTGCCTTGTCTTCGGTTGCCAATTTTTGCAGATCGGGCATTGGTCCATCGACCAGAGGTCGTTTTTTTATTGCCCGGCGGCGGCGAACCTTTCTATCTTCTGGGGCTAGGATTGCAGTATCAAGAGACAACGGGTCGGACACAGAAACTTCGGAACCTTCGTTGTTGCTCAAAAGGTCGATTACCGGTTTGACATGGTGGCCCAACTCATAGGCAAGCTGGGGATCTTCTATGGGGTCAGGGAGCCCATTTTCCAGGTCGAGAATAGCCTGGGCAAGGTCTTCTCGATCCATGTTTCGTCCCGAGGGATTTGTGTCTGAATTTGGGGTGTCGAGCCGTGGTCGCATTGTCTGATTCGCAGAGGCTTCCCAATTAATTGTTTTACATCCGCCTGTTTTTATATTACTTAAAAATAATTAAAATCAGGTGAAAGTCAACGGAATAAGCAGTGCCCCTCATAGTACAAACAGATAAGCTGACTCCGCGGACAGCAGATGAATTGCTGGTAGATTTTCTAAGCTATGCGCACGGAGTGGACTCTGGTGAAGATCTGGAGGTGGATTTGTGTGGACTCCACTTTATCGATCCCTACGGTCTATTGACGCTTTGTTTGATGGCTCGCTATGGACTTATGCTTTCGTCACGGGTTGTTTTTCGCTTACCCCATTCCTATTCGCTGCGAACTTATCTGGGGCGGGTGCGTTTTGCCGCAGCAGTAGACGGGGTCGATCTGGCAGGTCCTATTATTGTTTCCGATCAGGGTCGCGAGAAGACCGAAAGCGAAGCGCTCCTGGAGATAACTCGGATCGAAGAACAGGTGGATGTTGAAACGGTATTGAGCAGGATCGGTCAGCGAGTCGAGGCGATTCTGGCCGAGGAATTGCTATATACCGAGGTCGAAATCAGCCAGTTCAAAAATGTGGTCGCAGAATTGTGCCATAATATCCTCGACCATAGTGAGAATTGGGGCTATCTAATTGCGCAGCGCTACCTAGATTCTCGGGTTGGAAAAAAATATGTGGTCATTGGAGTAGGCGATCTCGGAATTGGGATCAAGAAAAGTCTCTCCGTGCGCTACAAATCTGGGGACTGGTCGCATGGTCAGGCGATTCGCAACTCGTTGCAGAAGCATTTTTCGCGCGATGCAACTCGCGGATTGGGACTCTATATTGTCAACCAGATTTGCAATCGGTACCATGGATCGCTCCACATCCGCTCAGGGGATACCCGCGTATATATTCGGGGCAGCCGTCACACAGAATACGTATCCACCCACTTCCCTGGGACTCAAATCGCCATTGCGCTCTATCAGCGGGAAGGGGGGTAGCTTCCTATCTTTGGTGAACGCCATACTCCTCCCAAACCACCCCGCTATGAACCTTGGTTACTTCTGGGTATGGCGGTCATTATCGCTCTGGTCATAGTTGTAGCCTACGTCGGGTTAAGTCAGTTCTTTGCAGGTTGAGAATCGTAGTACCGACCCATTATATTGTGGCTCGCCAACTCGATGTTGAATATTTAGGGGTCTATCGGCGCTTAGAAACGGCTTGACAATGCGGTGATGTTCTGCTAAGTTCCGATTAATTGAATTCAGTTAAGCTGTTTGCTGTTCAGTTATTTAAATAAGAGGCGAGGCCATGGATTCAGCGGTCGAAGAGCGGGGCGAAGAGCGAGCTATTCGCTCGGGCTCAGCCTATTTCTTCGGGGGAGAACAGGGCATTCTCAGTGGTCGTTCCAAAGGCGCCGAATGGCTCGAAGATCTCATGAGTCATTTGCTCAGGGGACCCGATAACGCCGCTACCCCGTTGGATTTCTCGCAAGTTGCGTTTATGGATGTTTCCTGTACCGATGAATTGCTCAACAAACTTCTTTTGCGCCTGCGCAGTGGGGAGTTGGGTAGTCGTTATGTCTATGTGGTCGAAGCCAACACTTCGGTGCGTGAAACCATCGAAGCGGTGTTGCAACTCCGCGATCTTGCGGTGCTCTACCGAGGCGGAGATCGGATCGAATTGCTCGGTGTTCTCAAAAGGCCTATGCGCGAAGCATTAGATGTGCTCTTAGAGCGGAAATATGCGACTTCCGCCGAAGTCTCCGAAGCCCTTGATAAGAATGTTAACATCGTCTGTAATCGCCTAAATGCCTTGCAACGCATGGGGTTGATTTGCCGCCTACGCGATGGCTCGGTGGTGGGGGGCGGTCGCCAATACTATTATGCATCGATTTTATAAAGCGGGTTTGGGGGGAGCGCTGCTGCTGCTGATTTTCGCCCTGGGAGCAGTGGAGGCCAAGAAGCGTCTCGACCAGATCCTGGTGGTCGAGGCTAGTGTCGAGAACTTTCGCGCGGAACCGAATGGCACCAAAATCGGAACCTTGTTGGAAGGGGCTGAGATCGAGCAGATAGGTGCGGAGGGCCAGTGGGTGCGTTTTCGCGTCGAGGGTTGGATTTGGGGCCCCTCGCTCGAGGGATTTGAAGATCCGGAAGACCAAGGCCGTGCTGGAGCCACGGTCGAGCCGGTCTCTCCGCTGCAGGACAATTTGCCTCGGCTCAAAAAATTGATAAACGAGAAGTTCGGAGTTTTTTACGGGGTTGAACTCAATGAAGACCTGGGGCAATTGCGGCTGCGGTTCAGGGTTCGAGATCTCGAGGTTGAAGAGTGGAGACGGCGAATCTTGACGGTGCAGCGAGAGGTTACCGACCTGCTGGCCGACGCGGTCGACTTTCAGGAGATCCAGATCGAGACCAACCGTCCCGACGGTAGCGGTGAGGTTGGTTCATATCTCGTTCTAACCACTCTTGCTGATCTGGGCCGCTACGGGGATGATCCGGAAACTTGGCGGACCCATACTCGTTTTTCATTGGATGGGGGTGAGAATTGGGGAGCAATGGAATAACGGATGCGCAATTCGCGTGCCTGGCGCAGTTCCCTGTCGCGGAGCAAACTCAAGATTGCAAGGAAGGTATCGAATAATTCCATGTTGGACCTCTATGCTCTAAAGATGCAAGTAGATGATATGGTGATCGATGAGCGCCGGGTTCAGGAAGATTTCCGTACCAAACTCGAAGTGGCTCTGGCTGAGTACCGGCGCTGGGTACCGGAGTGGCAGACCCTGGCCGACAAGGTTGAAAAGAGTCGTACTTCTTGGTTATTGCCGGTGTTGGGCGAGGGCTTGGGCGGGGGTGTGAAAGAGCCAAGACGGCCGGATGAGGTGAGCATCGCCGCTACCGATGGTTCGCAGATCTTTCCCGATCGCCATGAGGTCTCTACCTGTTTTTTGATTAACATCGGCTATATTCTTTTGCATTACGGCACCGGTGAGAGACCCTTGATGAACAGCAAGCCGACACTTTATTATCGCGAAGAAGAAATTTTTGAGGAATGGGGGGGGCGTAGGGTTTTTGTTAATCGCGATCTCGTCGGTTTCAAACGCAGTTTATTGGAATTCACCGAACTTGCCGACCTGTCTCTAGCCGCCTGTGCAGAGGGACACAGAGTTCTCGCTCTGTCCGATGGGACCTTAATCCTATGGAATTTGGAGGGGAAGCCACAGGATTTTAAAGAAGCGTACCTCGAAACTACTCTGGCGGCGATGGAGGGATTGCGCCAGGCTCGGGTACCGGTGGCTGGATACATAAGTCAGCCCGGGAGTCAGGAACTGATCAATGCACTCAAGTTGGGCCTGTGTCCGCTTGAGGTTGCCGATTGTGATCGCTGTCCCTGGCAGATGGAAACCCGACCGGATCTCAGCTCTGTACAGGGTGATTTGTGGCAAGGTCCGGGGCTACCCTGTTCTCCTATCGAGGGGCTCAATGACGCAGTGCTCGTGCGTCAGGTGCTAAATCCTGGGGAGCGTACGCCGCTCTATCGCAGTTCTTCCAAGATTCTCGATGAGTATGGGCCGCATCGTATCTACTATTTCTATTTGCATGTCGGAGTAGAGATCGGCCGGGTCGAAGTCCCGGAATGGGTTGCCGCAGACTCCGACTTGCTCGATATGGTCCATGCCTGTCTCTGCGATCAGGCCGAGAAGGGGCAGGGCTATCCGGTCGCCCTATCGGAAGCACATGAGCGGGCCGTGGTGCGCGGGGCCGACCGCGAAGCCTTCTATCGCTTTCTGCGCGACACCTTCGTCAAAAACGACATCCAGACCAGCGTATCGACCAAGAGCTTTAAAAAACGCTACGCCGGCATTTAGAAGGGTATGTACAAATTGGATACTGTCAAAGAGAATAAGCCCAGCCCGTTGAGTCGTTTCATGGCCGAAGAATCAAGACTCGGGGGGGGGACTGAACGAGGCTATGTGGGCGAGATTGTCGAGAGCAGCACGACAGAATTGATCGCTGAAGCACGCGAGTTGCACGGGGCGCCATCCTTCGGGCAGTTCATTCGCGTCGAGGCCGAGTCTCCAGTGGTAGGTATTGTCTGCAATGTTGTCACGCACTCGATAGAGCCGAATCGCCGTCCGATGGCCTACGGCAAGACCGAAGCTGAATTGCGCCTCGAGCAACCGCAGATTTTCGAGTTGCTGCGCACTGAGTTTCAGGCTCAGGTCATAGGGTATCTAGATGCTGGCGCACCCGTACAGATTCTGCCTCCGCAGCCGGCTCGAATACACAGTTTCGTCTATCCCTGTTCGGATGAGGAGGTGCGGGCTTTTACTCGCACTGACGATTATTTGCGCGGTATTCTCAATGCATCCAATAGGCCGACTGACGAGTTGGTGATAGCGGTCTTGCGACATGCTTTCCGCGCCTATGATCACGACCGGTCATACCTGGTGCGGATGGGTAAGGAATTGTCCAGGCTCATGGCTGATGACTACGACAGGTTGAGTTCTATTATACGAAGGGTGGCGAACTAAGATGGCCAAGGGCAAGAACAGCGAGCGCGGCCAGGAGATCGGAGTTATAACTAGAGGATCCCTGGTCGAGGGGCTGGAGATGAAGCTGGATTCCGGTCAGAATATCGAAGATATGAAGGCCGGGAAATTCGTGGTTATCGAAGGTGATAAGAACGATTTTTTCTCGATGGTTACCGACATGCGCCTCGATGCCAATAATCAGGAAGTTCTCCTGCATCCACCGGGTCAGGAAGATGAACTCCTGCGCAAAGTCCTGGCCGGGACCAGCACCTATAATATTGTCTCTTTGCGCCCGATGCTGATGATGCCTAAGGAGGCCGATGAGGAGGAAGGCCCCAGACCGGTCAAGGCGATTCCCAGCCATTTTTCTGAAGTTCAGGAGGCGATGGAAAACGACGTGGCCAAGATCTTCGGCCGCGAGGGCGATGAGGAGGGCCGTTATTTCAGTATTGGCAACCCACTGGATATGGACACCCAGGTCTGCCTCGATATGATTCGCTTCGCCGAGCGCTCCAATGGCATATTCGGCAAGACCGGCACCGGAAAATCCTTCCTGACGCGCCTGGCGCTCTGCGGACTCATCCATTATGACAAAGCGGTCAACCTGATTTTCGATATGCATAACGAATACGGGTTCAAAGCGATGAAGGAGAACGGATCGAGCACGGCCTTCGTCAAGGGGCTGAAGCAGCTCTTCGGCGAAAGGGTGGCCATTTTCTCTCTCGATCCTCAATCGACGCGGGCCAGGGGCGTGCAACCCGATCACGAGGTATATATATCGTACGACCAAATCACTGTCGAAGATATCGCTCCGCTCCAAGACGAGCTGAAACTCAATCCCACGGCCGTCGAATCGGCCTATCTGGTCTATGCGATCTACAAGGAACGCTGGCTGCGAACGCTGCTGGGTTTGGAAGGCCCCGATGTCGAAGAATTTGCCCGTGAAATCGGGGCTCACGCGGGATCTTTAGTCGCTCTACACCGCAAGCTCAAGCGGCTCGAGAACTTTCCCTTTATGGTCTCGAAGCTCGAAGGTGGAGATGTGGTTGATCGGATCATGGAGTATCTCGATAAAGGTATCAATGTAGTACTCGAGTTTGGTCAACAAACCAGTATGCTTTGCTATCTGCTGGTGGCTAATATCATCGCGCGCCGGATCCACGAGATGTACGTTAAGAAAAGCGAGCGTTTCTATGCTACTCAGCGCACCGAGGACCAACCGCGCCAGTTGATGATCACGATCGAGGAGGCGCATAAATTCCTCAATCCAACGGCAGCCAAGCAGACTATTTTCGGTACCATCGCTCGTGAAATGCGGAAGTACTATGTTTCGCTATTGGTCGTCGACCAGCGGCCATCGAGTATCGATGACGAAGTCCTTTCGCAGATCGGCACCCGGATTACCGCCCTGCTCAACGACGAGAAGGATATCCAGGCGGTACTCACCGGGGTTAGCGGCACCGATGGTCTGCGCAGCGTGCTCGCCAGTCTCGACTCCAAACAGCAGGCGCTGATAATCGGCCACGCTGTGCCGATGCCTGTGGTGGTCAAAACTCGCGATTACGATGCCCAGTTCTATCGCGATATGGGATCTTTGGACGATCTGCCCGAAGCAGAGCGCAAAGCCAAGGTCGACGAGGGGACTGTTGCCCTCTATGGGGAAAACTAAGTTCCTCTTTGTAGTAGCGTTATTTTCTGCTTTCCTTTGAGAGATCTCTCGTTGTCAACTCATTCCATCGCTGTACAGGAGCGTTATTGGTATCCCGCACTGGGAATACTCCTGCTTTTTGCCCTTTGGCTCCGCTGGCCCTATCCCGAGCCAGAGTGGATCCATATCGACGAAAATGTCTTTGTGATCAATCCGCTCAAATTGTGGAGCGGCGATTTCAATCCGCATTTCTTCATCTATCCGACCTTACATATCTATTTATGTTCGGCTCTATATTATTTTTACTATCTCTTCTGGCATACAGAGCCAATCGGGCAGTTTGTCGCCTATCATTTTTTTGTTGATGGGGGGGAACTGATCGAGATTGCCCGTGGATTTAATACCGTGCTCTCTGCGAGCACGGCGTTAGTTGTCGCAGGCATTGGCAGGAGATTGTACGGGGTGTTAGGGGGGAGACTTGCCGGTCTATTTTTTAGCGTGTTGCCCTTGTCTGTACGTTTTGCCCACCTGGCCTCTACTGATAGTGCGGCAGTGTTGTGGATCGCTATGGCCTTGCTTGGAGGCGTGCGGGTTGTGCAGCAAGGTCGAACCCGGGATTATGCGTTTGCAGGTATTTGTGCTGGACTTGCGGGGGCGACCAAATACCCGGCGGCGCTCATCTGCATTCCACTGGCATTTGCCTGTTTCTTGAACGCGCGGAGAATCTGGCAGCAAGGGCTATTGCTGACTGCATGTCTGGCGATGGTCACGTTCATAGTAACAGCCCCTTACGTAGTGCTCGATATGGGAAAGGCCTGGGAGGACCTGTCGGAGATGGGGCAGGTACACCTGATGTCTGAATTGGCATCGACGAATATGCCCTCGGGGGTCTATTATTTGCGTTACGCTTTGCGGTATGGAGTTGGTTTTTTGGGGCTTGGTGTGGCCATTTTATCGCTCTTGTGGCCGGGTAAGAGCCGGGAGGAATGGCTGATTGTCACGGCGACCGTAGTTTTTGCATTACTTTTACTAATGGCCGAGTCGGTATTCATGCGCTACGCGTTGCCGTTGGCTCCACTCTTTGCCTTGTTGTGGACTCGGTTAGTTTGGGCTCGCCAGAGTTGGGTGATGGTAGTCATCGTTATAGCGTTGGTTGCCGAGCCCCTTTATGCCTCATTGCAGACCCGGCGACTCTTGTCTGGTGATGATACGCGCGAAGAGGCTAAGCACTGGTTGGACGGCAATGTCGCTAGTGGGACTCGGGTGGTCAATTTGCCACCCAGAGTTGGTAATATAGAGGTCTTATATCCTGAGTATGTGTTGGCTCGTGAGGGACTCTTTGCGCAAAGTTTTCGCGGCCGGGACTTGCTTAGCGCCTATGGTTTTCTTGCTCAGCAAGAAAATTTGCCGCCGCTCTATATGTTTCTAAAACCCGATGCGATCCTCGGCCAACTCAATACTGCCGAGCCCGATACTTCTAAGGTGGCGTTCATACTTTCGTATCAGCATCCAGCTTGTTCAAAAAAGGAGGTGCCGGGCGAGCGGGAATTACTGGAAAAGTGTATTTGGATCGAGGAGTTTAGTCCGGGAGATCTCGCTAAGGCGCTCTATGAACCCGTAGACTGGTATTTTGCTCCTATCAGCGATTTTGCTGCCGTGGAGCGAACAGGCCCTCTTATCAAGCTGGGTCGTGTGATGGTAGAGGAGACAGGTGGGCAGGGAGATGCGCGGGAGTTTTTCAAAATACTACACGGTATTCTCGAAGGGAAAGTATTGACCGTTGCGGGCGCTTGGGAAGAGGCCATGGATGTTTATGCTGAGATTGAGCGGACTCCGCTTCCCCTGGCCGACGTACTCAACCTGACGTATCTATACGATTTCCTCTATTCGTATGGTCTATGCCATAGTGAACTTGGGAATGTTGCTCAGGCGTTGAGTCTTTGGGAGCAAGCACTGATCTTGAGAGAGGACGACGCAATACTGCGCAATAATCTTGGCGTTGCTCACATTCGCTTGGGGCAGGCGGAAAAGGCAGTGATACATCTGAGTGCAGCAACCGAATTGGATCCTAAATTCGCTGAGGCGTATTTCAATCTGGGTAATGTTCTATACAGGCAGCATGATCGGGAAGGGGCATTGGCCGCATGGCAGGGCGCCGTATCAGCGAATCCTAGTTTCTCAAAAGCATATTACAATTTAGGTAATGTCCACTACGATCGCCGGGAGTGGGATCAAGCTCTCCGCGCCTATAAAAAGGCGAGAGTTTTTCAGGCTGATGAGAGCCGCATACACTACAACATCGCCCAAACATATTTAAAAAAGGCCGAGTCTGATTCCGCTATTGCTGCTTTTCACCAGGTTCTCGAAATAGACAAGTCTGATGCCGAAGTACACTTTCGCCTTGGGGTCTTGTACCTGCAAAAGGGCATGGAACAAAAGGGCTATTACTGGCTTGCCAAATCAAAGGCTTTAGAGCCTGAGCACCCCAGAACGGTACAAATACAAGCATATTTGAAAAAGGGGTTATGAGAGCCAGTGCGAATCTTCTGAGCGGGCGATCCATAGAGCCTGGGCAATCTGGGTTCATTCCATGTGATGGCTTAGAGAATGCGGCTTAAGGCATTGAATCGGCGTCTACATTATGGTAGTCGCCGATTATCGGCATCCGCTTATTGACTTAGAGCAGACGGTTGAGAGCGGGTCGGTAGCCTCACTGTGAAAAAGGATGGTTGATTTCGACTCCGGTGATAGAAGCGATGCTATTTATGATTGGAGCGATTGGTGTTTTCTTCCAAATGGTTCTTTTGCCGATGTTGCGCTAACGGGCCCATATATCCGGATCGGGCTAATTCCGCAAAGAAGGTGATACGGAAGGCGATTAAAGTTGATCGCAGCGGTTCTATAACGTCCTTTCTCTCTGGATGATGCTCTGTGAGAACAGGCTTCGGGACTCTAATCCAGAAGCGCTAAGATCTACTCGGGATTTGGTGGTGCACTATATATAAAAAGTGAATACGAGAGAGCTAAATCTTTGTGGTTAAGGTCTATAGGATTAGATCCTGATGATAGGGTGCTCAATCGCAAAATTGGTAATGCCTATTTCGATTTGGGTAAACTGGATCAAGCCTAGATGCTTATACGCAGCAACTCGAACGGGAGTCTGAGAATAGCGCAATCTATTGAAGTACAGCTCATATTTATATAGGGATTGGCAGTGATTCAGACAGGAAGATCTCTTTGGTTTTGGTCTTTGGTAGGTGTTTTTTTTCTTGGATTATACCTGCGCTGGCCCATGCCCTCGCCGGAGTGGCAGCATATCGATGAGCGGGCATTCATCGTGCACCCATTAGGTTTCTGGAGTGGCGATCTCAATCCTCATTTTTTCAATTATCCGACGCTGCATTTCTATTTGGCTTCGGTCCTGTATTACGGCTATTACCTCCTGGCCGATGTGGGGTCGGTATCGGAGTTTGTGGCCTATCGATACTTTGTCGACGGAGCCGATCTCATAGGGTTGGTGCGCGGTCTGAACACTATCCTCTCGTCGTTGACTGGTGTGATCTGTGCGTTGATCGCCAGACGGCTCTACGGGCTTTGGGGCGGGTTGTGGGCGGGATTGCTCTTCGCGGTTTTGCCGATCTCAGTTCGGTTCGCACACTTCGCCAATGTCGATGTGCCGCTTAGTTTGTGGTCTCTCATCGCGCTCTTTTTTTCGATTCGATTAGTCGAAGAGGGGCGGATCCGCGATGCGATTCTCGCTGGGATATCTGTGGGACTGGCTACGGCGACTAAATATCCGGGGATTCTGGCGTTTGTACCACTTGGTCTGGCCTGTGTGTTGCGGTTTGGCTGGCGGGGGGGGGCTTTGTGGTGGAGTGGGCTCTGTGTTGGTGGGATATTTTTCATATGCTCGCCTTATGTGCTAGTGGATTGGTCTAAGGCAGTGGTGTCTATTTCGGCGATGGGCTCGGAACATCTGCTGAGTATGGACCATGGGGGAACAGGTAGTGGCTTGTGGCATCACTTGCGCTACAATTTGCGCTATGGGATTGGTCTATTCGGTGTATTGGGATTAGTGGCCGGACTTATGGTGCAAATAAGGTCTTATCGCCGGGTGGAGTGGGTGTTGTTATGCGGGGTCATGAGTTGGGTGGTCTTTCTGGCCGTTTCTTCGTCGGTCTTTATGCGTTATGCCTTGCCGTTGGCTTCGCTGGTGGTTCTGGTCTGGATACGGGGTATGGTCTTATTTACTCAGCCATTATGGGTTCGATGGGTCCTGGTGCTGGGATTGGGCGCCGAGCCCTTGTATGGCGCATATCAGACGCGGACTTTGCTCGGCACAGAGGATACGCGGACCCAGGCGCAGCACTGGCTCGAAGAAAATGTTCCGCCCGGAGCCTATTTGATTCACCTGCAGAATGGAGCCGGTCGACTCAGGGTGGTTCATCCCGGCAGTATTTATGCGCGGCAAAATCACTATCGAAACTATTATACCGAAGAGGACCTGCGTCGATCTTATGCTTATCTGGCCAAGCATCAGGACTTACCGGCATTCTATATTTCATTGGATCTCCGCCATGGTTTCGATCTGGTGGCCGAAGAATTCGATCAGGCTCTCTCGCAAGGTTTGTTGGTCGACTACCAGCATCCGCTGATTGAGGCCGGACAGAGTGTAGAGAGGAAGAGGCTTGAAACGTTGAGTTCCTGGGCTGTAGAGTTTGACCCAGGAGCAGAGCAGGATGCGGTTTTTGATGTCGTAGACTGGTATTTCGCGCCGATCGGATCTTATGCCTCGGTCGAGAGGACCGGCCCCTTCCTGCGGCTGGGCATCGTGCCGTTGCAGGAGGGAACTCGGCCGATCCCGATGGCCAAATTCTTTGCTCTTTTGACGGATCTAATGAAGGCTAAAAACGCTCTGGAAGAGGGTGAGACAGCGCTTTCACTCGATCTGTATAAAAAGATTTGGGCAACCCCTTTTTCGCTCGATGCTACGCTGACTCCAGAATTCGTATTCGAATTGCTCGCTAATATGGGTTTAGCTTATAGCCTCCATGGTGAGCATGAAGAGTCGTTAAAGTTTTGGCTTAAAGCAATCGAATTCAAACCCGAGCACGCAGATATACATCAACGCCTCGGGGCTCTATATGTCCATTTAGACCGCCATGACGAAGCGATTGCCGCCTGGCAAAGAGTGTTGGACCTCGAGCCGTCCAGGGTAGGTACGCACTATGACCTCGGCCATGTTTTATACGCCGGGAAGGAATATGAACGAGCCATCGCTGCTTGGCAGAAGACTATAGAATTGGATCCGACCTTTCCCGAAGTCTACTACAATATCGGCAACGCCCTTTATCAACTCAGGAGATACGAATTGGCATTGGGCGCGTACCTAAAAGCGCTCGACCGCAATCCGCAAAACCGAGAAATTATCTCCAAGGTCGTCAGGGCCCATAGTGAAATGGGCAATGGCCCCGAGGCGATAGCCTTTCTTGAAAAAACACTCATTGATGGGGGGCCAGATCCAGAGGTGTACTACCTGCTCGGCGATTTGTATTTTCAGGCCGGTCAGTGGCTAAAGGCTCGGACGAATTTTGAGAAGTTGTTACAACGGGATCCGAGCTATACAAATGCAGGGCGTGTCCGGCACTTGCTGGGTGAATTGCCGGTTTCTGAAGGGAGCTTAGGCGATGGGGCTAGTGGCCGACAATAGCTTCTGAGAATTTCAGTATGCCGAAGCGGGCAGCATGGTGGAAGGAGGCTTTGGGCGTTCCGGTATCGGACCAGAGCCCGAATTGACCCCGGTAACCGGCGGTGCGATTGAGCGCGGCCCGCCAGATATCTCCTTCCCGTGGTGGAATCTGACCGCCCAGGTGGCGGAAGTTGTCGTGGGGGATAGCGATTTCGAGGATCCAGCTCCGGTCGGTCGCCGAGTGTTCGTTGAGGGTACCGTCATAGGTGGTGGCGATGGCTACGCCCTCGCTTTGCCAGGAGAATTGAATATTTGGGGTCCACTCTTCGCCGCCTCCAAAGGCGATATAGTCGAGGAGTGCTCCATTGATATTCATTTCGTAACCAAAGTAAGTGCTCACATCGGCGGCGTTGGGGGTGGCAAAAATCTCGACTGCATCTTCCTGATAGACCGGACCATCGTGGGCTGTCACTTTCGAATCCAGATAGGGATCGATACATTCGTAGATGATATAGAGGTTATTGGCGTCCCAAAGCAACCGCGCTATAGTAGATTGGACAGTTTCGCGTTGCAGGTCATTCCAGGGCATTAAAAATTCGATCGGTGGGGCGTGTTGCCAGTCGGTTTCATCCAAGCGGCCGTCGATACGGATTCCCTGGTCGGTGTGGAAGACCTGGTAGGTGGGCAATTCAGAAGCGGCGGGTTGTACGCGGGTGGTTTCGGGTGCAGCTTCTTCGGCGTCAAGAGATTGGCAGGCGGCAATGACGATGAGCAGGCCATATAACATGAGTGGTCCTTTCTATGAAGTGGTGTCCGCAAGATACCTAATGGCGAGGCTCGGTTCAAGCGCGATAGGCAATCGCGTCGGATAAAGGCTTTACGCGATGTGGATCTATTTCGCTAAAATACTCACGCCTTTTTTGGCCCCTATGGGGATGTGCACGATGCTCTGGCTGGTAGGGCTCTGCTTTTATCTGCGTGGTAGGCGGAACTGGAGTCGCTATTGCTTCGTCACGGGTGTTATTGCAATACTTTCGTTTAGCTCTCCGCTGGTGGGAAGTGGGTTATTGGGGGCTCTGGAGGATGACTTCGATGTGATAGCGGCGGTTGATCAGCGAAATGCCGATGCGATCGTGGTGCTTGGCGGAGTGACGGAGCCACCGGTTTTTCCGCGAGTGGAGATAGAGGTTGGAGGGGGCATCGATCGCCTCTTGCACGGGTTGCGGCTGTACCGGGCCGGGAAGGCGCCGCTGCTGATCTTCAGCGGCGGATCGCTAGAGTGGGTTACGGGATCAATGATGAGCGAGGCCGAACAGTTCTTCCACCTGGCTGCGGAGTCTGGTATCGATGAGTCGGCGGTGATATTGGAGGAGCGTTCGCGCAATACCTACGAAAATGCTTTATACACCCACCAGATGCTCAAAGAACGCGGTTTGAAGCAGGTATTATTGGTGACCTCGGCTTCTCATATGCGGCGGGCGCTAGCGGTGTTCCGCACTCAGGGCGTCGAAGTTGTTCCTGCCCCAACCGACCTGAGGGTATCGCGGAAGGCTTTCACCCTCTATCAGTTGTTGCCAACAGTTAATGGTCTGGAAAAATCGACCATCGCTCTCAAGGAATATATGGGCTGGTGGGTCTACCGCCTGCGCGGTTGGATTCGCTGAGTCACTCCTGGCGCAATAAGGGGTTTTCGCCACGTGAGAAGGCTTGGGCGATTTCGTCGCAGCGTTCGTTGTCGGGATCGCCGGCGTGGCCTTTGGTGTATTGCCACTGGATCGTCGGCGTATTGAGTTGGTCCAATTCGCGCCAGAGATCCTGGTTGAGTACGGGTTTTTTGGCTGCGGTGCGCCACCCTCGGCGCTTCCAGCTATGGATCCACTCCGTAATTCCTTTGCGCAAGTATTCGCTGTCGGTGACCAGAATGATCTCTTTTTCGTCCCCAGCTGCTCTTAGTCCTTCGATCGCCGCCTGGAGTTCCATGCGATTGTTGGTTGTCTCTGCGGCGAAACCGCCGAGTTCGCTAATCCGGCCATCGCCGTAGAGCAGGCGCGCAGCCCAGCCTCCGGGTCCAGGGTTGCCCGAACAGGCGCCATCGCTAAAAATAGTCAGAGTTTTCAAGGTTTAAGCCTGTTGTGTATTAGGGGATTGCCTTTAGATTATAATCCGGTTTCACTTGGTGTCAATTCGCGGGGAGAAAAAGATGGCAGCCTATGATGTGGTGATTGTCGGTGGTGGCCCAGGCGGGTATACAGCGGCTATCCGCGCCCGGCAATTAGGGCTTAAAACAGCGCTGGTTGAGGAGGCTGAGTTGGGCGGTGTTTGTCTCAATTGGGGATGTATCCCAACCAAAGCCCTGCTCAAGGGGGCCGAGGTCTACCAGCTCATTCGGAGAGCCGGGGATTTTGGTCTGCGAGTCGAAGAGCCCGAAGTGGATTGGGCTGCGGTGATCGCCCGCAGTCGTCAGGTCGCAGAGCAGTTGTCCAAAGGGGTTGCCTATCTGCTTAAGAAGAACAAGGTCGAGGTTTTCTCTGGACGGGGTCGACTCACTCCAAGCCGCAATATTGTGGTAGAGGATGCCGGTGGCGATATAGTGGCTGAATTGGAAGCGGATAATGTAGTGCTGGCCACCGGCAGTCGGCCTAAGTCGATTCCGGGTGTGGAATTTGATGGCGAGCGGATTATATCGAGTCGAGAGGCAATGATTCTGAACGAACGCCCCGATTCGTTGGCGATCATCGGAGCCGGGGCTATTGGAGTTGAATTCGCTTATTTCTACCGCACTTTCGGTAGTGAAGTGCTGCTCTTAGAGGCGTTGCCTCAGGTCTTGCCGCGAGAAGACCAGGAGATCGCCAACGGCTTGGCCGAGAGTCTTTCCGGACTGGGGATTGAGGTGGTGACCGGGGCACGGGTTGAGGAGGTGGCGAAAGAAAAGCGCCAGATTGCTCTGCGCTACCAGGTCGGATCGGAGGAGCTAACTCGGAAAGTGGATCGAGTATTGGTAGCTACCGGGGTTCAGGGCAATCTCGAGGGACTGGGGTTGGAGGCTTTGGGCGTGCGCACTCGCGGGGGGGGGATCGAGGTCGATGGGCAGATGCAGACCAGCGCCAGGGGTATCTACGCTATCGGCGATCTCGCTGGTCCGCCGCAACTCGCTCACGCCGCAGTGCAGGAGGGTATTGCGGCGGTTGAATTCATTGCTGGACGGCAGCGCCCCGAGGTGGATCGAAGCCAGGTGCCGAATTGCATCTACACCCATCCGCAAGTCGCCAGCATTGGACTGAGTGAGCAAGAAGCGCTGGACGCCGGCTACGAGATAAAAGTCGGCCGTTTCCCCTTTGCAGCGAGCGGCAAAGGGCAAGCGATCGGGGAAACCGAGGGACTGGTCAAGCTGATTTTTGCCCTCCCCTACGGCGAACTCATTGGCGGGGCGGTCCTCGGTGCGGAGGCTACTGAATTGGTGGCTGAGTTGGGTTTAGCTCTCCGCCTTGAAGCCACCTACGAAGAGTTGCTCTTCACGGTACACGCCCATCCAACCCTGTCTGAAGCGGTGATGGAAGCCGCGGGGCAGGCTTTTGATGAGGCGATTAATATCTGAGAAAGACCGACTAAGTATGGACCACGGCATAGCATACCTCGAAGATTTAAAGCATGCACTTGCCGCACTCGATATCGAAGCGCTTAAGAAGGTGCGTTCGTTGTTGGCAGAAGCACGGGATAGAGGTAACCGGATCTTCCTCTGTGGCAACGGGGGGAGCGCCTCGACCGCCAGCCATATGGCCAACGACCTGGGCAAGGGCGCCAGCCTGGGACGCGAAGCGCCTTTCAAGGTTATCGCCCTGACCGATAATGTGTCGTGGATTACCGCGCTGGCCAACGATCTGAGCTACGACGATATCTTTGTCGAACAATTGAAGAATTTCGCTGCTCCGGGCGATGTGCTGATTGCGATCAGTGGCTCGGGACAGAGTGCCAATGTACTCAAGGCGGTGGAGTTGGCTAATAAACGCGGGTTGAGTACGGTGGGCTGGACCGGTTTCGGGGGGGGGCGTCTTGCTGAAATGGTCGATATAGCTATTATCGTAGATAGCAATCACATGGGCCGAGTCGAAGACGTCCATGTCGTATTGATGCACCTGGTCTGTTATTATTTTATGGAGAAAGATGAATGAGTTCAGCCGGCACCGGTCTTTCCCCACCTCAGTTCCCATCGGTCACTCAGATTCTTCCCGCCGAACCGCTGCTCTTGATGGGCGCCGGTCCGGTGCCGGTACCGGCCGAGGTCGCCAGAGCCGGTAGTTTGGTAATCAACCACCTCGGCGCGACCACCGATATGGTCGTGCGCCATATCAAAGAATTGTCGCGCTATGTTTTCCAGACCGACGATCGGCATATTTTCGGCATTGCAGGACCGGCTTCGGCGGCGATGGAAATGGCGATGGGCAATCTGCTCTGGTTGGGGCGTCGGGTTCTGGTGCTGCAGAATGGGTGGTTCAGTGGGCGCTTTGCCGAAATGGCGGCGGGAGTTGGAGCCTCGGTCGAGATCCTGGCGGTTCCAGAAGGAGAGACCGTAAGAGCTGAGCAGGTCAAGGAGCGGTTAGCTGGCGGCCAGTACGACCTGGTAACCTTGGTGCAGGGCGAGACATCAAGCGGTATATGCACGGTCGAACTCTCTGAGATCGTCCGGTTGTGCAAGGAACACGGAGCACTGACGGTGGTCGATGCGGTCTGTACCTTGAGTACCATGCCGTTGCAGAAAGACGAGTGGGAGATCGATGTCGTTTTTACGGGTAGCCAGAAGGGGCTTTCTTCGCTGCCCGGGGTTTCGCTGATCGCGTTCTCGGATGCGGCCTGGGCAAAGATCGAAAAATACCCAGGTCTCAAACCGCATTGGTGTTTGGATGTGGTGCGGGCACGTGAGTTTTGGGAAGATCACGCCTATCACTATACGGCTCCTACCTCAGGGCTTCTGGCTTTGCACGAAGCGCTCAGGCTGATATGTGAGGAGACTCTGGACCGCCGTTTCGATCGCCATCGACATTCGTCGATGGCGCTACAAGCTGGTATCGAGCAGATGGGACTGAAACTCGCTGCACCGCAGGCGATTCGGCTCAACTCGGTCGTGGCTATCGAAATACCCGCAGGAGTTGATGACGCTCGGGCTAGGGCGTATATGTCGAACCGTTTCAAAGTGGAAATATCCGGCGCTTTTGGCCTGGATATTGTGCGGATTGGGCAAATGGGCGAGCAGTGTCGAGTGCCCAATCTCTTTCGCGTATTACATGCTTTGGGTGTAGCTTTCGCCAAAGAAGGGGCCGAAGTTGATCCCGGTGCTGGCATGGCGGGATTAGAGGATTATATCTCGCGTCATGCAGACGATATTCTGGAGTAATTATGCCTGATCGATTGCAGTTCCCTACCTACGCAAGTCTTGGCGTTCGCCCTTTGATCAATTGCAAGGGGACCTACACCATTATCAGCGGCTCGCTGATTTTGCCCGAAGTTCGGCAGGCAATGGTCGAAGCGTCAAAATGCTATGTTAATCTCGACGAACTCATGGAGGCGGTGGGTGCGCGGATCGGCGAGTTGATGCATTGTGAGTGGGGATTGGTTACCAATGGCTGTGCCGCGGCTCTGTGCCAGATCACTGCCGCTTGCGTGGCAGGTTCCGATTCCGAGAAGATGGCCAGCTTGCCCAATGCCGAGGGTATGCGCAACGAAGTCCTCGTCCAGCCAAGCCACCGCCATATCTACGATCACGCCGTGAGGATGGTCGGAGTTAAAATAATGGAGGTCGAAACCCGTGCGGACCTGCTGGCAGCGCTTTCTGAGCGCACAGCGATGCTGCTGGTCTTTGGCGATGCGGCCGAAAGAGGGCAGATATCGGTGGCGGAAATGGCTGAGATCGGTCGGCAGCATGGGATTCCGACCTTTGTCGATGCAGCAGCAGAGCGCCCTGATGCACCCAACTGGTATCTCGAGCAGGGCGTCGATGCAGTGGGCTATTCAGGGGGCAAGTGTCTGCGTGGTCCCCAGTCTTCAGGACTGGTTCTGGGGCGTAAAGAGCTATTGCAGGCGGCGTTCCTCAACGGCGCACCCCATCACGCGCTGGGGCGGCCGATGAAAGTGGGCAAAGAAGAGATTATGGGATTGTTGGCTGCGGTGGAGCAATGGGTGCTACGCGATCATCAAGCCGAATGGCAAGGATGGGAGCAGTGCTTGGCCGTTATCGCCGATGCAGTGGGTGAGTTCCCCTTCGCGGTAAGCCAGGTGAATCAGCCAGGGCGTTCCAATGTCGCACCCACCCTGGCGGTGAATTGGGATCGGGATCAGTGGCCCATCAGCGGGATAGAGTTGGCGGATCAACTGGCCGCAGGCGAACCGCGTATTGAGATTTTTTCAAGCGAAAATGGGTTTTCGGTCAACCCCTATATGATGGCGGCGGGTGAGGAGGAGATCGTGGCCCGGCGGATCGGGGAAGTACTCGCGTCACTTTGAGAAGCAAGAGTATGAGCCGCTGTGTTAGTTTCTCAAGGCGAGGTCCGCAACAGCTTGTGTGCTTCGATCCGGCTTTTCACCTTTGCCGCACTATTGGTTTTTTCACCTCGTCGTAAGGCTACCGAAATCGGTTCGACTGCAGTGCTTTCCGGTGTGGCCATCTCTACACCGGTATCTGGGGTCACGCGGTAGAGACCCACGTTTTCGGGCATCTTGAAATCGCGCCAGGGCCGTCCGGCATTTGCGGAGGACATGAAATCGGCCCATATCGGTGCCGCCCCACTGCCGCCGGTAATTTGCACACCCTGTGCATTCTCCAGTCGGTGGGTGTGGCGATCGTCAAATCCCACCCAGACACTGGTGACCAGATCGGGTGTAAAGCCGGTGAACCACGCGTCGGTGTTGTCGTTGGTAGTGCCGGTTTTGCCCGCGGCGGGCCGTGTAAAGCCATGGGCTCGTACTTGACGACCCGTACCGCGATCTATTGCTACTCGTAAGAGCTGGACCATCTGGGCTGCGAGGTCGGGCGAAACAGCCTGGTGGATTTGCGGTTCATGGGCGAAAATGGGTTGACCCTCAGAGTCGACTATTTGTTCAACCAGTGTCGGCTCAACCAGCAGGCCGTAGTTGGCCAGGGCTCCGTAGGCGGCGGCCATTTCCAGGACTGTGACTTCGGATACGCCTAGGGCGATACTTTTAAAAGAACCGATCGGTCCGGCGAATCCCATGCGCTGTGCGAGTTCGCCGATCCGGGTGGGTCCGGCCAATTCGGAGATCTGTACTGCGGTAGAATTGGCGGAGCGGATCAGGGCCCAGGCTGCAGTGGTAAGGCCCAGGTAGTGATCGCCGTAATTTCGCGGTTGCCACAACTGATCATTGACGAGATAGCTCCGCTGCTCGTCGAAAAAGAGCGAAACCGGAGTGATGACGCCGGCTTCTAAAGCGGCTAGATAGACCAGGGGTTTAAACCCCGAACCCGGCTGCCGGCGGGCGCTAAGAGCCCGGTTGTAGTAGCTGACGAAGATATCTCTTCCCCCGACCATAGCCAGTACTCCACCAGTCGGAGCTAGGCAGACGAGCGCCGCCTGGACATAGCGCTTGCGCTTTTCCAGGGTGGCCTGCGGATAGGGCTCGAACCCCAGGAGCTGGTCCAAGTCGGCCAATCCTCTCTGTACGGCTGATTCGGCCGCTTTCTGCATGGTAATATCCAGGGTGGTGTGGATTTTTAGTCCCCCATAATTCAGAGCGGTCGGGCCCCAGCGCTGGATCACTTCGGCTTTTATCGCCTCGACCCAATAGGGAGCTGAATTGCGGGGTACTCGACCCGGATCCAGAAGATCGCCGGCCTTGAGATCTGCATAGGATCTGTGCTCAGTAGAGTCGAGATAGCCGCTTGCGAGCATTCGATCGAGAACGTGTTCCAGGCGCAATGTAGCACGATGGGGGTGGCGGAGTGGATTATAAGCGGTTGGGGCATTGATCAATCCCATCAGCAGGGCGGCGCGGGGCAGGCTGAGCGCATCAGGAGTTGTGCTGAAATAAGTGGCAGCTGCATCGTGGATCCCATAGGCATTGGCTCCGTAGAATGCCTGGTTCAGGTAGAGTTCGAGCAGGCGGTCTTTATAAACGGGGGTACCTTTAGCATTGCGGCCGGGATACGTTGCGGCAAAGAGGGCTTCTACCTGCAAGGCCAGAAGCGCCTCAGATAGTTTTCGCCGGAGGTTTTTGCGCGGTGAAAAGAATAGGCGTTTGACCAGTTGCTGGGTCAATGTACTACCGCCGCGGGAGCGGTAGCCGCGCAACAGATTGTCGCGGGCGGCGCCAGCGATGGCTTTAAGGTCTATGCCGCGATGGTGAAAAAAATCTTCGTCCTCGGTGGCGATGAGTGCCTGGATGGCCTGGTGATTGATACGTTCGAGGGGCACCCATTGGCGATTTTGGTTGAAGGTATAGATGCGTTCGCCGGATGCGGCGTAAATCTCGGTTCCGGGGCGGATACCTAATTCGCGCGGATTGGTGGGTAATCGGGGAAGATCCTGGGCAATTCTATAGAATGTATAAATGAGGGCCAGGGAGATTAGTAGCGAAAGGAGAAAACTCAAGGAGGTTCCGATGAAGAGGGTGCGCCGATTCATTGCGCAGGCTCCTCGAGAGAGAGTCCAAGCCACTCTGTTAAAGCATGCACGGGCAGTGAAAAAGAGGTCGGGACTTCGCCTGGATAAAGGGCGTAAGCGGCGAAGTGATCTCCTGCGCGGCTAAGGCGTAATTCGAATCCGTCGACTTGGTCCCAGCCTTTTAAGAGCCGGGTGATTTCAACCTGGCGCAGGGAGTCCTGCCGGGCTTCGACGATCTCATCCAGAGCTCTTTGGATAAAGGGGGAGACTTCATGGTCGGTCGCGTCCTGGTCAATCTCGAGGAGTGGGCCGAGATGGGATCGCCAGAACTCCATTTCCTCGGGTTCCATGCGGAGGAAGGTCCAGGCTTCTGTAGAATTTAGGGCGATAAGGTGTCGGTGCAGGGTAGAGAATAGGGTATTGTCTTCGAGGGCGATCTGGGTGGCGATTAGAGCGTGAATACGAAGTGGTTCAGTGGGTATCGCAGCATTGGTCAGAAGGTGGAGGCCATCTTGGTAAATCTGCAGTGAGCGGGAAAGTTCGCGCAAGGTCCCAGGGGCCAGGAGTTCGGGCTTGAGATGGGTCGTTCGTTTGGTGACTCTTAGGAAGACCGCATTGGGACCGTGGTGCTGCAAGCGATAGTGGTTTTGCAAGACCGGAAACGGGGTGCTATGGGGTTTGATTGTCAAGCCGGCGAGTGAATCGGCGAGAGCCAGACGAGTCTGTCTACTGGCTATGAGCCCTTGCCACAGCGCGCCGCGGGGTTGGCGTTCATGGTTCTGACGCATCAGATATTCGCCGATATGGCGTGCGGCGAATAGGGTTTTGTATTCGAGCCAGAGTAGACCAGAGCCGATTGCCAATCCTATCAGGGGGACGAGAGCGATCACCGCGAGGCGGCTAAACCCGGAACGCCGATTATGACCTGGTGATGTGTTGGGGGCTTGTGGGGTTGGTTGTCGATGACGGGGTGGCATTGCGCGATGATAATATAGTCCAGAGCTCTTGTCAAAAATTAAGCGACTTGCCCATTTTGAGGCTCATATGGTACCTTTGAAGGAGAGGCGAAAAAAGGGGAGATACTACAAGATGAAAAATCTAAAGGCAGTTTTGATTTTCAGTGCGATTCTCGGGTTGTGTCATTGTGGGGAAGTGGATGAGAATAGTATGGGTCCGATCGGTGGTGAAGGCGCTCTTCGGGCACCGGGCGAACTCCGGGTAGAGAAAATTGGCGATGGTGAGGTCTGGCTTAAGTGGCAGGCATCCGGCGACGAGGGGGATGTCCTCTATATCGTCTATCGAGCAGTGGGAGATGGGGAAGCGGTTGCGGTTGACTCGACGTTTCGGACCAGCTTCCAGGATCGCGAACTGGAATACGAACTGGATTATACCTACTACGTCAAGTCGCTGGATTCGGCGAATGGTGAGAGCGAGCCTTCGAATTCGGTGAATGGCCAGCCGCTCAACAATCTGGCCCCGCTGGCGCCAACCTTGGTGCGGGCGATAGCGCACCACAGTGAGATTCTGGACCAGCGCGACATCGTTCTTGATTGGGCCGAAAATGGTGAGGCCGATTTGATCGGCTATCGTATTTACCGTGCGACTCAGGAAGGTTTCGCTCCGAGTTCAGGATTCTTGCGCAGTGAAGTATTCGAGCCGCGCTTTGTCGACGAGGAGATCGAGGTCGGTACGGTATATTTCTATATAGTCACGGCTGTCGATCGCGGCGGCAAAGAAAGCCCCGTATCGGAAGTGGTAAGCGACGTAGCCCTTCCTTTGCCGGTGCTGGTAGCACCAGTCGAAGGGGAATTGACCTCTTCGCGACCAACGTTTACCTGGAATCCCCTAGACGAGGCACGGTCCTTCCGAGTTGTGGTTACCACCGAACCAAGCAGCGGGGAGATTTCGAATATACCATTGACCACAGATACCAGCGCCCAATTCGTTGGTCGAGTCGAAGCGGGTAATTCCCTGGTTCTCGAAGTGGGTAGGATATACTGGTGGAAAGTCGTTGCCAGCACTCAGGAAGGGGGAGTCGAAAATTCAGTCAGTCGGCCTGCCAGCTTCAAAATTCGCTGAACAATTAGATGCTGGTGTCCTGCGGGTCGTTCAGTTGCTGCGCCAGGCCGGTTTTCAGGCCCTATTGGCGGGAGGATGTGTGCGCGACCTGGTGCTGGGGCGAACTCCTAAGGATTGGGATGTAGCAACCGATGCCGGGCCGGAAGAGGTCGAGGAGCTTTTTGCCCACACGGTATCGGTGGGTGCGAAGTTCGGCATTGTGGTGGTCATTCTGGATGAGAGGCAGTACGAGGTCGCTAGATTTCGCCGCGATGGCCTCTATCGCGACGGTCGACGTCCTGAAAGAGTGGAGTACGCCGACGCTGAGGCCGATGCCTGGCGTCGCGATTTCACCATCAACGGAATGTTTTTCGACCCGCTTGGTGGGGAGCTTATCGATTATGTCGGGGGCCGGGAGGATCTAGCAACCGGGATCATCAGGGCCATTGGTGATCCAGAGGAGCGCCTGGCGGAGGACTATTTGCGCCTCTTGCGTACCGTGCGCTTTGCCGCTCGCCTCGATTTTTCTATTGAATCTGCGACCTTCGCTGCTCTCAGAGCTCACGCTGGTCGGATCAAAGAGGTTAGCGCCGAGCGGATTCGCGCCGAGTTGACGCTGTTGCTGACCGAGGGTGGGGCCGTGCGTGGTTTAGAACTCTTGGATCAATCGGGTCTATTGGCAGTTTTATTGCCCGAAGTCGCGGCGATGCGGGGTGTGGAGCAGCCTCCCGAATTTCATCCCGAGGGCGATGTATGGACCCATGTCCAGGGCCTCTTTGAATATTTGGATGCACCTGGTTCCGATCTGGCTTGGAGTGCTCTGCTGCACGATATAGGCAAACCGCCCACATTCAAAGTAGAGGATCGGATTCGCTTTAATGGCCACGATGTGGTCGGGGCGAAAATGGCGGCAGAGGTTTGTCGCCGATTGAAAATGTCCAACGAAGCGAGCGAGCGGATCTGTACTCTGGTTGCTCAGCATATGCGGATTCGCCATGTGCGGGAGATGCGCCCGAGCAAGCTCAAGCGTCTCTTGCGCGAGCCCTATTTTCCCGAATTACTCGAATTGCACCGCGTCGACTGCCTTGCCAGTCATGGCAAACTCGATCTCTACGAATTTTGTCGCGAGCAATTGGTGGACTCGGATGAACAAACTCTGCGACCGCCGATTTTGCTCTCGGGGCGCGAACTGATCGCCGCAGGATTTGTTCCTGGACCGGTGTTCAGGGAAATATTCAGCGCTCTGGAGGATGCCCAGTTGGAAGGGCGGGTTTCAAATCGCGATGAGGCATTGGAGTTCGTGCGGCGGAACTTCAGCCCAGACCCTACTTGAGGACTTTGAGCGCTAGTTGGTGGGCGGAGGGTGAGATTAGATAGAGCCCGGCTCAGCCATTGTCGCGGACCCAGCGAATTTGTTCAATGGCCAGGTCTGCACAGGCTTTAGCCTGATCCTCCTCGTCTGTGTATCGACTCTGCTGCGCAAAGATCGTCTCTGGCATCGAAATCCCGGGTACCTGGTCGATGCGCTGAGCGTGTTTTAGACTCCTCAGTATCATGACGCCGACTATGATCGGCGCTCGTTTGCGATATCCTTCCAAGTCTGCTAAAGCTCCGAGATCGAATGTCGGCTGAGTCATGATCTAGTCGGCACCCGCATCGATCTTGCTTGCGAGTCGGGAAAATTCTCGTTGGCGATCCAGCGCTTCGGGCTCGCAGCCGGTACCTATGGTGAAACGGGTCTGGGGATCTCCTTACCCGCCCAGCGGTTGACCTCCAAAGTCGAGGCCGGCGTTGAGCAAGGAGTGGGTGCAACGGATCAGATCTCCCGAGTCGAGGTCGAATACGGCGGTTGATTTTGCAGAAGATTGAGTTTGAGGCCGTGGGGGCTCTAGCAGTGAGAAGCTGATGGGAAATACCAAAATAGGCAGGTGCGTGTACGGCGCTTTTCGGTTAGGTAGGGGTGCTGTCTATCTGGTCCAATAAGCCTATAACGTCTTTGGGCTGAACTTTATTCTTAAAGAAGAAAAAATCACCGGCAAGTTCTGCAAAATCGTCCTCGCTGACGTTTAGATTGGACGAGACGGCGACGATCAGGTCATGGCGCTGGGCCTGGCGCAGTTTCTCGAGTTTGCGCCTGAGGTATTCCGGGCGCCAATAGCCCATGATCTCGAGCAACGCCGTGCGGCCATCAGGGTGGCGAAAGGTGAAGTCGGGGATCATCACCGTCTCTTTGAGATTGACGATTTCGCTTTCGCGCTCGAGTTGCCATTCGGTTTTGGCTTTTGCAAAACGCTCGGCAAAGGTTTCTTCCAGCAGCGAATCGTACAAGGTCTGGTCTTTGTAGTGGGAGACCAGGTCCGAGTGATCGTCTAGGACGAATTGCTGTCGGCGGCCGTCTTTACGCAGAATCTCGGCGATCATCGACCAGCGCGTGCAGAGCAGAAGCGCCGGCAGGAAGACGGCCATCTGCAGGCCGTATTTCTGCGAGAGGCGAAACATGCTCACCGGGCCATCGAGGGCAATCTCGTAGCCGGCATCGGGATCGCCTTCGATCGTGTGGATCAATCGGTAGAACTTGATGAATTTGAAAAGCTGTTTATAGCGGGCCGGCAGGTTGCGGTAGACGCTCAGGCGCAGAATCTCGCAGCGGTAGAGCATCGCCTGGGCCAGGGCTACGTTGTAGCGCAGCAGCAATTGGTTGGGGTTGGGGGCGCTAAAGGTTGAGAGTTGGTGATTCTCGGGCAGATCGGCGTAGAGTCCGTCGAGGATCTCGCTGCTGCTGAGCTGGTATTTTAGCGCGAGTTCATCGAGTAGGTCTTCGCGTTTAGTGGGGTAGATGAGGCTGCTTTCGCGGACCACGGGATGGTTCTCGCGAGCCAGGGTGAAAATCTCGCGGCGTAATTCCTCCGGGGGTAGCGGGCTTGCGATCTGAAATTCGCAGTAGTCGTCGTAGAGCAATTTGGCCAGACCGCGTTGAATCCGATAGTCGGTGCGATGGCCCTCGTGGAGTTCCAGCGCCCGTTGCAATTCGTAGCGGGTGCTGCCCTGATGTTTGGTGTAGATAGCGATTAGGGCCTCAGCCAGATCTATGTATTGCTGCTTTTCGACATCGATGTAGCGCGGTTCGATATAAGGACCACGCGAGCGGGTAAGCAGAAGGTCGGAAGTGAGCATTAGGGTTCTTCGTAAGCTTCGTGGCGGCGGCGGCGCTCGCTGATTCGATCTTCAACGGTGTCTTTGGAGACCACTTCGTATAGAATGGCTTCTTTGCCCTGGCGGCGGCGGAGAATTCGGCCCAGTCGCTGGACGTGTTCGCGGATGGTTGCCGAGCCCGAGAGGATCACCGCGACATTGGCCTCGGGGATATTGACCCCTTCGTTGAGCACTTTGGAGGCTACCAGGGCCAGGTAGTCGCCCTTGTTGAAGGCTTCAAGGATTTCTTTGCGCTCCTTGGTACGGGTGCGGTGGGTGATTGCGGGGATCAGGAAGATCTTGGAGATTTCGTGGACGGTTTCGTTGTCGTTGGTGAAGATCAGGACTCGGTCGCGCGGATGGGCTTTGAGGATATCTTCGAGAATCCGAATTTTCGCGGTGGTGCCGAGGGCGATCTGGCGATGGCGGCGGTAGGCGTGCATGGCTCGGCGGCCATCGGAACTTTTCGATGAGAGCATGACGAAATTGCGCCAGCCGTCTTTGGTGCCGAGGCGGATGTTTTTAGCACTTAGGAAGGACCGGTACTCATCGCGCGCGGTCTCGTACTGGCGCCGCTCCTCGGCCACCATTTGCACCAGGCGTCTTTCAATCCGATACTCGGCTAGATACTCGCCGGACAACTCGCGTATGCCGCGCTCATAGGTTATCGGTCCGACCAGGGTGTCGAGTAGTACATGGCGGCCATCGGCACGCTCCGGGGTCGCGGTTAGTCCCAGGCGGTAGGGAGCCAGGCACATCTCGGCAGCATGGCTGTACATCTGGCCGGGTAGATGGTGGACCTCGTCAAAGACGATCAGTCCAAAGCGATTTCCGTAGCGCTCCATATGCATATAGGCACTATCGTAAGTTGCGACCGTCAAATCCGCTAACTCGTGGTAGCCGCCACCGAGGAGGCCGACTTCGACTTCGAAGGTACGACTGAGCAAGTCGTACCATTGGTTCATAAGGTCAATGGTCGGGGCGACGACCAGGGTGCTGCGCTGGATATGGTTCATGGCCATCAGCGCGACCTGAGATTTGCCCGATCCAGTGGGCAGGACCACTACTCCCCGGCAGCGGTGGGTTTTCCAGGCTTCTATGCTTTGAGTCTGGTGAGGGTGTGGATCCGGTGCGGATTGTATTTCGAGTGCGATGGATTTATACCGCGGTGCGGTGTTGGTGAAATCGACACCACTCCGCTTGAGGTGTTCCAGGCCATCGCGATAGTGGAGAGCCAGGGCGCGAAAAAGGTCGACGCGTGAGTCCCAGACGAAAGCTGGAGGGGCATCTTCCCCGCTGTAATCCCGCAGGAGTAGGGTACCTTCTTCAAATGTTAGGCGCATGGCATGGTATTGTTGCCCCAGAAGACGACGAGGTTAGCATCGCGTAGCTGGAATTGCTGGGTAATTGTTGGCAAGATCTATAGACGAAGAATCTATTTTCTATTCTTTGGTGGGCCAATATATCGCGGCCGGTTCGGTGGGGCAAGAGACGCGTTATGCTGCTCTCCTAGCTGGCTACTTGCGAATTTGGGCAATGAAATGATAAATTGTGAAGTTGGATTTGGACGCTTGAGTTAGATTAGGGGGTTACTGTACTCAGCGGATATTGCTGGCTAGGGGGCTTGGGGGGGATGCCCGAAGGACTGAATCCGAACTGAGCCGCTTCTAAGTGGACATAAATTTACCAAGGAGGATCGACTATGGATACTGCCCGAGTTGGCCTGGTCCGAACTGAGAGCCGGAGGGCTAATGTGTACCAGTCCCTGGAACTGGTTCGCGGTGATATAGAAGCCAAACTGGCCGGGCAAGTCATGCTCAAGCCTAATTTTCTTTCCGGCGACAATCAACTCGCTTCGACCCATGTCGATGCGATGCGTGGCGCCATCGATTTCATGCTCAGCACCACCAGGCCTCCGGAGGAAATCCTCATTGCCGAAGGCGGCAACGAGGAATTTTCGGGTCAGGCATTCGAAAATTTTGGCTATCACGCGCTCCAGGACGAATACTCGCTGCCGATTCGACTCATCGATCTCAATCAGGAGACCGAGTGGCGGGAAACGACCATTCATATGGCGGGTGGAGTTGAAACGACGGTGCGGATGCCGAAAATCGTCCTCGATTGCCCCTGCACCATCTCGGTGGCGGTGGCCAAGACCCACGATGTCTGCGTGGTAACTCTGGCCCAGAAGAATATGATTATGGGTACGCTCTGCAAAGAAGATCGTATCAAGATGCACGGTTATCCCTCACACGCCGAGCGGGTGCTGCCCAGCGAAGCTCAGGTGCTAAATGTCAACCTGATCCGTCTGGCCCGCTATCTCAAACCCGATATTGGTATCATCGATGGAACGCTTGGGCTACAGGGCAATGGTCCAGGGGGTACTGATATAGTCGAAATGGGCGTGGCCGCGGCCTCGGCCGATGTCTTTGCCGTCGATGCCGTGATGGCCAAGGCGATGGGATTCGAGCCGATGCAATTGGGGCTTTTGCACTATGCGGATACGCTGGGCTACGGAGTAGCGAATCTGGAGCGCATCGAAATACTGGGCACCTCGATCGCCGAGGTTACGCAGGCGTTCAAACCCCACGAATCGACCTCGGAACAGTTGCGGTGGCGCGAAGCATCGGTGGAGCAATTCCTACCATGAACCAAGGGCCTAATATCCTCTGGATCTGCACCGACCAGCAACGCTATGATACGATCAATGCTCTGGGCTATGACCACGTCGATACTCCCGTCATCGATAAGCTGGTTGCCGAAGGGGTAGCTTTTACTCACGCCTATTGTCAGAGCCCGATCTGCACCCCGAGCCGGGCGAGCTTTCTGACCGGCCAGTATGCCAGTGCAGTGCATATCAACGGCAACGGGCTCGATCATTTTCCCGATCATCCACCGCTGGTTTCGCGGTTGCTAGCCGAGGCGGGTTACGATTGCGGGCTGATCGGCAAGCTGCATCTGGCCAGTGCCTATGGTCGTATAGAGCCGCGTGTCGATGATGGTTACCGTTACTGGGAGTACAGCCATGCGCCGCGTGATGATTGGCCCCAGGGGCATGGTTATGCCGAGTGGGTCCGCGGGCAGGGCGAAGTCCTCGGCGAACTCCTAAAGGAATATCCACACGGCCTACCTGCCGAATTTCACCAGACGACCTGGTGTGCGGAAAAGACCATCGAATTTATGCGCCAGGAGCGCGATGGACCCTGGCTGGCCAGCGTCAATATCTACGATCCGCATCCTCCGTTCAATCCGCCGCAAAGCTATCGAGACCTTTTTCGCCCACAGGATATGCCCGGTCCGCTCTTTGCCGAAAGCGACTTGGTGCAGCAGGAGAAATTGGCGTCAATCGATTTCCAATCCAGGGTCCGAAATCCCGGCGAACTCGATATTCGCGATCCACTCCACAAAGACCGGTCGACTCCTGGCGCTGACGCCAAGGTGTTGCAGGCGGCCTATTGCGCGATGATAAAACAGGTTGACGACCAGGTAGGGCGGATCCTCGCGGCGCTTGAAGAGTCGGGTCAGCGCGACAATACGGTAGTGATATTTAGTTCCGATCACGGCGAGATGCTCGGCGATCACGGGTTGATTCAGAAGGGGTGCCGTTTTTATGAGGGTTTGGTACGGGTGCCGCTGATTTTTTCGTGGCCAGGTCGTTTCGAAGAGAACTTAATACGAGACGATCTGGTCGAATTAACCGATAAAGCCCCGACCATCCTGGAGTTGGCAGGCATTGAAGTGCCCGAGCGGATGACCGGACGTTCGCTAATGCCGATTTTGCAGGGGGACGCCCAGGAACCCCATCGCGATTTTGTCCGCTGCGAGTACTACGATGCGCTAGACGAATCGGATGGAACCCTGGCCACGATGTTTCGCGACCGCCGCTATAAGCTGGTACTCTACCACGGCCATAATCTGGGCGAACTCTACGATCTGGAAGAGGATCCGCACGAATTCGAAAATATGTGGAACGAGCCTGAGGCCCAGCCACTGAAATTGGAACTCTTGCAAAAGAGTTTCGACGCTTCGGTATTGGCGATGGATCGAGGGCCACAACGAGTGGGGCCGATGTGAGTGCCGATTTGCAGGAGCGGCAAGTCCGGGTTGTTACGCGGCCGATCTGGAGGGTCCGCGAGGGGGATAGGTCGTCGACGGACGACCGGGTGACGGTCGAGGAGCCACTTGAAATTCGGGTTGGCGAAGAGTCGGTGGCAGTGATAATGCGTACTCCATGTCACGATTTTGAACTGGCGGCCGGTTTTTTGTATACCGAAGGATTGATTGGATCGCCACGCGAGTTAGGGGCTATTTCCTATTGCACTGCCGCCGAGCCGCCGAACGAAAAGAATATCGTCGAGGTGAAACTGGCGGCCGGGATCGAATTCGATCTGGAGCGCTTGCGGCGCAATTTTTATGCTTCGTCGAGTTGTGGAGTTTGCGGTAAGGCCAGTATTGAGGCCATCAACGCTCAGGCGCCGGTGCTAGTCGGAGATTTTAGAGTGCCGATGGCTGTGTTCTATACTCTTAGCGAGCAAATGCGTCAGGCCCAGGACGTTTTCGAACAAACCGGTTCATTGCACGCGGCGGCGCTCTTCGACAGAGGAGGTGAACTACAGGTTCTACGCGAGGATGTGGGGCGGCACAACGCAGTGGATAAACTCGTCGGCCACTATGTGCTGCGGGGCAAGTCGGTGTCGCCAGCAAGCATATTGATGGTCAGTGGTCGCACCAGTTTTGAGATTGTGCAGAAGGCGCTGATGGCTGGGATCGCGGTGGTTGCAGCGGTTTCGGCTCCGTCGAGTCTGGCGGTCGATTTGGCGAGAGACTCGGGTATGACCTTGTTGGGTTTTCTCAGGGGTCGTGGTTTCAACGTTTATGCTGGGGAAGACCGCATCGCCGATTAAATTTCATTTACAAGGAGAGGGATATGGCTAAAAAGAAGCAGTCGAGAAAACCGCAAATCAAGCTCTGTGCAGCGGCATGGACTCTGACGAATTATCCATCGCAAGAAAAGGAATGGTCGATGGATCGCAAAGTACAGGCGGCCAAGGAAGCGGGGTTCGCCGGCTTCAGTGCAGGCGCACAACCCGATATTGCCGAAGCCTGTGCCAAACACGGTTTGCAATTGGTTGGTGGGGTCGATGTAGCCACTGTCGACGAGGCTGGCCCGAAGCTGGCGTCCTTTAAAGAGGCGGGTGCCAAACACATCAATGTGCAACTTTGCGACCACGATACGGCGATTCCCAAAGCGGTAACCGTGGCGAGGGCGGTGATGAAGGCGGGCGCTGAGCTAAAGCTAAAACCGGCGATAGAGTGGCATCGCGATACCTGCACCGAGACTCCGGAGAAAGGGCTGGCGCTGGCCGAGCAGTATGAGAAGCGCTACAAGCAGAAGTTGCGCACCAATTTCGATCATTCGCATCCAGCGATCATTAAGCAACTCAGACCGGCCAATTTCTGGGAGCGGATCGCCGAGTACCGGCCCGATTTGCTCAAGGCGAGTGAGTTGATCCACTTTCGCACCTTTACGGGTAGCCATTGCCAGACGCCAATTACTAACGGGCGCGGTAAACTGGACCCGGATTTTGAGAGCTGGCGGGACAATTTTCTCAAGCACATGCTTTACCACTGGATCAGGGGGCAGCGCGGAGCTAGTGAGTTATGGGCAGTGGTCGAATTGGGTCCGAAAGGATCGGGCTATGCGCTCGACTGTTTTCCGGACGTGTGGAAGGATGCTATCGTCGCTCGGGCTGAAATCGAGAAGGTGTTCAAGGCGGCGCTACGTCGAGCGGGAAAATAATCGAATGCAGAACGAAGAAGAGCGACGGGGTGTTAAACTCCGTCGCTCTTCTTCGTTCTAAAATCGGCCTAGGTGAGAAAGAGATTTCGAGCTGGGGGTATCCTGCTCTCTCGGCATTTAGCGTGCTCAGGCGCGTGGATTCATAAAGCTGGCGAAGAAATCGTTGCCTTTGTCATCGACGATAATAAAGGCGGGAAAATTTTCAACCTCGATTTGCCAGATCGCTTCCATCCCCAACTCGGGGTACTCGCGGACTTCTACTTTGCGGATACAATCTTGAGCTAGCCGGGCGGCCGGACCGCCTATGGAACCGAGGTAGAAGCCTCCGTGCTTGTGGCAGGCATCGGTGACCTGGCGCGAGCGATTGCCCTTGGCCAGCATTACCATGCTGCCCCCGGCTGCTTGAAACTCGTCGACATAGCTGTCCATGCGTCCTGCGGTCGTCGGTCCGAATGAACCCGAGACGTATCCCTCAGGTGTCTTGGCCGGACCGGCGTAGTAGACGCACTGCTCTTTGAAGTAGGAGGGCAGGCCTTCATTGCGATTGAGCCGCTCCTTGAGTTTGGCATGGGCGATATCGCGGGCGACAATGATCGGTCCGCTGAGTGAGAGACGGGTGCTGACGGGATATCGGCTGAGCGTGGTGCGAATCTCGTCCATTGGGCGGTTCAGATCAATTTCGATAACCTCGCCGCCAAGTTCGTCGTCGCCGACCTCCGGCAGGTACTTGGCCGGCTCGGTTTCCAATTCTTCTAAGAAGATTCCTTCTCTGGTGATCTTGGCCAGGATCTGACGATCGGCTGAGCAAGACACGGCCAGCCCTACCGGGCAGGAGGCCCCATGCCGTGGCATCCGCACGACCCGCACATCGTGGCAGAAATACTTGCCGCCGAATTGTGCGCCGAGGCCCATCTGCTGGCTCATCTCTAGGATCTCTGCTTCCAACTCGAGGTCGCGGAAGGCCTGGCCATGCTCATTGCCCTCAGTGGGCAGGCTGTCGAGATAGCGAGTGCTGGCCAACTTGGCCAGTTTGAGTGTGTGCTCGGCCGAAGTGCCGCCAATAACCAGGGCCAGGTGGTAGGGCGGGCAGGCGGCAGTGCCGATCATCCGCAGCTTCTCGTCGACAAAGGCGCGTAGCCGCTCCGGGGTGAGCAAGGCCCGGGTTTCCTGAAAGAGATAGCTCTTGTTGGCCGAGCCACCGCCCTTGGCCATAAACATCAATTTATAGGTCTCGCCCTGTTCGGCGAAAAGCTCGATTTGGGCGGGGAGATTGGTGCGGGTATTCTGCTCCTCGAACATGCTCAGGGGTGCCAACTGGCTATAGCGCAAATTGGTCTCCTGGTAGGCTTTGGCGATACCTGCTGAGATTGCGGCTTCATCGTCACCAGTGGTCCATACCTGATGGCCCTTCTTGCCCATGACAATAGCGGTGCCGGTATCCTGGCACATCGGCAAGATCCATCCGGCGGCGATATTGGCGTTCTTGAGCATATCGAGTGCGACGAAGCGGTCGTTGGCGGAGGCTTCGGGATCGTCGAGAATCTTGCGGACCTGGGCCAGGTGGCTGGGACGGAGCAGGTGGGCGGAGTCGCGAATCGCCTGATCGGCGAGCATGGTCAAGCCCTCGGCTTCGACCTTGAGAATATCCTGACCCTCGAATTGGGTTGTGGAGACATAGTCGGTCGTCAATTGGCGATAAGACGTTTCGTCCTTGCCAAGGGGCAAAAGTGGGTGGTGTTGATAGCCGTTCATGCGGAGTATCCTCTGGAATAGCGGTAGGCATTTACTGGTTTAACAGGTATTGAAGCCGATTTATATCGGCTCTAAGAATTAAATCGAATTTTCAATAATGACAATAGATTAAGCTCGGTGCCTCGATCAGGTGCGGTCGGGTATGACCGGCAAGAGGAGATGGGAGGGCCGTTGCGAGTCGTGATAAATCTGTTGCTGGGCTGGTCGGATCTCCGCATCGGTTTCGATCGGGTTACCGGTATTTAAGTTGCGATTGTAGCGGGGGAAATTACTCGAGGAGATTTCTAAGCGTATAGCGTGACCGGCGCGGAAGAGGTTGCTGGTGTCCCAGAGGTCGATGGCCAGGGGATAAACGGTATCGGGTTCCATCAATTCGGGATGGTCGGTGCCGTTGCGAAAACGGGCCCGACAGATCCCTTCGCAAAGGACGATGGCCTTGCCATCGATTTCCAGATCGACCAGTGCAGCGGTGAAGTCGGTGTCGAGCGCGGTGGATGAGGCGTAGATCAAGGCCGAGATTGGCCCTGTGATTTCCAAATCTTCGCTTAGAGGGGCAGAAGTGTAGACCAGAACATCGGAACGCTCTTCGATATGGCGCCGATCCCGAGGGCCGCAGAGGTCCAGGCTCTGGTACTGGGCGCCCCAGGATGGAACCGGGTCGGCCGGGTCATAGGTGTACGTATCGGCGGCCTCGGTATTGGGCGGTTCAGTACTCAGGGTGCCGGCATCGTTTTGGTCGGCTCTTCCCTGCGAATGCAGATAGAATTTTGTCCACCGGGTTCGCGCCAGCGGCCACTCATCTTCAAAGCGCCAGCGATTGGCGCCCATCACGAAGAGCCGGATCGGCGGCTCCCGATCGATCCCGGTATCGATGCCCCGCAGGCGCTGGTCGTACCAGCGGGTGTGCATCTCGACGATATCCTCTTCGGCCTGGGAGCCGAAGACGCGATCCTGGTAGGCCCCGTTCGTTGGATAACCCTTTTTGCCCCACGGCGAAACTTGATGGCTCCAGGGGCCGATGATGAGTTTACTGAGCTTGCGCGCGGCACTCGTTCGGGCCTGGGTGGTCCAGCCGTTGAAGAGCTTGAAATTTTCGTGCAGGAGTGAGTCGTACCAGCCGGTGATGAAAAGCGCGGGTACTTCGACTTCCCCGTAGCGGTGCCGGAGACTGTAGCTGTCCCACCACTCGTCGTACTGCTCGTGTTCGAGCACGCCGCGGTAATAGGGGTGTGTCTCGGTAATCGGTTCCATCGCTTTACTAGGTGGCAGGTGGCGGAAGAGGGCTTGCTGGTCGAAGTTGCTCAGCGATTCGCTCTGCATCGAGCGGCCCAGCATATTGAGGAACGTAAGGCTGACGGACCAGTGGATGACTCCATCGATGCGGTGATGGCCGTAGTTGTCTTGCTGCGAGGCGATAGGAGCTATGGCTTTGAGGAAGGAGGATCGCAGCGTAGCTGGCAGAGACTGGGTATAACCAGGGTACGAAAGGCCAAAGGTGCCGATTTGGCCGTTGCAGAAAGGCTGGCGCCCGACCCACTCGTGCGTATCGTAACCGTCTTCGGTTTCACAGAGGTAGGGTAGCCAGTCGCCGGCAGAATCGCCCCGTCCTCGGCAGTCTTGCATGACCACCGCGTAACCGGCGGCCGTAAAACCCCGGGCCCAGCGTATATAGCGCGGCTCCTGGTTGTCGTAGATGGTCCGCAAGAGGAGGCTCGGCCAGGGGCCATCGCCTGTGGGGGGCAGCCAGATATCGGCTGAGAGCATCACGCCATCTCGCATCGGTACCTTGACGTCGAGGATGAGGCGGCCGGGTTGTACTAGTGGGTGTGGATTATTGCTCATGATCGTCTCTCAGGTTGCGACTTTTTCGAGCCAGTTTAGGTCTACTTCGATGCCGAATCCAGGGGCGTCGCTGGGGGTTAAATACCCCTCTTTGATTGCCGGAGTGCCTGGGAGCAGAGTCATTTCTTCCAATGGGACTCCGGGAGGCGAGACACTTTCCGAACGTTCGCCCCAGACGATGGCCGGCATGGCGAAGGAGAGGTGTTGGCCATAGGGGTAATTCATACCGGCATGGGCGATAACCGATACGCCTGCCGCTTCGGCCAGATGGCAGATTTTGACTCCGGCTGTAATGCCTCCGGCCCAGAGGATATCGGGTTGGAGTATATCGACTAGGCGGTCGTTGATCGCTGCGGCAAAGGTTTTGGGCAAATACCAGTGCTCGCCCGAAGCCAGCGTCTGCCACGGCAGTCTTTGGCGCACGACCTTATACCCGGCCAGGTCGTCGAAGGGGAGATAGTCTTCGATCCATTTCAGACGGTAGGGGCGGAGTCTCTCGACCAGACGGACCAGGTTTTCGACGTCTTGCGAGAGCCAGCAGTCGAGACAGAGTTCGACTTCGTCGCCGATGAGTTCGCGGGTCGAGGCGACAAGATCCTCAGTTTTTTTTAATCCTTCCATCCCATCCTCCGGTCCCCAGGGAGTGAAGAGCTTGGTCGCCTTGAAACCGAGTTCGAGATACCATTCGGTATCGAAACCGGAGGCGTAACAGAAGATCTTATCTTTCTGGGGCCCTCCGAGGAGTTCATAGACCGGGCGATGGAGAATCTTCCCTTTGAGATCCCAGAGTGCGGTATCGACGGCGCTGATGGCATAGCTAGCCAGGCCCGTGCCGCCGAAGGGGGCGGTGGATTGAACCATGAGATCCCAGAGCTTTTCGGTCGCCATGCAATTTTGACCGGTGAGCAGGGGGGCGAATTGGTCATTGATAATGGGCAGTACCGGGCCCGAGAAGAGAGTTAAGCCCAGACCCCAGGTCCCGTCCTCGGCAGTGACCAGACAGGCCGTCCGTTTCCAATTGGCGTTGCCGCGATTCCGGCGGAATTCGGGGTAGCGGTCGAGGGGTCGGTGCAGAGAATAAGTCTGGCGTTTGCTCGGGCTTCGGGGCGCTGTTATTTGCGGAGGTTTGAGCTCGATTTCGACGGCGCGGATCTCTTTGATTTTCATGCGAAAAGCTCCGGGTGACGCTAGTTGAGTTGGGAAAACCGATTGGGATCGAAGAGGGTCTGTAGCGTCTGGGCGATGCCGGCGCGGCTGATTCGCCGCCCCGCGTCGTGAAGGTCCTGATATTTCTCGCTCATAACCTTGGCCAGGATCGTTCGAAAGCGGCTCCATTTGGGAATGAGGTTTTCCAATACTCGGGCGTCGGAGTTGAAGGGGATAAAGCGGTCGCCGGTCATCTCCAAACGCATGCGCAGATCCTGTTCGACCAAACCCGGATGGTAGTTGAACCACCAGTGGCCGATGACCATGCAATTATCGTTATGGCAGGTGAGGACGCTGGCATCGTATTGGTTGGCGTTGTGCAGCGGAGTGATGAAGAAAGCATTTTCGGGGTGACGACGCAACAAGTGCTGGTAGGGTAGGATATCGGCGAATCCCACACCATCGCCGGCATCGCGCCAAGTGGGTTTGAGTTGGCGGATGGGGCCCGGCATCATGAAGAAGGGCACTTTGAGGTCCTTGAGTACAGGGAGTACGGAATGATGGAGTATCGCTCCTTCCTGTCGGCTCAGGTCATGCACCTGGCAGAGGGGTGGAAACGAGCAGGCTGCGTAGACCACGTCGTGCAATCTGTCGTGCCAATCGACGAGGAAGCGGCGGATCTCGGCGGCGGTCGTGGATTGGGTGGGATCGTCTTCAACCGCGTAGCCCCAGGCTTTGAGTTTGGCCACCGCGCGTGGGTAGTGCAGGACGAGTTCGTCGAGGCGGAATCCTGAGAGGTATTTCGGGTCCCATTCCCCATTGACGTAGTAATCGCGCTCTTGATCATTAAATACATCCTGGGTGCCGACGATGCGGCGGACGCCCGCTATTTCCAAACAGCGCTGCTGAATTTCATTCGCGTCGCAATCGGCGTAGAACTGTCGTGCCTGATTGAGGTTTGGGGCATTGGGGTCGAGACCGAGAGCTTCCATCGCGACAATAACTCCGCGGCAGCCTTCGTCGAAAGGATCAGAGGAGGGTTCGGCGAAGAGCTTCTGCCAGGTAAAGTCGCCTTGTTGTTGCAGATTCCAGCTATTAAAGGTCTCCGGATCGATATGGCCGGCGGCAAAGAGCTTGCGGCGTACGTAGTGGTAGGTAAGTTGTTGGTCGATGCCGTGCAGCGAAAGTTCAGGGCCGGCTTTAGGGCCTAAGAGATGGGTGTGCCAATCGTCGATTATGAGGCGGTCGGCGGCTGTCTCAGCCGCGACGAGAGCGGGGATCTGTTCACGATCAAGGGGTTGGTTCTTTTCATCCATAAATAAGCTCCTGCGGGTAATGTGGCTGGGCGGTAATAATTGCAGCAGAGCAGCAGATGTCAAGGCGAAGTTCGGAATTGTTAGATCCAGCGAGGGTGAGTGTGCAAGACAAAAAAGCCGACCCAAGAGCATTGGGTCGGCTTTTAAGCAAGATTGGATCGGGCGCTAATAACTCATCGCGCTCTCAAGCTAGGGGCTCTATGCGCACCGGGCAGACTTTGAGCTCGGCGGTATCGGTGACCGGGTCGTAGCCGGATCCGGTGAGAATATTGACCGGGACATCGTTGAAGCTAAAGCTGGTGAAGACCGTGCCGCGTGGCGATCGGGTGGTGGCGCGGACCAGGATCTCGATAGAGCCGCGCTCGCTGGAAAGGCGACAGGGAGCGCCATCTTCAAGACCCATGGCGGCGACGTCTTCGGGATGGACTTCGAGGCTTTCTTCCGCGAGCAGATAATCGATACCCTGGGCGCGACCGGTCTGGGTTCGGGTGTGGTAAGATTGGAGTCGGCGACCGGTCGTCAGCCAGATGGGAAATTGCTCCGAAATGGTCTCGGCCGGGTCGCGGTAGCGAATGATTTTGAAGATACCGCGGCCGTTTTTGAATTCATTCTGGTGCAAAATCGGCGTGCCCGGGTGTCCGGCCTCGGGTACCGGCCATTGGTACTGGCTTTGGTCGATGCGATCCCAGTCGAGCCCGGCGTAGATCGGTGAGAGGCCGCAGAGCTCGTTGAATATTTCCTCGGCCGACTGGTACTCGAACCCCTCAAAGCCGAGGCGTTTAGCCAGTTGACAAATGATCCACCAGTCGGGTTTGGCCTCGCCAGGTGGGGGAACTGCCTGCCGCAGACGCTGGACCCGACGTTCGGTATTGGTACATACTCCGTCGGTTTCGGCGAAGGCGCTGGCGGGAAATACCACATCGGCCATTGCAGCTGTTTCGGTGAGGAAGATGTCGATGACCACCAGGTGATCGAGGCTTTTGAGCGCGTGTTCGCAGTGGTTGCGGTCCGGGTCGGAGACGAGAGTGTTTTCGCCGTCGATGAGCATGGCAAAAATCTCCTCGCCGCAGAGATTGAGCGCCTTGACCTTGGTAATGCCCTTTTCTGCATCCATTTCGCGCCCGTAGAGCGCTTCGAACTTCGCTTTGCTGGCGGCATCGTCGACCGGTTGGAAGCCGGGGTAATTGGAAGGAATTGCGCCGACATCGCCCGCGCCCTGGATATTGTTCTGACCGCGCATCGGGTTGATACCGGTGCCCTCGCGGCCGAGATTGCCGGTCATCATGGCGAGGTTACACAGGCTTTGCACATTGTCGACACCACAAATGTGTTCAGTGATGCCCAGCGTATAGTAGATTGCTCCTTTATCGGCGCCGCCGTAGAGACGGGCGGCCTTCTCGATATCGGCCGCGGGCACTTCGGTGATCGCAGAGGCCCATTCCGGGGTGAATTCGACGACGTGTTCGAGGAATTCTTCGCACTCGGTGGTGCGTTCCAGCAAAAAAGTGTGGTCGACCAGATCATCGCGGACGATCACATGGGCCATCGCCAAGAGCAGTGCCACATCGGAGCCGACGCGGATCGGCAAATAGAGATCGGCCATCTCCGCCAGGGCGATCTTGCGTGGATCGGCGACGATCATTTTCGCGCCCCGCTTGAGTGCTTTTTTGATCCGCGTTGCCGCTACGGGATGGCATTCGGTCATATTGGTCCCGATGCAGAAAATTAGATCGGGTTTTTCCATGTCAGCCAGGGGGTTCGACATGGCGCCGCGTCCGATGGAGGCTGCCAGACCGGCAACCGTTGGCGCGTGTCAGGCACGGCTGCAATTGTCGATATAGTGCGTGCCATAGCCTCTGCGGATAAATTGTTGCATGCAGTAGTTCGCTTCCGAGGGAGTGCGACCTGAAGCAATGCCGTAGATCGAATGACGGCCGTATTTTTTCAAGGCTTCGGCGAAGCCGTCGGCGGCGCGGTCGAGCCCGGTGTCCCAATCTGTTTCGTGTAATTGGCCGTCGTCGCCGCGGATCAAGGGTTGCTTGAGCCGGTCCCCATGCTGGACGAAGTCGAAAGCGAATTGACCCTTTACGCAAAGGGCACCTTCGTTAGCTGGTCCGTCCATTGCCGGTTGAATGCCGACGAGGTTGTCCCCTTTGGATAAGAGGTCGACTGAGCAGCCGACGCCGCAGTAGGGACATACCGAACGCGTTTTTTCGAGTTGACCTTCAAGGGCGGTAGCGCGCAGGGCCTTGTTGTCTGCTAAGGCTCCGGTGGGGCAGGTCTGGACGCACTGGCCGCAGAAAGTGCAGGAAGAGTCCTTGAGCAGGCCGTCGAATTCGGTAGTGATCTGTTTGTGAAAGCCGCGCCCCATCGCCGCGATGGCATGATCGCCCTCCTCTTCGGCGCAGACTCGAACACAACGGTTACAGGAAATACACAGGTCGTAGTCGCGGAGGATAAAAGGATTGTCATCGGTGGGGTGCGACTGGCCTGATTGGGCACCCTGGAAACGGCCCGAACGGGCATTATAGCTCTCGGCGAGGGACGAGAGTTCCTGTGATGCGTAGCCGCGCAGCGGGTCTACATCGACCTCGCGATTTTCCGAGACCACCATCTCGATCAAGGTTTTGCGATGCTTCTCTATGGTATCGGTAGACGTGCGGACGACCATGCCGGGGGTGGCCTTGGTTGTACAGGAAGCCACGGGGTTGCGGGCGCCCTCGATCTCAACTACGCAGAGACGGCAAGCCCCAAAGGGTTCAAGGCGCGGGTCGTAGCAGAGTGTTGGAATCTGCTGACGGTGACGCTCTGCAATCTCGTAGATAGTTTCTCCTGCAACGAAAGAAACTTCTTGGTCGTTGATTTTTAGCACGTTTTCGTCGGCACTCATTTCGATTCCTCGGATTGGGATTGGACGCGATGAGCGACCTGATCGGGAAAGTATTTCAACAAGCTATCAGTTATAAATGGAGCAGCCATGCCGAGGCCGCAGGCGCTGGTGGCTTTCATCGTCTCACCGATATCGGCGAGTTCCGCTTTCCACGTTTCCAGGTCGTCTGGGCCGGTCGAACCGGTGAGGCGTTCGGCAAGACGTTGGGTGCCGATGCGGCAGGGGAAGCATTTGCCACAGGATTCCTCGGCAAAAAATTCCATAGCCTGGTGGGCGACAGAGACCATATCTCGGCTCTGGTCGAAGACCATGATGCCCCCAGCGCCCAGCATCGAACCTCGTTGGCGGATCGAGGGCTCGTCGAGCAGGGTGTCGAGATCGGTACCAGCGAGAAAACCGCCGGATAGGCCGGCCATGGTCACGGCCTGTATCGGGTGGTCTGAAGCCGGTCCACCCGCCCATTCGTGGAGCAGGGTCTTGAGCGGCAAGCCAAAGGGTACTTCGTAATTGCCAGGGCGTTGCACATCACCGGAGAGGCTGATGACTTTGGTCCCCGGACGACCGTCGAGCCCCAGAGATTGATACCATTCGGCTCCGCGACGGACGATCTGGGGAACCGAGGCCAGTGTCTCAACGTTGTTTACGGCTGTTGGCAAATTTTCGAAGCCGTGAGTTACGGGAAAGGGGGGCCTATTGCGGGGATAAGGGTGTTTGCCTTCCAGACTGTTGAGCAGGGATCCCTCTTCGCCGCATATATAGGCTCCAGCGCCGCGGCGAATATAGAGCTCGCAGGAGAAGTCGCTGCCGAGTATCGCAGGGCCAACGAGGTTGGCGGCGCGAGCTTCGGCAAGGGCATTTTCGAGGATCGTACAGATTTCGGGGTATTCGTAACGGAGGTAGAGGAAGGCGCGACTGGAACCCGTCGCACGGGCGGCTAGGAGCATGCCTTCGATCACCGCATGGGGGTCGTGCTCGAGGACGGCGCGGTCTTTGAAGCAACCGGGTTCTCCCTCGTCTGCATTACAGACCACAGTTTTGGGACTGTTGGTGGCCTCGGCGACCGCCTTCCACTTGGCTCCGGTGGGAAAACCAGCGCCTCCGCGACCAGCTAGTTGGCTTGCTGTGATGAGTTCGACTAGCTCAGCGGGGTTGGTCTCAATGGCTTGTTGCAAAGCCTCGTAGCCACCGCTCCGGCGGTAGCCCATCAACGAGGAACGCCCTTCGGTGCGGATTTCGGCGAATACGCATTCCTCAAAGTCGCCCGGATTGGGAACGGGGAGGGGTGAAGGCAGGGCTGCCAGGTGGTCCGAGTGCACTCCGATCAGGACTTCGTGCCCTTTGAGGACGGGGATCGGACCATCGCAGCGGCCGGCGCAGGGCATGGCTGAGGCGCCATCGAGGCTGGCTTGGAGTGTGTGGGCATCGCGGAGGGTGCAAATCGGGCCGGTGCAAACTCGCGGGGCGCGCTGGCCTGGCGCTTCGCGGGCGAAGTGATGGTAAAAGGTGATCGTTGCAAAGAGTTCGGCCACAGGGATCTTCAAACCAGCCGCTACTGCATCTATGGCCTGGGTCGATAGATATTCGTCGCGATCGTGGAAGGCATGGAGGAGTGGCAGCAGCGGGGCGGGCTCGTGCTGCCAGCGCGCGATGAGTTCTTCGTTGGTGGGCGAATCCACATCAGGACCTTTCTCAGTGGTTAATAGATATAATTATCGCACATATATCCCCTTAAGGTCAAGCATGGTGCGCTTGCTGGAGGATAATTGGATAGCTAAATTGAGGTGTACAATTATTCAGGAAGGGCAGTATATGTCAGAGCGTAAGAAAATTGCCGCGATCGCCACGGCTTATTATCCCTTTTCGCATGCTGATGTGATCATCAGTAAATTTCTCAAGGGTTTTCCTAGTGATAAGGCGCTAATAGCGCCGCAGGTGGACCTTGTCTCGATGTATATGGATCAAGATCACGAGCGCGATGTGGGACGGGATCTTGCTCGGCAATACGGGGTTGAGATTTACCCGAGCATTCCTGCGGCGCTGTGCCTGGGAGGAAACGAATTGGCGGTGGATGGGGTGTTAATCATCGGCGAGCATGGCGACTACGCTTGGAACGAGAAAGAGCAGCATCTCTATCCGCGGCGTTATTTTTTCGAGCAGGTTTGCGGAGTTTTCTCAAGATCGAATCGGGCAGTACCGGTTTTCAGCGACAAGCATTTGTCGTGGAGTTGGGAGCAGGCTCTATGGATGTATGAGCGGGCACGGGCGCTGAAGGTGCCCTTTATGGCGGGGTCTTCGCTTCCAGTCACCTATCGCAGTCCCTGGCTGGAGCACGAATTGGAAACTCCGATCGAGGAAGCGGTGTCAGTGGCTTATGGTGGGCTCGATTCCTATGGTTTCCACGCGCTCGAGACTCTGCAGTGTATGGTCGAGCGGCGCCGGGGGGGGGAAACGGGTATCGCGGCGGTGCAATGTTTGGAAGGAGAAGTGGTTTGGCAGGCGATGAAGGAAGGGCGGTGGTCGGAATCACTGGCGACACTGGCTTTAGCCCAGATCGAGTCGACTGGGGAACAGGAATTGGAGGCACTTTGCGCGGAGCCTGCACTTTTTCTGCTGGAGTACGCCGATGGTCTCAAAGCGGCGACCTTGATGGCCAATGGGTTCCAGGGCGGGATGCAGGGTTGGGGTTATGCATCGAGCGCAGCAGGAAATCAAGAGGCCTGCGAGTTTTATCTCCACGGCGATCCCCATCCGCATTTTAGCTATCTAAGCTTGAATATACAGGAGATGTTTCTACGTGGAGAGCCGCAGTACCCCGTTGAGCGAACCCTATTGGTCAGCGGGGCACTGGAAGCGTTGATGGAGTCGCGTTTTCGCGGCCATCAACGCATCGAGACCCCGTATTTAGATCTTGCCTATACCTCGTACTTGGATTCGCCGATTCGACCCGAAGCCGGGCGTCCAAGCGGGTCAGCCACAGATCCATGGCGACCGGATTGAGATCCGCCAAGTTGACGCTAGGTAGCAGTAGAAATTATTTTTGCGTCCCCATGAGAAGAGAAAGGAATTAAGATGCCGGATGTGATCGTAGTAGGAGACGGACCAGGTGGCCTCAGTGCAGCGCTCTTACTGGCCAAGAACGATATGAGTGTAACTGTTTTTGGTCAGGACAAAACCCTGGTAAATAAGGCTATGCTATACAATTATCTGGGTATTCCCAAGATGACAGGACCGGAATTCCAGCAGATCAGTCGCAATCAGGTGAAAAGTTTCGGTGGTGAGATCCAGGATCTCGAAGTCAGCAGCGTAGAAAAGAAAGAGGAGGGGTTTGCGGTTCAAACCGCAGATGGCCAGAGCTATCAGTCCCAGTATTTGATTCTGGCTACCGGGCCAGCAAATCCGTTGGCCGAAGCGCTTGGCGTGCCAAAGGAAGCTGATGGATTGGGTGCCGATCGCGATGGCCGGACTTCTATTGATGGGCTTTATGTGATTGGCTGGAGTACGCGCCTCAAAAAGATCCAGGCGATAATTTCCGCAGGTGATGGGGCCTGTGCAGCACTGGACATTCTCTCGGCCAAAGCCGGGGAAGACCTACACGACTTCGACCTCATCGAGGACGAGAAATAAAATTGGCGCCCTACGCATTCCCGAAAGTCTGAGTAGGGCGCCGAGCGGGTAACACTCAGAGCTATCTTTACTTAAGCAAGAGGTGTGCCACAATCTATTGCTTGAGCCTTATATTCTTATCGCCTTGTAAGAGAATCACTTAGCTGAGAAGAGAACCTCGCTCCAACGGTCGATGAAACCGTGTCGCGACTTTCTTTTCTCAGTGGTAGCACATTTCGTCCCCTTTTACTCAAAGTGTGATGATGCGGTCTTCGATAGCTGACTGGGTTACCGCTATCGTGAGTTCTAAGGTTTTTAAAGCCTCAGCATAGTCGCAACGGATAGGGGTAGGATCTCCCGAGATTACGGCCTGGACGAAAGCAAGATCCTCGGCCTGGGTCGGGTTATTGCCTAGTTCGAGGATCTGTTGTCCGTCTGCGCGTTCGATCGTCAGGCTCTGATGGGAAAAGCGCAGGACTTGGTTTTTCTGATAAAGATCTAGGCCCACATGGCCGCCCGCTGAAAGTATACACGAAGAAGTAATACTGGCGACCGCGCCGTTTTGGAAACGCAGGTTGGTAATCGTGGCATCGTGGATATCGTAGCTTTCTACCTCTTCCATCAGTCCGGTTCGCGCCAGGGTGTGGACGGATTCGACCTCGCCTAGCAGATAGCGGGCCAGGTCAAAGATATGTGTGGTTTGTTCGACCGCCTGGCCGCCGCTTTCTGCAAGCACCCGCCACCAGGAAACAGTGGGCATGCCGCCCATCCAGGAGCCGAGAGCGAAGCCGACCTGTTCCTCGCCGAGATATTCCCTAGCTCTCGCAGTGGTATCCATATAGCGCCAATGGTAGCCTACGGCACTGATCAGATTTTTTTCCACTAGGGCTTTTGAGATTTCGCTGGCTTTGTCGGTTGAAGTCGCCACAGGTTTTTCGACAAAGATAGGCAAGCCTCGTTCAATGGCTGCTAACTCCTGCTCTTGGTGGGCAAAGGGCGGAAGACAGATATAGACCGCATCAAGTTTTTCGTTGTCGTACATCGTTTGGTAGTGATTATAGGCTTGTCCTCCGTATTCCTTGGCCGCTTGTTGGGATTTTTCCTCGACCAGGTCGCAGAAAGCGACCATTTTGGCATCTGGTATCTCGGCGAGAGTACGCATGTGGTGGTTGGCGATACCGCCCGTTCCGACAAAGCCTATTTTAACGGTCATAAGGTAAGTCCTTTCCTTTGGGATTGTGGTTATTCTTATTTGACTTAGATAAGCTCATCGTATTATATTTCAAATTGAGGATTTGTTAAATATCATTTCAACGCAAATTAGTGTTTCGGAGTGTTTTTACTGCTCTTATGATATACGCTTTTATTTCGATCTCTTTCGTATTGGGTGTCAAGGTTCTTACCTCGTTACGTCTGCGTGGGCTGAAGACCCGGTTAGAATCGATACAGCCCGAGATCGATCGTTTGCGGATGGAAGTTGCCAAGAGTGAAGATGAACTGATAGAGCTCAAGCTCAAAGTTGAGGAAAAGGAGCAATTATTCCTCAATTTGGCCGATATAGTCCGAATATATGAAGAATTGCTCCGGAACCCGGTGGACGATACCCGAGTTGAAGAACGAGTGCAGCTAATGGAATCGGGAGTAGGAGAAAGCACTCAAGTGTGAATTCAGATTCAAGACTTACCTTGCAGCTCCTGTCTGTGCCCGGCCAGACGGGAATTTTTGTGCCTTCTCCCTCTGATCATCATTTAATACGGCTCCGCGCAGTTCCTGTCAATCTATCTCTTTCCGATGAATGTGGATAGCCAAGCGGCAAAGCCCCGGTTAGTCGACTACAAGGCTCATTATCAAGCCGATGCTGAAGCCATTGTCGATCCGCAGAGTTTGGACCCCGTGCGTCGGGCTTCAGAGCATCGCCGTTTGGAGACTCTGGTGCGGTTGCTCGGAATACGTCGGGGAGAGCGTTTACTCGATATCGGATGCGGTTCGGGTTGGTTGGGTTATTGTTGTCACCACCGTGGGGGCCGAGTCTGGGCTATGGATATCGGCTTTAGGGGAGTGGAGGGTGCCAAAACTCGCTTTCCCCAAGCGGCAGCCTACCAAGTCGGCGATCTGTACGATTTGCCCTTTGCAGCGGCAAGTTTCGATGCGGTGATCTTCTCCGAAGTCATCGAACACCTCGAGGATATCAATGGGGCTCTCGCCGAAGCCGTACGGGTGCTGCGTCCAGGTGGTCGGTTGCTGGTTAGTGTCCCTTACCGCGAGACCATTGTCGACCATCTTTGCATTCACTGTAATAAGTTGACGCCGGCCAATGCGCATCTACATCGCTTTGACGAGGCGGTTCTCGCAGGTTATTTCAAACGTCAGGAACTTGAAATATCCAAGGTGCGGTTGATGACCAACAAGCTCTTGGAGATGGGTGGTTTTCCCCGTTTTAGCTCCGGTTGGCCCTATGCGGCCTGGCGGTTGGTCGATGCGACCTTGAATAAAATTGTGCCCAAACCCGCCTTTTTATGCATGATAGGGGTCAACGGCGACTAGGCATGAGTACGGGCGGTAGGCTGACCCGCAAAATCGGGGTTGTCGCCGTTGGGCGGGCTGCCAATGCACTGAGCATTTATATGGTCTATGCTCTGGTAGCACGTGCCTGGTCACCCGAGGAGTGCGGGGTATTTCTGGCTGTTTGGGTCCTCGGCAATGTATTGATTCCAATATTCCTGCTAGGCCTTCCCACTAGTTTACTCTATTTTTTCCCCCGGCGCGAGAATCAGCGCGCGCTTGTCGGGCAGGCAGCGGTTTGTCTTTTGGCTTCGGCAGCAGTGCTGGTCGGTGTTTTGTCGGTGTGGGGTACGAGCTTGGCCGACTGGTTGGCAATAAGCGGATCAGAGGATGTGTCGTTGGCCATTTATCTCTGGCCTTTTTTGCCCTATATATTCGCGTTGGTCGCCGGGGGATTTGCCGAGTCGGTGCTGGTGGCTTCAAACCGTGAAATATGGCTGGCCTGGCTCCAGTTGGTGATGGGGCTGGGGTTAATGGCAGGAGCAGGCGCGGCATTGTACCCCGGCTTGAGACCTGCAGAACTCCTCGCACTCTTTTCCTGCTTGGGCATGTTTCGGTTGGTCGTTTCTGGGTGGTTGGTACACCGGGCGTTGGGTCGTGGCAAGGGCTGGTGGACCCGAGAAGGTTTTGGCGAACTGATGCACTATACGCGGCCAATCGGCTATAACGACGCGGTGGGCAGTCTATCTCGCTCCGTTGATCGCCTGGTTGTTCTGCACTTCTTTGCCGCAGGGACCTTTGCCCAGTATAATTTCGGTGCTATCGAAGTGCCGGTGAGCCTGCTTCTGGCCGCAGTCGTAGCGGTATTGGTACCGGAGATAAGTCGGCTCTTTCAGGAGGAGCGCCTGGAAGAAATCAGGTTGTTATGGCAACGGGCGGTCTCGCGGTTGGCGATTTTGGTTCTGCCTTTAGCGGCTTTTCTCCTGGTTTTCGCCGATCCGATTATCGGCTGGATTTTCCCAGAGGCGTACGCTCGGTCCGCCTGGGTTTTCCGGCTCTACTTGTTAGTCCTGCCCTTGCGTTGTGCTGTGTACAATCCGCTTTTGGTTGGGATGGGCAAAGCTCGCTGGGCATTGTGGAGCAGCCTCGGTGATCTGGGGTGCAATTTAATATTGAGTCTGACTCTGGTCGGCTATCTTCAGGGATCGAGGCCCGATTTGGCATTTCTCGGCCCTGCTGTTGCCACAGTTTGTTCGACCTATCTCCAAGTTGGTTTTCTGCTTGCGGCGATTAGTTGGCATTTGCATTGGGGCTTGCGTCGTCTATTGCCTTGGGCGCGCCTTTTGCGGATTGGAGTTGGGGCGGGAGGAGCAGCAGTGGCCAGTCGCTGGTTTACCGTGGGATTGGGTGGTGAGTTTATGCAGTTGTCGGCAGGAGCTTTTTGTTTCGCCTTGGTGGTGGGAGTGCTGGCCTGGAGCCATCCCGTCGACCGCGCCGAACTGATCGATACCTTTGGCGCTCTGGCTCGAACGGAGCGCTAACGAATGGAACGAATCGCCGCTAGGCACGGTTGGGCACTGGCACTGATCCTGATTGTTGGATTGCTCTCTTTCCACAACGTGCTGGGTTCTGGTTTCCACTACGACGATGAGCATTCAATCGTCGAAAATCCCCATCTGCGATCGTTGTCCAATGCGCCGCGGTTCTTTATCGATCCGGGTACCTTCTCGGGGATGCCTGAAGCGCGAATGTATCGTCCTCTTTTATTGCTGACCTATGCCTTTAACTACGCGATTGATGGCTATGAGCCTCTGGGGTGGCACCTGGTCAATCTGCTTTTACACCTGGCCAATGTCGGATTGGTATGGTGGTTGGCACCGGTGTTCGGTGCTTCGCGGTACACGGCGCTGATTGCGGGGTTGATTTTTGCAGTACATCCGGTTTTGAGCGAGTCGGTCAACTATGTCAGTTGCCGGTCCTCGTTGCTGGCGACCTTTTTCCTGCTCTTGGCTTTTAAGGCTCTTGGATCGGCACAGGGGCCTCGCCAAAGGCGCTGGTGGCTGCTGATCTGCGTTGCTTATTGCTGTGCGCTAATGGCGAAGTCACTCGCCATCGTCTTTCCCTTGCTGGCAGCGATTTTTATGGTACTCAGGGGGCATATGCAGCGAGGTTTACTGGGTCTTTTGTTCGGATTCAGCATGCTCTATGTCCTGGCGACCAGAGCGATAATAGGCAAGGCGATATTGGATCCGGTACGCAGTATTGCCGACCAGTGGGCCACGCAAATCAAGGCCGTCGCGTTTTATATCTGGAAGGTGGCAGTGCCGGTCGGACTAAGTGTTGAGCCCCAGTTTGCCGTCTCGACGGATTTTTTATCGTTGTCCGTATTATTGCCCTTGGCGCTGCTCTCTTCCTTGGCGTGCTTGGTTTTGAAAAGCCGCAGACGAGATTTTGCGGTCTTCGGCATGTGCTGGTTCGCCGTCGCGCTCCTGCCTTCTGCACTGGTTCCGCTCCATGTCCTCGTCAACGAGCATCGGCTATATCTGCCGATGGTGGGTTTGGCTTTGGGGGGGGCATCGCTTCTGAATCAAGGCCGAATTCGTCCCGTTTTAGCCATGACCTTGGTGGTGCTCGTGGCGCTCTCAATCCAGCGCAACGAGGTTTGGCGCGACGCAGAGACTCTCTGGCGCGATGCAGTGGCCAAAGGACCGCAGATGGCCCGATCTCATGTTAATCTGGGCAAAGCGCTATTGGAAGCAGGCGATTGGATCGCGGCGATTGAATCCAGCCAGCGGGCACTGGCGCTCGATCCACAACTCGACCGGGCTCATTACAATATTGGCACGGCCTATTTGCACCAATCGCAATTAGAGTTGGCGAGTGCGCATTTTAATCGCGCGCTGGAAATTCGACCAGAGTTGATGCCGGCGCTCAATAATCTGGGCAATACCTTGCAGGAACAGGGCCTTTGGCGCGAGGCGCTGGAGGCGTACCGGCGAGGGTTGGCCATTCAGCAACACGCTTCTATATATCACAATATGGGCAATACCTTTCTCGAGGCTGGATATCCGGACTCGGCCCGAATCTGTTTCCGCCAGGCGCTAAGCGCCGACCCCGATATGCGTGAAGCCTACAAGGGCTTGGTTAAGGCGGCGCGGGCGGAAGACCTTTTGCACTCGGCTATTGAAGTGCTCGGAGTTGCTTTGGTGCGTTGGCCGCAGGATCGGCTCTTCCTACAGATGAAAGGGGATGCGCTGGCGGCGCTCGGTCGTGAAGAAGAGGCTATGGCAGCGTATCGGCGCTCTGGCCGCGGGGAAGCGGAAATCCGCCAGGCGCTTGGAGTCGAAGCGCTCAAGAGGAGCAAATGGGAGGAGGCGTATGTCCATTTCAACCAGGCATTAGCAGAAGCTGAAACTGCCAGGGCATTGAATGGTTCGGGTACGGCGCTCTTGGGGTTGGGACGGGTTCAAGATGCCTTGGATGCTTTTCGCCGTGCGGGTAGACTGGATCCCGAAAAAGCGACCGCTTTTGCCAATATAGGTCGCACTTATTTGAAATACGGCCGCTTGGTGGAGGCCATTGCCGCGCTCGAAAGGGCGACCGCACTCGAACCAGAGTCGGGGCAGATACGGGCGCTTTTAGCCCAGGCACTGGAGCGGACGGGGGCATTGGCCGAGGCTCTTGCGGTGTACCAAAAAGCCATTGCACTCGAGCCAGAAAACGGAGAGTACTACCATAATCTTGGTTTTTTGTACTATCGTCAGGGTAACGAATTGGAAGCTGAAAAACAGTACCGGAACTCGCTCGCGCGCAACCCTCGCCAGGTCGAACCCTATTTCAATTTAGGTGGCCTCTATCTGGATCAAGGTCATTATGAAAGAGCGGTAAGTGCCTATAAAGAATCGCTGGCATTGAATCCTGAATACTCCGACGCCTGGATTAACATCGCCTCGGCTTTTCTGAAACTAGGGCGGAATGATAAGGTGGTCGAAGCCTATCAAAGAGCGCTTGGACTGGATCTGGATCCGGCCCTTCGCCTGAGAGTCGAGCGCCAACTCGAAGCGCTAGAAACGGTAGGAGGGGGTTAATCCGCCGCGAGAAGGGCGCTGGCGATTTCGTCCCATTCGGTTGGGAGCGCTGCTTGGCAGTGCGCCTTATTTGCCCGGCGATACCAGTATCCGGCGTTGCTTTCGTCACCCTCGACGCGGTGCAGGTAGGCATGGACCCAGGCGCCAATCGGATCGGGCTCCTGCTGAGCCAATTCGTGGGCTTTGTCCCATTGGCCTTTGGCGTCGAACCAGAGGACTTGCAGGGCGTTGCTGGTCGAGGTTGGTGGAAGATCTGCTGCTATACTGGCTTTAAAGCTTTCCAGGTCCATGTTGGGGCTCCGTTGGATGCGATTGGTTACTCTCATTAATATAGAAAATATCTTGACTCTAGCCCATGGAGGGGGGAGCAGGGTTGGATCTCTTGCCAGGAAAGCATTTTCACCTCTATATTTTAAGGTTCTAAATTGATATGGAACAAGTAATTGGCGTAACAATATGAGCGAATCTATAGGCGTTGGATTAATTGGTTTAGGCACGGTTGGAAGCGGTGTGGTCGAGTTGCTGCACAATGCGCCATCCTCGTTGCGGCGGCGTAAAAACGTGGATTTTGTCCTGCGGCGCGTGGCTGTTCGCGATCTCGACAAGGCGCGTGAGATTGCGATCGATCCTGCACTTTTGAGTGCGGATGCCGAAGAAGTGGTGGCCGATCCAGCAGTGCAACTGGTTGTCGAATTGACCGGAGCCGCTCCGGCTTTTGATTGGGTGAGCCAGGCCCTGAAAAAGGGCAAGGACGTCGTGACCGCAAACAAGGCGATGCTGGCAGAACGCGGCGAGGAACTCTTTGCGCTGGCGTTGGACAACGGAGCGGACCTGATGTTCGAGGCCAGCGTCGCGGGCGGAATACCTATCATTCGCTCGTTGCGCAACGGGCTGGTTGCGAATCGGGTCGAATCGCTATACGGCATTCTCAACGGAACTACCAACTATATTCTCACCCGTATGGCCCGAGGTGAGGGAGACTACCGCGAGATTCTTAAAGATGCTCAGGACCAGGGCTATGCCGAGCCGGATCCGACGATGGATGTCAGCGGAATGGATGCGGCGCAGAAGCTGGCGATTCTTTGCCGCATCGCCTTTCACAGTACCGCGACGGGTAGCGAAGTTTTTTGCGAAGGGATCGAGCGGATCGAGAGCCGCGATATAGAATACGCCCGAGAATTGGGTTATGTGATAAAATTGCTGGCCATCGCCAAGCAGCGGGATGGTCGAGTCGAAGCCCGGGTCTATCCGGCGATGGTGCCTGTCGACTCCCTGCTGGCCAATATCCACGATGAATTCAACGCGATTCAAGTACAGGGGTCGGCAGTGGGCCCACAGGTGTTTTCCGGTCGTGGGGCCGGGCAAATGCCGACTGCCAGTGCGGTGGTGGCTGATATGGTCGAATTGGTCGAACGCAAGGTGGCTGGAGCCACGACCTCGATCGGCGATATGATTCTCGGCGAGGAAGCTGTAGCCATCGCCTCGATCGAAGGCGTCGAGATGCGTTATTTCCTGCGTGCCTTGGTCCAGGACCGGCCGGGCGTACTGGAGCGGATCGCTCGAATTTTGGCGGAGGAACGGATTAGCATTGCTTCGGTAATTCAGCAGGAACGCGACTTTCAAGGAGGGTCCGTACCCTTGGTTATCGTGACCCACGAGGCAAGGGAGGCGGCGATGCAGCGGGCTCTGGCCGCGATCGATGCGCTGGATGTGGTAATGGGGGAGGTCAAGTTAATCCGCATGGAGGAACTCGAGTCTTGAAGTATATGGTGCTGGTCCCTGATGGTGCAGCTGATTATCCGCTAGATGAACTTGAAGGTCAGACTCCATTAGAAGCGGCCGAGACGCCCCATATGGACCGTTTGGCGTGCGAAGGTGTCGGTGGCTTGGTACAGATGATTCCCGCAGAACGCCATCCGGGAAGCGATGTCGGCAACCTCGAAATCTTCGGGTATGACAGCAGGGTCCACTACACCGGTCGTTCGCCATTGGAGGCGGCCAGTATGGGAGTCGATCTGGGTGCTGATGGGATTGCCTTTCGCATGAATCTCGTCTACCGACAGGGAGACGTGCTGGTCGACTACAGCGCCGGACATATCGAAAGCGCGGAGTCGGGCGAGTTGGTGCAGGCATTGTCCGCAGAACTTGGTCGCGATCAGATACGCTTCTATCCCGGGGTCGGCTATCGGCACCTGCTAGTTTACGACAACGGACCGGAAGAGCTGGTTTCCTATCCCCCCCACGATATTATGGGGGAATCGTTCGCGGCGCATTTGCCCGCTGGCGAGGGCCAGGGAAAAATTCGCGCTTTGATGGAAGCCGCTGAACCCATTCTCGAAGCCGCCCCGGTAAACGCCGCGCGCCGCGCGCGAGGAGAGCGGCCGGCCAATGCCATCTGGCTCTGGGGATCGGGTCGGGCGTTGAGCCTGGAGACTTTTGCAGAGCGCTACGGGTTAGGGGGAGGTGTGATTTCGGCAGTGGATTTGGTGCGAGGAATCGGCAAATCCGCCGGTTTGGAGGTGGTGGATGTGCCGGGTATTACTGGTTATCTAGATACCAACTACGAGGGGAAGGCCGAATTTGCGCTCTCGGTTTTGCAAGACTCCGACCTGGTCTACGTCCACGTCGAGGCTCCCGACGAAGCAGGACATAATGGTGACTCAGAGGCAAAAATACAGGCTATTGAGGACTTTGATCGTCGCGTGGTTGGGCCAATTCTTGCGGGTTTAGATCGACTTGGAGCATGCCGGGTATTGATGACGCCCGATCACCGTACGCCGATTGTCCTGCGCACTCACAGCCGCGAGCCTGTGCCCTTTGTACTCTGGGGTACGGGGGTCGAGCCCGATCTTATGGAAGCCTATAATGAGCGGGCGGCAGAAGCGGGCAGTATGCAGGTCGGCCACGGGCATTTATTGATGGAATATTTAATTGGCAAAGATTAAACTAGGCGAGATGCAGATTCTGAGGAGTTGCAGCGATGGATAAGTACAATGTGGCGATCATGGGGGCCACCGGGGCCGTGGGGCAGGTAATGATGGAGATCCTTGCCGAGCGCGAGTTTCCGCTCGGCGAGTTGCGCCTCTTAGCTTCGGCCAGGTCGGCGGGGCGGGAACTCGTATACCGCGGCAATAAAATCGCGGTGCAGGAACTCAAAGAGGATTCTTTTAAAGGTATCGATATTGTTCTGGCGTCGGCAGGGGGTGGATTGAGTAAAGAGTTCAATTCCCATGCGGTTGCGGCTGGGGCAGTGGTCGTAGACAATACATCGGCTTTTCGGATGGATCCACAGGTGCCGCTGGTGGTACCCGAAATCAATGCCCATGACCTCGACGCACATCAGGGTATTATTGCCAACCCCAATTGTTCGACGATCATTATGGACGTGGTCGTTTGGCCACTTTATCAGCGGCGCAGGGTCAAGCGTATTGTGGTTTCGACTTACCAGGCCGTGAGTGGTGCGGGCGCGCGGGCGATGGAAGAGTTGGAGCAGCAGACGCGGCAGGTTTTGGCCGGAGAGGAAGCAGTCGCTGCCGAGTTTCCTCATCAAATTGCGTTCAATCTCTTTTCGCACAACTCGGATATAGGTCCGGAAGGCTATTGCGAAGAAGAGATTAAGATGATTCGCGAAACCCACAAGATGTTCCACGATAGCGAAGTCCAGGTGACGGCGACTACGATCCGGGTACCTGTGATGCGGGCTCACTCTGAGGCGATAAACCTGGAGTTTACAGAGCCCTTTCCCGCAGCAGAAGCACGGGAGATTTTGGCGCAGGCCCCGGGTGTGCTTCTCGTCGATGAACCCGAGCAGAGCCATTTCCCCATGCCGATCGAGGCATCGGGACGCGACGATATTTTGGTTGGGCGTATCCGCCAGGATATTTCCCGGCCCGATGGAACGGGGTTGGATCTATGGGTCAGCGGTGATCAGTTGCGCAAAGGGGCGGCATTGAATGCCGTGCAGATCGCAGAGGAATTGATAGCGCGGAGCCTATTGCAGGCTGTTTAGCGCGCTGAGCTTCAGGCGAACCGGGAGTCAGGGCGTCCCCTGAATGCATACCCGGTCGATAAATCGGGTGTAGAGCTCGACGCCCTGATGCAGCTGATCCAATTCAATCCACTCGTCGACGGTATGGGCCTGAGCGATATCACCAGGGCCTAGCACGACCATCTCTTTCATCTTCGCGGCAAAGGCTACCCCATCGGTACCGTAGGATACGGTATGAGGTTTGCGCTTGCCCGTGAGTCTGAGTGCGAGGCGGACCAAGGGGGAATCCACAGCAGTATAGAGCGGTTCGCCGCGGTGCCTGAGTTCGAAGTCGAGTCCGTGCTTGCTGGCGCTTTGACGCGTCTTTTTGATCAGGTCATCGACATCGATACCGGGCATGGGACGGTAATTTAGGGTGCAGATGCTCTGGACAGGGGAAATATTGGTGGCGCGGTTGTGGTCGTTGATGCCGATGCTCAACTCCGAGTGGGGGGGCTTGAATTCTTCGTTGCGATAGCGTTTGGCGCTGAGAACTTTTTCGTTGAGCGTTTTCATTTCGCCGAGGAAAGGGATCATTTTGAGGTTGGCGTTAGTGCCCTTCAAGGTGCTGGTGTGGGCAGCGCGCCCCCTGGCGGTGATCCGGAGCGCCAGCGAGCCTTTGTGGGCGTGAACGACGCGGAGGCGAGTGGGTTCGCAGATGATGCCGTAGCCCGTGCTTGCTTCGGCGAAAAGTGCGGAACGGTCGGTAACCTCTCTCGCGCCTACGGCGTGGACTTCTTCGTCGGCGGTGACGACGATATAGAGCGGGGCCTTCAATTCAGCTTTCTTGAAGCGGGCTGCTGCGCAGATGCTGGCGGCTAGGGGGCCCTTCATATCACAGGCGCCGCGGCCGTACAGTTTGTCGCCAGCCACCCAGGGGCGATACGGGTCGCGGCTCCAGCCATCATCGGGATTGGCAGGTACGACATCGTCGTGGCTCATCAGAGTCAGCCCCCCCGATCCCTTGCCGAGTTTGCCGACAATCGAGAGTTTAGCCACGCCTGCCGCATCGGTATAGGGCACTTCTTCTATCTCAAAGCCAATAGAGTCCAGGATCTTGGCCGCATGCCGGGTGACTTCGACATTGCTGGTTTGGCTTTCCGATGGATAGGCCACCAATTCCCGAGTCAGTTTTGCAACGCCGAGCTTCATAGGATATCTGCTTTCATCATGGGTTTATCCAGCAAAGTACGCAGGTAAAGCAACCAGGGCAAGGGAGTTGACAACGCGGAATATAGAAGGTATAACTAAAGCCACAACCGTAATTTATAAAAATTGATTTAAAGGAATAACTATGAATAAACCACCGGAAAAATTTATCCGTGTCAAAGAGGATGATCTGGTCGAATTTGCCGAGAACGCTTTTAAAAAATCCGGACTCGATGAGGAACATGCCGCCCTCTTTGGGCGGCTTTTGGTCAATGCCGATTTGCGCGGGGTCCGCAGCCATGGTTCGCGCAATGTAAATGGCTATTGTTCGGCTTTTGAAACTCGCCAGGCCAATCCGAGACCTAATATACAAATTGTGCAGGAAACGCCGGCAATAGCTGTGCTCGATGGGGATGGTACGCTGGGTTATTTGCCGATGGTCAAAGCAGCGGAATTGGCCGTTGCCAAGGCTAAAGCCGTTGGTCTGGGTATGGTCACGGTACGACCGATTGGCCATTACGGTTCGGCCGGGCACTACGCGCGGATTTGCATGCAACATGGTTGTGTCGGTTTCTCAGTACAGGGATATATCGGACAGGGAAATGCGCGCGGAGGAGAGGAAAAACCGCAAATTGGCTATTATGGCAATCCCCCGATTTGTTTTGCTATTCCAGCCAATGAAGAGCCTCCGGTGGTGCTCGACGCGGCTACCTGCATCATGGCCGATTACCAGCGCGGACCTGAATTCGATGCCTTGTTGCCGCAGATTCCCGCGGCTTTTTTCAAGAGTATTGGTTATACTGCTATCGCGAGTCTGCTCGGTGGCGGTTTGACCGGTTTTACTTTGCCGGAGTTTGATAAGGTCCGCGAAAAGTGGCCGGCGGCGATGATGGGTGGTATGGTGCTGGCAATCGACGTGGGGACGGTGGTGCCTGAGGAGACATTCAAATCGGAGGTCGACCGGATGGTGCGCGACGTGCGCGAGAGTTACGAGCCATTACCCGGTTATGGTCGGGCGCTTTTGCCGGGGGGAATCGAAGAGGAAAGGATGGGGGAATACCGCCTGCAGGGTATACCTTATGGCGAACCCGAGCAGGAATCGGCGCGCGAGGTGAGTGCGCGATTGGGAATCCCGCTTCCGTGGGAGGAATAAAAAAGGCCTGTCCCCGTAGGAGACAGGCCAAAATTTGGGCAATGGTGATACTGTGTAGAGAGCGGCTTAACTCAGGGCGTTGTGCAGTTCGGTCCAGTCATCGAGATTGTTGAGATTGACCGCATCGAGGATCGAGCCGTCGTCGCCCACGCCGGCCGCGGACAGGATGTCGCCGCGAGTATCATCGTCGTGGTTGTAGCCGCGGATTGCGTCGTTCGAAGCATCGATCTCACTTTGTGGGATCGAACCACCGCGCTGTGCTTGGACCCAGTTTTCGAACTCGATATAGCTGGCTTTGTTGTCCTTGACATAGGCCACTGCTGCGTCGCGATCGACACCGAGGCCATCGAGGACCATCTGGTCGAATCCGGCACCGCATTCGGGATAGTCTTCGGGGAGCTGACCCGCAGCGCTCAAGCGCAGCTTGGACCAGAGACGGGGAAGGTGGATTGCGCCGAGGGGACCGGCAACACCCGAACTGATATTGGGGATAATGGCCATCGTTATTCTCCTGAGGAGTAGAGTTGGACAATTTTAATTGGCGTTAAGATAATCGTTGCAAGAGGTTGTTGTCAAATAGTTTGGAGGAAGGGCGAATATGGATAAAATACGATTTGGTATCATTGGTGCGGTTGGACGGGGAAGCAGTTTTATGCGTACTCTGCAAAATCATTCGGCAACTGAACTTACGGCTCTGTGCGATATTCGAGTAGAAGAAGTGGAGAAAAACGCGACCGAGTTGGGGATTGGGCACACATTTGTAGATGCCGGTGAGATGATCGATTCGGGGACGGTCGATGCCGTTGTCGTCGGTACCCCGATGCCTTTCCACGCGCCTCAAGCCATTATGGCCTTAGAGCGTGATCTCCACGTCCTCAGCGAGGTGACGGCCGGAGTCTCTATCGAGGAATGTCGCGATTTAACCCGAACTGCGCGACGGAGCAAGGGGGTCTATATGATGGCCGAGAATTTCACCTACCAGAAATCAAATGTGCTGGTTCGGGAATTGGTGCAGCGCGGCTTTTTTGGCGAGCTATACTATGCCGAAGGCGCTTATATACACGAGTTGAAAAAACTCAATGAGATCACGCGCTGGCGGCGCCATTGGCAAACGGGAATTAATGGCAGTACCTATCCCACTCATAGCTTAGGGCCGGTCCTGACCTGGTTTGCAGGGCAACGGGTTGTGGCGATTTCTGCAGTGGGTACCGGGCACCATTACCGAGACCCGCGTGGAGACTTATACGAAATGGAAGATTCGGTGACAATGATGTGCCGGCTTTCGGGGGGGGGACTGGCACAGATCAGAGTCGACATGCTATCGGATCGGCCGCATAATATGGTCCACTATGCATTGCAGGGAACCGACGGAGCCTACGAGTCCACCGATGGGTTCGAAGCCGAACCCAAGATCTGGCTGCGCAACCGCAACCCCGAGCCTCGTTGGGAACGGTTAGATGGATTGGAGGAGTTTCTGCCCGAGTATTGGAAAAATCCACCGCCGGAAGCTGTTGCAGCTGGTCATGGTGGGGGCGATTATTGGGAGGTGCAGGACTTTGTCCGGGCAATCCGCGGAGAGTGCGATCCGGCCGTGGGGATCGATTTGGCGATGGATATGACTTTGCCCGGTCTCGTCAGCCAACAATCCATCGCTCAGGGTTCGACCTGGGTGGCCGTGCCCGATTCGCGCAACTGGAACTGAGGATAAGACTATGTCCAAGCCGAAAATCATGTTCTACCACGATGGCCGTCATCCCCTGATCTATATGTATGAGCCGCCGATGCAGAAAGAGGAATACCAGCAAGGGGTGGACGAACTCCTCGGTACGCCGGTCGAAGCCATTATGTTCTGTCTGGGCGATGGTCGTACTGTCTTGCACGATACGAAGGTAGGTGAGCTATGGGGGCACAATGTCAAAAAGTGGAACCACCTGATCTTCCGCCGCGCGCACCAGAATGCTCTGGGTTTGATCCGCAGGGGCTGCGATCCTCTAGCGTTGATATGCGATCGCGCCCATCAGTATGGAAAAGAGGTCTATCCGACGCTGCTGGTGCAGCAGGGCCGAGGTGCGCGTGATGAGGATCTGCGCTGTTCGAATTTCCGCTTTGAGAATACCGCTCTCGAAATCGGTGCCGGCGGTGATCTGCCCGCTGATTTTCCCGGTCTTACCGCTCTCGATTTCAAGCATCGTGAGGTGCGCGACGAACGCTTCGCACTGATTAAAGAGACCCTGGATCGCTACCCGGTCGATGGGTTCGAGTTGCAGATGAATTATCAACCGATCTACTTTCACCCCGACGAAGTGGCGGCCGGTCGGGAAATCATGACCGAGTGGGTGCGCAAAGTCTATCGGGCGGTCAAACGCAGTGGCCGCAAGCGCGAATTGGCGATTCGTATTCCCTATAGCTTGGAGGGGTGCTATTCGATCGGACTAGACATCAAAGCGTGGTTGAAGGAGGGCATTGTCGACGTGCTGGTCGGTCAGGCCTTTTCCGGTCCTGAATTGCTGGATTCTACTGTTGATTTTCGGCCACTCGTCGCGGCGGCGAAAGGGACGCAAACCCGGATTCACGCTGCATTGCAGAGCCATGTGGACTCCGATCGGCTGGGAGAGGCGACGATAGAGATGGTGCGTGGCGCGGCTTGTAATTATTGGGATCAGGGCGTCGACGGCCTCTATTTGGCGCACTGGTTCGGCAATTGGCCGTACCAGGCTTCGTTTTACGAAAAACTGCGGGAATTGCCCTATCCGGAAGTCATGGAAGCGCGCGATAAGATCTACTATTTGCCGACGGAGACTGGTCGCTATCCCGATCCGCAGACCGAGCCTGGTATGACCATGCAGCTTCCAGCCCAGTTGATAAAGGGTGAGAAAATTGCTCTGACGTTGCCGATCAGTGATGATCTTAAACGTTGGGGCAAAGTCGGTCGGGTTCACGAGGTTCTGTTGCGTATTCGCGTAATGGGTCATACCGAACGCGACCGGCTGAGTTTCTGGCTCAATGGGCGGGAATTGCCGGCGACACGAATGCGCAAGATCAACGAATTGTATCGGATGTCGGCGCCGCGTTATCGCACCGGTTCGGGGTACTGGTATGCCTTCAAGCTGGATGCTAAACACTGGCCGAAAAAAGGGGACAATAAACTCGAAATCGAGTTGTTGCGGCGAGACGCCCAGGCTCTGCCGGATATCGCGGTCCGCGATGTGGAACTAGATCTCAAGTATTTGATGGGACGCAATTACCATCGGGGTCAGGATGGTGATCTCGGTCCGTATGAATCGTCGGGGATGTGAATGAGGGGGAGTCCCGATGTTTATTCGAGGCGAGAGTACAAGTGAATGGGTTAGATGACGCTAGGGGGAATTGAAGAGCTTAAGCGGCTATTTTGAGAAGAGTGTGGATTAAAATAGCTGCATATCTTCGAGGCCGAACCCCAAGCCCAAGGTTGCAATGCCATTGTAGCCGCTCACCTTTTCGTAACCAATCTCCGGTCTAATGTACAGTTTCCAGACCCTGAGTGAAATACCGGACAAAACTCCTACGCGTTTGAGCGTAACGGATTCTTTCCCAAAATTGCGAGTCAGACTATCGATTGAGTAACGAGTAGCCAGATACAGGGCTATCGGTTCGGACCCCCAACTCACAACAATGGGAATATCGGCACCTGTTACATTGTATTCCGACTTCCCCTCAACTTCAACCGAACCAGCTTGATAAATACCGGGTAGTACAGCGCACTGGATTGCAGTGATGGGCAAGGGCAAGCGGTATTTGGCTTGACCTCTTACACCACCGCTCAAACCGGACAACCAAAATTTCCCGCTGAGTTCGAGGTTTTTCGTCACGCCTAAACCCATACTACCACCTATGGCAGCATTCTGTAGGATGCTATCTTGGTCGGCGTCTTCGAAAAATAAGTCGTCGCCCAACTCGGGTCCAATAAACATTTCTCCACCGACGCGGATTGCACCTGGATTAAGGGGTTCGGCAGTCTCTATAACTGAGGTATTCATTACGGCGCAGCCATTCATAAAGAGGATCATGAGGCATCCGCCCATTGTGGAGTATCGCGTTGCGGCACCAGTACGTATCTTTTCATTCATATCTAACCCCTCGAAAGAGTAGGTCATGGGATCTGCGTTAAGCACCTTGGTACTATGCGCTGCTCATCACCGGTGTACCGATCCAATATAGTTAAATGATTGACGGTAAATAAAACTGCTGGTTTTCGTTGGGAGACATGGCGAACCGAAATCGCTGGTGGTCAACGGATCAATCTCCTCATTATTATTATGGCCGATCAGAGATTGGCTACTATGGTCGTTATAGGTAAGCTAACCGAAGATAAAAGCGATTGTTTGTGAAAGACCTTTAGGTGCATTATGGAGGAAGAGATGGCTTCGATGCATGGTTATACCACGTTGGGAGATTGGAACGAAAAGGGATATGTGGTTGTACGGGAGCTTTTCGATGCGGGACAGACCGAGCGATTGCGGGAGATCGCCGAGTCGGTATTGGCTCAATGGCGTCTTCGCAACCCAGAAAATGGGGAACCAGGCCAGCCCGATGCCACGGTAATGCGTCATCTGAATCATCCGGGGTATTTCGCCGAAGATCCAGAGGCGAAGATCACTCTTTTGGAGGCGATTGCCGCTGCGAATCCCCTGGCGGTATGCCGAGATATTCTTGGAGAAGAGCCGCTCTTTCGCTGCACCAGCCTCTTTATGCAACCCCTGCTGAATAGCCGCGAGGGCAGTTGGCATCGCGACTCGCAATTCCACTGCCCGGATCTCGAGGACGAACGGCAGATGGTTGCAGGGGGTGGCGAAGCCGGGCATGCGGTGCAATTGCAGGTGGCGCTGGTGCCCAGTGACGATGTGGAGGTAGTGCCCGCTTCGCACAATCGCTGGGACACTCACGAGGAATTTGCGATCCGCCGGGCCGATGGGGGCAAGAACAGCACGTCCTCGGCCATGCCCGGGGCATTAAGGGTCGCACTGGATGCGGGCGACGCTGTCGCTTTCAATCCCCATGGTCTTCATAGGGGCCGCTACCATGTTGATAAGGAACGGCGCACGTTGATGCTGACCTATACCAAGTCCTCCGTACCGCGCTTCGATTATTTTTCGAATCAGCCGTGGTTTTCAGCAGCGGCTTACCTCGAGGGAGTCGGAGTGGATGCGCAGCATTTTTTCTCGCGCTTTGTCGCCGAGTACGAAGCCGAATGGGAAAAAGACCAATGAAAAAAGAGTTCGATTTTTTTCGCGACAATGGTTATTTCGTCGTCCCCGAGGCCCTCTCAAACCTCGAAGTGGCCGCGCTCAACCAGGCCATTGATGAGGACCTCGAACGATACGACTCGCTCTGGCTCCAACGTGGTGAGAGCGGTCGTCGTCAGAGCGTTTCCGTCCTCCTGAGTTCAGCGGCCTTTGACGGGACCATACGCCATCCAGTAATTCTGGGACGGGTCGAGGCGTTGATGGGTGAGGGACTTTGTTTTGAGGAGCTATCGGTGATGATACGCGAGCCCCTGACTGGCGAGCCGCCGGCAGCTTCCTGGCACCGCGATCAGCGCCATTGGCAGGATCATCCGCTGGCACTGAAAAATCTCTCAGTGGTCTATTATTTGACCGATGTAGACGAGACGACTCATTCCTTCGCAATAGTTCCAGAGGCTGTCGAGATCAAGCGTACGGATCCGAGGGTCGTGGATCCAGACCGAGGCTTAGAACTCTATGGTCGGGCGGGAACGGCCATTCTCTTTAACGCGGCTAGTGTTCACGCTGGTGTGGTGAAGCAGACTCTGGAGCAACGGCGCACCATTCATATCTATTACGGGCATCGCTCCTTGCCGCCGTTGAGCAACCACACCATCGTGCCGCGCCGCTTGCTAGAAGCGGGTGATGAGGCCTCGCGGCACTTCTATGGCCGACCGAATCTGCTTACCGAATTGATGAATCGAAATTTTTGAGCAATCTGGTCAGTTTGTCCGGTGTTGGGAGCTTAAATTAATTTCCAGATTGAGTTGCGTCGCCAGAGTTCACCGTACTCTCACCCCTGCTTGAAAGACCGCGACTACTTCGCTGAAAGCCTGTACATCTTTGGTCGGGTCTTTGCGAAAAGCGGTGAGATCGGCAATTTTCCCCTTTTCGATGGTGCCTAGTTCCTGTTCCATACCGATTGCCGCAGCAGAAATCCTCGTAGCCGAAATCAAAGCTTCGCCTGGGGTGAAACCGACCTGGACCAGAAGACGGAGATCGTAGTCGAGGTGGCCGAATTCGAGATTGCCCACTCCGGAGTCGGTGCCGGGGACGATGCGCTCGATGAGACAATAGTCGAGCATTCGGCGCATGATATCCAGGCGTTTTTCGGCCCGGGTCCTCAATGCGTCTAATTCGTTTTCTTCGGTGGGGGTTATCGTACCCTGATCTTCTTTCGCCTCCAGAGCGACGATCGTTCCGTAATTGGTCCAGGCCTGGAGGGTCGGACTGATCCAAATTCCACATTCGGCCATTTTTTTCGCCAGATCGGGATCGAAGCGCATCTGGTGATCCGGGTCGAGGAATTCGGCGTGTTCCATTAAGTCTATTCCGGCCTCGACGGCCCGCTGCATCGACTCCTTGGCGCGGCAGTGAGCGGCGGTGAGTTTGTGGAAATGGTGCGCTTCGTGTACGGCGGCATGCAATTCTTCGACGCGATATGATGCCCGGCCGGGAATGGTTCCAGCGGTGCCCCCCCCCCGATGCCATGATCTTGATATAATCGGCCCCCTCGTGGACTAGGCGGCGGACCGAACGGCGGATTTCGTCCGGACCATCGGCTTCTTCGTTGCACATGTGGAAATGACCACCAGTGCAAGTGATGGGCCGTCCCGAAACTTGCATCCGGGGGCCGGGAATATAGCCACGGGAGAGCGCCTCCTTGATGACAAAGCCAACTTTATTGCGGGCGCCGTGTTCGCGCAGGGTGGTGATGCCGGCATTCAGGTGGCGGTTCAAGTTGTATGCGCCGGTGAGTACCATCATCTCATCGGTTTCGGAAAAAGCTTCTGCATAGGGGCGCCCGTCGCCGGCTAGACTCAGGTGGGTGTGTCCATCGATCAGGCCCGGTGTCAGGGTAGCTTCGCCGAGGTCGATGATTGCGATGTCGGCGGGAGTGTTCTGGATGAGTTCGGCTGCTGGTCCAACTGCCTGGATCCGACCGTCGCCAACTAACACGGCCCGGTCTGGTAGCGTGGAAGTGGAGAGGCCATCTGCGAGGTGGGCGGTGCGGATAAGGGTGGAATTCTGGGGCGTCATGAGAGCCTCGATGGGGTTTAGGAGATCGCTTAATTCACGTTGCGAATCGGATATGGTTAGAGAACGTATAAAAAAGGGGCTGATCTCGAAACTTAGCTGTGCGGTAGAAGTATAAATGTGAGGGAAACGCGACCCGGTTTTGGGCCGTTCTGAGGTGCTCATTGCCAGTGGATAGATTGTTGTCCGTGTTTTTCCAGATATTCGTTTGTCAGCGAAAAATGCCGGCAGCCCCAAAAACCGCGATGAGCTGCAAGTGGTGAAGGATGGGCAGCGCTGAGGACCATATGCTTGGTAGTATCGACCCATCGTCCTTTATTTTTGGCATGATTGCCCCAGAGGAGGAAGACGAGTCGAGGGCGATCAGCACTGAGCTTCTCGACGATTTGGTCGGTCAAGGCCTGCCAGCCCAAATGTTGATGCGAAGCGGCCTGGCCTTCGACTACGGTGAGGGTGTCATTGAGCAGCAGTACGCCCTGCTGGGCCCAGCGAGTGAGGTCGGTGGATCGAAGAGTGGGATTTTCTTGGCCGAGATCAGCGTCGATTTCTTTGAAGATATTTCTCAGCGAGGGCGGAGCAACAATCCCCTGGGGAACCGAGAAGGCCAGGCCGTGGGCTTGACCGGCTCCATGATAGGGATCCTGTCCGAGTATGATTACTTTGACCTGGTCAAAGGAGGTTAGTTCGAGTGCGCGGAAGATCTGGTCCTGGGGTGGAAAAATGCTCTGAGTCTGCCTGAGGTCGGCGACCAGCTTTAACAGCTCTTGATGGTACCCTTCCTGCAGGAGGGGAATGGCGTTGATCCAGGATTGCAAGTATCAGTCTCGGCTTGAGGCAAGTTGCGGATTAGCTGGTGCCTATTTGCGCCAGGGGTTGATCGCCGTCCCAAACGCGGCGAAGATTAGCAAAGGCGAATCGGCCTCTGCGGCACCAGGTGTCGCGGGTGATGCCTGCAATATGAGGGGTCAGGAGCACATTGGGCAATTCGAGCAGTGGATGATCTGGAGCTAGGGGTTCGGGAGTGAAAACGTCGAGTCCTGCACCGAGGATTTGGCCTTGGCGCAGGGCAGCGACCAGGGCTGATTGGTCGATTACCGATCCGCGACAGGTGTTGATAAGGAGAGCGGTGGGTTGCATTTTTGCCAACTCATCGATGCCGATGAGGCCGCGAGTCCCTGGCGTCAGAGGAACGTGGAGGGATAGGATATCGGCGCGGCTCAGGGCTTCTGAAAGCGAGACCCGCTCCAGCTCGAGAGCCGCACCGAACTCGGCAGGTGCGGTCTGCTCATCGACATAGAGGAGTTTGGCGCCGAAGGGTTTGAGCCGTTGGGCAACGTGCCGGCCGATATGGCCCAACCCGATCAGGGCAACCGTCTTGCCGTCAATGGTATAGGTGCTACGCGCACTATCGACCGGATCCCAATGGCCTTTGCGGATTTCCCGGTCTTGCTCGACTAAGCGTCTATAGAGTCCGAGGATCAAGGCTAGGGTGTGCTCGGCCACGTCGATGGCATTGGCACCGCCGTTATTGGCCACGGGTATGGCGAGGGCCGCACAGAGTTCGAGATCCATTTGCTCGTAGCCGGCGCTGAGGAGTTGAATGAGTTTTAGACATTTGGCTTCCCGCAGAACTTTGGCGGAGAGACGACCGGGAAAGAGAATGAGGAACTCGGCTTCGATGACCAGGGGGATCTGCTCTTCATCGGAGAGATCGATCGGATGGGTTTCGACTAGGAACTCGGGTGGAGCTAGAGCGGTTATTTGTGCGGCAATTTCTGAGTCGAGGGAAGTGAAGAAGGGGGTCTTTATTTTCATAGAAATTGATAGCAATGGTGAAAGGCCGGGTAGTAGCTGGTGTTAAGAAACAAAAGTTTTGCGAACCGTTGGGCAAGTCATAGAGGAGGGAGCGCCAACTCTGGCGGTTCTGAAAGAATCCCTATTCGAAAAAAATATAATGATGAGTAACATCCAGTGCTGGTCCTGGTGTTAAACTAATGAACCAATTTACCATAGGAGGGAATGATGAAAAATAGAGCTGGTGTCTGTGTGTTTTTCTGTGTTGTTGGATTTCTCATTGGTTCTGAAGAAGTTGAGGCGGAAGATCGTTCGAGCGAAATCCTGAATGAGGTCCCAATATGGCCTGTACCGGTTGAGATGACCGAGGAAGAATATATCGATGCCAATCGCAGAATTGGCGTTGGTTTACTGTTGATGTCGGTCCCGCTGCCCGGAACGATGCATTTTTACGCCGGAGAAGAGCGGCAGGGCTGGAAGCATGCCGGTGCGGCTATTTTGGGCGGGGCAGTTCTCGTTCTCGGCGCAGCCACGACCACCGAGAAGGACACCTGGGTGAGTACGGACTACGAAGTCGTCGATATCGTCGGCGCAAGCGGTAAAGTGAAGCGCTACGAGAAAATACCAGTCGCGGAAGAGGCAGGTACCTCGGATTACAAACTGAGAGAACTCGGTCACGAGATTGGTGGAATCGGTCCTTTATTTATGGTTTTGGGAGCTGGTCTGATCGCCGGCAGCATCGTTCACGATTGGATCGGCGGGATAAAGACAATCGTGCGAAAAAGAGATGCGGTGCGTTATAAATACGGCAAGGCGGCAGGATACGAACTGGGTCTTGTACCACGGTTGAATCTCGATAGCGGTGCTTTGGGGGCGGAAATCTCCCTTCGCTTCTGAGTCCAGAATACGAAGCAGATTTCCTTGCAGGTTCGAATAATACGATCTTGCCGAGTATTCGAGGTTACTTAGAGAGTGTCTGGCGCCGATGACTCTCTGTACTTGCTGAGCAGCGGCAGGGATGACCCTAAGGAAATACATGGATATAGACCAACTCTATCGCCAGTACGGCCCAATGGTCATGCGTCGTTGTCGGCAACTTTTGCGAGATGAAGACCAGGCGCTCGATGCGACACAGGATGTCTTTGTGCGCTTGATCGAGCGGCGCGATCATCTTCGGGCAGACTATCCCTCCAGTCTGCTTTATCGCATTGCCACCAATATTTGCCTCAACCGGATTCGCGATGCGAAGAACAGGAAGACGAGTACTGACCAGAAGCTCTTGGAGCAGATAGCCGATCTGGATGATGCAGAAGGGCAAATAGAAGCCCGCTCAGTGCTTGCCAGGCTTTTTGGCCTCGAGCGCGAAACGACCCGAACGATGGCCGTTTTGCACTACGTCGATGGTATGACTTTGGAAGAGGTTGCTGGAGAAGTAGGGATGTCGGTGTCTGGAGTGCGTAAGAGATTGCGGGGCTTGAGAGCATCGCTAAAAGAAATGGAGTCGTCATGAGCGCAGAAGATCGAGATTCTCTAAGCGATTACAGGCTCGAGCGTTTCCTGCTCAGCGAATTGCCCGAGGCAGAACTCGCAGCGCTGCGTTCCAAGCTCGAGGTAGACCCGGATTTGCGGGAACGGCTCGCGATCCTCGAGCGCTCTAATGAAACGATGCACCAGCGCTATCCGCCCGAATGGATGAGTGGTCAGATAGAGTTGAAGTTGAAATCGCGAGCAGGGGGAGGGACAAAACTTAGGACCCAACGCAGCGGTTATCGCCTCTGGGCAGTGCCATTAGTGGCCTTAGTCTTGGCAGTGGTGATGGTGCCAGCTCTCTTCGATCGAGTGGACGATTCAGAGGAATTTTCAGAGGAATTGCGGATCAAAGGGGGGGAAGTTGGTCCTGGTCTTTTGATCTACCGCGCACTCGAAAATGGTACTGAGCGTCTGCAGGCCGGGGCGCTGGCCCAGAGCGGCGATCGGGTGCAGATCGTTTACCGGTCTGGCGGTATGCCCTACGGGGCGATTCTTTCCGTCGATGGACGTGGGGCTTTTACTCAGCATCTGCCTCTTAAGGGAGCGGTGGCGGTGCCACTGGTCGCGAGGGATACTCTGGACTTTGCTTACGAACTCGACGATGCCCCGCATTGGGAACGGTTTTACCTGGCGGTGGCGGAGCGGCGTTTTGAACTGGAAGAGTTGAGGACCCAACTGGCCAGGGGAAGCAGCAGGGAGCTAAGCACAGGCATTCGCCTTTTCGAATTCACTTTGAAAAAATCGAATCCTTGAGACGATGAGTCGGATCCTTATCCTGTTAACCCTCGTTGCCTGCTTTGTGGCTCTGCCGGCAAAAGCCGAGCTAAGAGTGCGTAGGCTGGTGCTGGCGACTGGGGCTAATAATGGCGGTGTAGACCGTCCCCTCTTGCGCTACGCCGTGTCTGATGCAGAGAGCTTCGTTCGGGTGCTGGAGGAGATGGGCGGCGTGGACCCGGCGGATGTACTGCTCTTACGCGATCCCGACCTCGAGGCCTATAGGTTTGGGCTGAAAGAATTACAACGTCGAGTGCTGGCGGCCAAACGTCGGGGAGATCGACTGGAAGTATTGCTCTATTACTCCGGGCATGCCGACGAGGAGGGTCTGCTCCTAGCCGGAGACCATCTGGGCTATGTGCGATTGCGCAACGAATTGCGGGCGGCAGATGCCGATGTGCATATCGCCGTCCTCGATGCCTGTGCATCCGGGGCCATAACCCGCACCAAGGGGGGTAAGCATCATCAACCTTTCCTTTTAGACGAGTCGTTCGATATGCGGGGGTACGCATTTCTTACCTCGAGCTCGATGGATGAAGTAGCTCAGGAGTCGGATAAGATCCAGGCTTCTTTTTTCACTCATTACCTTATCTCGGGTTTGCGCGGCGCCGCCGATATCAATGGCGATAGGCGGGTGATGCTCAATGAAGTCTATCAATTCGCTTTCTCCGAGACCCTGGCGCGTACTACGGGGACGATCGGAGGCGCCCAGCATCCGGCCTATGATATCATGATGAAGGGCACTGGCGACGTGGTGATGACCCAGTTGGATAACAATTCCGCGCATCTCTTCCTAACGGAGCAAGTCGACGGCCGAGTCTATATCCACACCGTTGGTCGCAACCTGGTAGCCGAACTTTATAAACCCGCGGGCCGGGTAGTCGAGCTAGGGCTGGAGCCGGGTCACTACACGGTTCTTTTAGAGGAGAAGACGGGGTTGCGGAGGGCAGAGTTGGTTCTGGCAGAGAGTGAGCAGATCGGAGTGCGCTACGAAGATTTTCGCACTCTCGCCCCTGAAGATGCGGTCCTGCGCGGGGGCCAGCGACAAAGACTCACGATAGGATTGAACGAAGACCGACATATAGAAATCGCAACCAGCGAAGGCTATATTTTATCGCTCGGTTCTTTGTCCAATACCAAGACCACGGCTTTTCGCGGGGTCCAATTCGCCTGGTTGGTAAACCAGGCTCATCAGCGGGCCGGGGCACAGATTAGTGCAGTGGGAAACCTGGCCCTCAAAGAAGTTGACGGTTGGCAGGTCGCTGGAGTGGTCAACTGGGCGATGGGGCCGGTCCAGGGCTGGCAGGTGGCCGGTTTGAATATTGCATCGCAGGTTCGCGGTTGGCAGATCGCAGGATCGTCTAATATCGTCGGGAAAATTCGCGGCTGGCAGGTGGCTGGCGCGAGCAATTACGCCAGTGAAGTTAAGGGGGGACAACTAGGTTGGATTAACAGGGCCGAAAAGATCAAGGGATGGCAATTCGGTCTGGTGAATATTTCGGGTGATATCAAAGAGGGCTGGCCTGTAGGCCTAATCAATTATTCGCGCAGCGGACTTTTTAATATCAGTATCTGGTACGACGAACTGGGAATGAATTTGTTCACCCTGAGTTCTGGCAGCCGTTCGTTTTATACTTCCTTCACCAGTGGTTTTACTAGGACTGATGAGGGGCAACGGGTTTGGGCTCTGGGTTTCGGGTTTGGGTGGCAAAAGGGTTGGCGGCGCTCGTTTTTAAGTCTCGATTTGAATCAGTATCGGATCACTAGGAATTATCATCGAGACTATAATATCGGCCTCGAGGGGCGTCCGCCTCGATTGGATTTCGATGTTGGTAAGTCAAATGTAAATAATTATTTAGCGAGGGCAAAGGTAGAACTGGGGTTGGATCTCAATGGCCGAGCTTGGCTTCCGCCGAGCATCTTTCCCGGTACAGCTCGTCTGTTGCTATTTGGCGGCTTTTCCTTGAATGATTTATGGACCGATGGCCATTCTCCGTTAGTCAAACCAGTGAACGGCAATCCTCAGAGCTCGGAAAACGACCATTTCCTCTGGCCAGGTTTCCATCTTGGTTTGCGCTATGGTCGCTAAACGCAAATGGGAGTGGGGTTAAGGGATTCAGAATCGGGATGCCAGGCAGAGATTTATGGATTAAGGTGTGGAGTAGAGCAAAAGCACTTCAATATCGGTCAGAGTGAGTTCGGAGGCCAGTTGAGGATGGCGAGTCAGCAGGACCGTTTCCAGCAGATGGGGGCCGATGGTTGCTTGGTGTGGATCCAATACGTGACTGAGCCAGATGGCCGAGCTCTGGTCAGAGATCGGAGCGGGATCACCCTGGTGGCAGTACTGGATATCGGCATCGCCGAGGACGCACTTATCCCAGACGACGCGGACCTCGTCACCTGGTACCCACTCCAGCAGGCGGAGCCGAAGGATGATCGAAACGGGGAGGTCGAGTTGGAGGTCGTCGGCTAGGTGTATAGTGAAGTGGGGTCCTGTCTCGGCGAAGGTGCGATAGAGCGGCACGGGTAGGCTGCCACGGAGCCGATCGAGCTTATAGGCACCACGCCAGGGGCCGGTTTTCTGGCGGAAACGGTGGGTTACATTGTAGAGTTTGTTTTGGCCTCTCAAGGTGTCGGGGCTTCCGACCTGAGTGAGTAACTCGCGGAATCGGTTGCTGTCGGCATGCCAGTTGAAGGCGTATATCCCGGTAGCTCCCTGGCGGTAATAGCCGAGGCTCGTGGCCTTGGTTCGCATATTATGACGGGTTTGTTCGTTCTCTGGGCCGACGGCGGGTCCTGGGACGCCGCCGTCGAAACCGGGATAGAGGGCGATTCCGCGTCTAGCACAGAGCTTCTGGTACACATCGACCTCGACCGCCGGGTCGGTGCCGGCAGCCCCAGCCGGGATGAGTATATCGACCAATCCTTCTTCAATCCAGGTTTCCACGTCGTATCCTATGCGATGAGAGCCTTCTAACGACCCTGCAACCCGCGCGGCCAGGTAGAAGGGCCGATCGCGCTCTGAGGCCAATTGGTCGGTTAGTTGACGTGCTGCGCGCATAAAATCGGTGAGGATATAGCGAAGGCGGTAGCCCTGATCTTCGGGAAAGTGGAAGGGATGCCGTTGCCAGTCGAGTTCGATGCCGTCCCAAGCATAGGTCTGGCAGAGTTCGCGCAGGTGCTGGAAACGATTTTCGCGGACTTCGGGAATGGCCATATTCCACGAGAGTGCGAACCACTCTTCTGTTTCTTCGCCGAGGAGCCATTCGGGGTGTTCCTTGCGGAGCTGGGTCAATTCGGTGTGGTGCAGGGTGGATAGGTCACCTAATTGGGCTCCATTAAAGTGATTGTCGTTCATGCGCAGCGAAGCATAGACGTGTAGACCCAGCTGATGCCCCCTGTCGATAAGCGCTTGCTGGGGATCTTCTCCCCGCTCGAGCATGCGGCGGATATTCTCGGTATGGGTATAGGTCGCGGCACTTTCGTAGTGGCGCTGGTGGATATCGCCAAGGAGTTCCAATTTCTGGCTGGACCAGCGCACGGCGTGTTCGCCGACACACCAGAACAGGGCGCCGACCTGGGTATCGATCAGCGGGGCGTAGACTTTGTCGAGAAAGTCATCCATGGACTGAGGGACCGCAGAATAGCCGTGGGGAGCGCCATCCCAATTGTAGATGATGCCGTAGTTTGTTGGGCCGGGCATGGTGTTTTCTCCTCTCTGAATCTGGGGAAAATAATCTATTAAACCGAGCAGGAAAAGTTGTAGGGAAGATTGGAGATGTCGATTTTTATCTATTGGTCCAATTTCTTCTTTAGGTAGAGTCGATAGAAGAGCAGGTGAATTGTTTGCTGGTATTCGGGTAGCGGCAGTCTTTCACTTTATGTTTATTTTGATCCGAAGCGAAAGGATCGATATGGCTGAAGAGAGAATAGAAGAAAAAATACTCCACGCGATCGATGAGCAGCGCCTGGTCGATACGGCGGTGGCACTGATCGAAGTACCCAGCCCCACGCTGAGTGCGGGTGCGGTGGCGGATCGCTTGGGCGAAATCCTCGTCGAAGAAGGATTTGCGGTCGAACGTCCTGAGACCGATTGGCCCGAAGCTCCGGCGGTGGTGGCCCGGCTTGAGAGCGGCCGATCGGGGCAGACGCTGCAATTCGATGGGCATTTGGACACCGTGCATCTGCCCTTTGTGCCACCCCGAGTCGAAGACGGTCAACTCTATGGATCGGGTTCGTCGGATATGAAGGGTGGGATCGCCGCATTTGTCGAGGCGGTACGGGTTTTGCGCGATACCGAAGCATTGGATCGAGGGAATGTGTTGATTACCGCGCACGATCACCACGAGGCGCCCTGGGGCGATCGCCGGCAACTCTATGCCTTGATCCGCGAGGGATATATTGGTGATGGAGTGCTTTTGCCGGAATATCTCGGTGATAAGCTGCCGGTGGCCGGGCGGGGTATGGCAGTGTTTTGTATAGAGATTGAACGCGATGGCGAACCTGTGCACGAAGTGCTGCGACCAGAGGGCTTGCCGGATGTGGTAGGAGTTGGCGCCGAACTGGTTCTGCGCTTGAAGCGCCTGGGTGAGAAACTGAGCGAGAAGACGGCTCCCTATCTTGGCAGCGATACGACCTTTGTCGGTCAGGTGATATGTGGTGAAATGTACAACCAGGCTCCAGTCTGTTGTCGCGTCGAGGGCACTCGCCGCTGGGTTGCGGCGGGCTCAGAGCCGGAGGCACGGGCCGAGATCGAGTCGTTGCTCGAAGAATTGGCGACAGAGAGTGGTACCCGAATCCGTCTCGTCGATTGGAATATACCCGGCGATGCTTTTTCGGTGGACCAGGACAGTTCGCTCTTCGGCGCATTCCAGGCGGCGCACCAGGAGGTCGTCGGCGAGAGATTGCCGCTGGGCGGAAAACCTTTTATCGACGATGGCAATAGCTTTATGGCTCTGGCTGGTATTCAGGCGCTGACCCATGGTCCGTGCGCGGTCGGGGCCCATACCCTCGACGAACGGGTCCCGGTGGCTGAATTGGTCCGGGTTGCCAAAGTATATGCGTTGACCGCGCATAAATTCTGCCAGGAGGGCTAGAAAATATGCAACTCGACGACAGACAGAAGCGCCTGCTGGAGCGGACCTTCATGGACTACCAGTCTACCGAGGCCTTCTTTGATAATCCGATCATCGTTTCAAAGGCCGAAGGGCTCTATTATTGGGATGTCGAAGGGCGGCGTTACTTCGATGGGATCGGCGGGATTTTCGTTGCTAACCTGGGACATGGGCATCCGCGGGTGGTCGATGCGGTCAAACGGCAATTGGATACGATGAGCTTTTCACCGCCGATGCACGGTACCTCGGACATCGCGCTGAATTTTGTCGAGCGGGTGGGGGAAGTCTCGCCCGGAGCACTGAATTTTGTCAAGCCGTTTTCCGGTGGCTCGGAGTCGATGGAGGCGGCGATGAAATTTTCACGCCAGTATTTCAAGCAGACCGATCGGCCGCATAAATACAAGTTCATCAGCCGTTATTTCGGTTACCACGGCGGTACCTTCGGGGCGATGGCCGCCAGCGGAACGGGTAAGCGCAAGACGCCCTTTGAACCACAGATGCCGGGTTTTATCAAGGTCTACCCACCCACTTATTATCGCGATCGCTTCGACTCCTGGGAGGAGTGCAATCGCTTTTGCGCCCAGATGTTTGAAGATGCGATCATCCATGAGGATCCCGATACCGTAGCCGGGATCATCGTCGAGCCCATCGGCAATACGGGTGGAATCGTTACGCCTACCGAAACGTATTTTCACCTGCTGCGCGAGATCTGTGATCGGCATGATGTATTGTTGATTTTCGATGAGATTATCACAGGTTGGGGTCGGACTGGTTCGATGTTTGCCGCCGAGACTTTTGCGACCATACCCGATATTATATGCAGCGGCAAGGCGCTTTCGAATGGTACGGTGCCGTTGGGGGCGATGATCGCACGCGAGGATATGGCGCAAGCCTTTCGCGGTGATCCGGCGCTCGGATTAAACTTCGCCCACGGTCACACTTATGCGGGCAGTCCATTGGGTTGTGCCGCTGGATTGGCGGTTATCGATGAGATCGTCGAAAAGGGATTGGCCGAGCGGGCGCGAGAAAAGGGGGAGTACCTGGCACAGAAACTCGAAGGATTGAAAAAATACGGGGTGGTGCGCGAAGTAAGAGGCCGTGGACTGATTCGCGGAGTGGAACTGGTCAAGGATACCCAGCAGATGGAACCTTTTCCCGAACTGGGAAATGCGTTGAAGCAAACGGCGCTCGAAAACGGACTGATTATCCGCGTTGACCCGACCTGGTTTGCGGTGGTACCAGCGCTGGTGATTAGCCAGGAAGAAATTGATGAGTTATTTGATTTGATCGATCTCAGCCTGAGAGGAGCTTTGGACCGCGTAGCCGCAAACAATTAAAACCCGCGTTTAATTATGCACGGTTTGGTTCCTGGTTGATTCGCCCTGATTTTAATGCGCCTCGAGTTGCTGCGCTGCGGCGACTCCTTTTTGCTCGTCGACGAAATAGAGGCAGATGCCGCCGGCAATGAATAGGGTCGCGATCGAGAGGATGCCCATCCGCGGGTTGCCGGTCAGCACCGCAAACCAACCCATCAGCGTCGGTCCGATTACGGCGGCGAATTTGCCCACCATATTGTAGAAGCCGAAAAACTCGGCCGCCCGGTCGTGGGGAATCAATCGCGAGTAGAGGGAGCGGCTGAGTGCCTGAATCCCACCCTGGACCAGGCCGATCGTCGTGGCCAATGCGTAGAATTCCCAGACCTGGTCGAGAAAGTAGCCCCAGATCGTGGTCCCAAGATAAACGGCCAGGCTGATAAAGAGGCCGGCACGGGTGCCTATGCGCTGGCCGAGTTTGCCGAAGGCAAGCGAAGCCGGAAAACCGACGAATTGGGTAATAGCCAGGGCGAGGAGCAGGTTGTCGGTGGCGAAACCGATCGACATACCGTAGTCGACCGCCATGCGCACGATGGTATCGACCCCATCGATATAGAGCCAGTAGCTGACCAGGAAGAGCAGCGTTATGCGCAGCCGTCGAATTTCGCGAAAGGTCTTGATCAACTGTCGGTATCCAGTCGTGATCGCTGACCAGCCCTGGTGTGTATGTCGGGGGGGTGATTCTTTAACCCAGAGCAAGAGCGGGATAGAAAAAATGGCCCACCACAGGGCTACCATCACGAAGCTTATTCGCACGGCCTGAGTGGGATCCTCTAGACCAAAAAAAGTCGGATAGAGGACCATCGCTATATTGACCGCGAAGAGCAGGCCTCCGCCCAGATAGCCCAGACTGTATCCCAAGGCCGAGATATAATCCGATTTATCTCGCTCGGCGACTTCGACGAGCAGAGCGTCGTAGAAACTATTGGCACTCGAGAAACCGATCGCCGCCAAGACGTAGATCAGAATAGCGAGGCCCCAATTGCCCTGGGAGACCAGATACAGACAACCGGTGGCGAGAATCCCGAGGAAGGCAAAGGCCAGGAGAAATTTGCGTCGGGTTCCGCCCCGGTCGGCGATGGCCCCTAGGATTGGGGCCAGAATCACGACAGCTATGCTGCCGAGTGAATTGGCCAGACCCAGACGGAACGTGCTGAGTTCGACATTGGCGCCTGCACTCCAGTACTCTTTGAAAAAAACGGGAAAGAAGGCCGCCATGACCGAAGTGGCAAAGGCCGAATTTGCCCAGTCGTAGAAAGCCCAGGAGAAGATCCCTCTCTTGGAATTAGTCGGTGGCATCCGTCCCGGCTTCGTTGATCAATTGGTTAGTGCGCTTTCTATGGGGTGGGGCAGGTGCGGATAAATCTTCCGAAGGTTGCGGGTTCAAGTGTCGTATCCCATTCGCATATTTGTTACCGCAAGTCTGCTAAGGTACGTTCTTTGTGAAATCGGGCAAAGGTCTACCCATGAGGTGAGATGCGTTCAAGGGGATATGTCGATCCAGGACCCGGGTGCGGGTAGGACGTAATCGGCGTCCGGGGGTATCGCTGGTGCTAGGCGTTTGACGAATCTTTCTATATTCAGGAAGGGGACGGGCCGCAGATCTTGCGGATCTTCGGGTAAGCGTGAGAAGAAATTCTCCCAGTGGATCAGGACGATGCGCCGCGGCTGCAGATGGGTGACTAGGGCTCTGGGGTAGTCGTCGACTTCATTGTAGCCGGCGACACAGAGCATGGCCAGATCGACACGGCGTTCTAAAAATGGTGGGAAACCCAGAGGAGGGGAAGAGGCCGCATCCTGATAATAGATTCGGTAGGCGATAGGGCCGCCTCGCTGCTCGAGGAAATCGACCAGATAGGAGAGCGTTTGACCTTCGCGCCAGCCAGCGGCTCGTCGGGGCAGGCTCTGCAAGTTCTCGCGGTAAAATCCGCGAAACATTTTGAGGCCGAGAAAATGCGGAGCGTGCTCGGACTCTAACGCCATGAAGCGGATACGGCCGTCGGCGATTTCGATCCATTGGCCTGGTGTGGTCGCGGTGCCCATGTACTCGTTTAACGCCACCAGGCGAGAGGTATCCACGGTGGCGGCCAGGGTGTGGTAGGCGGTGCGACTGCCGTAAACGCGGGCGCTGGGGGTATGGGCGGCCAGGATATGGGGCAAATCCATCAGGTGGTCGTAGTGGGCATGTCCGACGAGGATCGCGTGGGTGGCCGCCAAGTCGGCATGCATTGGGGCCAGGAAGCGGTCGATTTCTCGTGGCTGAGATTTTATGCGCCAAAATAAGAGGCGTTTTAGTGAGGGGTTTGAAAAAAAAGGTGCAGTGAGCACGACGTCCTCACCCCGGCGCAAGAAGAGGCCGCCTGCTCCCAGGTATTTGATCTGAAGATTGGTAGAATCTAATGCTGGAGGGTGCCTGTTATTTAGAAGGGGTATTTGATCTATAGAGTTGCTGAAGGCGGGTGTGGTACTGAGTAATAGAGCGGAGCACAGTGTTCTAATAAGCATGGAATTTGCCTGGAGTTTGCCTGAAATTTGTGGAAATTAGCGAATAAACTAAAGTTTTTAGGGGGGCGAGACAATTCATTGTGGGTGTGGTCGGTCGGTCGTTAACCTTCGTATTTTATGACCGATTGATATGCTCGACTATTGTGTTATGAGAGGGAGAATCGCTTTGGCAGGATTCGAGCCGATCCTCATTACTAATGCCTATGGAGAAATTTCATGTCGATAAAAGATCGCATCGCTCTGGTTACCGGCGCAGCCGGAGGTATTGGTCTGGCCATAAGTCGTGCGCTGGCCTCGGAGGGGGTTCGGGTCGCGGTGCACTACAATACCCAGGCAGATCAGGCCAAAGTACTCGCCGATGAACTTGGAACTACCGTTTTTCAGGCCGATCTTGCCGATTCGGGGGAGGCGAAGTCGCTGGTCGAGCGGGTGGTAGGGGCAATGGGCGGGTTGGATATGCTGATCAACAACGCCGGGATTACGATCGGCGGCCAGGCTGTGGTTGATATGCCATTGGAAGACTGGCATCGAGTCGTAGGGATCAATCTCAATAGTGTCCTTTATATGTGCAAAGCAGCTTTGCCGCATATCCGGGCGCAAGGAGGGGGTTCGGTGGTCAATATAGCCTCGAACGTCGTCAATACGCTTCCTGGAGGGGCTGCTGCTTATGCCACCACCAAGGCGGGGGTCGTAGCACTGACCAAGGTCCTGTCCAAAGAGGAAGCTCAGTACGGAATTCGCATCAATGCGGTCTCTCCGGGGATCATCCATGCCGGGATGGGTGTTGGGGCGTTGGAACGGCGTGCGCCGGAGGTCCGCCAGCACTTTCTCAATACCATTCCGATGCGTCGATCTGGAGGGGCTGGGGAGGTTGCCGAAGCCGTGCTCTTTCTGGTTTCGCCCTCAGCTAGTTATATCACTGGGCAGCACTTGAACGTCAATGGTGGTGATCGGACCGAGTCCTATCAATAGTGTTGACCCGCTAGCGAATTATCTTAGATTGGGCTGCTTTATGGGAGCGAGATTTTCGATCTTAGTACTGTTGCTGGTCCTTGTGCCGAATGCCTTAGAGGCAAAGCCCGAAGCAGCGGATTTCGGCCGCATGCAGACGGGACTAGAGCGTCTGCTCAACGAGAATATCTTGCCATTCTGGTTCCCAGAAGTAGTAGATCCGCGCGGCGGCTACCGCCTCAATCACGATGAAGAGGGTACGTGGCAGGGGCCGGCCGACAAGGCGCTGGTGGTTCAGGCGCGGACATTGTGGTTTTTTTCCCGACTTTATCGCGATGGGTACGGTACTGAAGAGCATCTCGAAGCCGCACGCCACGGTTTTGAATTCCTGCGCGATAAATTATGGGATCCGGTCTTCGGGGGGTTCTTCTGGTCGGTTGACGCTGCTGGAGAAGTTGCGACTCGTCCTCACAAACACCTCTACGGTCAGGGTTTTGCCCTCTATGCGCTGGTTGAATACTGCGCAGCGACGACGGATTCGAGTGCGATCGCACTGGCCAACACCTTTTTCGATTTGCTAGAAGCACGGGCCCACGATGCGGAGTTCGGCGGCTATCAGGAGTGGTTTCGCCGCGATTGGGTTCCCTTTTCACGAGTGGATACGTATATGGGGACACCAGCGGATTTTAAGCTGATGAATACCCATCTCCACCTGATGGAACCATTGACCACCTATTATCGACTAAACAGCGATGAACGGGTCCGCGAGCGACTTTTGGAACTGATCTTCGTGCAGAGTAACGCCGTAGTGCGCAAGAGAATCGGCGTCAGTACCGACAAATACTTGCGCGACTGGACGCCGATTCTGGAGCCACCGCACAATCGGGTTTCTTATGGGCACGATATCGAAAATGTCTGGCTCTTGATCGAGGCACACAAAGCCGCGGGGCTCCCGAATGGACTTATGCTTGATCTCTATCGCCGGCTGATGGATTATGCTCTGGAATATGGATTTGATAACCAACTCGGAGGATTTTACTCCGCGGGTGAATTCGATGCCCCGGCAGACGAGCGGCAAAAAATATGGTGGGTCCAGGCCGAGGGGCTGGTAGCAGCGCTGTCTATGTATCGACAAACAGGCGAGTTGAAATACTGGCAGGCCTTCGTCAAAACTTACGATTGGATCGTCGGGTATCAAGCCGACTGGAAAAATGGAGACTGGCACGCGCTGGTCTACGAAGATGGAGCGGTTGAGGGTGGCAAAGCGAATGCATGGAAATCTCCGTACCACAACGGTCGGGCCGTACTGGAATGTTTGCGGCTACTCAGTGAGTTGCAGTTCGGAGTTTCACAATGAGCAAATCCTCACCCTAGTCGAGTAGTGATGCAACGGCAGGTGGATTCGGATTAGAGACTATACTGCTTGTTCCGGCGATGCGTCTCCCTGGCGTACGGGAACCGTATCCTGAATATCGCAGCGGTATATCCATGTATCGGTGTGTATATAGTGGGTGGCGAAAGCCTGCCGGGGGCGGTCGGTCGAGTGGTTGGCGTAGGAGCCGTGAACAGTCATTCCGGTAAAGAAGACTCCGGCTCCTTTGGGTACGGTGAGGCGCTTGATTTCGTCTTTAGAGACCCCGATAATATCGAAGGAGTGCATGGTCTCGAGCCATTCTACATTGTTTGAATCGCGCATGGGATAGTCTTTTTCCCAAGCAGTGTGTTCGCTCTCGTTGCGCACTCTGGTGAATTCATAGAGGCCCTTGTGGTTGCTGCCCGGAAGTACACAAAGTCCTCCATTATCGCGATCGGTATCATTCATTGCCAACCAGCAAGCCATCAGCGAATTAGGCTCGTTGCGGATATAGTGGGTGTCTTGGTGCAAAGCGATTCCGGTACCGCCCTGTGGGGCTTTGTTCATATACATGGTCTGGACGATCTCGGGGGTGCCGTTGAGCAACTGGCGCACTACGCCAACGATATTGGGATGATGGGCGAGTTGGGCCCATTGCTGGTCGCTGCGGTGGTTTTGTAAACCGCGCGGTCCACAATCAACCTGCGTGGCTTCGTAATTGACAAATGCGTCGATTTCTTCCGTTGTGAGCAGGTTTTCAATGATTAAATACCCCTCGTTATGGTACTCTTCGATTTGAGTCGGAACGAGTGCAGACATGGTCTATTCTCCTCTAAGTTAACCGCGCGAATTTCTCCCTCCACAAAGGTGCTGTCAAGCTCGAAGTGGTGGTTGAGCGGCCCATGCCACAGGCATCGCAGTTTATGTTAGACACTAAATATAGTTGTGTCTATATTAATTTAAGCGTCTGATAAAGACCATTTTTACTCTCCTGAGCTATTGGGGCATCGCTGGAGCAAAATCGATGGATTCTTCACAACTCATGATCCAGGTCTTGGGTAAGATTCCTCTTTGCAAGGGATTTTCACCCTTTCAACTCCACCGCATGCTGGAGCTTTGCGAGTATCGGACTCTTAAGCCCGGAGTTGTGCTTTGCGAGCAAGGAGAGCCAGTCGAAGCCTTCTATATCCTGGTCGCTGGCGAAATCATCCGGCTTGGGGAATGGGGGGTTGAGGTCGAACGGTTGGTGCCGGTTGAAATGGTGGGCTTCGTCGAAGCAATGACCGCGAGTTCTTATGCCGCGACTTGGCAGGCGGAAAAGTCAAGCCATGTTTTTGTCATATCCCGTATGAAATTCGAACAGATGCTGCGGGTTGATGGAGAGGTCCAAGACAAGGTACTGCGCTATCTTCAACATATTCAAGCCGAGGAAGCGGGCGAGCAGAGCGATAACCAACTGGGAGATGATCGAGAGCGATACGAAAACCGAATTGCAGTGCTCGAACGCCACTTGCAGCAGCAACAACAGAAATTGGATGTGGCTATAGACCTGCTCGTAGAGCGGGGCAATTTGACGCTCAGCGAGGCTGAGTTCAAGATCGCCAATCAACTTAGGGATCGCGTGCCCCGGGTCATGATCGTCGATGACGAGCCGGATTTTAGGCACTTCGTCAAGGAAGCACTTTCTTCCCTGCGGGTTATAGAGGCCCAAAGTGGTATCGAGGCGCTTGAGATTGCCAAGCGTGAACGGCTCGATCTGGTTATTTCCGATATCCGCATGCCCGAGATGGATGGCTGTACTCTGATGTCTAATTTACGCAATCAATTCCCTGGTTTACCGGTGCTGGCTGTTTCGGACTATTTAGCCGCTGAGGATCTGAAGGGCTATGGATTCGATGGTTTCATAGAAAAACCCGTGGGACTCGACCAATTGCAAAATATGGTCGAAATGACTCTGCAAAAATGAAGTATTTGTTCACTGGTGGCGGGACTGGCGGTCACGTATACCCAGCCCTGGCCATCGCCGACGAAATTCGGCAGCAATACGCTGATGCCGAGTTTCTCTATGTTGGACGGCGGGGCAAATTGGAGTCATGGGTTGTGCCGGAACACGATTACCCGATCCGTTTTATCTGTGCCCGGCCCTTTCCCCGTACCAGTGCTCCATTTGCTCTGATCTGGTTTGTGATCGCGCTCGCAATCGGGATCGTGCAAGCTGCGTTGATTCTTTTGCGCTATCGTCCCAAGGTGATTGTCGGTACTGGGGGCTATGTTAGTGCACCGATCCTCTTTGCCTACGGGGCCCTGGCTAAAATTGGTCTCTCCCGCGCTCGGGTCTTGCTCTATGAACCCAATGCACATCCCGGCCTCCTGAACCAGGTCGCAGGGCGGTTTGCCCATCGCATAGGTGTAGCCTTCGAACCGGCGGGGCGCTGGTTCGACATGAAGCGGGTGGCGGTCGTCGGTTATCCGGTGCGGCGCTCCTTTTTGGAACTCGAACGTGGTGCTTCGCGCGAGCGGTTGGAGATAGCAGAAGAGTGCAAGGTCGTCCTAGCCGTTGGCGGCTCGGGTGGAGCGAGAGTGATTAACGAGGCCGTACTCGAAGCTCTGCCCATATGGCGCGAGGCCGGTAATATTCTGTTAATTCACATTACCGGTCGCTATAAAGGGGCCGAGTACGATGCGGTCGCGGATACGGAGGCAGCCCTGTCCAGGATTGGTCTGCAGGGCGAAGTCGAGTGCTACCGGCGTTACGACTATGCCGATCAGATCGACGATTTGATTGCCGCCGCCGATCTGGTCATTTGCAGAGGTGGGGCGGGAACCCTGACCGAATTGGGGATCAGTGCGACCCCTGCGTTGATTGTGCCTCTGCCTTCGTCCGCCGAGGATCACCAGGCGATCAATGCCCGCGAGATGGAGCGTATGGGCGCAGCCCAGGTCCTCTATCAAGAGGTTGCCTGGAACGGGATCCGGATTGACTCTCAACTCGACGGGAAGAAGATGGCGCAGCAAGTGCTCGAGCTCTGTGCTGATGAAGAGCAATTGCGGGCAATGGGGCAGGCTGCCCAGGCTATTCCAAAAAGAAATAGCCTCGAACTAATTCTGGCTGAACTGGATAGTTTGGTTGCTGGGCGGAAGCCGCCCGCGCTCAATCTTGAATTTCCTCAAACCAATCGCGGATTGCCGGCCGACCCGAATGCGTTGATGCGCTGGGTTCAGAATAGAGTCGACGAAGTGGGAGGAGTAGAGGCTTTAGATCGTTGTGAACTTGCCTATTTACGTTATCAGACCGATCGTTTGCTCGCGGCTGAAGTGTGGTATGAGATACCATTGGGAAGACGCAATGTCGGGATTAAATTGGTTGGTATTTTGCATTATTGGGAGCGGCTGCCCTTGCTCTTGCAAATTCTCGAAGATCGGACACCTGTAAATTTGTTGCGCCGCATTTCTGGCGGTGATTTTTACCATGTTGGTTTTTTGCGGCGCAATGTAGTCCAATACGGGATCAGGTCTCTGGGAGCGGTAGATGTTCAAACTCGAGCTGCTTTGCTCCAAGCTCTTAGCGACGATCCCTATTTTGAAGTGCGGGCCTGGGCGGCGCAGGTCTTGGGAGAGTTGTTTAGTGCAGATGCGGAAATCGAAGACGGACTCCGCTCAGCGCTTGACGATACTTCTCCCGAAGTGGTTGTTCGGGCGCTGGCCGCTCTGGGCAGGATTGGTAGCGACCCCGACCTGCTTGATCGCTTACGTCGCTTCTACCGCCACCCGAACTGGCAATTCAGGCAGGGTGTTGTAATGGCGCTGATCGAGTTTGTGAGGCGGGGTGTATTGGAAGGAGGACAGTTAGAACATGATCTCGATAAGGTGTTGGCTTCAACGCCACATTTTAGGCCGGAATTTACTCTTAACGAGCGCTTGCGCGAATTGTCCGAACTCATTCACTCAAATCCGTCTCAATCACAACCCGTGAGTCGCAAAGAGGTCGCGGTGTCCAATGAGGAATCCGCGACCGAGGTTCAGCGCCAGGCTGATCGGTTTCGCGATTACGCCGCTTCGCAGCGATGATCTACTATCTGGGAACCTATCTGCACGACACGATCGAGGCCCTGTCGTTTTTACGCCTGGTCGACTCGATCAGCTTTCGGGCGATTCTTGGCGCAATCACCTCGCTAATGATAACTATTCTCTTTGGCGGTAGGGTCATCCTCTACTTTTATCACCGCGGCCATCGCGATATTCCCAGAGATTATCTCAACTTCGAAGCGATTGGCAATCAAGCCAAGACCTATGGTGGCGGGCTGATCATCGCGGTGATTCTGGTCAGTGTCGCGCTCTGGTCTAAGCTCCACAGCATTTTTGTCCTTCTCTGCCTGGGGGCAATCATCTGGTTTGCGGCGCTGGGATGGATCGACGATTTCCTCAAGGTGCGCCACCGCTCAAGCGACCAAGGTCTATCCGAGACCGCCAAATTGGTATTGCAGTTCATATACGGGATAGCTTTTGGTCTGGTTTATGTCACTGAAGCTTTTTCGCCGCTGCCCACTGGCCTGGCGACTCAGCTCTATCTGCCTTTTTTCAAAAATCCCGTCCTCGACCTCTCTTGGTTTTATATCCCTTTCATTGCTTTTACGATCACCGCGATCTCCAATTCGGTCAATATTGCCGACGGTATCGATGGGCTGGCGATCGTGCCGACCTCCTTCGTTGTCGCCGTCTTCGGGGTTTTCGCGTACGTGTCCAGCCATGCGAAAATCTCGGCTTTTCTCATTTTTCCTTTTATGCCGGGAGTGGGAGAGATCGCCGTGATTTGTTCGATCGTCTTCGGGGCTTGTCTGGGCTTTTTGTGGTTTAATTCCTACCCTGCCAACGTCATCATGGGCGATACCGGATCGATGGCCTTGGGTGGACTCCTGGGCACAGTCGCGGTCCTGGTCAAACAGGAATTCCTCTTTCTGATCGTTGGCGGAATCTTCGTCAGCGAGGCGCTCTCAGTGGTGATTCAGGAAAAAATCGGCATCAAGTGGTTGGGGCGACGCTTCTTTGCGCGTTCGCCGGTGCACCATCATTTCCAACAGCGAGGCCTGGCCGATACCAAGATTGTTATCCGGTTCTGGATCGTGGCCGGCATCCTGGCGCTCTGTGGGTTGGCAACGCTGAAGATCAGGTAGGTACTTGCTGCGGGAAATCTAGATATTGAGACCGAAGACACAGAGGAGTGTCAGGACTATTCCCATGGTAAAGGTGAGCCATTGGGGTATCATTGCTTGTGTATCTCCGTGAATTTCGCGGTAGTAACGTCGATACTCGTTGGCCAAAAGGATATGGCTTGAGACCAGGGTGGCAATGATCGCGATGATCAGGAAGATCAGGCTTAATATTTCGGTGGAAAAAAGGCGAGCGAGGCTCAAAGCGTAGGAGCCTATATTGATGAGCAGGCCGTATTCGCGCGAGAGCAATCCATAGATGACGATGCCCAGACAGAACGAACTTATGGTTACCGAGGAAAAGATCTTAAGCAGGGGGGCGGAAGTGATGAAGGCCAGCACGCCGATAGCAATGAAGAGGTGGAGCCACATTCCGGCATAGGCATAGAAGAAGGGGGGGCGTTCAAGTGACGCATGACCAACTAGGTATTGACTAAAAGAAAGCCTTCTGGGCAAAACTAAGCCTCTCTGAAAAAGAAGTAATGCCCAATGATACAATCAATATTCGATTTTTGTCAATCGCTGACCTGGAATAGCTTGGATTTTTCTCATTTATGCCCTTAGGCTAAGGTTGGTGCCTTAGTAGGATGCTGAACGCCGCGTTGTAGCGCCTGACGTTCCAGATAGCGGACTAGGCGATACGATTCTTCACTGGGCTGGACAAAGGATGCGGCCAGAGCATAAATAGGCCCACGGTCATCTTCTCTAAGGATCCTGGATTTGACCAAGCGGGTTTCTAATTTCTCAAAGCTGGCCCGCAGGGTGTCGCAGGCGGCTTTGAACCTAATGCTGAAGGTCTTGGCATTGTATCCATTAATCCGACGGACCTGTCGTTTCGCCCATTCTTCGATAAAGGCATCGGGTACGCCAATCGAGAGCTGGATTCGCTCGGTCTGGGGCAACCAGCGCATAAAGAGTTGGGCGCCACCACCGCTCAGATTAGTGAGTACTGCGGGCTTGCTCAAAGTCTCGTCTCCATCCCATACGACTTTTGCTTTGAGAGCGGCTGAGATCCTAAAGGAAGTGCGGCGCTGTTGTTTTTGTATGGTATTCGGGGCCTTGAGCAGGAGCAGTGGCAGGCGGTCTCCGGCTTGGCGGCGACCAAGGATTTCACTTGAAAAGCAAAAATCGACCCGACTTTGTGGGGTGCTGCTGACAGTGACCGGGGTGCCGCGGGCAGGGCGACATTTAGGATCTACGTCGATGCATAAGGCACCGTCGCTACTCAGGTCCTGCAGGCGTCCTAGCTGGGGGTTGGAGTCGTTGTCGGCCATGTGAAAGGAGAGCAGAAAGCGCTCCCCTATTTTTAGTTCGCCGGGTAGTTTATGGCTCTTATAGGGATGCTGCATAACCTTACCTCCGTGTAAGAAAAAAGCCGGGATGAGATTCTATTATCAGAGATCGGCAGAGATGAAAATAAATTTAATACTATTTAATATTACTTGATATTCAAAGGCAATGGATATTCTATCATTAGGGATTGAAACAGTGAAAGGTGTCGGCGCCAAAAGGGCGGCAGTGCTCAGGGAGGCCGGTATCCATGAGTTGGGGGACCTATTTTATTATTTGCCTCGTCGCTATTTGGATCGGACCGAAACCTTAGCCATGGCCAGTGCGCCGGTTGGCCAGGAAGTGACCTTGATAGGTCGAGTGAGCCAGATGCGTTTTATTCCGGGGCGCCGACCCCGATTTGTGCTGGTAGTCGAGGATGAAACCGAAGATATCACCTGCACTTTTTTTCAAGGGGGGCGTTATTTGCAGCGAAACTTCGAGGAGGGCGATGAAGTGGCGCTGAGTGGCAAGGTCGATCTTTTTCAGGGGCGCAGGCAGATGGTGCACCCCGAATACGAATTCATCCGTACCGGAGAGGAAAATCTTCTGCACACCAGCGGTATAGTTCCGCTCTATACCTCGAGTGCCGATATGAAGGAACGAGGGCTGCGAAGTCGAGGTTTTCGGCGACTGGTACACGGGGCACTGGAGGCTTTCGTCGGGGAAATAAGAGACGATTTGCCTCTGGAAATGCGGCAGCGATTGGGGTTGGGCGAGCTGGGTGATAGTTTGCGCATGGTGCATTTCCCTGCCAGTATGGACGAAGTACATGCTGCGCGTAGGCGTCTGGCTTTTGGTGAGCTTTTCACTTTACAAGAGCGGTTGGCACGATTGCGCAAGAAACGTCGGGAAGAGTCCGATGGTATCGTTTTCAAAGCCAGTAAACAACTGGTTCCAGCTCTTTTGAACTCGTTGGCCTTTGCGCTGACAGACGCTCAGCGTAGGGTAGTTGCCGAGATCGCCACCGATATGCAGAGCCCCCGGATTATGAATCGCCTGGTTCAAGGCGATGTGGGCTCGGGTAAAACCCTGGTCGGTCTCTGCGCGATGCTCGAGACCGTCGAGAGCGGATACCAGGCGGCGATGATGGCTCCAACCGAGATACTGGCTGAGCAGCATTACTTCAATATTAGGGCACTGGTCGAGCCGCTGGGTTTGACGGTTGTCCTGCTCAAGGGTGGTCAGCGCAAAACGCTCCGGCGGGAGTTGCTGACGGCGATCGAAAGTGGTGGTGCCGATATGGTCGTGGGAACCCATGCCTTGATTCAGAAAGAGGTGCAATTTGCCCGTTTGGGGCTGGTCGTAGTTGATGAGCAGCACCGCTTCGGGGTTGTCCAACGCAGCGCGCTCTATAAAAAAGGTGAACGGCCCGATTTATTGGTTATGACCGCGACCCCGATACCGCGGACCCTGGCTCTGACCTTGTATGGCGAACTGGAGGTTTCGGTTATAGACGAGTTGCCGCCTGGGCGCAAGCAGATTCGCACCGCCCTCAGGAATGAGGATCGCCGTGCTGCGATCTTTGAATTCGTCGGCGACCAGGTGCGTCAGGGGCGGCAGGCCTATGTGGTTTATCCGCTGATCGAGGAGTCCGAAAAAATCGATCTTAAGTCCGCTAACGAGGCCTATGAAGAGTTGTGTTGCGGCCCTTTGTCCGAGTTTGCGGTGGCGCTTTTGCATGGGCGGTTGGCGGCAGAGGACAAAACCAGGATCATGCAAGACTTTGCCGCCAACCGGATACAGGTTCTGGTCTCTACTACTGTAATAGAGGTTGGCGTTGACGTACCTAATGCCACCGTGATGGTCATCGAGCATGCCGAGCGTTTTGGGATGGCTCAATTGCATCAACTCCGCGGTCGCGTAGGACGGGGAGGAGAGCAGTCGTACTGCATTCTCATCAATTATGTCCGGACTGGGATAGAATTGACGGATTCACATAAGCGACTTGAGACCATAGCGCAGACTCAAGACGGTTTTGAAATTGCGGAGCAGGATCTCCGACTCCGTGGTCCCGGCGAGTTCTTCGGTACTCAACAGGCCGGATTGCCCGAGTTTAAAGCGGCGAGTTTGGTGACCGATGAGGATTTGCTGCAATCCGCTCGCGAAGAAGCGGAGAGGGTTGTAGCGAGCGAGGTCGCTGATTGAAAAACCGCCGGAACGTGGTTTTGGCCGGAGGGGCCACGGCCTTTTCACTCTTGGGAGATCAGGCGCTTTACGCGGTATTGCCCACGTACTATGAGGCCCTGGGGTTTTTGCCTATTCAGGTGGGGATTCTGCTCGCAGCCAATCGTTTCATTCGAATTTTCACTAACCATTGGGCCGAGCGGCTCTGCCACCGTATTCCCCCCAGCCAACTTCTTTGTTGGGCCCTTAGTATCGGGGCCTTGCTCTCTATCTGCTATGCACTCCTGCCCTTGTTCAGCGTTTTCCTCGTAGCTCGATTGCTCTGGGGAATCTGCTGGTCGTTTATTCGTCAGATCAATATGATGACCGTTGTCGAAAACATCGAACCGGGGCAAATGGGTCGGTATATGGGTTTGTTTAGCGTATTGTCGCGGCTGGGGTCGGTATCGGGTAATTTTGTCGGCGCGTTGGGCCATGATCTGATCGGATTTACCGGTATCTTGCTGATTTTTGCCCTGATTTCGGGTATTGCCATTCCACTGGGTCCGCTCTCGCGGCGAAATTTGCCAAGGCTACCTGAGCCGCACTTGCAAGAGGCGAGTGGGCAACGAGCTGGTGCGGGTTTGCTCTACGGCGCTTTTACCCTGGGTCTGGTCGGTCAGGGGATGATTATGTCAACATTGGGTTTGGTGCTCAAAGAGGTGGTGGGAAATGGATTCGGTGTCGCTGGTGTTTATGTCGGTGTTGCTACGCTTACCGGAACCTTGATGTCGAGTCGCTGGATTCTCGATTTGAGCGCACCGTTGTTGGGAGCATTAAGTGATTGGGTCGGTCGGCGTTGGGGGGGATTGGTATTTTTCGGTACTGGTGCTATTGCACTCGGGTTGGCTGCGCTGGGTTCGGGGTTGGTCTGGTTGGGGGGGGCTGTGGTGGGTTTTTTCTTGTGTGCTACCGGGGCTGGGGTGGTCCTGACGGCAGAAGCCGGTGTGCGGGGTTCACGCGCGGTGGCCTCGTACGCCACTGCTTCTGATGCTGGTGCCTGTATCGGGCCTGTATTGGCCTGGTCATTGCCCGAATTAGCCCTGCCGACGGCTTGGATCTTTGTTGTCGGTGCGATCGGTTATATGATCGCGGGGGTAATAGGTGCATTTTCCTTCGATACTAAAGAAAATTGGTATCCCGAATAGGATGGTTGAGGTATGAGGTAGGGACCTGGTGAAACCTGTCTTTTTTCTCCGCAAGACGAATAAATAAGGATAGATAGGACTGGGATATTTGTCCCATCGCTAGCGAGAATATAAGTTTTAGGATCTCGTTACGCTCTTTCAGGATATAGTGATGCTCTACTTCGACTGCCATGCCAAAATCGGTCAGCGTCCCGCTAAGCACCCGCGTACTCGCTGGTCGACCGAGCACTTGCTCGAGGATATGGATTTGGCTGAAATTTCGGGTGCCTTGGTCAGCCATAGTGTGGCTCATGTGTACGATCCGATTTATGGCAACCAGCGTTTGGAAGACGAGTTGGCCAAAGACCCCGATCGGCTCTTTGGGGTTTGGTGCATATTGCCATTGGGCTCGCCAGATTTTCTCCGTAGTGGAGAGGAATTGCTGGGGGCTATGGAAATGGCCGATGTCCGCGCGGTACGCTTGGTGCCAGGCAATTACTCTCTGCACCCAGATATAATCGATCCAACTTTCGAAGCCTTGCAGGAGGCGGAGATTTTGACTCTGCTCGAGGCGGGCTGGGGCGGAACGGACCTCTTCACCTGCTTCGATCGCGTTTTATCCCGCTATCCGCGTCTGCCGATTTTAATGACCGATCACAGCTGGACCCAGCAGCGCCATGTCCATCGATTAATGCAAGTCCACCAGAATCTCCATATCGAGTTCTCCGCCTACCAGATCAATCGTGGTATTGAATATTACGTGGCCGAATTTGGTGACGAGCGGCTACTTTTCGGAACGGGTATGACCGAGAAATCGCCCGGTGCTGCCAGGACTTATATCGATTATGCTCAGATTCCCGAAAGGTCGAAACGGCGTATTGCCAGCGCTAATCTATGCCGTTTGCTCAAGGGGCAGGTGCCGGGGGCCGAGGCGCAGATACGGAGGACGGAAGATCGCTGGGTATCCGAAGTACGCGGCGGCCGACCACTTTCGGGGTTGGTTATCGATGCCCATGCCCATGTTCTGCACGAGGGGGGACAGGGTGCGGGCGTTGACTATATCATGTATGATGGCGATGCCCGGGGAATGCTCGAACTTAACGCTTGGTGTGGAATCGACCGGATCGCTATGATGAGCTGGAACGGTCCGGTCTGTACGGATGCCGTCGCTGGTAACGAAATTGTCTGGCGGGCGATGCAGGCCTATGGCGATCAGATCATCGGTGTCGCCGTAATTGATCCCACCCATATGGATCGTTCCGAGATGGACGCCGAGATCCGCCGGCGCTATAGCGAAGAGCATTTTACTGGACTTAAACCCTATGTGCGGATGAATCTATCCTACGAGGACCAATCCTTTGCGCCATGGTGGGCTTATGGCAATGCGCATCGGCTCTATGCTCTTATGCATGTGGCCGCACATACGGGGGGAGTGGCGGGAGTTGGCCGCTTGGCGGAGTCCTACCCTGAGATGAGTTGGTTAATCGCTCATTCGGGGGGGAGCTATGCCTTTGCTGAGGAGGTCGCAGCCTGCATTCAGGATCACGATAATGTATATGCCGAGATTACATTGACCCCGGTCACGAACCGCGTGGTCGAGTTTCTGGTCGAAGCGACGGACGACGAGCACGTAATATTTGGCAGCGATGCGCCGATGCGCGATCCCCGGCAGCAATTGGGATGGGTGCTTTGGGCAGACCTACCACAAAAGAGCAAGGACAAGATTCTGGGATTGAATTTTCAAGGCATCATAGAGCGGGCCTTGAGGTAGGAGGGAGTTCAATGAAAATAGAGAGTCTGATTCCAGCCGAAGATTTTGTTGGGCTCGATGGGGTAACCCACCTCTGTACTGGGGGGGAGGCGCCCTGGCTCAAAACTCAGGCGGATACGTACGCTAATTTTGCCAGACTCAAAAGTGGCGGCGACCGAGGCAGGCGCGAGATTTATGCTCTCGGCGAGCGCTGTCGCAGCCGAGTCGGAATGCTGTGGGGAGTTCCGGCAGAGCGGGTTGCCTTTACGCCATCAGCTGCAGAGGGTATGGCCTGGTTGGCGCGGGGCCTCGACTGGTCGGAGGGAGATAATGTGGTCACCACCAACCTTGAATTTCCCTCAGTGGCTTATAATTGGCGCAACCTGCGCGAGCGGGGGGTAGAACTGAGATTGGTACCGCATCGCGAGTGGTTGGTGCGGGAGGAGGATCTGCTCGCAGCAGTGGATGAGCGTACTCGGGTATTGGCAGTCAGCCAGGTAAGTTTCTACACCGGACAAAATCTCGATATCGAGGCGTTGGCCGCAGGGCTGTCAAATCGGGCGGCACTGCTGGCTGTTGATGCGACCCATGCAGCCGGGGCCGTGCAAGTCGATGCTGGACTGGCCGATTTATGCGTCAGTTCTTCCTACAAATGGATGTTGGCTACACATGGAGTTGCTCCCTGTTATTTGAGTGCGGAGGCAGAGGGACAGGTACGGGCGACCGCTTTTGGTTGGCATAATCTGGCAGTTTGGCCGGCGCAGGGAGCCGAACGGGAGCCGGATGCTGAAGAAAAACCAATGCCCGAAAAGATGGAGCCGGGCAATCCTGCCATGGTTTCAGTGCTTTTTCTGGATGCTGCCCTCGGGCGATTGCTCGAGGTGGGGATAGAACAGATCGAAGAACACAATCTCGATTTGTCGGAAGAGATCGGTTCGGGGCTTGAGCATCTGGGGTTGGAGGTCATTTCGCCTGGTGCCCGGGATCGGTGTTCGGGAAATACCTGCTTTGCTGCAGCCGACGCGCGCGGCATCAGCGAGGCATTGGCAGACCGAGGAGTGCTGGTCTGGGGCGATTATGGCCGGGTGCGGGTTTCCGGTCATCTCTACAATAATGGTGCTGATGTTGAACGTTTTCTTGCGGTCCTGTCGCAATTGTCATAAATGTTGAACCGTATTGCACCTGGGGCAGAAGTGCTCCTTCTGGCATTGGTATCCGGATTGGGAGCTGGGGGATTTGCTGCATTCGCAGCGCCAGGCTTTCCCCTCGACGATGCCTGGATTCACCTCCAGCTCGCTCGAAACCTAAGCGCCGGCAATGGATTTGGTCTCAATGCCGGAGAATCGGTCTCCCTTTCTACTGCGCCCCTATGGACACTCATAGTTGCGTTGCTCTATGTATTGCCCTGGGAAATCATAGCTTCGATTAAAACTGTCGGTGCGCTGCTTCTTTTCGGCAATGCGCTACTGGCGCGTTCGCTGGCGTTGCAACTGGGATTGGGGAGGGATTGGGGGTTTTTGGCCGGGTTGGTTGTGGGATTGACGCCGCGGTTCTTGTGGGCGAGCCAGTCGGGTATGGAGGTCTTGCTCTACGCATTCCTCGCCAGTGGTGGATTGGCCCTGCATCTGCAGACTTTTACCAGGGCTCCCTCGCTCTGGGGCACGGTGCTCTTGGCGCTGGCTGTTTTGGCACGACCCGAAGCAGCGATCCTCTTTCCACTGGCGTTCCTGGATCGCTGGCGCGCAAATCGCAGGTTTGGCGAAGTGTTGGTGCTCTACCGGTGGCATGCTTTGCTCTTTGTGGCGCTACTCGTTCCCTGGGCGTTGTTCAACTCCAGCTACGGCAGCGGGGTGCTCCCGAATACCTATTATGCCAAGGTCGGATCGTATGGTCTGCCAGGAGCATTGGCGGATGGGGCTTGGCAGCGAGTTGGAGCGACGCTTCTATTCTACCCGCTGGTCCAGGTGCAGGAATTGATACGCTTCAGTATTGAGAACAATGTCGTATTGACTCTTGCCGTACCGCTCGGGCTTTTGGTCATCTTGAAAAAGGGCCGGGAAGGGTCCTGGATCTTTGTTCTGGTACTGATAGGTTTTCCTATCCTGCGGGGAATCCTGGCTCCGTTCAAGGGTGCGACCTTTCAGCAGGGTCGTTATGCGGCTTATCTTATTCCGCTCTTGACGGTCGCGGGATTGGTTGGTTTGAAAGAGGCCTGGGCATTTTTGCGCTCGGGTTTGGATTTTCCACTCGAACGACGTTTGCGAAATTGGCTGTCTCGTTTAGTCTGGATACTCGTGCTGGGCAATCTTCTGGTGCTCGATTTGCGCGATGGGCGTAATTACGGCGAAAATGTGGCGGATATAAATCAGATGCATGTGGCGATGGGACGCTGGCTAGCCGCCAATACGCCGACCAATGCAGTGGTGGCTACTAACGATATTGGCGCCATTGCGTACTTTTCCCACCGGCGGGTCATCGATATTGTCGGATTGGCGACGCCCGAGATCCTTGGTCATTTGCAACCCGGTGTGTCGGCCGATATCGGCGTATTGCAGTACCTCGAAAAAGTCCAGCCCGATTATCTGGTCCTGCTGCCCAATTGGTATCCACAACTAGCGGAGATGAGCTATCTCTTCCGTCCCGTGCATTCGATCGAAGTCGGGCCAGAAACGATTGCGGGAGGGACGAGTCTGGTGGCGTATCGGACGGTTTGGGCAAAAGATTAAAGCGTTGATATTGCGGTCATTCAGCACGAGTGGCTAAGATCCGAAAAACTCGTTATAGAGCGCGCGCACTGCGGCGGGAATTGAACTTGCCTTGATCCCGAACATCATGCTGACCTCGCTCGATCCCTGATTGATCATCTCGAGATTGACAGAGGCATTGGAGAATGCGGTACAGGCACGAGCCGCCAGGCCGATGGTGTGATGCATACCTTCGCCGACGATCATTACCAGCGCTAGGCCACGTTCAACTGAGAGCTCATCCACTGCTAATTCGGTGCGAACTCGATGCAGAATCCGCTCTTCGGTAGCGTGGTTGAAATAGGTTTCGCGCACAATCACCGACATATTGTCGATGCCTGAGGGAGTGTGCTCAAAGGGAATACCTTCGTCTTCAAAGATCTCCATCAGTCGCCGACCGAATCCCACTTCGCGGTTCATCAGGTATTTACTGATATAGATACTGCAAAATCCGTCGGTGGCGGCAATGCCGACTACCGGAGAATCGCCAGTGGGTCGATTGGGGACGATCTGGGTGCCGGATGCTTGCGGGTTGTTGGTGTTTTTGACGACTACCGGTATTTCGGCGCGAAAAACGGGTTCGAGTGCTTCGTCATGGAAGACTGAGAAACCGGCGTAGGAGAGCTCGCGCATCTCGCGGTAGGTGATTTTGTCGACGGCAATTGGATTGGGGACGAGTGTGGGATTGGCGACAAAGACCGAATCGACATCGGTGAAATTTTCATAGACGTCGGCCTCGACTGCTGCGGCGAGGATGGCGCCGGTTATATCGGACCCACCACGTGGGAAGGTGACTACATTTCCAGCGGTGGAAAAGCCGAAAAAACCGGGAAAAACAATCAGCCCGGAACGGTCTCTGAGTTTGCGCAACTTTCGGTACGAAGCGCGTAGCACGCGGGCGTTGCCCGGTTCGTCGGAAAGGATCATTCCACCCTCTCCAGGATCTACATATTGGGCTTCTACTCCGGTATGTTGCAGATATCCGGCGACCAGGCGGGCGCAGTTGTCCTCTCCTCCAGCTTTCATCGTATCGATGTAGAGATCTGCATCGCTGGTGTCCACCGCCAGGCGTTTTTCGAAATCTGCAGCGATGGGTTCAAGTGCGGAGTCGGGAAGATTCAGGCCTTGAGCTATCTGGGCATAGCGGTCTATTACGCGGGTTATTTCTTCGCGACCATCCTTGTGGGCCAACCGGGCCTGAGCCACTTCGATAAGGAGATCGGTGACTTTGGTGTCCGAGTCGTCGCGCTTGCCTGGTGCTGAAACTACTACCAGTCTGCGTTTAGGATCAGAGCTAATGATTGTGCAGATTTTTTTTAGTTGTTCGGCCGACGCCAGGGAGGAGCCGCCGAATTTGGCTACTTTCATACAAATTCCTCTTTGAGATCGGAGAAATATAAAAAAAGGCACAGATTCAGGTTTAAACAATAGGGCTCTAGTCGTGAATTTGGTTTTTTTCAGGTACTCACCTGCTGTGTTATGTAATTAGCCTGGGCCCTTCGCCGATACAAGCGCTATGCGCATCAATATCGGATTTCGGAACGAGTCGTAGGTAGTCTGTTGAACCAGTTGTGGTTCCCGCTTCTGGTTGCGAAACGGGGTTGTGTAAGTGAGCTGCAATAAACGGCTAGGATCGTGCTGTTTTTCTTTGGATAATAGCTATGAGCGATTTGTCTTCAGGCCGCTTTATGCCTACATTTTGTTGGTTGTGGTTCAAATCCTAGAAGACTGAGTCCATCTAAAAATAAACAGGTTCGTAATGAAAGCATTGCGCTTCCACCAGTATGGGGGGCCAGAGGTCCTTGTCTATGAGGACGTGCCAGAGGTCGAACCCGGTCCCGGCGAGACCGTGGTGCGAATCGAAGCCATTGGACTGAACTTCATCGATACCTACCACCGCGAAGGTTTATATCCGGTTGACCTGCCTGCGATTCCCGGAATGGAGGCGGCGGGTGTTGTCGATCGGGTTGGCGCGGGAGTCAGTGAGGTCCAGCCGGGAGATCGCGTTGCTTATGCCGGAGCGATGGGGTCTTATGCAGAGGAGGCACTTGTACCTGCTGATCGATTAGTGCCACTACCCGCAGATATGTCGTTCGAGCTCGGGGCAGCGGCTTTGCTGCAGGGAATAACAGCTCATTATCTCTCCCATAGTTCCTACCCGCTGGGGCAGGAGGATACGGCGTTGATCCATGCTGGTGCCGGTGGTGTAGGCCTCTTGCTGATCCAGATGGCCAAGCGATTGGGAGCTCGGGTTTTGACTACGGTTTCGACGATGGAAAAAGAGACCCTGGCACTGGGGGCAGGAGCCGACGAGGTCATTCGCTATACCGAGCAAGACTTCGAAGAGCAGGTAATGGCCCTCACCGATGGGCAGGGGGTAGATGTTGTTTACGATTCAGTTGGCAAGACGACTTTCGACCAGAGCTTGAATGTGCTAAGGCCGCTGGGCTATATGATCTTATTTGGCCAGTCGAGCGGTCCGGTCGAGCCATTTGATCCCGGTATCCTCAATGTTAAGGGATCGCTTTTTTTGACCCGACCAACGATGGTGCACTATACCCAAACTCGTGCAGCGCTATTGGAACGGGCGGGTGATGTACTGAACTGGATTGGCAGCGGTGAGCTGGATCTGCGTATCGGCGATCGGTTCGCTCTAGCCGATGCTGCGGCGGCGCATCGTGCTTTGCAGGGGCGTAAGACGACTGGTAAGGTCGTTCTCTTACCAGGGTGATATTGCTTTACCGGCGCGCCTTGGCGCGAGTTGACGAATCGCAAAGGAGTTAGGAGATGGCAGAGACGCCGCAATCCCTTGATGGGAATGATGCAAAAGACCAAAGAGCTCCAGATGCTGGGGGGGCTTCAGCCCCGGCAGAGGAGCCCCGTGACCTGGGGGAAGAAGCAATTGAAGCTGGGGAATCCGAGCCGCAAGAGGTCGGGGAGACGGCTCAATCCGAAGATCCAGTGCCTTCAGTTGCCGCGGCGGCGGACAATGCCTCTGATGACGGCTCGGTGGTAACTCCTGGCTCTGCAGAGGACCCTGCAGATTCCGGCGAAGAGAAGGGTGAACAAATGGTTGCCGAGACGGTAGTCGCAGAGGCTGGAGATGTTCAATCGGCAGAAGCTGTCGAGATACCAGTGGCCAACGAAGTTTCTGACGAAAGTAAGGCGGAATCCCAATCCTCAACTCCTAGTGGCGAAAAAGAATCAACGGAAGCAGGGTCGGCTCTAAGTGCTGATGAATCTGGTTCAGCCGAGCCAGAGCACAGAGCCGAAACCGAAAGCCCCACTGAAGATTTTGCTCAAATGCTCGATGGGGAAGGTGATTTAGAGAGTGCTGCTACCAGCGAAGCCGGTGTTGGAGACAAGATCAGCGGCGTCATCGTCAAGGTTGGAGATGAGAACAGCTTCGTCGATTACGGCAGCCGGGGCGAGGCGGTGATTCGCACTAGTGAACTCAAAGATCCCAAAGGGGAAATGCTCTTTAAGGTCGGTGATCCGATCGAAGCTTTTGTCATCTCCACCGGAGACGAAATCCAAATAAGTCGCGGGTTGAGCCGACAGGATGCCCAGGCCGATCTCCTCTATCAGGCTTATAAGGCTGGGATGCCGGTCGAAGGGCGGATCGATGCGGTCAATAAATGGGGCTTGGGTGTGACGATTGAGGGAGACGTGCGTGGGTTTTGCCCCATGTCCCAGGTCGACACCAAATTCGTCGAAAACGCCGAGGAGTTTCGCGGCCAGAAGCTGGCTTTCAAAATCATCGAATTCCGCCACCAGGGACGGGATATTGTCGTTTCGCGGCGGGCCTTGATCGAAGCCGAGCAGGACCAAGAGGCCAATTCGGTGCGCGCTGGCATCAAAAAGGGCGCGAAATTAGAAGGCAAAATTACCCGGTTCGAATCCTTTGGAGCCTTTGTTGCGTTAGGCGGAGGGGTCGAAGGATTGATCCACGTGTCGGAAATAAGCCATCAGCGCGTCGCCCAACCCCAGGATGTCTTGGAGGTGGGCCAGACCGTCCAAGTCGAGGTGGTGCGCCTCAAAGATTTGGGTAAGCGGCGCAAAGAACGCATTTCCCTATCCATAAAGGCTCTGGAGGTCGATCCCTGGAAGGAGATCTCAACGCAGTTCCCGGCCGGGACCGTTGGCGAAGGGAAAGTCGATGGAATCGAAGATTTTGGCGCTTTTGTCGAATTGGCTGAGGGGGTGCGTGGGTTGGTTCACGTTTCAGAGATTGCAGATCGACGCATCGGTCATCCGCGCGAAGTGCTCTCTCTGGGCGATCAGGTGAAAGTGGTGGTGCTCGAAGTAGATAGCCGTCGTCAGCGTCTGCGTCTTTCGATTCGCCAGGTTGATGCGCTCGAATCAGCGGCCAATCTCAAGGATTTCCGCGAGCGTCAGCAGAAGGAGCAGGAGGAGTCACAGGGAAATAACGTGATGCTCGATGCACTCAAGCGCGCTAATCTGATAGATTGAGATGGGGCTCAGCGACGCGATATTCAATCACCAGCGCACGGGTTATTACGGCGAATACGGCGGTGCCTTTATCCCCGAGGTACTGCGCACCACACTAGACGAATTAATCGATGTATTTGAATCTGCTCGTCGCGATCCTGCCTTTTGGGGTGAGTTCCAGCAGGTGATGCGGACCTATTCCTGTCGACCGACTCCGATCACCCATCTCGAAAACCTTTCCCGTGAGAGCGGAGGCGCGCAGATATACCTCAAGCGCGAAGATCTCAACCATACCGGAGCCCACAAGGCGAATAATGTCATGGGACAGGGGCTGCTGGTGCGGCGGATGGGTAAACGCCGTGTTATTGCCGAGACCGGAGCCGGTCAGCACGGCGTGGCCACAGCGACTATGGCGGCCCGAATGGGCCTGGACTGCACCATTTATATGGGGGCAGTTGATGTCGAACGACAGCGTCCTAACGTATTCTGGATGGAACAATTGGGTGCTGAGGTCGTATCGGTAGAAGACGGTTCGGCGACACTTAAAGATGCGATCAACGAAAGTCTCCGCGATTGGGCCTACTCGATGGCCGATACTCACTACGTGCTCGGTACCGCCTGTGGGCCGCATCCCTTTCCCCAGATTGTCGCTTATTTTCAGCGCATCATCGGCGAAGAGAGCCGCGAGCAAATGATTGCGGCAACCGGACGTCTGCCCGACAAGGTCTGTGCTTGTGTCGGCGGGGGCTCCAATGCCACCGGTATTTTCCTGGGTTTCCTCGACGATCCGGAGGTCGGTCTGGTCGGAGTAGAGGCGGGCGGGTTGGGGTTGGAGACGGGCGAGCACGCTGCGCGTTTGGCTGAAAATGTCGGTTCGCCCGGAGTTGCTCAGGGCTATAAGACGTATTTTTTTCAGGATTCCGAAGGACAGATGCGCCACACTCATTCCGTTTCGGCCGGTCTCGACTATATCGGAGTCAGCCCGATCCTGGCTCATTTATCCGATATCGGTCGGGTGCGGATTGAGTCGGCGACAGATAGGGAAGTAATCGAGGCTTTGAAACGGATGATGCGAAGCGAGGGAATCATCGGTGCGCTTGAGAGCACTCACGCACTGGCCGGGGCTTTGCGCGAGGTCAGTGAAATGTCACCCGAACAGAGCGTACTGGTCAATCTATCTGGACGCGGCGACAAGGATATATTTACTATCGCCGACGCGCTAGAGGATGAGGCCTGGAAGAGCTTTCTCAAGGATAAGGCTGCTCGCCTGTGAATTTGCGAGCCTATATCGAGGAGCGTCTCAGCGAACGCAAAGTTTTGCTGATGACTCATCTGATCGCCGGTTATCCCTCCCTGGAGGACAACTGGCGGATGCTCGAGATCATGGATGAGGCCGGAGTTGATCTGGTCGAATTGCAGATGCCCTTTAGCGAACCGGTTGCCGATGGTCCCACCTTTGCATTGGCTAACCAGAAAGCGCTGGATGGCGGCATTACTTTAGACCAGTATTTTGATCTGATGGGGCGTTCGACCGAAGCCTTTTCCTTCCCTCATTTGATGATGGGATACTATAACACGGCTTTTCGTCTGGGACATGGACCCTTTTGTCGGCGGCTAGCCGAGGGCGGTGCCTGCGGTTATATCCTGCCTGATTTACCCGTGGAGGAATACGGTGATCTCTTCGCTGAGAGTGCCGAGTGCGGTCAGACTTCGGTTTTGCTGATGACGCCGACCAATACCGACCAACGCCTGGTCGAGATCGGCGCCAAAGCCGAAGGATTTGTCTATGCGGTCGCGCGTAAGGGCGTTACGGGGAGCGAGACTGACCTGGGCGAGGAACTCCATCAGTTTATCGCTCGTTGTCGCCAAGCCACTGATTTGCCACTGGGGATTGGTTTTGGTCTCCGCAGTGGAGCGGATCTCAAGCAATTGCACGGGCGGGCTGAAATCGGCATCGTAGGGTCGGTGCTGCTGCGGGTCTGGGAGCAGGGAGGGGAGACCGCTTATGCCGATCTATTGGCCGATCTAGTTGAGGGGTGCATTTAGAGTAAGCTCCTGAACTTTTCTGCTAGCGTCAGGCCAGTGTGTACCTAGGTGCGGGGATTTATTCGCCGCTCTAACGCTTCTATGCTAAACTCATTTCCCGCTAAAAAATCGAAGTATTCTGTTTCTTCCCTTTGCACCTCCAGTGCTTGTTTGGCGACCTGAGGAGCGACCTGATCCGGGACGGAGACCAGGCCGCTTTCGTCGCCGTGCAGAAGGTCGCCTGGGGCGATACTAAGTCCGCATATTGAAACCGTAGTATTGAAGTCGATAAAGGCTCCATAGCCGTGCGATACGACCCAGCCCCGCGCGAATACGTGGAAGTTCGGAGTGCGTGAGCGGATCCCACTCAAATCGCGGCCGTTGGCATCGGTGACGATCCCCTTGCAATCGAGTTTGTCGAGAGCGGCACAAAACATATCGCCGAATATACAGGCGCGTTTCAGATCGTGCCCGAGGTGTTGTACGACGAGAATCGCTGGTTTCGGTGCTGCCGCGATCAACCCAATAAGTTCGTCAATCCGCGAGGGACGTTTGTCGCCTGGGGTGGTCGTATCTGCAGTGCAGGTGAGGGCATAGCCGACCATTGGTACCGCAATATCACGGGTTTGGCAGACCAGATCGCTATGGGCATAACCGGTAGTTGGGTCGCGAATGGCGAGGTGTTCGATGGCATTGGCTATGGTGGCGCTATCGTATTGGGCCAGGGATGCGATTGTTTGCGGATTTTGGATCATGTCGTTGTCCTATATATCGGTGATGCTGACCGAGCGCGCTGTGTCGACGATTGTCTGCCAGATATCGTCCGGGATGGGAATACCGTCTTGGGTGCGAATTTTGCGGGTACTGGCCTCGCGGTCTCCCGGCATCAGTACGGCATCAAATCCCGGAGCGGGCGCTATAGCACGAGTCCGGTGACCGATTTCATCTGCTTGCTCAGCGTAGGCTGCAAAGGGTTGGAAAAGGTCGGCTTTGAATGCGATTAGCGTCACGCCCTGGTGTCGGAGAATCGGACCGCCGCGATTGGGATCTGCGCAGGCGTTGGATCCGCAGAATATCCGACCCAGAAATTCTGCGGCCAGCATCAGAGCATAACCCTTATGAGCGCCGAAGGGCAGATGGCCACCGCCGCTGAAGAAATCTTCGGGATCGGTGCTGGGATGACCGGCGTGGTCGATAATCGCGCCTGGAGGTAGTGGTTCACCACGGCGGCGGGCATCGTCGATTTTTACTCCTGAGAGGGCCGTGGTTGCAAAGTCGAAAGCCATCGCCTGCCCATCGCCGCCGGGAAATCCCATCGCGATCGGGTTGGTATGCAGGAAGGGCTCGCGACCGCCATAGGGTCTGGCGGCGGGATTTTCTTCACCGTAGCCTCCAGCCCAGACCATCGAAATCAAGTTGTGATCTGCAGCCATTTCGACGTAGTGGCCTAGACGGCCAATATGATGGGCTCGGACTAGGCTGACGCAGGCCATATCTTGGATTTTAGCTCGGGCGATGGTTTGCTCCATCGCAAAACCGGCAGCTATTTGGCCGAAGGTCCAACCTCCGCTTATCTGTGCAGAATTGGGTTTGTCCACCACGATTTCAGGCCATGCGGTTGGGATGATCAGGCCAGCCGCAATCGCATCGACATAACCTGGCAAATGCCAGATCCCATGCGTATCGACACCGCTGAGGTTGGCAAGGACCAGATGCTCGGCCACCCCTTTGGCATTGCGCTCGTCGGCTCCGGCGGCCACTAATACTCGCAGGATCAGGTCGCGTAGTTCATCGGCACTTCGATTGATCATATCGTACCCTTTCTCAGGTGCAGCGGTATGGCTATATCAGTCCATGTATAAACCACCGTTGACGTCGATGGTTTCGCCGGTTATGTGTCGGGAGTCGTTCGAAGCGAGAAAGAGTGCGCAATGGGCGACATCCTCGGGTTGGCCAGAGTGGCCGATGGGGATCGATGCTTTGAGTTGGTCGTGTTCGGGGGCTGAAGTCATGGCAGTGTCTATGACCCCCGGAGCTATCGCATTGACGCGGATCTGGTCGGGAGCCAGAGCGCGAGCCAGGCCAATGGTCAAGGTTAGTACTCCGGCTTTGGCTGCGGCATAGGGTGGCCCAGCAGCCAGACCACCGGTTTTGGCCGCCAGAGAAGTCATATTGATGATGACTCCCTGGCCCCTCTCTTTCATATGGGGCATTACCGCCTGGGCACAGAGAAAGGTACCTTTCATATTGACGTCGACGATGCGGTCCCAGTCCTCTTCGCTGCACGAATCAAAGGTTGTGTAGATCAGGAATCCTGCGTTGTTGATCAGGATATCGAGTTGGCCGAAGTGATTGAGCACCTGGTCTACCCCTGCTAGTACAGATGG
>CAZFMY010000007.1:0-117396 GCA_964520345.1 uncultured Gemmatimonadaceae bacterium | reverse complement strand
GGAGCAGCCGAGGAGTCCATCGGCCATTTCCGTGCTGCTTTGACAGCCGACCCGGGGTATGCGCGGTCTCATTATGGCCTGGCCATGGCCTACCGGGATTTAAAGGACTCGCTGGCTGCTATCGAGGCACTCGAACGCTTCAAGCGAATCCAGGGTGCTGGCCGCCAGGTGCCAGCGGGGCCATGAGGGTCAGTGTGCTCAATATCGGACCTGATTGGATCTAGTCTACGCCGTGGCTGCGACTGGTTTTGTGATGTCCTGTACCACCGGGCTTTGTGATTTTCGGGATTGTGCTATCCAATGGCTGGTCAATGGATTGGTGGAGATCGTACGGAACCCGAATTTGGCCACTAAAACCTCTTAGTGGAATCGAAACTTTAGAGACTTTTCTTTCAACACCAGGCAGACATGCGTTTTCCTAAACTATTAACCGGGTACCTGCTTGCCGCTATTGGCTTCTTTTGCTTCCTGATGGTTGCTTCGCGGCTGATGGGGCCAGATAGCGTCCGATTGCCCCCCGCGCCCAGTCCGGCTCAGGTCGCAGCTATTGAAGCTGTACGCGACGTCGAGTTGGACTACGCGAATCCGCTGGTTCTGCATCGGGAAGTGGATTACTCAGAGGGGCCGGCGGCGGCCTGGTTCCCCCGTCGCGAGGCGCCGATCTTGACCGATTTGGTCGCGTCGGGCGATTTGCCACCGCTTGCCGAACGGGTGGGACCGGAGCCCGCGGTGATGGAGGGGATCGAGGGGGTTGGCCGATACGGCGGGACCTGGATGCGGATTGCGCGCACGCCCTCTGAAGTGCGCTGGATCGGTTATAGGGGTGCGGGTTCAACTCTGGTGCGTTTCTCGCCGTACGGAGAACCACTAATGCCGCACGTGGCCAAAAGCTATACGGTGTCGCCGGATCACCGGGAATTCGTCTTCGAACTGAGGCGGGGCATGAAATGGTCCGATGGGCATCCCTTCACTGCCGACGATATCCTCTACTGGTGGGACCGCGAGGCCAACGATCCGGCGGTTTGGGGCCAGCCGCCGGAATTTATGCGGATACGCGGTCAATCAGGCCACGTTGAAAAACTGGATACCTATCGGGTTAAATTCAGCTTTCCGGAACCGAATAGCCTATTTTTGCCTAAGCTGGCCAGGGCGGTGGAAGTGGCCAACTGTCCGGCCCATTACCTGGCCCAGTACCATCCGACGATTGGCGATCCCGGCAAGATCAACAGGCGTATGGAAGCCAGAAAATTACCGGGTCGGATCGCGGTATATACGGACGTAAAGAATTTTCTCAATCCCGAACATCCCCGTTTGTGGCCCTGGCTCTATCGCACCTACAAATCCTCGCCGCCCCAGACCGCTGTTCGCAATCCCTACTACTGGGTGGTCGATACCCAGGGCAACCAGTTGCCCTATATCGATCGTCTGCTCTTCAAACTGCGTTCGGCCGATATGATCCACCTGGCGCTGACCAACGGCGAAGCGTCGATGCAGTGGCAGTGGGATCTGGCCAAGTCCTACACTCTGGCCATGGAGCAGCGGGAAGCTGGCGGTTTTGACGTTTATCACTGGTTTGCTGGCGAGAATCTCTTTGTGGTCTATCCGAATCTCAATCGGCGCATCGATGCCGACCGGCCGGAGACTGCGAATAAACACGCTCTGCTCAGCGACAAACGCTTTCGTCAGGCGCTTTCGCTGGCGGTCAATCGCCAGGCCATCATCGATGCCGATTACAATGGTCAGAGCATCCCTTCGGCGATATCGCCGGAGCCGGGCACGCCCTATTACGAACCCTCGCTCTATCAGAGTTTTGTCCAGTACGATCCCAGCGCAGCAAATCGACTCCTGGATGAAATTGGGTTGACGGGCAGAGATCGCGAGGGGTTTCGCATGTTTAGTGATGGCTCGCGGATGGTGTTCTACCTCAGTCTTTCGAGTGATGATACGGGAATCGGGCCCTCGCAGTTCATCGTCGACGATTGGGCCCAGGTAGGTGTCCGCGTGCTGATTCGCAATGAGAGTCGCGCCCTCTGGTCGACGCGGGCTCAGGCGCTGGAACACGACTTCAACGCCTGGTCGGGAAACGGCAACTTCCCCTCTCTGGCACCGGAGGCCTACGTCCCGATCGAAAATTGCGGTTTTGCTCGCGGTTTCGCCCGGTGGTACGCTCGCGGCGGGCTCTATGGGCCGATTCCGCCGGAACTGGCCGGAGGTTGCGTCGAACCGCCTATCGACCATCCATTGCGCCGGGCTCAGGAACTGTACGACCGCTATCGCGCGGCAGTGAATACTCAACAACAAGTGGCGATTTTCCGGGATATTCTGAAAATCGCCGCAGAAAACGTCTGGACGATCAATGTCGCATCGCCGCAGCCCACACTGATCGTGGTCAAGGATGATTTTCGCAATGTGCCGCGCAAGGCGATACACACCTATTTGATGATGTCTCCGGCTAACGCGGGTATTGAAACGTATTATCACGAGCAGCCATACGATTCGCCCGGGGCGGTCGCGCAGATCAAGGCGGCGATTCTCAAACCGACCCTGCCGCCCGACGTGCCGGCCACTGAGGGGAGTCAAACCGACTCGGGTCTCAAGCTGGAGAGCGTGATTCACTCCATGCTGATCGGTATCATCGTCCTGCTGGTAGTGCTGACGGCCGTCCGGCACCCTTATATCGGTCGTCGGTTGTTGATTATGTTTCCGACTTTGCTGATTATCTCGCTGGTTACCTTCTTTATCATCCAATTGCCGCCGGGCGATTTTCTCACCGTGCGGATCATGGAATTGCAATTGGAGGGTAACGAGCAGGCCCTGGAAGAAATCGCAGAGCTGGAGAAGCTTTTCTCGCTGCAGGATCCACTGACCCACCAGTATGCCCGCTGGCTGGGACTAATGTGGTTTTTCAGTTTCGACGAAAAAGACCAGGGTCTCCTGCAGGGCCATATGGGCCGATCGATGGAGGACCGCCGTGCGGTCAATGACATTGTCGGCGATCGCATCCTGCTGACCTTTCTGATTTCGCTGGGCACCATCCTCTTCACTTGGGCGCTGGCGATACCTATCGGCATCTATTCGGCGGTGCGGCAATACTCCATCAGCGACTATATCCTGACCTTTATCGGCTTTATAGGCATGTGTGTGCCGGGCTTTCTGCTCGCTCTGCTGCTGATCTTTGCCAGCGGCGAGTGGTTCGGCATCCGCGTCACTGGCCTTTTTTCCAGTCAGTACGGCGCGCAGCCGGAGTGGACCTGGGGTAAAGTCGTGGATCTTCTGGAGCACATCTGGGTACCGGTAGTAGTACTCGGCGTGGGGGGCACTGCCAGCATGATCCGCATCATGCGCGCCAATTTATTGGACGAGTTGAAGAAGCCCTATGTGGTCACTGCCCGTGCGAAGGGCGTGCGGCCGATGCGACTGCTCTTCAAGTATCCGGTGCGCATGGCGCTCAATCCTTTCATATCTGGCATCGGCGGTCTTTTTCCGCAACTGGTGTCGGGTGGTGCCATTGTCGGCATCGTCATGAGTCTGCCGACGGTTGGGCCGCTGATGCTCTCGTCGCTGATGAGCGAAGACATGTTTCTGGCCGGATCGATGTTGATGGTTCTCAGCATCCTCGGAGTGCTGGGTACTCTGGTCAGCGACCTGCTGCTCTTGTGGCTCGACCCACGGATTCGCTTTGGGGGAGGTGAACGGTGAGCAGATTCAGCCAACGGAAAACAGATGGACAAAATACCGAGCAGGTATTAGGTAGTCTTTCGCAGAAAGAGCTCATCTGGAAGGGGTTTGCGCGGCATCGGCTGGCGATGGCGAGCTTCTATCTGCTCGGGGTGATGTATACCCTGGCGCTGGGTTGCGAGTTTTTCGCTCCTTATTCGCCGGGGTGGAAGAATCTGGACTTTTCCTACTGTCCGCCCCAGTCGCTGCGCTTCGATTTGGAACACGGGTTGCACGTACGCGGTATGAGGCGGTCGATAGACCCGATCACCCTGAAGAAAAACTACGTCGAAGATCCGGCCGATATCATCCCGATTTCGTTTCTGGCCAGGGGCGAATCTTACGAGCTGATGGGGTTGATTTCAGGTGATCGCCGCTTTCTCGGCGTGGACAGCACAGGCGCCACAGGCAGAGCGGGTGCGCCGCCTTTCTTTGTCCTTGGTGCCGACCGCTATGGGCGGGATATTCTCAGCCGAATGATCTACGGGACCCGCATATCGCTTTCGGTGGGGGTAGTGGCCATTGCCGTTACCTTTGTTCTCGGCATTGTCATCGGCGGCATTTCCGGGTATGTGGGGGGGCGCAGCGACAACCTGATCCAGCGCTTGATCGAGATCATCAATGCTTTTCCCCAGTTGCCGCTCTGGTTGGCACTGGGTGCTTCGATGCCGCCCGAATGGTCACCGCTGCGGACTTATTTTGCCATTACCATCGTTTTGAGCCTGATGAGTTGGACCGGTTTGGCGCGCGTGGTCCGCGGCAAGTTACTCTCGCTGCGCGAAGAGGATTTCGCTGTGGCCGCCCGGCTTTTGGGGGCCAACCACGGCCGGGTTATTTTTCGTCACCTCTTGCCCGGTTTCACCAGCCATATCATCGTCGTACTGACCTTGACGGTGCCGGCGATGATACTGGGCGAGACCTCGCTGAGTTTTCTCGGGCTGGGCTTGCGTCCTCCGGTAGTGAGCTGGGGCGTGATGCTTCAGGACTGCATGAAAATGGAAGTGGTGGCCAATTATCCCTGGCTCTTGTTTCCGCTCTCTTTCATCATCATCACGGTACTCTCTTTCAATTTCATCGGCGATGGAATGCGCGATGCCGCCGATCCCTATGCATCCAGGTAAAAAGGTCTTTATATGGGAGCAGTAGCAGACAACGTTCTGGAGATCGAGGACCTGCACGTCTATTTCTATACTGAAGAAGGGGAGGTGCGGGCGGTAGACGGAGTCAGTTTTTCGATCCCGCGCGGTTCAATCGTGGGCCTGGTCGGCGAGAGTGGTTGTGGCAAATCCGTCACCAGCTATTCGGTGCTGCGGCTGATTCAGCAACCGGGCGAGATCAAGGGGGGATCGATCCGGTTCAACCCACAGGAGGGTGGTTCGATTGAGATTCTGGATCTGGAGAAAGATTCCGATGCGCTCTATGATCTGCGGGGTGGAGCCATCAGTATGATTTTCCAGGAACCAATGACCGCGCTGAGTCCGGTGCACACTATTGGGGACCAGATCGGCGAGGCGATTATGTTGCACGGGGACAAAAGTTCGGAAGAGGCTGAGGAGATTGCCGCTGAAATGCTGGACAAGGTCGGTATCCCCAACCCTCGGGGGCGCCTGGGACAATATCCCTTTGAGATGAGCGGGGGTATGCGTCAGCGCGTGGTTATTGCGATGGCCCTGGCCTGTGCGCCGGAGGTGCTGATTGCCGATGAGCCGACCACGGCGCTGGATGTGACTATTCAGGCCCAGATTATAAGGTTGATAAAAAGCTTGCAGCGGGATCTGGGCACCTCGACCTTGCTGATCACGCACGATCTGGGTGTGGTGGCTCAATTGGTGGATCATATCGCGGTAATGTATCTAGGTCGTCTTGTCGAAGAGGGTGATGTGCGCACGGTGATGAAAGATCCGCGCCACCCCTACACTATGGGGTTGCTCGAATCGCTGCCCAGTTTGGCTCTGGGCAAAGAGCGGCTTTCGTCTATCGAGGGCAGCGTACCGTCGCTGACCGAGCGGCCTCCAGGTTGCCCTTTCCACCCTCGTTGTCCCTATGCTGAGCCCGGTCTTTGCGACCGGGGCGATCCGCCGGAGCTGCGCTCTATCGATACAGGTCGGTTAGTAGCCTGTCTGCGACTCGAAGAAATTCACGGAGGGCATGCCGAATGAGCGCCGCGATGCCTCTCCTGCAAGTGAAGAAGCTGCAGAAGTACTTTCCCGTTTTCAGCCAGGGTTTTCTCAGACGTCAGATTGGTTTGATCAAGGCGGTCGACGATATAAGCTTTGAGTTGATGCCGGGCGAGACGCTGGGTCTGGTCGGCGAAAGTGGTTGTGGTAAGACGACGACCGGTCGGGCGATCTTGCGCGCGCTCGATCCGACTGCGGGCGAGGTATTTTTTCGCGCTGGGGACCAGGTTGTCGATCTTGCACAGCTATCCGCGAGGCAGCTCAAGCCTTTGCGAACTCAAATGCAAATGATTTTTCAGGATCCTTTCGCCAGTCTCAATCCGCGTATGACCGTTAGCGATATCGTCGGCGAGCCCTTGGGCATTCACCAGCTGGCCAGTGGTTCCGAACGGGAGGACAGGGTAGCGGAGATGCTGAGGAAAGTGGGGTTGATGCCCGAGCATCGCACCCGCTATCCGCATGCCTTCAGCGGTGGTCAGCGTCAGCGCATCGGCATCGCCCGCGCTCTGATCATGCAGCCTTCGCTAGTGGTGTGCGACGAGGCCGTATCGGCGCTGGACGTTTCGGTGCAGGCGCAGGTCATCAATTTGTTGCAGGATCTGCAGCAGGAGCTCGGACTGACCTATCTCTTCATTGCGCATGATCTGAGCGTGGTCCGGCATATCTGCGATCGAGTCGCGGTCATGTATGTCGGCAAGATCGTCGAATTGGACGATACCGAAAGCCTCTTCGACGACCCCAAACATCCCTATACTCGGGCTTTGCTGGCGGCGGTGCCCAACCCCGATCCCGATATGGTGATGAACGTAACGCTCAGTGGAGAAGTTGCCGATCCGGGCAATCCGCCACCCGGTTGCAGCTTCCATCCCCGCTGCGTAGAGTGTCTCGATCCCTGCAGAGAGGAAGTGCCTGAGGAAACGCGTTTGTCGAATCGGCACCAGGTCTGGTGCCATCTTTACCGGGATAGCTCCTGAGCCTGTTCAGCCCTTTTTCGCGAATATGGATACGATTATACTTTACCTGACAATAGATACATAAGGAGGTAGGTCGTGGATAAGATCCCACTTTGTTTGGTTGGTTGCGGCGGTATGGGTCATCGCCATATTCTCGCTTATAAGGAGTTGGAAGAAAGCGGTATAGGCAATATCGAGTTGGTCGCCGTCTGCGACCTCAATCCCGATAATGCGGATCTGGGCAAGCGGGAGGTCGAGCGCCTTTTCGGGCGTACGCCGCTGGTTTTCACTGATCTCGACGCGGTGGTATCACACCCCGACATCGCAGCGGTGGATGTGGTTACCGATCCATCGGTTCATCACCAAGTGGCTGTGCCGGTTCTGGAAGCGGGCAAGCACGTGCTTTGCGAAAAGCCCTTGGGGATCACCATCCGTGCCTGTCGGGCGATGATCGAAGCGGCCGATCGCAATGGGGTGGTGCTGGCGACGGCGGAGAACCTGCGGCGTGATCCGCCCAATAGACTGGCGCGCTCGATCATCGACCACGGGCTCTTGGACGATCCTTATCTGATGATCCACAACTCAATGGGCGGAAGTGGCGACCAGATCTATATCACTCCGTGGCGCCATATGAAGGACAAGGGTGCGCTGGGCTTGGATATGGCGGTGCATTATACCGATATAGTGCAGTACTATATGGGCGATTTCGACGAGTTCTATGGCACGGGCAAGATCGTTGAGCCGGTGCGTTATCGGCCGGATCGGGAGAGCAATAAATTGGAGTCTTATATCGAACGCTTCAAGACTTTTCCGGAATCGATCAGGCCGACGGGCGAGGACGCGGTTTTCGGCATGTACAAGATGAAATCCGGGGCGATGGTGCAGTTCTCTTTTGCCCGTGCGGGCCGCGGTGGTGGCAACTGGGATCGCAGTGTGCACGGGCGCAAGGGGACCCTCTTCGCCCCGGGTGACCGCAACGGCAGGGCGGTGGTCCTGAAGTTGGAAGGTAGGGAAGTGCAGGGGGAGGAGATCTTGTCGCTGCTGCCCGATTTCGAGATGAGCGAGATCACCGCGCGCGTTTTTGGAGAGAAGATGGTTACCTACGATCCGGCGGAGTTCCCCCCGGATCCTAAACACATGGCTATCGAGATGCACGACTTTGGCGAGGCGGTACTAAAGGGGACCGCACCGGAAGTGGATGGCTATCTGGGTATGACCGCGGTCGCGGCGATTTATGGGGTCTACGAATCGGGACTCGCCGGTCGGGCGGTAAGCATGGACGAGATGCTCTCCGGCCAGGTGCGGGCTTATCAGCAAGATATCGACGCGGCGCTGGGGCTGGATTGAGCGAGGGGCTGCAAATTCTCGGGAGACAAATTTATGGGTGAGAAACGACCATTTCGCCTGGGTTATTCGATCATCACCTGGGGCGGTACCCCCGATCTGGATCAGGCTCTCGGGGCCATCGCCGGGGCGGGTTGGGAGGGGGCTGAATTCACCAGTGTTTCTCTCGAATGGCTGGGTACGCCCAAATATCTGCGCTCTGTTTTCGATCGTTACGAACTGCCCCTGGCCTGTATTTTCGGAGGGGTCAGAGCGGAGCACGATCCGGTGCACGTCGAAAAACAGCGGCGCCGGATAGAATTCGCGGGGGAGATGGGCTGCGAGGTGTTTTGCCTGCTCGGGGCGCCGCGAGTGCATCAGCGTTTGCCCAGCGACGACGAATTCAAACGGTTGGCCGAAGAGGCGGAAACGTTTATAGACCACGCCGAGCCCTACGGCCTTAAGATCGCCTATCACGCTCACCCGCGCTGCACGGTGGAAAGCGAAGAGGAACAGGACAAACTGCTCTCTTATACCGATCGCCTGCAAGTCTGCGTCGACGTGTCGGTCGCAGCGCTGATGGGCGAGGATCCGAATGCCCAATTGCGCAAATACCGCGATCGCCTGGCCTATGTGCATATGAAGGATTGGGCGCGGGGCAAGTTCTGCGAGATGGGGCAGGGCACAGTGGGTCTGGATTTCGCTGCGATTCGCGAGACCCTCAACGAGATCGATTACCAGGGATGGGTGATGGGAGAATTATCGACCTATGCCGATACCGAGGCGGTCGAATCGTGTTACGCCAATCGCAAATACCTGGCATCGCTAGGATATTGAAGGTCTGAATAATTGTGCGGAGCGTTTTGCACAGTTTAGTCAGCGGCGGTATAGCGGTTGCGCTACTGTTGCTGGCCGCTTGTGGTCAATCCCCGTCGGCGGTCGAAACTCCGACGGGGAGCTATGGCCGCATAGCGAGTTTCGCCGGAACGGGGCATGCGGGCCTAGGTGCTGAAGGGGTTGCTCCGCTGCAAAGCCCACTCTACCTGCCCCAGGACCTGACCATTGGTTCCGATGGGCGAGTGTATATCCTCGACTGGAATAACCACCGGGTCCGGGTGATAGACGACGGTCTGATCCGCACTTTGATCGGCTCCGGCGGGTTGGGTGATGCCCCCGCCGGTCCGGCGCTGGAGATCGGGCTCAACCATCCGACGCATATCTCCTTCGATCCGCTGGGACGGCTGATTCTCTCGGCCTGGCACAACTCCAAGATCCTGCGCTACGATTTCAACACCGGTCTGATCGAACCGATCTGCGGTACGGGCCGACGCGAGTACAACGGCGATGAGATGCCCGCTACCGAAGCCTGGCTCAATCTGCCGAGCTCAACGGCATTCGACTCGTTCGGCCGGATGTACATTTCCGATCAGGAAAGTCAGCGCATCCGCAGAGTAGATCTGGATGGAATCATCTATACGGTGGTCGGGACCGGCGAGTCGGGTTTTGCCGGCGATGGCGGTCCGGCCAGCGAAGCGATGATAAAGGGACTAGAGGGGCAGGCGGCGCCGCCGACCAGTCGGATCGCTCTGGATCCGCAGGGCAATCTCTATCTGGCCGACACGTTTAACAACCGGATTCGGATGGTGGACTCGCAGGGGATTATCACTACGGTTGCTGGCAATGGTTCCGACTTTCGCTTCGGTGGTATAACCGACTTCGGCGAGAGCGGCCCGGCGCAATCGGCGGCGCTGCAATGGCCCTGCGATATCGCCTTTGACGAGCGGGGTCGTCTATTTATCGCCGATACCTTCAACCACTGTATTCGGATGGTGGATTTGCAGGGCGTGATCTCCACCGTCGCTGGTCGCTGCGGCGACCCCGGTTTTGCCGGCGATGGCGGCGATCCCCTCGATGCCCGGCTCAATCGCCCCTATGGGATCGAGCTCGATCCCGGGAACAATCTCTATATCGCCGATACCAAAAACCACCGGATCCGGGTGGTCTATTATTAATGCTCAAGATCCGCTCCTGCGATCGATCCATTTATAGGCGGCTTTAGCGTTGCGCCAGAAATAGTTCTCCAAAGCCTCCTGGCCCCGGGCGGAAAAGTACTCCATCGCCAGGCGTTGAATCTGAGCGTACTCGCGGCCACTGCGGTCGGATACCGGCCAATCGCTGCCGTAGATCAGCCGATCTTTCCCGAATAGATCCCAGAGCGCGTCGAGTACCGGGGTGTAAAACTCCAGTTCCGTCGGCGCTGGCTTGATCGTGCTGCGCAGGTCCATCATCCCTGAGACTTTGCAGTAGACCTGCGGATGGGCGGCAGCCTGGCGCATGAGTTCCACTTGGGCTGGATCGGGGGGATTGCCGTCGATGGGGATGCCGCCGCAATGGTTGACGACGATCCGCAGGTCGGGATAGCGTTCTGCCAGGGCGGGCACGCCCGGGTGCAGGCCGGTGTCCAGTTGCAGATCGTTCGCTAGCAGCATCTCCGCCGCCGCCTTGCCGTGACTTTCCGCGGCATCGATTCGGGCGCGGATGCCGCGGAACACCGGGTTGGCGGCAAAGCGCTCGAGATCGGTGGCGAAGCCGGGGGACTCGGGCTCGAGATGGCCGACCAGACCTACAATAAAGGGGTCGTCGGCGGCCAGGTCGAGCACCCACTGGTTGTCCTCGACCCAGGGGCTGCATTCGACCATGATCGTGCCCTGGACCCCCTCGGGTACGGCCAGGGCCTTGTAGTCTTCGGGCAGTGCCCGGCGGTAGAGAATTTCGTCGTCTTGCTCAGGCCAGGGGACGCCTTGTGGCCTGAACGGGTCGTAAAAATGGGTATGGGTGTCGATGATCATTACCATGGTGTTATCCCCGCTAGCGACTGGGTGTGGTATTGAGTATTCAATTTGCCGGTGCGATCTGTACTGCGCCTTCGCTCGTTTCCTCCGAGTTCAGCCACTCGAAAACTCCCTTTAGCCCTTCGAGCATCCGCATCGCGACCGGCACGCCGAGGAGAATGATGAAGGTTGCAAATAAGATTCCGAATCCAAGGCTGACGGCCATCGGGATCAGGAATTGCGCCTGGACGCTTTTTTCGAGAATCATCGGCAGGAGTCCGAAGAATGTCGTCAGCGAAGTCAGCAGGATCGGGCGAAAACGAGCGGCTCCAGCTTCGAGCAGAGCTTCTAACCGCGGTCGGCCCTCGTTCAGCAGCTGGTTGTAGAAGCTCAGCAGCACCAGCGAGTCATTGACTACCACCCCCGAGAGTGCGACGATCCCGAAGAGGCTCAATAAGGCCAGATCCAACCCCATGATCATATGGCCCCAGACCGCGCCGATGATCCCGAAGGGGATCGCGCTCATGACCACCAGCGGTTGGGTATAGGACTTGAATGGTATCGCCAGGAGTACGTAAATCGCGAAGAGGGCGATAATGAAGTTGAAATAGAGGCTTTGCAGCGAGTCGCTGCGCTCGGCTTGCTCGCCGCCGAAGCGGTAGCGCAGCCCGGGGTAGTCCTGGATCAACGAGGGTAGAATATAGATCTCGATTTCGCGGTTGATCTCGTCGGCATTGGCGACCTTCTCGTCGATCGAGGCGCTGACGGTGACCACGCGCTGACCGTCGGTGCGCTGGATCGCGGCATAGCCGTGGCCGATCTCGACGGTGGCGACTTCGGAGAAGGGCACCTCTGTGCCGGTGGGCGTGCGCACCCGCATCGAGCGGACATCGCCGAGATTGCGGCGCTCGTTCTTCGGGTAGCGGACCATTACCCGCACGTCGTCGGAGCCGCGCTGGAAGCGCAGCGCTTGGTCGCCGTAGAAACCCTGGCGCATCTGGCGAGCCAGATCGGAGAGGGTGATGCCGAGGGTCCGGGCCTGCGGCTTGAGCTGAAGCTTCATCTCCAGCTTGCCCTCCTGGAAGCTGTCCTGAATATCGCCGGTGCCGGCGAAGGCGGCGATCTTGGTCTTGAGCTGGTCGACTGCCGAGAGCAACTGGTCGAAGTCGGCGGAGGCTAACTCGACCGAGATTGGAGCACCGGCGGAAAAGAGCGATGAGGAGAACGTGATCGATTCCGGTCCGGGCACTTCGCCGACGGCTTGGCGCAGCCGAGACTCGATCTCGGTGCTGCCCATGGAGCGCTCTTCGGAAGGTTTGAGCTCGATCGTGATTTCCGCGAGGTGACCCTGGCCGCTGGCACCCGGCACGGCGGAAAAGGAGGTGCGTCGCCCCTGTGGCTGATCGCCAATGGAGGTGAAGACATTGCGGTAAATCGAATCCTCGTCGCCGGTCTCGGCATCTATTTGCTCGCGCACGACGAGGGCTTTCTCCTCGATGTATTGCACGATGCGGGAAGTTTGTGCGACGGTGGTTCCCTGGGGCATAGTGATCGAGATCGTAACCCAGTCGGATTCGATCTTGGGCATGAAGACGAACTTGATATGGCCGCCCGCGACCAATCCGATGGTGAAGAGCATTAGCGCCAGGGCTACGGCGGTGCTGGAAAGGAGATTGTTCAGCGCTAAGCGCAGCGTGGGCTGGTAGACGTTTTTTATAAAGTATTTGAGACCGCGATCGAAGGAGGCGGCGATCCGGCCGTGAAAAGCAAGTGGGTAGTGGAAGACCCAGTTGAAGGTGCGATGGATTATCCCGTGTCCGGTGGAGGAGAGGTGGGCCGGCAGGATCAGCAGACTTTCGATCAGCGAGAGGATCAGCACCGAGATGACGATGACCGGTATCACCGACATGAACTTGCCCATCATGCCCTCGACGAAGAAAAGCGGCGTGAAGGCTGCTACCGAGGTCATGATCGAGAAGACCACCGGCGTGCCGACCTCTAGCGCGCCGTCGATCGCCGCGCGCAGGTAGTTTTTGCCCTTTTCGCGGTGAGCGAATATGTTTTCGCCGACGATGATCGCGTCGTCGACCACGATGCCTAGGGCTACGATGAAGGCGAAGAGCGAAAGCATGTTGATCGAGGCGTCGAATGGCTCCATGAGTACGAAGGCGCCGAAGAAGGAGATCGGGATGCCCATCATCACCCAGAAAGCCAACCGCAGATTGAGAAAGAGACTCAGGCAGATGAAGACCAGGACCAGTCCGAGGCGGGCGTTGCGAATGAGCAGGTCCATGCGGCTGCGCAGAATCCGCGCGTCGTCGCGGGCAAAGTCGATCTGGATGCCGGCGGGGAGCATCTCCTTGTTGTCCTCGACGTACTGGTGGACATAGGCCGAGATATCGAGCGCGTTCTGATCGCCGGTGCGGTAGGCGCTGACCACCGCTGCTGGCTGGCCGTTGAAGCGCGAGATGAGGTCGGTATCTTCGAAGCCGTCGCTGATTGTGGCAATCTCGCCGAGTGTGAGTGAAGTCCCATCGGCGCGGGTGAGGACCACGACGTTCTCGTACTCGCGGCCGATGCGCATCAGCCCCTGGGTCCTGAGCAGGATCTCTCCGTCTTCGCTCTCGACGCTGCCGGCGGGCAGATCGATGCTGGTGCGGCGGACGGCGTTGGCGATCTGGGCGAAGGTCAGACCGTAGCGGCGCAGCGTTTTCTCGGAAACCTCGATAGAAATTTCGTCGGCGCGGACGCCTTTGATCTCGACTTGCGAAATGACGCCGCTAGTGCGCAGATCGTCGCGTACCTGCTCGGCGGCGACTTTGAGCGCCTTCTCGTTGACATCGCCGTAGAGGACTACGTCGATGACCTGGTTGCGGCGGGTCAGCTCCTTGATAACGGGTTGCTCTATCTCGGCTGGAAAGGTGTCGATGCGGTCGATTTCGTTCTTGATCTCGTCGAGGAGCTTGGACATATCGATGCCTCGTTCGAGTTCAACGCTGACCACGCCCATACCCTCTGCGGCAGTCGAGCGGACCCGCCGCACGCCCTCGAGGCCGCGCACCCGCTCTTCGATGCGTTTGCAGACGGCTTCCTCGACCTCGCTCGGGGTGGCACCGAGATAGGGCATCTGGATCTGCACCTGGTCCAGCGACATCTCGGGGAAGGTTTCTTTCTTGGTCTGCAGCATCGAAAACAGACCGCTCAAGAGGATGAAACCCATCAGCAGATTGGCGGCGACGTGGTTTTTCGCCATCCAGGATACGGGCGCTTTCACGGGGCGGACCTCCTAGTTGGTGTTGGCCAGGCGCACCTGCATGCCGTCGGTGGCGCCGCTGAGTTGTGAGATGATAACCCGGTCTTCCTCTGCCATATCGACATAGGCGAGTATTTCCTCCTTCATGGCGCGGACGACCTGCGCTTTGCGTACGCGCAGCTTGCTGTCCCGACCTACGATCCAGACTTGGTCGTCCTGGCGCAAGGCGGCCCGGGGCAGGACGCGAACGCCTGCGACCTCGCGTCCGGCGATCGCCACGTCGACGAACATCCCCACCGTCAGCGGCGGGATGCCCTCGGCGATGCCGCCGTACGGAGATTCGACCTCGATGACGAGGCGGGCCATGCGGCTCTGAGGATCGAGCTCCCCTTCGGTGCGGACCACGCGGCCTCCCCACTGGTGGCGGTGGCCAGCGAAGGAGCCATTGACCACTGCGCTGGCGCCCTCACGGGCGAAGGCATAGGGTCGGGGGCCGCCTTCGGCGTTGATATCGTAGATGGCATCGCCGGAGGGTCCGCTGGTGTCTGCTATTTCGACCGGCAGCGGCAGCGTGAACCAGCCGAGATCCTCGTCGGGTACAGGCACTACGATCTCGGCTTTTTCGATACTATAAAGCTGGGCGATCGCCTGCCCGGCATTGAGGTGCTGGCCGACGTCGATGCGGGCGGTGCGCACCCGGCCGGCGAAGGGAGCGTACACTTTGGTGCGTCCGTGGCGCAATTCCGCCTCGGCGAGGCGGGCTTTAGCAGATTGGAGATTGGCCTCGGCGGCGCGGAGCTGGGGTTTGCGCAGGACCAGATCGGTGGGCTCCTGTCCCGCGCTGCGAATCCGCTCCCACTCCTGCTGGGCGATGGTGGTTTCTTCTCGAGCCAGTTCGAGCTGGTAGTGAGCCTGGGAGACCTGGGCTTCAGCCTGTTCGGCGGCGAGCTGGTAGTCGCGCGGGTCTATTCGAAAGAGCAGGTCGCCCTTGGCAAAGGCGCCTCCGGGTTCGAATTCCGGAGTCTTCCAGACCACTATGCCCGAGACCTGGGGCACCAGATCGATCTGGGCGTCGGGGCGGACCGTGCCCTGCCCCTCGACCACGACCTGGACTTTCTGCGCGGGTGCGGCGATGGCCTCGACCAGCGGACCCGCATAGACGCGTTCGGCGCGCTGAGGCGGTTCGCGCATCGAGAAAAGGACGTAAAAGGCCGCACAGCCCATGGCGAGGATGAGAATCGGCAGGAGCAGGAGCAGTTTTAGAACGCGTTTCATTGCGCAATCTCCGCGTGCTGAGAGGAAGTTGAGTCCGCGTGGGCAAAGCCGCCGCCGAGAGCCAGGTGTAGGTCGATGCGGATATCGAGGCGCTGGCGGCGCAGGGAGAGCAGGCGGCTCTCGGCGTCGAAGGCCCGCCGCTGGGACTCGAGCAGGGTGATCAGGTCGGAGAGTCCTCTGGTGTAGCGATCTTCGGCCAGGGTGCGGGCGGCCAAAGCCTCTGCGACGGCGGTACTCAGGGCTTGTTGCTGGTCGGCGAGAAAGCCTTCGGCCTGGAGACGGCCTTCGACCTCGCTGTAGGCTCTGAGTGCGCTCTGGGCATAGGCGAAGAGCGCGGCTTCGGCTGCCGACGCAGCCTGATCGACTCCGGCGCGCAGTCGACCGCCCTGGAGCAATGGTTGGGTAATATTGCCGACCAGGTTCCAGACCGAGAAGTTGCCGTCGAGGAGTTCGTCAAGCGCGCTCGACGAGCGTCCACCTGAAGAGGTGAGACGGATACTGGGCAAGAGCGCTCGGCGCGCGCTCGCCACTCGGCGGTCGGCCGCGGCGAGTCGGCGCTCGGCCGCTTGCAGATCGGGTCGTCGCGCGATCAGGTCGGCGGGCAGGCCAGCGGGAATCGGATCGGTGATCGAGGGCAATTCGGCTTCGACGGCGATGCGGGCACCGGGATAATGACCCAGCAGTACTTCGAGCTGCCTCAGGCTCATGTCGCGCACCTGGCGGCGTTGTGCGAGGGTGGCCTGGGCAGCGGCCAGGCTCGAGCGGGAGAGGTGCACGTCGAGGGATGAACGCAGACCGCGCCGATAACGACTCTCGATTTGTTCGGTCGAGAGTCGATAATTTTCGACCGAAGCACTCGCCAGTTCGACCTGGTGCCCGGCTTCGACGGCGGCGAAGTAGGCCCGCGCGGTTTGGGCGATGAGCGAGAGTCGGGCGCCGCGCAAATCGGCGGCACTAGCCTGCCACTCGGCGAGTGCCGCTTGGGCGTCGGCTCGGAGTCGGCCCCAGAGGTCGAGTTCCCAGCGCAAGTTGAGGTTGACGCCGAAATTGCTGCTGGTGGTGCTCAGGACTTGCCCTGCGCCTCCGGGGATGGGGAACCCGACGAAATTCTGCTTGCGTCGTGAGCCGCTGCCGGTAGCGTCTACCTGGGGCATCAGCGGGGCACCGATGGCTTTGGCCTGAGCCTGGGCCATTTCCAGGCGGGCACCCGCCGCTTTGAGATCGTAGTTGTGTGCCAGGGCCTGGGCGACGAGGCTGTCGAGACGGGCGGTTCCGAGTGAGCGCCACCAATTGTCGGCAACTGCGCTGGCCGGAGTAGCCGTGCCCCAGTGCGACGGTGTTGCCAAATCGACTACGGGGTACTCGATTTTGGGGGCCGAGGCGCAGGCGAGCAGCAAAGGGGTGAAAAGGAATAACCACCTCATGGGGTATCTCCGTGGGAAGAGGCGCGAAAACCCGCCGCGCTGAATTGTACCAGCTGATTTAGAGCGCCTTCGACATCGGATGGGTCGCAACGGCCCTGGGTAAAGGTCTTGAGTAGATCGCCACCCGACATCAGGTGGGCCATGGAGCCGATAGTAAAGAATAGTCGCCAGGCGATATCCTGAGGAATGAGGTCCGGCTGAGCTTTTTGCAGGGCGGTTGCAAAGCGCTGATAGACCTCTTTGAACTCGTCCATGATCAGCATTTTCCACTCGCTGGGTTCGCTGAAGAGTCGGCCCAGCAAGCACATAAAGTGTTCGCCGCCGTGGTCGGGGTCGAGCCGCAGACGCAGGGCCGGGCCCAGGAAGGACTCGAGTACGCATTCCAAGGTCGGAGGATTATTAGCTTCACAATCGTCGAGCAGCCGCAGTCGTTCCTCGTTGATCGGTCCGATCCGCCGGGCAAAGATCTGGCGGAAGAGCTCTTCTTTGGATCCGAAGTGGTAATTGACGGAGGCGAGGTTGGCTTCGGCCTCGGTGGTGATATGACGCAGCGAGGTGGCATCAACTCCGCGCTCGGCAAAGAGGCGTTCGGCGGTATCGAGCAGGCGATCGCGCGTATCGTGGGTTGTATTATTCACAGACATGACCTATGAAAATCAAACGTTTGTTTAAATCAAACGTTTGAAAAATCGACAACACAAATATCTAGATAGCCAACCGTACCCATTTGTTAATTTGCTTTTTGAAAAAGAAACTCAGCGTTCAATCGGATGAGGTTTTCCGTTTTAGACAAGCAGTTTAACCGATTCATTCCACTCTCGCTGCACTAATGACAATACGCGCCTAAGCGTCTTTGTCAACCGCTGAAAGCAGTGTACAGCGCTTCGAGTTTTTCGCTGCCGGGGTCGGTGTCGAGCACAAAAAAGGCGTAGTTGAGCTCCAGCTTTTCGCCGCGGTTCAATTCGAGATCTTCTTCCATCAACAAGCCCGCTCCCAGCAAATTTTTGCGGGTGAACCAGGTGACGGGGTGGCGCGGATTTCGCGGGTGATCCATCATTGCGACAAAACCGCCCTGATTGCCCCGGGCACCGACCCAACGGGCGCGCTGGCGCATAATTTCTTCGTGGCCCTGCCGCCCTTCACTACAATAATGGTTGGCATCGGCAAAGGGAGGCCCCATGCGCAGTTCCAGTCCGGAATAGCGCGCTGCACGCGAAGCGCCGATCACCACTTTGTCGCCGGCTGGTTCAATACGGGTAGAGATCAGATAGCGGTAGCCGCCCTCTATATTGGAGATGCGGAACGAACGAGTTTCGAAGGCCATGGGCTGGTCTGCGGCGTTGAGCCATGAGAGCTCTTCGTCGATGGATGCGATATTATCGCCGCTGACGGCAAAATTCGCGAAGCGCTCGTGGCGTTGTAGGCCGTGGCTTTGTTCGACGTGCTCGTACTGCTCTTTTTCGGGGATATACCAGGGTCCGCCCCATAGGTTGGCATCGTTGACGTGGACCCAGCCGAAGTAGAGCCCGGTGTGCCAGGGGTGGTCGGCCGGTCGGTACTCGGTGATCAGGCTACCCGAGGGGGTGTAGAGTGGGGCGAAGCAGGGTTTGGGCGACTCGCCGCGCGGGAGTTCCTCATTGACCCGGTAGAGGGCAATGAAGCGGGGCCCGTCGTGGATTTCAAGACCGAGGCAGTTCTCTCGTAGCGCAAAGCGTCCCATGACTAGTGCACCAGTTCTTTTTTGAACCACTCGATCGTTCGCTGCAGTCCTTCTTCTGGTGTGACCTTGGGTTCCCACCCGAGCTGGGTGCGGGCTTTGGCGATGTCGGGCAGGCGCACTTTGGGATCGTCCTGAGGCAGGTTGTGGAAGGCGATACGGCTCTGGCTTCCGGTCATGGCGATGATTTTCTTGGCCAGGTCCAGCATGGTGATTTCGTATGGATTGCCGATATTGACCGGGGTGTGGATTTCGGAGTTCATGAGTTTGTAGATCCCGGCGATCAGATCGCTGTAGTGGCAGATGCTGCGGGTCTGGCTGCCGTCGCCATAGACGGTCAGGTCTTCGCCCTTGAGGGCTTGGGAGATGAAGTTGGGAATGGCGCGGCCGTCGTCGCGGCGCATTCGTTCGCCATAGGTGTTGAAAATCCGCACGATATACGCACCGACCCCGTGCAAGCGGTGGTAGGCCATGGTCATGGCTTCGGCGAAGCGCTTGGCTTCGTCGTAGACGCCGCGGATGCCGATGGGGTTGACGTTGCCCAGATAGTCCTCCGGCTGCGGGTGGACTAGGGGATCGCCATAAACTTCGGAGGTCGAAGCCAGGAGGAACCGGGCCTTTTTGGCCACCGCCAACCCCAGAGTCTTGTGAGTGCCGAGAGCGCCGACTTTGAGGATCTTGATGCCCATTTCTTCGAAGTCGGGGGGGCTAGCGGGGCTGGCGAAATGGAGGATGAAGTCGAGTGGACCATCGACGTGGATATAATTGGTTACGTCGTAGTGGATGAACTGGAAATTGGGGTTGCCAATGAGGTGGGCGATGTTTTCGGGTCGGCCAGTGAGGAAATTGTCCATGCAGATAACGTCGTGTCCCTCAGCGAGGAATAAATCGCTCAGGTGCGACCCTAAAAACCCCGCACCACCGGTAATGAGAATGCGCATAGTGGATTCCTTCCTGTATATAAAGCCTGGTTCAGCGCCGTTCGAAGCCCTGTCGCAGGACGGCGACGATGCGTCGGGCACTTTGACCGTCCCACAATTCGGGGACCGGATAGTCGGTTGCGCGGTCTTGATCGAGTATCGCGCCCGCGGCGGCGACGATCCGATCCGAGTCGCTGCCGACGAGTTGGTTGCTGCCCGCAGTGATGGTCACGGGTCGTTCGGTGTTTTCGCGCAGGGTTAGACAGGGCACACCGAGGACCGTGGTTTCCTCGGCGATACCGGCTGAGTCGGTCAATGCCAGGCGCGCCGTCTCTTGCAAATGAACGCTCTCGAAGTAGCCAACCGGGTCTATACAGCGCAAATCGGGCATCGCTTCGATGCGGTCTGTAAATCCGAACGATTCGATTCGGCTCCGGGTGCGCGGATGGACCGGGAAGACGATGGGCAGGCGCTGCTGGATCTGAGCGAGGGCGTCGAGGATTGAAGCGAAGCGCTCGGGGTTTTCGACGTTGGACTGGCGGTGCAGGGTGAGCAGGGCAAAGGTTTTTGGCTGGAGGCCCAGTTCCCCGAGAATAGTCGATTCTCGGGCTCGTTCGCGGAAGTGGAGCAGGGTGTCGATCATCACATTGCCGACGCGGTGGATAGCGTGATCGGGGACGCCCTCGTCGCGTAAGTTCTGGTCGGCGTCGGCCGAGTAGGTGAAGAGCAGATCGGAAAGTGCATCGGCGACGATACGGGTTAGTTCCTCAGGCATGGTGCGGTCCCTGCTGCGCAGGCCGGCTTCGACGTGGGCGATTGGAACGAAGCGCTTGCTGCTGGCAAGAGCACAAGCCGAGGTCGAGGTCACATCGCCGACCACCAGGACCAGGTCGGGTTCTTCTGCTGCGAGATACGCATCGAATTTGGCGATGATATCGGCCGCTTGTTGGGCCTCGTTGCCCCGGGTGACATCGAGGTAAGCATCGGGAGGGGGCAGTGCGAGGGCTTTGAAGAAGATATCGGAAAGCTGGTAATCGTAGTGTTGACCGGTGTGGATGAGCTGGGGGGTGAAATCGTCGGGGTACCGGCGCAATTCCGATAGGATCGGGGCTACTTTCATGAAATTGGGACGAGCGCCGGCTACGATTGCGATCTTCATTTGATCTTCACTTGGGTGGTCTCTGGTTGTTCGGTGAATAGACAAGGGTCGTTTGTGGGGCCGAGAGGGGACTTGGTTTCAAGGTGCGAATATTGTCAATTGGCCCCCGTCCCACGGATTCTCGGCCGAACGACTATGAAATATAAGTTCTATTGGCAGGTTTTGCACGGGATCGGGTAGAGGAAAAATTAAACTTTTTTTATCAGGGAGAGCAGACGGGACCTAAGCGTTGAAAAAACAAGAGCGAAGAGGGGATTTCAAGAGCGGGAGCAGTTTTGTTGTATTAACGTAAGATTCATAAAAACAATAATTTAAAAATTGCACAATATTTATTTGAGCCGATTGACATCCGATTTTAGTTTGTCTATGTTTGATCCACCAGAGAGGCGGTCTCCAATGATTTATCCGCTCTCTAGACGGTGGCTCCCCAAGCGAACCTGGTCGTGATAGAGCCAGGTTTTGCCGTCCATTCTCTGTCTTTATTTATCTGTTGATAACGGTTTGTACTTCCCCGCAGGCCATTCCACTGAATTAGCATTAGCGGAGGCGGTTATGGCTTCGACTAGTTTTGCCCATTTACACGGTCATAGCGAGTACAGTCTGCTTGATGGAGGATGCCGGATAGGAGAGATGGCCGAGACGGCGGCAGAACTGGGGATGCCCGCACTGGCGGTTACCGATCACGGCAACCTCTTTGGGGTCATCGATCACTATAGATCCTGCCATGATGCCGGTATTAAGCCGATCATTGGCTGTGAGGTTTATGTGGCGATCGAAAGCCGCCACTTGAAAAAACCCGCCCGCGGTTTGACCCATGCCTCCAATCACTTGGTCTTGCTGGCCAAGAATGCCACTGGGTACCGCAACCTTACCAAATTGGTCTCCCGGGGGTACCTCGAAGGATACTACTACAACCCCCGCGTCGATAAGGAACTCCTGCGCGAGTATTCCGAGGGTCTGATCTGCATGTCGGCCTGTATCGGTGGCGAAATTCCGCACCTAATCCAGCGCGAGGGGCTTGCCGAAGCCGAAAAGACCGCGCGCGAGTTCATGGAGATTTTTGGTGACGACTACTATCTAGAGATCCAGCGCCACGATCTCGAAGCGGAGGTTGTCATCAACGATGGCTTGCTCAAGTTGCACCAGAAACTCGGCGTGCCCCTGGTGGCGACTAACGATTTCCACTTCCTGCGAGCCGACGATCACGACGCCCACGATGCACTGATCTGCATCCAGACCGGCAAGACCGTCGACGAGCAGAATCGGATGTGCTATCCCAACGGGCTTTATATGAAGAGCCCGGATGAGATGTACGAGTTGTTTTCCGACCTGCCTGATGCGTTGGAACGCACCTTGGAGATTGTCGAAAAGTGCAATGTTGAGTTGGAGTTCGGCCAGACGTATATGCCGGATTTTCCGATTCCCGCTAGTTATGCGTCGAGTGACGATTATCTGACTCAGTTGGCGCAGGAGGGGTTGGAACGGCGGTACGGCGAGCGGCTTGAGACCGAGATTCGGGAGCGGCTTGCTTATGAATTGAGCGTTATTACCAGCCAGAATTTCTCTGGCTATTTCCTCATTGTCTGGGACTTTATCAACTATGCCCGTCAGCAGGGCATAACGGTGGGGCCGGGGCGCGGTTCGGCCGCCGGCTGTTTGACTTCCTACTGCCTGGGGATTACCGATACCGATCCGATCAAATACGATTTGCTTTTCGAGCGCTTCCTCAATCCCGAGCGGATCGAACCACCCGATATCGATATCGACTTTGCTCACACCGGGCGCGATAAAGTACTGCGTTACGTCGTCGATAAATACGGCGAGGACAATGTTTCGCAGGTGATCACTTTCGGTACCATGGGGGCCAAGGCGGTGGTGCGCGATGTGGGGCGGGTTTTGGGAATGTCGTTTGGCGAAGTCGACCGGATTGCCAAGCTGGTGCCGACTGAACTGAAAATCACTCTCGATAAAGCCATAGATCGGGTGCCCGAATTGCAGCAGATGGCCAATTCGCATGGCGATGAGGGCAAGCTGATCGACTATGCCCGCAAGCTCGAGGGCATGGCTCGCCACGCCTCGGTCCATGCCTGTGCGGTCATTATCGCTCCCAGTGATCTGACTGACTACGTACCGCTCTATCGCGCTCCCAAGGATGGTACCATCACCACTCAGTTCGTCGGTGAGACCTGCATGGACGTGGGTCTATTGAAGATGGATTTTCTCGGCTTGAAGGAACTTTCGCTGATGGATGAGGCCGAGCGACTGATCCGGCTCAAAGAGCCCGAGTTCGATCTCGAGGAAATTCCCTGGGACGACCGAGCCACCTTTGAGCTTTTCGGCCGCGGAGAGACCATCGGCGTCTTCCAATTCGAATCGGGGGGAATGCGGGAGTACCTGAGCAAGCTCAATCCGGACAACCTCGAGGATATCATTGCGATGAACGCCCTCTACCGTCCGGGGCCGATGGAAAATATTCCGACCTTCATCAGCCGCAAAAGCGGCCAGGAGGAGGTGGTCTATCCCCATCCGAAACTCGAACCGATTCTGGAGCCGACCTATGGGATTATGGTCTACCAGGAGCAGGTGATGCGGATTGCGCAAGAGCTAGCTGGATTCAGCATGGGTCAGGCCGATATCCTGCGCAAGGCGATGGGCAAGAAGAAGCCCGAGGAAATGGCCAAGGTCAAAAAAGATTTCGTCGTTGGTTGCGTCGAATATGCCGTCGATAAGGGGCTGGCCGAAAAACTCTTTGCCGATATCGAGATATTTGCCGGCTACGCCTTCAACAAATCGCATGCGGCTTGTTATTCGGAAGTCGCCTATAAGAATGCCTATCTCAAGGCCAATCACCCCAAAGAGTACATGGCCGCCAGCTTGACTATGGATCGCAGCAACACCGACCGGTTGACAATCTTGCTCGACGACTGCCGTCGCATGGGCATTCCAGTTCTTCCTCCCGATGTCAATCAGAGCACACTCAACTTCACGCCAACCGACGAAGGTATCCGCTACGGTCTCTCGGCGATTAAAAACGTCGGCGAGGGGGCGGCACAGAGCGTAATAGATACCCGGCTTGCGGCAGCCTCGTTCACCACCCTCTTTGAGTTCTGTGAGCGCATCGATTTGCGTGCGGTCAACCGTCGCGTCGTTGAGAATTTGATCGCCTCTGGAGCGCTGGATAGTATCGAGGGCAACCGCGCCCAGAAGGTGGCTGCTCTGGAACTGGCGTTGAGGTCGGCGGCCAGAGCGCAGGAGGAGCGCGAGAGGGGGCAGATCAGCCTCTTCGACAACGGAGATTCGTCGGAGTTGGAGTTGCGGGATCTGCCCGAGGTCGAGGAGTGGCCCGAACGCGAGAAATTGACCAAGGAGCGCGATTTGCTGGGTTTCTATATCTCCAGTCATCCGCTCAAGCCCTATGTTCGAGACTTGGAGCACTTTGCCCAGCCGATAAGCGAGATGGAGCAAGGCCAGGATGGACATCAGTTGCGCGTCGGCGGTCTTGTTGAAGAGGTGCGGAAACTCTATGACCGCCGCGGGAATCCCTTTGCCTTCGTCACGTTGGAAGATCTCAGCAGCAAGGGCGACATCGCATTCTTTTCCGAAGCTTTTGCCAGCCACGAAGCCCTATTGGTCGAAGGTGAGACGATTCTGGTCGAGGGCCGGGTTTCGGAGCGCAACGGTCGGTTGAGTTTGCAGGCGGAAAAGGCAGTGCATCTCGAAACGGCCCGTGAGCAGCTGACCAAGGCGGTCAATCTTTCACTGCCGTACGAAGAAGTTCACGAAGATATCCTCGATGGATTGCGCCAACTCTGCAAGCGTTATATAGGTGATTGCGAGCTTTTACTGCACCTTAAAAACGGCGGCGAAAAAGATGCTGTGGTGCGCTCACGGACGATTCGAGTCAATCCCTGCGACGAACTTCTACGCGGTATCGATGACCTGATTGGTCCTCGCCGTACCTGGCTGACTGCTCAGGTCCAGCCTCCGGCGGTTCACGCGGCTGAAGAGCGGCATTTCCGCAGACGAGAAGTTGGTGTTTGAACCGATTGCTGAAGAAGTTGTAGGAAAGCCGGTTGGATTGACAGGTCTGCTGTCCGTCCTATATTCGAGATCTCAACCCGGGTGCTAAATTCCGTTATCCCGTTATACAGGACAGCGATATGCGCGTATTGGTGATCAAGGGATTTGTCTGTGGTCTACTACTTCTGGTCTCAGGTTGCGGCGGGTCTGAGACTGAGCAAGCAGGGCAGGGAACTCCCCCGTCAGGAGCATCGGTTTTTCCTCCGGAACTCTATGCGTGGAAGGATCACCTAGGGCAGAATATCGATTTGCGCGATTATCAGGGCAAAATCGTCCTGCTAAACTTCTGGGCGACTTGGTGTGGACCGTGTCGCTACGAAATTCCCGACTTGGTCAAGATCCGCGGAGAGTATGACTCGGAGCAGGTAGTGATCATCGGTGTTTCTTTGGATCGGGGAGCTGAGGAACAAGTTCGACCGATGCTGGGTAAATTCGTCGAGCGTTTTGAGATTAACTATCCAGTGCTGCACGATGGCCAATTCGAACTGATCCGCATCTACTACAAGAAGAACTTGGCCAGCGTCGCCGTGCCGATGACCTTTGTTTTCGACCAACAAGGTCAGATTTATCGCACCCATGTAGGGGTGCCGCGCGATAAGAACGGCCGGCCGAATCCCCGCAGTGTGCTGAGTGAGGACATCCGATCTCTTTTGGCTCGTTCGTAGTCGAGCACTAAAGAAATAACCACAAAGGGATGACTCAGAATGAGTCATCCCTTTGTGGTTATTTCTTGTATCGGAGCGAGGTTAGAGCGAAAGCTCCTTCTTAGATCTCTCTCTTTAGTTGGTCAACGCAAGAGAGTTCAGATTCTCAATAATTGGAGTAGTATTCCTCCAAGATTCCCTTGCCGTGGCGTTTGACCAGTACTTCCTTGAATTTGGCGATGGAGTTGCCGTCGCGCAGGTGCTTGAGCATTTCGCTTTTGGACATCACCATCAACGTGCCGCTTTTGTAATCGGGGAAGCGGCAGAAGTTGGTTTCGGTTGGTTCACCGGTCAGACAGCAGGTGTCTTCGAGTTCAAGTTCGATCTGAGTACCGGGATCGAACGAAAAATCGCTACTTTCGTCGTTGCTGGTGGTTTCGGACTTTTTGGGCCTTGCCATATCGGATTCTCCTCATTGAAATCAGATCTAAGGAATATAACGATACCCCGTAGAGAGGCAAGGTCAGTAGGGCAGGTCTGCAAAGCGCGAGAGGATATCGGGACCATCTCGGGTGACGGCTACGGTGTGCTCGTATTGGGCCGAAAGTTTGCCATCGACGGTGACGGCGGTCCAGTCGTCGTCGAGCACGCGGGTATCGGCTGTGCCCTCGTTGACCATGGGCTCGATGGTGAAGACCATGCCGACTTGCAGTCGTCGTCCGGTACCGGCGATGCCGTAATGCAGCAACTGTGGCTCTTCATGGAAATTGCGACCGATGCCGTGGCCGCAATACTCGCGTACGACCGAGTAGCCGCGCTCTTCGACGTAGCTTTGGATCGCGTGGCCGATATCGCCCAGGCGCTGGCCGGGTACGGAGGCGGCCAGACCTTCTTCCAGGCTCTGGCGAGTCGTGTCGACTAAGCGTTGGGCGTCAGGGCTGATCGGACCGGCCTGCATCGTGACATTCATATCGCCGTGATAGCCGTCTTTCTTGACTGCGATATCGACGGCGAGGATATCGCCTTCTTGTACGACGCGTTCCTTGGGTATACCGTGGACGACTTCGTCATTGATGGAAATGCAAATGCTGCGGGGGAAGCCGTGGTAACCCAGGGCGCTGGCGTTGGCACCTTGGCTGCGAATGTACTGGTCTGCTATCTGGTCGAGATAGAGGGTGGTAACTCCGGGCTTGAGTTCTGCTTCGACGCGTTGCATTGCATCGGCGGCGATGCGGCAACTGGTGCGGATACGGTCGATTTCGACCGCTGATTTGAGATGTACCATAGTGAAAGAAAATCGGCGATTGGTTGGGGATCTGTCAAGATGTTATACTAAATGATTGGTAGCCTTAATCGGCTGCCCAGATCCTGTACAGGTCGCGCGTTTTATACGCGGATCGACAAATTTTTGATTTTGTACTGACACATCGTGGTCGGGGAATTTGGGATAGAAAGCGTTCTTAGATCGATCCCCGGTAACTAGATCTCGACTCCTAACAAGATATGATCAACAAAGAATGGCGGCACCTCGCGTATCTGTAATCATGCCCGTATATAACGCGGCCGAAACACTCGAGGAAACGCTGCAGAGTATCGCTGCGCAGAGTTTCGAGGATTTCACGGTAGTGGCCGTCGATGATGGTTCGCAAGACGGTAGTGGCGATATCCTGAGGGAATGGAGTCGCAAGGATCGTCGTTTTAAAATATTGCTGGAGCAACACCGAGGTATCGTCGAAGCGCCCAACCGGGGTTTGGCATTGTGTGAGGGAGAGTTTGTCGCGCGGATGGATGCCGACGACCGGATGCATCCGCAGCGGCTGGCGAAGCAAGTGGAGATCTTGGAGGAGGATGCGGAATTGAGTGTCGCAAGTTGTTTGGTGCAGACCTTCCCCCGGGACCAGGTGGGGGAGGGGATGCGGATCTACGAAGAATGGTTGAATGGATTGGTAGAAGCTGAGGAGATCGCGCGGGAATTTTTTATCGAGAGTCCAATTGCCAATCCGTCGGCAATGATGCGGCGTGAAGAGTTGAACTCATTGGGCGGATACCAGGACCGGGGATGGCCCGAGGATTACGATCTGTGGTTGCGCTACCGAGCGCTGGGCAAGCGCTTTGCCAAAGTACCGGAAATTTTGCACTACTGGCGTGAGCACGGGGGGAGGGCGACTCATACGTCTAGTCGCTATTCGGTGGAGAATTTCTTACGGGCTAAGGCGTATTATCTTTGTGAAGGATTGCTGCCGCAGCGGGATGGGCTGGTTGTCTGGGGTGCGGGTAAGACGGGGCGGCGGATCGCTAAGCACCTGGAGCGCGGAGGGTGTGCGCCAGAGGTTTTTATCGATATAGCGCCTGGGAAAATCGGTGGTACCTTGCGCGGCAAACCGGTTCTAGGGCGGGATGAGTTGCCAGTCTGGTGGCGGCGTTATCAGCGGCCGATCCTCCTGGTCGCGGTGGCGTCGCGAGGGGCTCGGACGTTGATTCGGGGACATCTGGGTGGTTTGGGGATGATCGAGGGCGAAGATTTTTTATGCGTGGCCTAAGCAGAAAGGTAGCGAAATGACGGTACAATACTGTCTCAACTCATCGACGATACGTCCGGCAGCGCTGATGGAAAAGATCCGGATCGCTGGGCAGGTTGGTTATCGGGCGATAGAATTGTGGAACGACGATTTGCAGGCATACCAAGAGCAGGGCGGATCGCTGGGGGATGTGCGGGAGGCTCTGGAGGATTATGGACTGGCCGTTCCGACGGTCATTGCGCTGCACGGTTGGTTGGGGTCGGAAGGCGAAGCGCATGCTCAGGCGTTGGAGGAGGCCAAAAGACGGATGGAGCAGGCGGTAGCTGTGGGAGCCGAGTTCATCGTTTCCAGCCCGCCGATGGATTCCTGCGACTTGAGCTGTGGCGGAGTTGACTATCGCGAATTGTTGGAGCTCGGCAGAGCTATGGGTGTGCGGCCGGCGATGGAATACCTGGGATTCGTGCAGAGCGTATACACCATTGAGCAGGCCTGGCAGATCGTCGAGGATGCCGATCATCCCGATTCGAGCTTGATCATGGATCCGTTCCACATCTTGCGCGGTGGCGGGTCTATAGAGAGCATTGCTCTGGTTCCCGCCGATAAGGTAGCGATCTGGCACTGGAACGATGCACCGAGCGATAAACCCTTTGCCGAGCAGACCGATGCCGACCGGGTGATGCCGGGGGACGGGATCGGACCTTTGCAGCGGATCGAGGAGTTGGCGTTGGCCCAGGGCTACGAGGGATTCGTATCGCTAGAACTCTTCAACCCGGCACTGTGGGAAGAGGATCCGGAGGAAGTTGCCCGGATCGGTTTGGATAAGATGCAGAGATATTTCGCCGGCTGATGCAAGCGATTGCGCAGGTGTTGAAAGCGTGGGAGAATCGCGGTGCAGTGCGTCCTTTCTTTATCGGCATCGGTGGGGGAAGTGCTGCGGGTAAGAGTACGCTGGCCGGGGAGTTGGCGGAGCACTTAGTACCGCTTGGCGTCGAGGTGGTCAGTCAGGATCGCTTCTTTAAGAAGCCCGCAGAGATGCCGACGTATTTTTCAGCGATCAATCAGGGCGATTGTCCCGCCTACAATGAGCCGGATTCCTTCAAGCGCGAGGAAATGCTCAGCTATTGTCGCGATTTAAACAGCGGTGATGTGGTGATTCTCGAAGGGATTCTGGTGCTGTGGTTTGCGGAACTGCGGGCTTTGATGGACTGCAAGATTTATATCGATGCCGATGCCGACGAGCGGATCATTCGTCGGATCCGCCGCAATATGAAATCGTTGGCCGATTACGATCCGATCACCGACTATTATCTCGAGTCGGTGCGTTTTCAGCACGAGGAGTACAACGCGCCGACGAGGGAGTACGCCGATATGGTGATTCCAGGCGGAATGGCGGAAACGGCAGAGCGGCGGCAGATAGCTGAAGAGCTCTGTGCGACCATAGCGGCGCATCCGGGTTTTGGTTGTTCACGGGCGTAGCTCTTGTGCCAGGGCGAAATCCCAATCGTTGGGTATAATCGCTGGGTTCCCTGGTTGGTTATTGCTCCACGTTGAAAAAACTAACGGCTAAGCTTGCTCGATAAGATCGAACTCTATCAGGGCGATATCACTCGACTCGGCGTCGATGCGATTGTCAATGCGGCCAACCGTTCGCTGCTTGGCGGCGGTGGTGTCGATGGGGCAATCCATCGCGCAGCAGGACCTGAGCTTTTGCAAGAGTGTCGGACCTTGGGGGGGTGCGAGACGGGCAGTGCCAAAATTACCAAGGCCTATCGCCTGCCTGCGCGCTTTGTAATTCATGCAGTGGGGCCGATCTATAGCGGATCTCCCGAAGATCCGCTGTGGCTGGCTGGTTGCTATCGCACGAGCCTGCGTTTGGCGTTAGAAAACAATGTTGCGAGCATCGCCTTTCCCGCGATCAGTTGCGGGGTCTATGGTTATCCAATTGCCGAGGCTGTACAGGTGGCGCTCGACACGACCGTTGAATTTTTAGCCACGCACGATGCTCCTGAGCGCGTGGTCTTCGCGCTCTTTTCCCGTCAATTCTTCGCTCTTTACCAGCTTGAGCTGGCAGCACGAGAAGAAGGTCGCCGCAAATAATCTGGGACTTGGGTTCTGCACTGAGCCGGGAGTGCCGTTCTGGTTGCCTGGTGACCACCAGCGGGTGGGCTGTTTAGTGTGGGGTTTGTTTCTTTAAAGTCCTAAAATCTCGCGTATCTTCTGCGGCAGCGTACGCCAGTTCTCGATCAGGTAGCGGTTGCCATCGACGTCTTCGATTATCGCCCGGTTGCCCGAGAGCATGCGCACGTTGGTGCGGTAACCGCGGATCTCGAGTTGGCGAGTTCCGCTGGTGGTCTCGATCTCGCCGCGCAGAACGCCGAATTCCTCGTCCAGGCTGTTGAAATTCAGAATCACGGGGTGGAAGTACACTTTGTCGAGCTGGTCGTCAAGGGCCTGAAGGCTTTCGGGGTCCAGGTCCTGCGGATTTTCGAGCATGCCCAATTCCTCGCCGTCGCTCTTGAAGATACCGATGAAAGCATTGGCCTTCTCCAGCGGGAAGGCACGGCGGATAACCAGATCCGAGTACTCTTCGCCATCGATTGCGAGGATCAGACTGCCGCGCTGCGAACGCGAGAAACGCATTTTTTTCGGATCGAGGAGAAAGTCCTGGTAGGAATAGCCGCGTTCGGTGCTCATAGCGCTCTCACTTTCGCCATTTCGGTCTGCATATTGACCAGATTGCGATAGACCCCGTCTTCCATATTCAGCAACTCTTCATGAGTGCCGATTTCGGCAATCCGCCCCCGGTCGAGAACAAAGAGTCGGTCGGCATTCTTGAGGGTTGAGAGCCGGTGGGCGATGGCGAAGGTTGTGCGACCAGCGACCAGCCGTTCAAGGGCTTCCTGAATCTCGTATTCGGTTTGAGTATCGACTGAGGCGGTGGCCTCGTCGAGGATCAGGATTCGCGGGTTGCCGATCAGCGCGCGAGCAATGGAGATTCGTTGACGTTCACCGCCAGAAAGTCGACCTCCGCGCTCGCCGACCTGGGTATCATAGCTGTCCGGGAAATTCATGATGAACTTGTGGGCGTTGGCCGCCCGCGCCGCCTCGATGATCTCCTGGCGAGTGGCATCCGGATGGCCGTAGGCGATATTGCTGGCGATCGACCCCTGGAAGAGCAGGGGTTCCTGGAGCACCACGCCGATCTGGGCGCGCAGAGCCTGTTGTTTGATCGCGGTGATCGGCCGGTCGTCGATGCGTATTTGACCGTCGGTGGCGTCGTAGAAGCGCGAGATCAAATTGACCATGGTGGATTTGCCGGAGCCGCTGGGGCCGACGATACCGATCATTTCGCCGGGTTCGGTTTTGAAGTGGATCCGGTCGAGGATCCTGGCCGAGCCATCGTAGGTGAAGCTGACGTTGCGGAACTCTATCTCGCCCTTGAGCGGACCGGGATCTACGGCGTCGAAATCGTCCTGTACTTCGGGTTCGGTATCGATGATTTCAAAGACCCGTTCGGCGGTCGTAGCCGCGCTTTCGAGTTGCTCGGTGAGGTTGCAGAGCGAGCGCACCGGAGCGTAGAACATCACCATGTAGGCGATGAAGGCCTGCAATTCGCCGAGGGTCAGCGCGTCGTCGATTACCCGGTTGCCGCCGAACCACCAGAGAATGATCGAACCGACCGAGGTGATGAAAGCAATCGAGGGGATATAGTACGAGCGCATCTTGAAAGCGGTCATACGCGAGTCACGCAGGTCGATATTGCGCTGGTTGAAGCGGTCCAATTCGCGGTCTTCCTGGGCAAAGGCTTTGACGACTTTGACGCCGGGTATGGTGTCGGCGAGCATGGCATTGAGGGTGGAGATCCGGCGCCAGATGCGGTGGAAGATCCAGTGGATGCGAGTGGTGTAAATGATAGTGCCGATAATCATGAAGGGGATCGGGATCAGCGCCATCAACGCGAGCTCCCAGTTCATCGCAAAGAGCATGGCGCAGATGCCGATAATGGTCAGGCCGTCGATGACGATATCCTGAAAGCCCGAGGTGATAAAGCCGCGCATATTCTCGGTGTCGCTGGTCACCCGGGTCATGATCCGACCGGTGCTCAGGTTGTTGTAGAAGGTCAGTGAGAGCGATTGCAGGTGCCGAAAGATCTGCATTTGCAGGTCGTAGACGATCCGCTGGCCGAGCCAGCCCAAGGCGTACATCCGTATGCCGCTGATGATACTGCGTAGTAGATGGACACCCAGCAGACCGAGCACGACCCAGAGCAGGAGGCGGCTGTGGTCGGGCACTCCAGTGGCGAAGGTGTTATCGACCCATAAGAGTAGTTCGGTAGTCAGCGCGGGATCAGTCTCGACCGACTCGTCGACTGGAGATTCGTTGACATTGAGGGCCGGGACGATGACATCGTCGATCAAGGCTTTGTTCAGCAGTGGTGGCAGGAGACCGATGACCGTGAGCACAATGGTCAAGGCGAATCCGAGCAGGGCTTTGCTTTTGTAGGGCTTGATATAGGAGAACAACCGCCAAAAGGTTTCGGTTTGACGCAGACAATTAGGACAGATCTTGGTGCCGGGCCGGAAGGCGCGGCCGCAGGTAGGACAGTGTTCGACGATTTTGACCGGCTGCGCGGGGGGCTCCTCTCCAGGGTCCTTGCCTTCTTCGTCGACCAGACCGGCGGCCTCTATTGCCTGAGGTACGCTGGAGAATTTGTAGTAGGCACTTTGCGAGAAGCGTAGGAGTTCAACTGTTTCATCCGCCAGTTCGACGACCAGCACGCCGCTGCCCACGTAGTTGCGGGTCTGGACTTTCTGCACTTCATCCAGACCGATACGCAGGGTTTGGGGTTTGTCCGAATCGTTGGGATGAAAGACTAGCAGCCGCTCGTCGGTAAGAGCGAACCAGGAATCGCCGTATTGGCCGTCGGGGCGGATATCGGCGGAGAGCAGGATGATCAGCAACTCACCGGGTTGAAGTTCGTTGCGGATATGGGGTTCCAGGCGTTCAGGTATGGGTTCGACCAGATCCAAAACGGTCCTATCTACTGTTTAAACAGTAATTTGCCTTGAGGGGGTAGCGGAGAGAAGTGCGGGGGGATAGTACAAATACCAACATAAATATATGTTATATATAAAGTAAGAGATTTTTTTAAAATCGCAAATGGAGAGGTGTAGAATTTGGTGGTCAAAGGTTTAAAATCGATAGATGTTCATTGTTTTTAACGATTTAAGAAATTTATTTTTTTACTTGGGGTAGCGAGGGAAACGGGTGGCCCTGAGTACTGAGGATTCGCGGTCTGTGGTTTCCCCCGCGATCCCTGGCGGGATTGAGGGTGTATTGCCGATCTTGCTGGAGAGTGGAATAGGGCGTAATAGAATTGTGCAGAGGACGTCTTTGCGCGCCATTTGCGCAATTGTTTGGTTGTGGTGAAATTGAGCGGCAGAGAAATAGAGAACAGGGGAAAAAAGAAAAAAGGAGCAGTATGGTCCTTAGTCGGGAAGAATTGAGAGAGCGGCTGGACGGCTTGCCGCGGTTGCACTTGGCGGTGTTGCCGACGCCGATCGAGGAGATGGAGCGGCTGAGCGCGAATTTGGGGGGGCCGCGGCTGTGGGTAAAGCGGGAGGATTTGACGGGGATGGCATTAGGGGGCAACAAGATCCGAGAATTCGAGTATCAGATCGCTCAGGCGGTGGAGCAGGGGTGCGATGTGTTGGTCCATTCGGCGGCCGCACAGTCGAATCAGTCGCGACAGACAGCGGCGGTGGCGGCGAAGTTGGGGCTGAAGGCGGTGATCGTGGGACGCAATGACGCGCATGCTCATCCGCAGGGAAATTTGCTCTTGACCCGTCTCTTTGGGGCCGAGGTACACCTGCCGGAACCAGCAGAACAGGCCCGAACGGTGGCGGAAAAGCTGGAGCAACTCAAGGCGGAGGGGCATAAGCCGTTCCACACCAGTTCGGATGCGCGCGTTTTTCGCAGCGTGGCCTATGTCGATGGGGCGCTGGAGCTTTTGTCACAGTTCGAGGATCGGGGGATCGAGCCCGACGCGATATATCTGTGTTCGGGGGCCTATACCCATGTGGGATTGGTCGTGGCTTTCAAAGCGCTGGGTGTGGATTTGCGGGTGGTGGGGATTAGCCCTTCGCCGCGCGATGATCTGCAGGCAGCTATTGGTCATGCCGAATTGGGTCGGGAGTGCGCTGCGGTTTTAGATTTGGAACTCGACCTAGAGGCGGAGGATTTCGAGAGTTATGCTGCCTTCGTTGGTGAGGATTACGGCGTGGTCAGTGCCGAAAGCCGTCAGGCCCTGCACCTGGTAGCGCAGGAGGAAGGCCTCTTACTCGATCCATCGTATACCAGTAAGGCCATGGCAGGCCTGCTGGCACACGTGCGCGACGGGTGGTGGCAAGCCGACCAGAACCTTGTTTTTCTGCATACTGGTGGCACACCGGCGCTTTTTGCCTACGCTGGGGATTTGGGCTACTAATGAACTACCCCGAACCTGATAAGTCCCGACTGGCGAGGCGTCAGCCGCTGATCGACCGCTTGCGCCAGGACCTGGGGCCGGACCAGATCATCCACCATCAGGAGGATCTGGTCGCCTACGAATGCGATGCGCTTTCGGCCTATCGCCAAAGACCGATGCTGGTGACCTTGCCCGATAATACCCAGCAGGTCTCGGCAGTGCTCAAGGCCTGTTCCGATCTAGATATTCCCATCGTGCCCTGGGGTGCCGGCACCGGGCTTTCGGGGGGTGCGTTGCCAAGAGAAGACGGGGTTGTATTGAGCACTGCACGGATGCGGGAGATTCTCGACGTCGACTTGGAAAACCGCACGGTGACGGTGCAGCCCGGCGTGACCAATCGGGGCGTGAGTGCGGCGGTCGAGCAGTACGACTTCTACTACGCTCCCGATCCCTCGAGCCAAATCGCTTGTTCGATCGGTGGGAATATCGCCGAGAATTCAGGGGGAGTGCACTGCCTTAAATACGGTACGACCACCAATAATCTGCTGGGCATGGAAGTAGTACTTGCCGACGGTGAGGTGGTACGGGTCGGTGGCAAGGGCATGGATCAGGCCGGTTACGATTTGCTCGGTCTTTTGACGGGGTCGGAAGGATTATTGGCGATTACTACCGAGGCGACCTTGAGGATTTTGCCCAAGCCCGAGGTAGCACGGGCGATGATGGCAGTTTACGATTCGGTCGAGGCAGCCGGGCAGGCCGTGGCTGAAATCATCGCCGCCGGGATGGTGCCGGCGGGGATGGAGATCATGGATCAGCTATCGGTCGAGGCCGTTGAGGGCTTTGTCGGTGCTGGTTATCCCCTGGGGGTTGCGGCGCTCTTGCTGGTCGAGTTGGATGGTCCGCAGAGTGAGGTCGAGCACCAGGTCGGGGAGTTGGAGGAACTCTTAGAGAGAGCGGGTGCCAGTGAGATCCGTCGGGCTCAAACCGAGGCCGAACGGCTCGCGCTTTGGGCGGGTCGCAAGGCGGCTTTCCCGGCGATGGGGCGGGTCAGTCCAGACTATTATTGTATGGATGGGACCATCCCGCGCGGCAAGTTGCCGTTGGTGTTGGGGCGAATCGGCGAACTGGCTCAGACCTATGGCCTCAGGGTGGCCAATGTTTTTCATGCCGGCGATGGCAATTTGCACCCGCTGGTGCTTTACGACAGCAATATCGAGGGCGATCTGGAAAAAGCCGAGGAATTGGGAGCCGATATTTTGCGGCTTTGCGTCGAGGTCGGCGGGGTGTTGAGCGGGGAGCATGGGGTGGGTATCGAAAAGCGGGAGTTGATGCCGTGTATGTTCAAAGATGCGGATTTGGATGCACAGGAGCGCATTAAGACAGGGTTCGATCAGAAGCAGATCCTGAATCCGGGCAAGGTGTTTCCAATCTTGCGGAACTGCGCGGAGGGAGGGGCGATGCACGTGCATGGGGGCGAGGAAAGATTTCCGGACTTGGAACGGTTCTAAAAAAATAGGGCACTTGATGGACGAGTCGAATAACGCGGCCGACGCGGTCCAGGAGCAGGTTCGCCAGGCTTTAGCGGAAAACGCGCCGCTGGATATATTTGCCGGTCGCACCAAGTCTTTTCTCGGGCGCAAGCAGAGTGCGATGCCGCTAGATCTCTCCGGTCTGAATGGGGTTTTAAGCTATGAGCCGGGCGAATTGGTGCTGGTCGTTCGGCCGGGAACCAGGCTGAGCGAGGTGGAGTCCCTGCTCGATGACCAGAATCAATATTTCGCCTTTGAACCGCCCGGTTGGGGTGAGGCGGCGACGGTCGGCGGTACGGTGGCCTGTAACCTCTCCGGTCCGCGGCGTTTCAAGATGGGCGCCTTGCGCGACCACTTGCTCGGCATCGAGATGATCGACGGCTATGGCGAGCGGATTCGCGCGGGGGGCAAGGTGGTCAAGAATGTCACCGGCTACGATCTCTCCAAGGCACTGGCCGGTTCCTTCGGTACCCTGGGTGTGCTTACCGAAGTCTGTCTTAAAGTTTGGCCCCGGCCCGAAACTCAGGCGACCCTGATAGTGAACGGGTTGGATCCCGGGCCGGCGCTGGAGCGGATGCTGGACTGGGCGGCGCGGCCACTGCAGATCACGGGGCTGGCCTACGATGAAGATACCGGGCTGGTGGTGCGCATCGAAGGCCCCGCCCCGGCGGTGCGGGTGCAGTTGGAAACGCTGCGCAGTGGGGAAACGGCGGAGTGTGCGTCAATGGAAGAAGATCAGTCGCGCGTTTTCTGGCGGAGCTGGCGTGAGCTCGAATGGCTGGTTTCGAAGCCGGGCTTGCAGCGTTGGCGCTTTTCTGGCCCGCCAACGAGAATGGTGCGGTTGATGGAGGCGCTCAAGGCCGAGGGTTTAGACCGCTGGGGTTTGGACTGGGCCGGCGGTTTGCTCTGGGCGCTCTTACCGGTCGATGCCGAGGTCGGTCTGGTGCATCGCACGGCCTTCCGCCACGAGGCGCTGGGCTGGCGTTTCGCGGTAGACGAGCGCAATGAAGAGGCTTTCACCCCGCCCAACGCCGGCGTGGTGCGGATGAACCAGATGCTCAAGCGGTCGTTGGATCCGCAGGGCATTTTCAACCCGGGCAAAATGTTTGCTCTAGACGAGGTATAGCATTAGATGGCTGAGTTCAAAGTGGTGGTTTCGGACTATATCCTGCCGGATCTGGAGATTGAGCGGGAAGCAGTAGAAGCGATCGGGGCGGAGTTTGTAACGGGCCAGTGCCAGAGCGCGGAGGAATTGATTGCGCTCGCTCGCGATGCCGACGCGATCTTCAATACGTATTTCGGGCCGATTGGCGATGAGGTTTTCGCGGAATGCCCCAAGCTCAAGATCGTGGTGCGCTTCGGTATTGGTTATGACACGATCGATGTGGAGGCCGCGACCCGGCACGGGGTTATGGCGGTCAACGTGCCCGATTATTGTATCGATGAAGTTTCCGACCATGCGATCGGCCTCTGGCTCTCCCTGGGGCGCAAGATCGTTTCCGCTGATCGCATGGTGCGCACCGGCGAGTGGGGGATGAAGCCGCTCCAGCCGGTGCGCAAATTGCAAGGTCAGACGGTGGGAATCATCGGTCTGGGGCGGATCGGCAGGCAAGTGGCGCGCAAGTTCAGCGCGTTTGGCGTCGAGCTGATTTTTGCCGATCCGCATGTGGATGGGGATATAGATCTGGGCGTCGAGTGCCGCAAAGTGGAGCTAGAAGAGTTGTGTCGGGAGTCGGATGTGATCACCGTCCACGCGCTGGCCAACGACGAGACCCATCACCTGCTCAATGCCGAGCGCTTCGCAGAGATGGAACAATCTCCGATCGTGATCAACACGGCTCGGGCTCGGTTGATTGATTCTCAGGCGCTGGTCGCAGCGCTGGAAAAGGGCCAGATCAGCGGTGCGGGGCTCGACCTGGTCGAGGGCGAGGAAATACCGGGGGATCATCCGCTGATGAATTTCGACAACGTGGTGATTACGCCGCATGTCGCGTGGTACTCAGAAGCCTCGATCATTGAATTGCGGCGCAAGGCGGCGCAGGAGGTGGTGCGGGCATTGCGGGGGGAGCGGCCGGTGAATCTGCTCAACCCGGATGTGGAGCTGCGCTGAGCTCGGACCTTCTTTAGGGTTCTACTCCGGACAGATCGCAGGTGGTTCAGGTGGTTCAGGTGGTTTACACAACTAGCCGTCGAATCCACATGGATCTGGCGCTCTTTCTCTCGTCGTGGGTGATGATGTATGCTCTTAGCGCAATGGCGATGAAACAGACGCGGACCTGGGGCGCGCTGGTGCTGGGTGGTGGTGTCGTTTCATTCTTGTTCTTTCTCTTCGGTCTCTAAATTGCTCAATAGATCTGCCCCGGTCTATAGTCTGGTGGTGGCGTCTCCTCTGCGCTGAGCCAGAGTGCACGTCCTTTGCGCGCCATGATGTACTGATAATCGTCACGTGCATCGGGGATGGCGATATTGCCTTGCGAGGGATATTGGGCGATCGCCTCCTCGACGATATCGATACCCAGGCCCGGGGTGTCCGGCACGATGATATGGCTCTCGACGATTTCGGGCTGTCCCGTCATCACCTCGTAGCGCTGCGGCACATCGTCGGCCAAATGTTCTAAAATTAAAAAATTGGGTAGCGTGGCCATCAGGTGCACTGCCGCCATTTCAGCCACTGGACCGAGTGAGCCATCGTGCGGAGCCATCGTACAATAGTGAGCCTCGGCCATCGCGGCGATCTTTTTCATTTGCGCAAGGCCCCCGGCACGCCCGGTATCGGGTTGGACCACGTCGATGATTTCCCGTTCGATTAATTCCTGGACTCCCCAGATCCCAGCGTGGCGCTCGCCGGCGGCGATGGGGATATCGACCGCCTCGGAAACACGGGCGATCGCTTCGATGTTTTCTGGGGCGACAGGGTCTTCGTAAAAGAGCAGGTCGTAGTCTTCGAGCGCGTGTCCTAACGCGATTGCATCGCGGGTGGTCAACCAGGGTGGGCCATGGACATCGACCATCAGATCTATTTCCGGGCCGACCTCTCTACGGATCGCATCGACACTTTCGACACAGTTTTTTATCCCTCCGGTTTTGATGGCGTTATAGCCGCGGTCGACCAGTTCGCGCGCACGCGCCGTCTCGTGGGCATGGGCGTAAATCCGCACCCGGTCGCGCATTTTGCCCCCCAGCAGATTCCAGACTGGTTGCTCCAGCGCCTTGCCTTTAATATCCCATAGCGCCATCTCGATGCCGGTCATCGCTCCGGCTCCGACGATGCCGGTCATGCCGTGGCCCATCATCGCCACCTGCATTTTGCTCCACAGCTTTTCGATGTGGAAGGGATCCTCACCGATCATCAGAGGAGTCAGATCGTGGATTGCAGTCTCGACTACGCGCGGCCAGCCCGAAGCTTCGCCGATGCCGTAGATCCCAGCGTCGGTTTCGACTTTGACAAAGAGCCAGTTGCGCGCCGACCAGCCCCCGGTTTCCGGGGGTGCGCAGTGCATGAGGTAGGTTTTGATCGCGGTGATATGCATACTAAGACCTCTCCTTGGTTTTCCGATTCATGAGCAATTATAGGCAATGGTTGGCGTGCAATCCATGATGATCCCAATTGTTTTGGGGTTGCAGAGGGTCGTGTAGCGCGGCTGCGGAGTAGTCAGGGCGTCGCCATTGACGCGAAAGAGTGGGTATTATCGGCTCAGGTCGGTTTGGTCATAGTGAATCCGGGCAGCGTGCACTAGCCAGGTTTAGCATGTATTTCGGGCAGGGTAAAGAATCCGGTTCCCATAACTAATAGGAGAAAATCCGACCATCGATTAGAGCACTCTAGGTTATTGTTACCCGATCTTTCTTCGGTGCCGTATAGATTGACAGCCCTAGAACGAATACTTAAATTTTGCTTTTTCTGATACTTAGCCAATTCGAGGAATACCTTCCTCATGGATTTCTTCAAAGGCTTGATCGACCAGGAATTGGCCCGCTTCGAAGAACGGCTCGACTTTGTGCTTGCAGCCGATGTCGAATTGGTGCACGAGATCGCCCGTTATATGGCCACCCTCAAGGGCAAACGGCTCAGGCCGGCATTGGCTTTGCTCAGCGCCAAAGCAGCGGGGGACTGGGATGAGCGGGTGATCGACGCAGCGGTGGCGATCGAGATGATCCATGCGGCGACGATGGTTCACGACGATGTGGTCGACTCGGCGACGATGCGCCGGGGCAAGGCGGCAGTCAACGAGCGCTGGACTGGGCAGATCGCGGTGTTGATGGGAGATTTTCTCCTGGCTCGGGCGCTGTGTATGCTGGTCGAAGTGGGTAATCTACAGGCATTAGGTATTGTCTCACGCGCTACTGAGCGGTTGAGTATTGGTGAGATATTCGAGATTCAGATCGGTGCCGAGTGCGACACGCGCGAAGACTCGTACTTGGCGATGGTCAGCGATAAAACGGCTTCTCTCATCTCGGCAGCGGCGCGGATCGGCCCGATTCTGGTCGGTGCTGACGACGAGGTGGTACAGTCTATGGGGCGTTATGGTGAGTTGCTGGGAAGAGCCTTTCAGGTGGCGGATGATATTCTCGATCTGACTGGCGATCAGGCCACCATGGGTAAGCCTGTTGGGCACGATTTGCGCGAAGGCAAGATCACTTTGCCATTGATACGGGCTCTGCAGCAGGCTCCTGAATCCGCGCGGGCCGAGATGGAGACGCTCTTGGCCCGAGCGGACAAGGACGAGGCCGAGTGGGAGCGGATTGTGGCTTTTGTCGAAGAGAATCAGGGAGTTGACGCTGCAGCTGTGACTGCCCGTGAATATGCCGCACAGGCCCAGGACTGTTTGACCGTCCTGGATTCGTCGCCTGCTCGCGAGGCGCTGGAACTGGCGGTGCGGCTGGTGGTCGAACGCAAGAACTGACGAACGGAATCGGCGGTGCTCAAGCGCGGTCTGCTAGCGGTGGGCGGTCTGGTTCTGGTCCTTTATTTTTTGCCGAGCCCACAGCCGGCCGGCCCCGTGCGCGAGGACCGGCTCGCGTTGGGGACGCTGGTTACGGTTAAGCTCTACGGGGACGAGGCGGTACTTCGTCCGCATATGGAGCGGGCTTATGCCGAAGTTGCGCGCGTCGACTCGCTGATGGGTCACTATCGCGAAGAGAGTGCGTTGCGGCGGCTGCAAGCCCGGGCCTCAGAAGTTGAGGTTCGCGCTTCGGACGCACTTCTTGCGGTACTCGCACGTGCTCAGCATTTTGCGATAGTGACGGGCGGGGCCTTCGATTGTACGGTGGGGGCATTGACGGGTTTGTGGGGTTTTCCCGATGCGGTTGCGCCTCCTGCTGCAATGCAGATCGATTCGGTGCTGGCGTTGGTGGGGCACAAGGGGCTGGAGGTCGCGGAGTCGTCGTTCCGGATTACGCGGCCGGGGTTGCAGCTGGATCTGGGGGCAGCCGCCAAAGGTTATGCCGTCGACCAGATGGTGGCGGCGATGGAGGAATTGGGGGTGATGGCCGGGTTGATTGAGGCCGGGGGCGATATTCGCTATTGGGGAGCAAAGCCGGATGGGAACCCCTGGCTTTTTGGGGTTCAGCACCCGCGCGATCCGGAGCGTTATATAGAGGTGGAAGACCTGGGGCTTGTGGCGATCGCGACCTCCGGGGACTACGAGCAATATTTCGAGTGGGAGGGCGATCGCTATCACCACCTGCTCGATCCGAGGACCGGGTACCCAGCTCGAGGATGCATAAGCGCCACAGTGTGGGCCGGGACGGCGCTGGACGCCGATATCCTGTCGACGGCGGTCTTTGTCCTGGGTCCTGAGCGCGGTCTCGAACTAGTCGAAGGACTGGCGGGTGTTGAGACGCTGGTTTTTTTCGAACGAGATGGGCAACTCGAGCATCGCGCGTCGAGCGGGGTGGTCGATCGCTTTCGCTTTGTAGACTAGCATTGTACTTTTGATGGACTGCGCTCGATGCGCGGTCTATGTAATGGCCATCGCGGAGTAAAGGCAAGCTGTATGAAACGCAATTGGAAACCCATTTTGATCGTGGCGCTCATCGCTGCTGCGCTACACTATTTGTACCCGAGCTTTAAGTTTTATCAGATGACGGACGAAGAGCGGGCAGCGATGGACCTGGCCGCTCCAGAGACTCTGATCGATCTGCAAACGAGTTCGCTCAACCTCGGGTTGGATCTGCAGGGCGGTATCCACATGGTCCTCGAGGTCAAAACTGAGGAGATGGAGCCGCAAGCGGCCGAGGATGCGGTCGAGCAGGCGCAGGAAGTCCTGCGCAACCGCGTCGATCAATTCGGGGTGGCCGAACCGACTATACAGCGTCAGGGAGGCAACCGCATCATTATCGAGTTGCCGGGGGTGCAAGACGTACAGCGCGCCAAGGCTCTGGTAGGTCAGACTGCGCTCCTCGAATTCCAGCTGCTCGAGCCCTATGCCGATCGCGATCGTCTGCTCAGGCGGATTGATCAGGCGCTCGATACGGACGGCGGGGAGGATGAGGGCAAGGAGACAGAAGCCGAAACTGAGGAGGCTGGACTTTTTGAGGATGTGGATGAGGTCTCAGAATCCGAAAGAGCCAACCGCAGTCTTGCGTCGATGCTCAATTCGATCGGTGAGGATTTCGTAGTCTCGGCGCGCGACCTGAAGCGCTTCAAGAATATGATTCGTTCGCCCGAGGCTCAAGAGCTCATCCCTTCCGATGTGGAATTTCTTTTTTCCAGTAAACCCTACGGCGCTGCAGGGGGTGAGTTCTACACAGTCTATCTGGTGCGTAAGGATCCGGGGATGACCGGCCATCTGATCGAGGATGCCTTTGTTTCGGTGAGCCAGGATCTCGCATATATGGGCCAGGCGATCGTCAACTTTTCGACCACTGACGAGGGTGTCAGACCTCTGGAACGCATCACCGCCCGGCATATCGGCGAGCGGATGGCCATCGTCCTCGATGAAGCGGTCTATTCGGCTCCGACTATTCAGGTTAAACTCGACAATGGTCGCGGGATCATAACCGGCAGCGGTACCAAGGAAGAGGCCAAGGATCTGGCGATTGTGCTCAGAGCCGGTGCGCTGCCCGCCGAGATCGAGATTATCGAGGACCGCACCGTCGGCCCCTCGCTGGGGCGCGATTCGATCGAGCAGGGAAAAACAGCGGCGATCTACAGCATGGTGCTGATCGCGATCTTTATGATCCTGTACTATCGGGTCGCGGGAATCATCGCCGATCTTGCGCTGCTGCTCAACATTCTCTTCGTCATGGCGGTGCTGGCCGGGCTGCATGCCACGCTGACCCTGCCGGGCATTGCCGGCATTATTCTCACTATTGGCATGGCTGTCGATGCCAACGTGCTGATATTCGAGCGGATACGCGAGGAATTGCGCTCGGGCAAAACGGTTCGCGCTGCGATCGATTCTGGTTATAGCAATGCGCTTTCGGCGATCATCGATGCCAATGTGACAACCCTGCTGGTCGCCATTGTGCTCTATCAGTTTGGTACCGGTCCGATTCGCGGTTTTGCTACGACCCTGATGATCGGTATTATCTCCAGCCTATTCACCGCCTTTTTCGTAACTCGGGTGGTTTTTGATCTGATTACCCGCAAGTCACAGGGGCAGAGCTTGAGCATTGGGCCGATCAACCTCTTTGCCAATTTGGGTATCCGCTTCCTCTCGTTCCGCAATGCCGGTTTTGGCGTATCAGCGGTGGTATTGCTCCTGGGGGTGGTTTCGGTGTTTGGGCTCAACGGCATTAAACGGGGTATCGATTTCGCCGGTGGGACTCTGCTCGAGCTGCATTTCGATCCGCCGGTCCAGGTCGAGAATATCCGCAGCAAACTCGGTAGCGTGCCGGTCGGTGATAACGTGCTGGACCTGAGCAACAATGAGATCAAGCGCTTCGGTTCAGATAACGATATCCTTATCCGAGTCAGCGAGAGCGAGCAGGGTACGCTGGTCGCGGAGGGCATTCTGAATGTGCTCAAGGCGGGGTTTGAAGCCAATATCACTGAATTGGAATGGATCAGGCGGCATGAAAAAGTCGGTCCAAAGATTGGTAGTGAACTGAGCGAGCGGGCAGTGAGTGCGATACTGGCCTCTCTGGTGTTGATTTTGCTCTATATGGCCTGGCGTTTTCACCGTTTTCTCTACGGTATTGCTGCGGTTGCCGCTCTTTTCCATGATGTGTTGATAACTATCGGGCTGCTTTCGCTCTTAGACATCGAGATCACTCTGGCGGTGGTGGCTGCTCTGCTGGCGATCGTTGGATATTCACTCAACGATACCATCGTGGTCTTCGACCGAATTCGCGAAAACCTGCACACCGCACGCAAAGAGGGCTTCGAAGGTACCGTCAACATGAGTATTAACGAATGCTTGAGTCGTACCCTGGTCACCTCGGTGACCACGCTTATGGCGGTGCTGGTGCTGATGGCTTTCGGCGGTGAGGTCAACCGCGATTTTACCATTACGCTGATGATCGGCGTGATAGTCGGTACGTACTCATCGGTTTTTGTCGCCAGTCCGGTCCTGTACCTGGGTCAGCAACGGGCTGCTGCCAAAGCGAATAACTGAGTTCGACGTTTCGATAGCCAATTGGTTGGGAGGGGGGTCTGGGTAGACTGCCCCTCCCTCTTTTTTGCCATGAAAAATATAGTCGTCGCTGCCTCGGTGCTACTTTTGGCCTACTATGGCCCCCAGCAAGATCAGTCCAGCCATTTCGATATGGTGTGGATGTTGGGAGCGCTGGCATTCCTGGCCGTGGTGGCAGGCCGATTGGCACAGTCGATTCGTTTGCCGGCGCTTTTGGGATGGGTTGCTGCTGGGCTGGCGCTGGGCAAGAGCGGTTTGCAACTAGTTTATCCAGACGTGTTTTCTCTCCACCCTATCCTCTTGCTTCTGGCTGGTCTGTGGATCGGTTTACAGGTAGGGTTGCATCTGATTTGGCCGGCTCAATTGGATTGGCGGGGGCCGGTATTGCTGGCTTTGGCGACCGCGTTGGTCTTTGTCGTTGTTAGTGTGGCCGTGGCCCTTTTGGTCGAGCTGCCCCAGGGGTTGGCTCTGCTCATTGGTGCCCTGGCATGTCTATGGGGTCCTTTCACCACAGTACCGGAATTCGGCCAGCGCGGGGCTTTGCTGCTCTCGGTGTTGGGGGCGGGATTCGCTCTGGTGGTATTGAGCGGGGTACTGATCTTGCCGGAGTCGGAGACGGTGCTCAAGACTGGTGCGGTGGAGTGGGTATTGCACGTCTGGTCGTCGCTTGTCGCCGGTGGGCTCCTGGGGCTGGTTTTGAGTCTGATGAGATTGTTCGCCGCGCCACTCGCATCGCTGATGGTCGCCTTTCTCTTCGCCGCCCTGGCTTTGGCGGAATTGGGGCTGATGGCATTGCCCTGTGGTCTGGTCACCGGCTTGGTACTGGGGCGAGATCGATCTCAGGCGCGTCGGGTACGGCTGATTTTGCACCGGTCTGTTCCGGCGGCCTTTATGCTCTTTTTCGGATTGATGGGCACCGCGCTGGATCTGGGGTCTTTGTGGTCGCCTGTCGCCGGATTGTACGAGATTGCGCTGGTTCTGGTGGTGGTACCGCTGCTCTTGCGGGTGCTGGCGCCGATGGCTTATTACCCCCTGACCGCTCCCGATCCCGGCCCGGGTCGGCGGATCGGTTGGCTGCTCCTGCCGCGCGGCGCGTTGCTCTTCGAGTTGTTTTACGGACCGCACGGCTTGGAACAATACACTCTATCCGAGGGTTTATTGGGTCAGGCGGTGTTGGTCGACCTACTCTTTTCCGTCCTGCTCTTTTCTGCACTGGCAGCGCTCTTTGGTGCAAAGATATTTGGGCGGGAGAAGGCTCGGGCGGCGCCAGCTAGAGTGCAGTCCTGAACACTTCGCCATAGTTTGTGCGTAGTTAAACTAGATCTTATCTTTAACAGTCTATAGTTTTTATGGACACCATCCGCAGAAACTGGGAATCGCTCCGCGAAAGAATTGCGCGGGCAGCCGTGCAAGTGGGTCGCGATCCGGCCGCTATCGAGGTTGTCGCTATTAGCAAGACGCGGGAGCCGGGTGAGCTCGATGCGGCCTACGAGTGTGGTTTGCGCGCCGTGGGTGAGAACCGCATTCAGGAAGCGGTGGCCAAGCGCTCTGAGGTCAAGGCTCCGCTCCGCTGGCATTTAGTTGGCCACTTGCAGACCAACAAGGCCGGCCGGGCCGTTGAACTTTTTGATCTGGTGCAGTCGGTTGATTCAGAGCGTCTGGCGTTGGCACTTGATCGCAGAGCGGGGCAGGTGGGCAGGGTGCTCGATATACTCTTACAGGTCAATACTTCGGGAAGCGCAAGTCAGTCCGGGGTAGCACCAGAAGCGCTCGTCGATCTAGTCGCGTCGTTGGCTCCGCTGGATCATCTGCGGATCTGTGGTTTGATGACGATTGGTGCACAGAGTGAGGATGAGGCGGTGGTGCGGAGTTGTTTCAGTGCATTGCGCGAATTAGGTGAAGAAGTCACAAGCATTGGATTTGCCGGGGTGTCGATAGACTACCTGTCGATGGGAATGAGCGGCGATTTCGAGCTCGCCGTAGCCGAAGGCGCTAATCTTTTGCGCCTGGGCACGGCGATTTTCGGTTCACGTCCGACGTAGAGGAGTTGGGAGTGTTCGATTTCGGCAGTTTTTTCGGAGGGGTCAAAGGACTCATTGTAGGTCTGATTGAGATCTATTGTTGGGTAGTTGTTGCCCGGGTGCTGATCTCGTGGATCAATCCCGATCCTTATAACCCGATCGTCCAGTTTTTGCGCGGGATCACCGACCCGGCGATAGAAGCAGTGCGGCGTATCGTGCCCAGATTTCTGTGGTCTACCGGTTTGGATTTCACGCCGCTGATCTTGATTCTGATTTTGCAGGTTATCATACTGGCTCTGAAGAGTCTCCATATCTGAATAGCTCATGTCTACGAAGGAAACTCGTTTCGCCGAAGTGCCGACCAGCGTACACTTCCCCACTCAAGAGGAGGAGATCCTCGAATTTTGGGCGGAGCACGGTCACTTCGACCGCTCTGTTTCTGAGCGTTCTCCCGACCGGGCTTTCATATTCTACGATGGTCCGCCTTTTGCGAGTGGCTTGCCCCACTATGGACACTTATTGGCCTCGATCGTCAAGGATGTCGTGCCGCGCTACTGGACCATGCGCGGCTATCGAGTCGAGCGCCGCTTCGGCTGGGACTGCCATGGGTTGCCGGTCGAAAACGAAGCCGAACAACAGCTAGGGCTCAAGTCGCGCCGCGATATCCTCGACTATGGCGTCGATCGCTTCAATGAATCCTGTCGTGGGTTGGTGTTGCGCTATGCCGAGGAGTGGCAGCGTTTTATCCAGCGAGTGGGTCGATGGGTCGACTGGTCTAATCAGTACCGGACTATGGATCCCGAATTCATGGAGTCGGTATGGTGGGTTTTTAAGTCGCTGTGGGATCAGGAATTAATATATGAGGGCTACAAATCGCTAGCCTATTGCCCGCGCTGCTCGACTCCACTCTCTAATTTTGAAGTCAATCAGGGCTACCAAGATACTCAGGATCCTTCTGTCACGGTCCGCTTCAAGATAAAAGGTGAGCAAAGACGTTCGATTCTGGCCTGGACTACCACTCCCTGGACGCTGCCTTCGAATATGGGGCTGGCCATAGGACCCGAGATACCCTATGTGCAGGTGACGCTTAAGGACGGCGAACGGCTGATCCTGGCCAAGGCGCTTTTGAAAGCGGTTTTCAAAAAGGATCAGGACCAGATCGAGCGCGTCGATGAACAGCCAGTCGACGAACTTTTGACGATGCGCTACGAGCCGCTCTTCGATTATTTCGCCGACCAGGCAGAGCAGGGCGCCTATCGGGTGGTGGCCGCCGATTTCGTTTCGACCGAAGATGGTACCGGCATCGTCCACGTCGCTCCCGGATTTGGTGAGGACGACTACCAATTGGGTCTGCGCGAGGGGTTGCCGGTAATTGCGCCGATCGACGAGGACTGCCACTTCACTGCAGAGGTTCCCGATTACCAGGGCCGATTCGTCAAGGATGTCGATCGCGATATTATCCGTTCCTTGCGCGAATCGGGACAGCTTTTTACTGAGAGTACTATTGAGCACAGCTATCCTTTTTGCTGGCGCTGCGATACGCCGCTGATCTACCGCACGATCTCCACCTGGTTTGTCAAGGTCGAGCAGATCAAGGAGCGGATGCTCGCTGCCAATGCGCAGATCTGGTGGATCCCCGAGCATATCAAGGACGGCCGGTTCGGGCGCTGGCTCGAGGGAGCCCGCGATTGGGCCATCAGTCGCAATCGCTACTGGGGGACTCCATTGCCCATTTGGCGCAATGAAGAGACTGGCGAGATGGTCTGTATCGGCAGTCGCGAGGAGTTGGTGGATCTCTGCGGGCGCGATGTCGATGATCTGCACAAGCATATTATCGATGAGATCGAGATCCCCAGCCCGAGTGGTCGGGGCACACTGAAGCGGATTCCAGAGGTGCTTGACTGTTGGTTCGAGTCGGGTTCGATGCCCTATGGTCAAACGCACTATCCCTTCGAGAACAAGGATTATTTCGACGCTCATTTTCCGGCCGATTTCATTTCTGAGGGGCTCGATCAGACCCGGGGCTGGTTCTACACCCTGACCGTACTGGGCGCGGCTCTATTTGATAAGCCGGCGTTCAAGAATTGCATTGTTTCGGGTATGCTCCTGGCTGAAGATGGTCGCAAGATGAGCAAGCGACTCAAGAATTACCCCGAGCCGACCGAGATGATCGATAAGTACGGGGCTGATGCATTGCGCCTCTATCTGCTCAACTCGCCCGCGCTCAAAGCCGAGGAAATGCGGCTGACCGAGAACGGCATCAAGGAGAGTCTGCGCGCGGTAATCATTCCGCTCTGGAATGCCTATAGCTTTTTTGCCACCTACGCCGCCATTGACGGTTGGACTCCAGAGCGGGGAGACCGGAGACCGACGCACCGCTTAGATCGCTGGATTCTTTCCGAGTTACAGACGCTCATTCACGATCTCAACACCGAGATGGAAGCCTATCGGCTCTATCGTACGGTACCGGCGATGGTGGCTTTCGTCGAGAAGCTGACCAATTGGTATATCCGTCGCAGCCGTCGCCGGTTTTGGAAATCGGAGGACGATGCTGACAAGGCAGCGGCTTATGCTACACTATACCAGGTGCTGGTGACCTTCGCCAAGGCTCTGGCGCCAGTCTTGCCCTTCATCACCGAGAGCATCTATCAAAATCTGGTCCGCCAGGTTGACGATGAGGCTCCCGAGAGTATTCACCTCTGCGATATGCCACAGGCCGATGAGAACCTGCGCGATGACGAGTTGGAGACGCAGATGGCTCTAGCGGCGAGGGCAGTGGTGCTTGGTCGTTCGCTGCGCAGCAAACATGAGCTCAAGGTACGCCAGCCGCTCCGGCGACTCTACCTGCTGCCTCCGGATGAACAAAGTCGCCACGAGTTGGAGCCGATGGCCGACCTTTTAGCTGACGAGCTCAATATTAAAGAAGTAGTACTTGTCGAAGACGAAACCGAGTTGAGCGAAGTTTCCTATAGACCCAATTTTCGCGTATTGGGACCGCGTTTCGGCAAGCAGATGAAGGAAGTGGCAGCGCGGATCCAGCAATTGACGGCGGAAGAGATCGAGACACTCGTCGCAGGGGGTACACTTGCAGTGGCCAATGGTGAGATCAGTCTGGAAGATGTTGAAGTCCAGCGCCAGGAGAAAGAGGGCGTGGTTGTGGCCATAGATCAAAACCTGGGTGTGGGGTTGGATGTGCAGCTCGATGATGAACTGATCGTCGAGTGTACGGCGCGTGAATTCGTCAATCGGGTGCAGAATATGCGCAAAGATGCCGGTCTGGAAGTTTCCGACCGGATCCACGTCGGAGTGCAGGGGGAGTCCGATCTCTTAAGGGCTATCGAGGAGCACCGCGAGTACATTAGTGCCGAGATTCTGGCTTTGGGTATTCGGATCGGAGAATTGCTCGAAGAGGCATTTTTAGAGCAGGAGTGGCAGGTCAACGGCTTTGTCGGTACTGTCGCTATCGCTCGGGCTTAAGGTTGTTGCATTACTTATATCAGTGAAGAAAGGTAGTAGTAGATGAATAAGGAAGACCTGGATTTCTTCAAGAAACTGGTACTCGAGAAGCTCGCGCAGACCTCTGACGACATCGAGTCGATCGAAAGTACTTCGCGCAATGACGGTAAAGAGGTGAGCTCTGAGGATCGCTCGACCTATTCGCTGCATATGGCCGATCACGGTACTGACGCTATGGAAAAAGAGAAGTCTCAGCTGCTGGCTCAACGCGGTGGCGACTATATCGAGTATTTGAACGAGGCTCTCCAGCGGATTGGAGAGGGTACCTTCGGGATTTGTCGTATTTGCGGCGGCGAGGTCGGCCGTGCTCGTCTCGAGGCGGTGCCGACTGCGACCCAGTGCATCCGTTGCAAATCCAAGCGCGAAGAGGAGTCGCAGGTCGAGTGAAGTACCTCTGGATCATACCGCTGACCGTGGCCATTGATCAGCTTAGTAAATTCGCGGTTCGCAGCACGATGAGTTTGTACCAGTCCGATCCGGTATTGGGCGATTTCTTCCGGATGACCTATATCCACAACTCGGGAGCGGCTTTCGGACTGAATATGGGCAGTTCGCTCCTGCATACAATTGTTTCGATTGTCGCTCTGGGTTTTCTAATCTATCTCTATCGCACCTTGGCCGAAAACGAGCGTCTTCTGCGCTTTGCTTTTTGTCTGGTCCTTGGAGGTGCAGTAGGAAATATCATAGATCGTCTCTATCTGGATGCGGTGGTTGATTTCTTCGACTTCGGTTTTGGCAATCTGCGCTGGCCGATCTTCAATTTTGCCGATTCTTTTGTAACCGTTGGGGTGGGACTTTTGTTTCTGGGCTATTGGCGTCGCGAAGAAGCCGATACTGGACAGGATGCTGTGCACTCCTCACCCGAAGAGGAAGTCGCTCAGAGCTGAATTCCCATGGACATCGTCGTTCCCGGAGAGGTTGCCGAAGAGCGGCTCGATCTCTTTTTGCGTGCCCGCTGTCCCGAGCTGTCGCGCACTCGTATCCAGACGCTGATCAAGCTGGGGCAAGTGCTGGTCAATGGCGAGGAAACCCGTCAGGCCTACCTGGTCCAACCCGGCGACGAGATCTCCATCGAGATACCGCTACCAACACAGCTTGCGGTGTGTGCTCAAGATCTACCCCTTTCCATCGTATATGAAGATGCCGATCTGCTAGTTGTCGATAAGGCTGCAGGGATGACTGTGCATCCTGCTCCCGGAGCTGCAGATGGTACCCTGGTCAATGCGCTGCTCTATCATTGCCGCGATCTCTCGGGTATAAATGGAGTCTTGCGGCCGGGGATCGTCCACCGGATCGACAAGGAGACCAGCGGGTTGCTGGTGGTGGCCAAGCACGATATCGCCCATCGAATTCTAGCGGAGAAGCTCCAGGCCCACGAAATAGAGCGGTGCTACCAGGCCTTGGTCTGGGGCACGTCTGGACCGGCTGTTGGTCGGGTCGAGGCGCCGATCGATCGCAATCCTAAGAATCGCAAGAAGATGGCGGTGGTGGTGGGCGGGCGAGATGCCGTGACGAATTTTAGTGTCGTAGATCGTTTTCCCTTCACCAGCCGGATCGAGTGTAGACTTGAGACGGGGCGCACCCATCAGATTCGCGTACATCTTGCTCATATCGGACATCCGGTCTTTGGCGATCCGGTCTACGGAGGGCGAGATCAGGTCAGGGGTATCCGCCCCGAATACCGGCGGCAGGCCAGGTGGATGCTGAGCTTGATCAAGCGCCAGGCGCTGCACGCCTATGCATTGTGCTTTGAACATCCGCTTACGGGGGAGGCGATGGAATTCAAGGCTGAGCCGCCAGAGGATATGCGGGCGGTGCTGGCGGCGGCGCAGGTCTTGGAAGCATAGTATAAAAAGAATATGCAGATGATTGTGCTCTTACTGCTTGGGTTTTGAGTGTCGGTTTGGGGCGGTGTGAAGGTCAGATACAGAGGGAGAAAAAATGAAAGTTACCAGTGATCATCTCGGTTTTTTTAAAGAAGAGGGCTATGTGATCGTTGAAGGTGGACTCAGCGACGACGATCTCGAGCCGATCATCCAGGACCACAACCTCATCGTCGATGAGGTTGCCCGGGATCTGTACGATCGGGGCAAGGTCGCCAACCTTTATGCGCAAGAGCCCTTTACAAAGCGTCTGGCCTGTCTGGCCGACGAGTGCGACGAGGTCGACGGCTGTCCCGATATCGGTTTTACCCGGCGACGCAATACCTTCGAATTTTTGCGCAACCAGCACCTCGTCGATCTGATCGAGCCGTTTATCGGCCCGGAAATCACGTGCAATCCCGTCTCGCATATCAGACCGAAGATGCCGTCTACCGATGTCCCCTTCCATCAGGATGCAATCTTCACTACCCAGGAGGCGCAGGGCATTCTGCAGATTACCGTTTGGATTCCCCTGATCGATGTGAATGAGGAAAACGGCTGTCTGGAGGTCCAACCCCGGGTTCATCAGCAGCGGGTGGTGTACTGGTCGTTCGGTGAGGGGCTGCCGCAGACGGAACGAGTTCTGCTGCCGATGCAAAAGGGAGATGTTCTTTTTGTCCACAAGCTGACCCCCCACGGCTCCGGTCCTAATAATACTGATCAGGTGCGCTGGAGTTTGGATCTGCGTTATCAGCAGACGGACGATCCCTCTCCGCGTCCGGAGTGGCCCAGTCTCGTTGCCCGCAGTCGCCGCAACCCCGACTCGGAGACCGCCTACGAAGATTGGCGTGCAGAATGGGCCGCCGCCATTGAGAAAACCCCCTCTCAGATCCACTACGAACGTCCGAGCGGACCGCGACCCTATAAGGGGGAGAGCTTTCTCGAATAAAGAGTCTTATTAGAGGATTGGGGTTCGCCGCGCGGTTGGTGGTTTGGTATATTCGAGTTCGAGAACAGAATGGTGGATATCGACGAGATCGACGCATAAGAATTGTCGAGGAGAGAGATGATGCACACCAGCAACTCGTTGCGGGCCGGTGCGGCCATGGTCGAGATCACACCGGCATCGGGTACCCATCTGGCGGGCAGTGGCGCCGGTGAACATCGCCCGGCGCAATCGGTGATGGATCCGCTTTACGCCAGGGCTCTGGCCTGCGAATCCGGCGGTCGTCGGATCTGTATGGTGATCCTCGATCTGACCATTGTCACCGGTGATTATACCAGCCAGATTCGGGGCGAAATCGGCGCCCGGACCGGTCTGGCTCCGGAGGCGATCATGATCCAGGCGACCCAGACGCACTCTGCGCCGAGTCTCGGTCATTTTATGCTGGACCCGGATTTTCCGTTGCAGACCACGCCGCAAAACGAGTATCTCCGCGGTGCAGAACGCAACTATGGTGACCGGGTGGCGGCTGCGGCCATCGACGTTGCGGTTGAGGCAGTGCATAGCATCCAACCGGCGCGGATCGGCGTAGGGCGCGGGGTTCTGGGCGACCTGGCGTTCAATCGCCGCGGAGTTCGCCGCGACGGCACGATCTTGATGCCCAAGCCGCTGGGGCGGGAGCAACAGCCTTTTGGCATTGCGGATCTCTCTTATCTCGAAGGACCGATCGATCCGGAAGTCGGGGTTTGTTGCATCCAGGACCTGGATATGCGCCCGCTGGCTTTGTTGTTGCACTACACCTGTCATCCGGTCAATGCGTTTGGCAATCCACAGACCTACCGGGCAGTATCGGCGGATTGGCCCGGGGCCTGGGCAGGGGCTATGCAGCAGGCTTTGGGCGATGAGGTGGTGCCGCTGGTGGTCAATGGCTGCTGCGGCAATATCAATCCCTGGAATCCGTTTGACCCGGATGATCGCCCGGACCACCTGCGCATGGGGCGCGAACTAGCTGCGATGAGCGAACGGATCGTCTACGATATGACCTTTGCGAGCGAGGTCGCGGTGGATTGCGAGTCGAGAGTGGTCGATTTGCCCTATCGCGAGATCCCGACCGCACGTCAGCAGGAGGTAGATGAGATCCTGGCGCAGAGTCCAGAGCCGCCGCGCGTCGCCAATGGCGATGTGGACCCGCACTGGTTTCGCGCCGCCTCGACAAAAAGTATTGAATACGCTCGGGCGCGCGAGTCGGACTTCGCCTATGAGATCCAGGCTTTTCGAATTGGCGATCTCGGGGTCGTAGGGTTGCCCGGTGAGCCCTTTGTCGAAGGGCAACTCGCGCTCAAGACCAATTCGGCCGCGCCTTATTTATTCCCCGCGCATATGACGAGCCACTATGTGGGCTATTTGCCGACGCGCGAGGCCTACGAGCGGGGCGGCCACGAGGCCAACGAAGATATCACTTATTGGGCCAAATTGGCCCCCGGTTGTTTGGAGGAGGTCGTCGATCGCGCACGGGTGATGGTTGGCGACCTTTTCGTATAAATGGCGAATATCGATTAACGAGGAAAATGCGATGAAACCCAGACTGGCTTGTGCCGATTTCACCTTTCCCCTGCTGCCCCACGCCAAAGTACTCGATCTAATTGCGATGCTCGATCTCAAGGGTGTGGATATCGGCCTCTTCGAGGATCGCTCCCATTTGTGGCCGTCGCGGGAGTTCAAAAGGCTGCGCCGCTCGGCGCGACAGCTTAAGAAGAAACTCAATGACCGGGGTCTGGTTGCCGCCGATATCTTTATGCAGATGGGAGAGGATTTCGAAGAGTACGCCCTTAATCATCCCCAGGCTCGGCGGCGGCGCAAAGCGCGCGACTGGTTCAGCAAGACGTTGGAATATGCCGCCGAGTGCGGTGCGAAACACGTGACCGGACTGCCCGGGGTACTCTTCGCTGAAGAATCGCGCGGATCCTCCTGGGGTCGGGCAGTCGACGAATTGTCCTGGCGAGTGGAGCAGGCCAAAGCGCATAAACTGGTTTATGGCGTCGAAGCCCATATCGGCTCGCTGGCGCCTCGACCGAAGTCTGCGGCTAAACTGATCGGTGATGTTCCTGGATTGACGCTGACGCTTGACTATACGCATTTCACCCGGATCGGTTTGTCCGATGCAGAGGTCGAGCCGCTGGTTCAGCACGCTAGCCACTTCCATGCTCGCGGCGGGCGCAAGGGCCGTTTACAGGAGCGCTTCGCACACAATACGGTTGACTACCGGCGAGTGGTCGAGGTCATGCGCGAGACCGGCTACCGCGGCTGGCTCGGCATCGAGTACGTATGGATAGATTGGGAGCATTGCAACGAGTGCGACAATCTGTCTGAAACGATTCTCTTTCGGGACTTTTTCCGCTCGTTGGCGTCTTGATCCAGCGCGGCAAGGGAGCGATCGACGATGAGACCAGCCGAGTTGTACCGCTACGACGTCAATGGCTATATCTTGCTACGGGGTGCCATTGGTGCCGATGATTTGGCCAGGCTGAATCGCCGGGTTGACGCGTGGGAAGCCAGAGCTGCAGAAGATTTGCGTACTAAACCGCAAGGAGACAACCCCGAGGTCCGCTACGACGATATCGTCAATCAGGAGCCGGATCTGGTCGATCTGGCTACCAACCCCCAGGTGCTGCCCTATATTCTCGAGATGGTGGAGAAGCCGCGCTTGAAGTCGACGTGGATCGCCTTTAAGTGGCGGGGCGGCGAGACCCGGCTGCACTCCAATCACACGCCGTCCATCACGCATAATTTCTATCATTTCAATGGTCAGATCCGCCACAATCTGCTGAACGTAATGTATGCGATGGGGGATATCGCAGTGGGCGGTGGTGGGTTGAAAGTCGTTCCGGGAACCCATAAAGCGCATTATCCCCGACCAGCGGGCGACGGTGTTGAGGATATGCTGGTGGAAGTGCCGATGTGTGCGGGCGACGCGTTGCTCTTTTCCCACGATATGGCCCATTGTTCACGCAACGAGTCCGAGGTGGTGCGGCGGACAGTGATGTACACGTATTGCCCCGGGGTGATCGCCAATTCGTTCGGTGGGGACGGACTCTACGATCGGATTTTTGCCGCGGCGCCCGAGGAGAGTTGGCTCAAGTATCTGACGCGTCGACCGAACGGGTTTATGGAGACCTATCCGCAGCCAGCGTGGGGGTGAAGCGGGAAATTCCATGCTCGCTGTGGTGCGGTAGTGAGATGCTAGGGGAGATAAACAAAGAAATGGGTACAGATTATCTACTTGGCGATGAGGAAATAGCCAGGTTTGTCGCTCGGGGCTATCATATCCTGGATCCCGATATCGATGCTCGGATACATCGGGATGTCCGCCAGCAGACCCGCGCCGCCTGCGAGAACGGTGCAAATCCCGGCAATGCGATCTATGAGATGGTTCCGGCTCTGAAGCAGGTGCTTTCGCATCCACAGGTGGTGGGTGCGCTCTCGAGCATTCTGGGGCCGGATTACTATATGGAATGCCATCGTCATGTCCATTGCACCAGTCCCGGTCAGCAGGCCGGGAGATTCCACCAGGATGGAACGCCGAGGGCCCTGCGGGGATGGACTCGACCGTGGCGCTACGGGCATCGACCGCGCAAGGTGCTGCTGGTCTATTTTCCCCAGGCAGTGGGCAAAGAGCTTGGACCGACCTCGGTGGTTCCCGGCTCGCAGTACTATCGGCGGCAGCCCGAAGATATGCAGCGATTGGAGCGTCGAGTCGAAGGGGGTGAGGGCATTATGGCCATCGTCCATTTCTCCTGCTGGCATCGGGCTGGGGCCAACCAGACTGGCGAGGAGCGGATCATGCTCAAATTCCTCTTCGATCGCCAGGGTGAACCAGCATCACCGGATTGGAATGCCAGGCCTGGATATGAGCCGGATTTTGCCGCCAAGGCCCGTACCTGGTCGAGGTGCGAGGGCGGCGACCTGCTCACGTTGCCAAAAACCTGGCAGACGATGTGGAACTGGCTGGCTGGCCGGGGCGCAGAGCGTTCGGGTGGGGCAGAGTCTTTGACGGCGTTGATGGCGAAGTTGAGATCCGAGCGGGAGAGCGAGGCGCTGGAGGCGGCCTATTCTATAGGAGGGCAACTCGACTCGGTTGGAGCGCATAGGTTGATGGAACGGATCTGCGCGGGAAGCGAATCGGAAAGGGAGATGGCGGCGCTGGCGCTGAGTGCGTCCGGGCGCGTCGCGGGGTCGGCTTTGCGCCAGGCGCTGGCTGCTGCCGATCCCTGGTTGCGCGCAATGGCAGCGGATATTGCGGGAGATCTGGGCAGGGAAAGTTTAGATTTGTTGCCCGAGATCGAAAGGGCTCTCGACGACGAAGACGCCTGGGTGCGGCACAATGCCGCGCAGGCTTTGGAAATCTGGGGTCAGGAGGCCAATTCTGCCGAGCAAAGCGTGGTGCGAGCTCTGGACGACCCGGAGGCCTTTGTGCGCTTCAATGCTCTTGGTGCACTGATGAATATGCGCCCGCTCGATGCGCGGTGTACTGAACTATTGCATCGGGTCGCGACCCGGGACGCTGCGCAGCCCCAGTGGCGGGCACAGGATGCATTGCGTCGTCTGGGCAACGACAAGCTCAGTTATTGAATTCCACTTCGCGTTCGCCCAGATCGGCCGCCTGCTGGATGCGGATGACATTGCGCATCGAGTGCAGGACCGCGGCGGTGTCGAGGCCGCTGGCCGGCGTCTCGTTTGCGATATCGTCGAGGAAAGCGCGCAGATACCCCCCCGTCTTGGCTGCCGGCAGCGCGAGGTTCTGCACGCCATCGTCGTTTCTGCCCAGTAGTTGAATCTCGCTGGCTGTGGTCGAGGTTTCGATCACGCCTTCTCGACCCCAGAACGTGGTTCGCCAATAGTAGGGCATCCGGTAGCCGGCCCTGTCGGGCGCGAAGTAGGATACGTCGCCGAGCACTCCACAGCCATTGTCCATCTCCAGCATCATCTGTCCGGCATCCTCGAAGTGTGGATATTCGGACGCCAGGGCATTCCAGCAGCGGGCGGCGTTGATCTTGGTCCACGTGCGACCGGTGATCCAGGGCAGTGCATCGATGGCGTGGATGCCGATATCGGTGATGGTGCCGCCGTGCTTGCCCGGTTCGAAATACCAGCCGGCCCGCGAACCCAGTAATAGAGGGTGCTGACCGCCGAAGGAGATGGCGTGGACCTCGCCGATACGCCCCTCGCTAATCAGGTTGCGCACTCCGATGAACTGGGCGGAGTCGCGCATGGTCAGCATGCAGCCGACCTTGAGGTTTTTTTCTTGCGCCAGAGTCGCAATCCGTTCGAGGTCATCCATTCCGCTACACAGCGGCTTATCGCCGATGACGTGTTTGCCGCGTTCGAGGGCTTTGATCAATACCTGGCCGCGGCGGGCGAAGTAGGTGCCGGTAGCGACAATATCGCACTCGACTTCGTCGAGCATCTGATCGACCCGGTTATGGGTGATCGTTGCCGTGCCCTTGTCCTGGATCGCGGCGCGGGTTTGGTCGTGACCCTCGCAGGCGGCTACGATTTCGAGTTCGTCGGAGGCGGAGGCGAGTTCGTAAAGAGAGAAAATGTGGCCGTGGCGGAAGCCGGCAAAGGCGATTTTGAGGGGCATGCGAATCCGTTCAATTTGAGATTGCGAGCGTTGTGGTTTGGCTCGGATCGATCATCAGGTGATACAGGAGATGGTTCGGGCAGGGTCTCCGCGGGATCTGTTGGGATTGTGGAGTTGGGAGGATGGGCAACCCTTCCGGGTTCGGTTCGGACTGATGGCAAAAGCGACGACTCAAGGTGGATTGAGCGAGTAGCCGCCATCGACTTTCAAGGTCGTGCCGGTAATGTAGTCGGCCGCGTCCGAAGCGAGGAATACCGCGGCTCTGGCGATGTCCTCGCTGGTGGCCAGACGCCCCCAGGGCAGGCGTTCGCCGCCCCGGCGAATTTCTTCTTCGCTGGCGAATTGTCGCTCACCCGGGGTGTCGGTCCATCCCGGCTCGATGGAATTGGCGCGGATTTTATACGGGGCCAGCTCGCGAGCAATGGTGGCGCACATGTGCTCGACTCCGGCTTTGGCGGTGTTGTAGGGCAGCGAAGTGGGCACGGGGATCTGGGCCAGGACCGAAGTGATAAAAAGCAGTGCGCCCCCCGTGCCCTGGCTTTCCATCTGCCGTGCGGCAGATTGGGCCAGGTGGAAGGCGCCCCACAGGGTGACGTCCAGGGTTTGGCGCATGGCATCCAGCGATAGCTCGAGAAAAGGTTCGCGCTTCGAGTAGTAGGCATTGGCAACGGCTATGTCGAGATGTCCCAATTCAGCGATGGTTTCTGCGACCATCGCGTCCACGGCCGGTCGGTCGGAGACATCGCAGCCGACGGTTATGGCCCGTCGTCCGAATTCTCGTACTTGCGTTGCTGCTTCTTCGGCTTCTTTGGCGTGCGAGCGGTAGTTGATACAGATATCGGCACCAGCTCGAGCCATTTCTACGGCGCAGGCGCGCCCGATGCCGCGTGACGAACCGGTAATGAGGGCCACTTTTCCAGTGAGGTCGATCAATGGACAGATCCTGGTAGACGAGATTGAAGGTCTGTTAAGTATAGGAGGATGAGTAACGAGAGCAAGAAGAAAAATGGGTGCTATGCTAATCTCTTTATTCCCGCCTCCCATTGCCTGCGGTTTTCGGCAATAAAGGACTCGACCTCGGCCAGACCGGGCAAGCTGCTGCGGCCGCCGAGGTGGCCGCAGTTGAGCGCGGCCACAGCCGAGGCAAAACAGGCGATCTCGTGGATGGGCCAATCTTGGAGGAGACCGTATATGAAGGCTCCGTGGAAGGCATCGCCGGCCCCGGTGGTATCGACGATTTCGGCTGCAAAGGCCGGATAAGTGAAGGTGCCTGCGGGCGAGCGGGCGATGGCGCCATCTGCCCCCAGCGTATAGAAGGCCACTTCGGCACCGTAGGCGCAGAGCCGATCGACGACTCGCTCGGGTGTCGCACCGGGCATCCAGCGTCGCACCATCGGCATGGAGACGATGGGCACATCGACCAGGGGCAGAAATTCGTCTAGGTCGTCGTGGAGCCAGGTGCCATCGTAGACTACGGTGCGTCCGGCTTCGCGTGCCCAGCGGGCTGCTTGCATACAGGCGGGATCGGCATCGTCGAGGTGGAGAATCGACGCATTGGTTATCGTTTCGCGGTCGAGTTCGTCGGGACCGAGTTCGGAGCAGCTCTCGGGACGGGTGGTGAAGCCGCGTTCCCCGGTTTTCGCCTCGACCAGAACCAGCGCGACTCGCGAGAGGGCATCGGGTACTACGACACAGGGGCGGGTATCGACGCCTTCGGCTTCCAACTCTGCGCGGATGAAGTCTCCATCGGGATCGTCGCCGACTTTGCCGTAGAAGCTCGTTGCAGCACCCAGGCGTGCCAGTGCTACCAGCGCTGTAGGTACCGGTCCTCCGCCCTGGCGCAGGTACTGAGAGGCACGCAAGGTCGCGTCGAAAGCGGGTAGCTCATCGACGACGAAGAGCATATCGACGGTGCAGAGACCGAGTCCGATGACGTCGGTATTCACGGTGCGAGCGACACTTTGATCGAGCGGTCGCCAGCGGCGACGAGCTCGATGCCCTGCTGGAAATTCTCCAGGGGCAGTCGGTGAGTGAGAATTTTTTCCATTGGCAGCCGGCCCTTGGCGAGCATGTCGATGGCGATAGGGTAGCAGTGCGGGCTCAGATGCGCGCCGCGGAGGTCCAATTCCTTGGTGTCGCCAATGATGGTCCAATCGACGGTGACCGGCTCGCGCATCACGCTGAATTCGACGAAGGTCCCCAATTTGCAGATCATGTGCAGGCCCTGTTCAACGGCCGCCGGATGGCCAGTGGCCTCGATATAGACATCGCATCCGTAGCCCTCGGTGAGTTTGTTGACGGCGTCGATGGCATCGACCCTGGAGGGGTTGAATCCCAGGTCGGCGCCGCAGTCCAGGGCGGTTTCCAGCCGTTTGTCATCGAGGTCGAGGGCGATGAGCAGGCGCGGGTTTTTGAGCCGCGCGGCGGCGATCATTCCCAGCCCCAGCGGGCCCGCCCCGGCGATTACTACCACGTGGTCGAGTTCGATCTGGCCGCGTTGAACCGCATGGATGCCGCAGGCCAGAGGTTCGATATAGGCGGCGTGGGCGGTGGGGATCTCGGGCGGTACTTTGTAGTTGAGAGCCCGGGCGGGCAGGCGTACGTATTCGGCCATTGCGCCGAAGGTGGCCTGACGGAACCCGTAGATATCGTGGACCTGGCACATCCAGTAATGGCCACGGCGACAGTAGCGGCATTGCTGGCAGGGGACGATCTGTTCGGATACGACCTGATCGCCTAGGGCCAGATCTTGCTTTTGCGCGGTGTCTGGACTCAGGGCCACTACCTCGCCGACGAATTCATGGCCGGGAATCACGGGGGCCTGGCAATAGCCGGCGCGGTGATCGTCGCCCCAGAACAGGGGCGCGCCGAGATAGCATTTGAGGTCGCTGGCACAGATGCCGACGGAGTGGGTGCGGAGGAGGATTTCACCGGGGGCGAGAGTTGGGACCGGATATTCTTCGAGGCGATAGTCTTCGGGCCCGTGGCAGAGGATGGCGCGCATGGTTTTGGGGAGCGATGAGGTCATTAGGTCGTCTCTGCGCTTTGGTGTTGCGGGGCGGCGGAAAGAACAGGCCGCCCCGCCCTTAGGGCGCGGTTGGCAGGGCAGGTCACGTCTGCGCAATCTGCACTGGTAGCGCGAAGAATTTCCGTCGTGCCGGTTTAGTTCTCCTCTTCCTCGCCATAGGCATGGCCGCCGAAAATGGCGCGGAGTTCGGCGGCGGAGCTGGCCTTTTTCATCTGGGCCATGCGTCCGGCCTCTTCTTCTTGCAGGGCGCGGACCTTGTCGAGGACTGCTTCGAGCTTGTCGGCGGGGAATTTGACAGCGCCGTTTTCGTCCATATGAATGATCTCGCCGGGGGCCACGTCCATGCCGCCGACCGATACCGGAACGTTGACCGCGTGGACCGCCTGGGCACCGTGGCCCGCGGTGACGCCGCTGAGCAGATACTGAAATTTCATCGGTCGGATCTCGTCGATGTCGCGCGAGGGGCCGTTGGAGATCGCGCCGACGCAGCCGATGGCCTGCATCGCGGTGGTCATATTGCCGCCGGCCAGGCCGACCTTGCCCTGGATCTCGGGCGGAAATTTCTGCTCGAAGACGAAGACCGTGGGTTTGGGTGAGGCGTCCAGAGCGTCGAGGACATCCATAAAGGTGACGCCGTTGTAGTTGGGATCGGGCAGGCCGTAGGTACAGGTGACGGCATAGCCGACGGTGCGGCCGAGTTCGGGGTACATGCAGCGGATCGATTGATCGGTGTACCAGTTTTCGCTCCAGGGGTTATAAAGCCCCAGGCAGAGCGGATGATCGGGATAGGTGGCGACGACATTGGTGATCGAGGGAGTATCGAATTTTTTCAGTTCTTCGATCATTTCCTGGTTGGTCATTGCAGACTCCTGTTCAGAGAAACGGTTGCGGATGGGTAAACGCTATGAAGCAGGGGCAGAGGTGTCAATTAGTGCTGGTCGCGTCGCGGTAGAATGGGCTGGTTCTTCAGCTCGAGGATCAACTCGACGAGCCCCTCGGTCGCTGCTGCGAGAAATTTCTCACCCTTTGCGATGGTGGCCTTGGTCGCGTCGCCCATCACGCCGCTGGCGGTCTGTTGGCTCCAGTAGGGCACCAGGCGTGCACCCGAGCCATCCGGATGAGAGCCGGCGAGGAGGTCGGTGCGGAAACTCGCCGACATCGGCGAGCGCTCGTCGACGGCTTTGTCCATCTCGACGAGTTCCGGTTTGAGCGCCAGGTAGAGCGAGGTTTCGTATTCGCCGGCGTGCGAGGTTCCGCCGTAATCGGAGTCGCGCAACTCCTTGCCGACGAGCTTGGCCCGGTGCAAATCCCAGTGGTTGACCGAGGCGCAGAGGATTCGTCCCTCGTATTCGAGGATGGATAGACGGGCGGCCAGGTCGAGCGGCGAGGTGTTGGAACCATGCCCGTTGACGATCAGGATTCGCTCGAAACCGTGGTGTGCGAGGCTGCAGCAAAGATCCTTGACATAGCGGATAAAGGTGTCCCAGGTGATGGTCAAGGTGCCGTGGAAGTCCATGTGGTGCGGGCTGTAGCCGTGGGATACGGGTGGGGCGAGTACCGCCTGCTGCGGGATTTGCGCGACAGCGCGTTCGCAAATGCCGTTGCACAGGACTACATCGGTATCGACCGGCAAGTGGGGTCCGTGGTCTTCATGTGTCGAGACGGGCAGGACCGCGACGCGTCCCTGTGCGGCCGCGTCCCTGGTTTCGTTCCAAATCATTTCGGCATAGCGATATTTCACAGCTTTGGCTCCTCGAGATATGCACAGGTCGCGAGCGGCTCGACGCCTGGGTCAGGGAAGATCAGCACTTATTCGAGAGACCATCGAAGCCTCGCCGTTGCCGGAGGGTGTGCTCTTGGCCTGAGCGGGTTCGATGGTGTGTAGGAAGAGATACGCAATTAGGCTGCAGAAGGCAATACAGACGACGGATGCTCTTTTGCCGCCGTTGCGCGGGCGGTTTAGCTGCGGCATATTGAAGATGGTTGAGCGGTTGCGTCGCTGCCAATTTCTGGCGGCGGGTAGAAGAGGAGTTCAATACTCAGGGTTTTCCACTGGAGGAAGGGCGATAAATGGATCGCAAGATACGAGTGGGCGTGCTCTTCGGCGGGCGCTCCGCCGAGCACGAGGTCTCGGTGAGTTCGGCGCGTTCGATGCTGGAGGCGATCGACCGCGATCAGTACGAACTGGTGATGGTCGGTATCTCTAGGGAGGGCCGCTGGCTGGTTGCCGAAGACGCGCAGAGACTTCTCGAGGCCGGCGAGGTAAGCGAGGATGGGTTGGTGCCGGTCGCGCTGGACTATATGGGGACGCGAGAATTGGTGGGGCCGGCGAGGAATGCAGTGGGGCAGGCGATTGACGTGATCTTCCCGATTTTACACGGTCCTTATGGCGAAGATGGTACGGTACAGGGGTTGATGGAATTGGCGGATGTAGCCTATGTGGGTTCGGGTGTGCTCGGCTCTGCGGTGGGGATGGACAAGGAAATGATGAAGCGAGTTTTCAAGGCCGAAGGGTTGCCTCAGGTAGAGTATCGGGTACTGCGGCGGAGTTGGTGGGAGAGCGATCGTGCAGGGGTGTTAGTCGAGTTAGAAGACCAGTTCGAGTACCCGGTTTTCGTCAAGCCGGTAAATCTTGGATCGAGTGTGGGGGTGAGCAAGGCCGACGATGGTCAAGGATTGGAAAAGGCGATCGACGAGGCGGCGCAATACGACTACAAGATCGTGATAGAAGCCGAAGCTGCGGGCTGTCGCGAAATCGAGGTTGCGATTTTGGGCAACGAGGAGCCGGAAGCTTCGGTGGTCGGCGAGATCGTACCGGGCAATGAGTTCTACGATTACAATGCCAAATACGTCGACGACAATTCCGATTCGATCATTCCAGCGCGAGTTTCACCCGCGACGCAGGAGGCGGTGCGGGCGATGGGGATCAAGGCCTTTCAGGCGGTTGAGGCCTGGGGTTTGTCGCGGGTGGATTTTTTTGTGCGCGAGAGCGACGAGGCGATTTTCATCAACGAGATCAATACGATTCCGGGATTTACGCCAATCAGCATGTATCCGAAGTTGTGGGAGGCTAGCGGGGTGAGTTACGGGGCGTTGGTCGATCGGCTGATCAGATTGGGAATGGAGCGACATGAGGACAAACAAAAGACCCGGACGGCGCGCTAGGCGAATTTGGTGATTCGAGGTGATAAAACTGCCTCGTCCTTCGATGTTCTCTACCTGGATTTCGGTAGAGAACGATGTGGTTAGAAACGATTGGTCGTACCGGTAATAGACGAGACGATAAGGTCCTTGGGGCCTATTTCGCGCGAGACTAAAAGATGAAGAAAGGATATTGGGAGAAGGGGAATCTGAGCAACCTGATTTCGTTCGGGTTGTTGGGGTTGGGTTTGATCGGGAGGGTAGAAGGAGTAACGGGCAGTGGATGGGTGCTGGCAGTGGGGCTCTTCGGCTTCGCTGGAGGAGTGACTAATTGGTTGGCGGTGAAGATGCTCTTTGACCGGGTGCCATTATTGTACGGATCGGGAGTGATTCCAGCGCGGTTCCGCGAGATACGGCAGACGGTGAAGGATGCGATCATGCGGTACTTCTTCGACGAGGAATACCTCGCGCGGTTTTTCGCCGGGCAGGGCGATGCGTCGTCTGGAGGACAGGGTTTAGAGGAGAAAGTGAAGGAGGTTCTGCAATCGGAGGAGGTCGACGAGATTATCGACCGCAAGCTGGCCGAATTGGCTGATTCGCCCCAGGGGATGATGATCAAGATGGCGGGCATCCAAACGGTCAAACCGCTGGTCAAGCAATTCGTGGTCGGAGTTGGAACTGAGGTCGGGCCGCTCCTGGCCGGGGGTGCAGGTATTGATATTGGCGCGATACGGGAGCAGGTCGATGGTTTGTTGGAGACCAAGCTGGAAGAGTTGACTCCCGACCGGGTCAAGGAGATGATGGAAGAAGTGATTCGTGAGCATTTGGGCTGGCTGATCGTCTGGGGCAATATTTTCGGTGGTAGCATAGGACTCTTATCTAAAGCTATGGGGTACTGAAATGAATCGATACGATTTGCGTGAGGAACTAGCGGTGGTCATAGGGGGGACGGGTGTCTTGGGTGGGGCGATCGCCCAGGGCTTATCCGAGGCGGGGGCCAAGGTGGCGGTGTTGGGGCGAAGTGAGGAAAGGGGTCGGGAACGGGTCGAGGCCATTGAGGAGGCCGGAGGTCAGGCCATTTTCGCCGCCTGCGACGCGACGGATAAGGCGTCGATTGCGGATGCCCATGCGGCGGTAGTCTCGGAATGGGGCCCGGTCGGAGTGCTGGTAAACTCGGCGGGGGGCAATCAGCCGCAGGTGACGTTGACCGAGGAGTTGAGTTTTGCAGAGATCGACTCAGCGGATTGGCAGAACTGCTTCGATTTGAACCTGGGGGCTGGGATCTTTCTGCCCTGCCAGGAGTTTGGTCCAGCGATGGTCGAGCAGGGCAGGGGCAGCATTATCAATATCGCTTCAGTCGCCGCGCACCTCCCCGTTTCGCGGGTCGTGGCCTACTCTGCGGCGAAGGCGGCGGTGGTCAACCTGACGCAGTTTCTGGCCATGGAATGGGCCGAGCAGGGCGTGCGGGTCAACTCGATTACGCCGGGCTTCTTTCCCGCCGAGCAGAACCGTCGGCTGCTCTTCGAAGAGGATGGCAGTCCGACCCCGCGCGCGGTGCAGATCCTTTCGCACACGCCGATGAATCGATTCGGGATGCCCGAGGAGTTGGTTGGAGCGGCGGTCTTTCTGGCCTCAGTCGCGGCGAGCGGTTTTGTCACCGGGACCGATATCCGGGTCGACGGGGGTTTTCTATCGACGACGATCTAGCGTGTTGCGGGTCGCGATGCGAGATCGCTGGTATCCATGGCCTCGACCCCTCCGAGGTGTGTTCCGCTGCGTCCCGAAATTATTGAATGCGCAGATCCTTATCCGCGAAAGGCCCATATTTGCCAGATATAGAAATACGGAGCGAGCGGCTCGGCGACGAAGAGGCCATTCACATTGTCAACTGCAGGGCCTTCGGTCATGCCGATGAGGGACAGATCATCGATGAGATGCGCGCTAATTATCCGCTTTACGATCGGCGTCTGTCGGTGGTGGCTTGCCATGGTGGTGAACTGGTTGGGCATGCGCTCTTTAGCCCGGTGCGGCTGCGGTTGATGGGTGCGACGCTGCGGGCGCTGGCGGTGGGGCCGGTGGCGGTAGTGCCGGGTTTCCAGCGCCGGGGGATCGGAGGCAGCTTGCTTGAATTCGGGCACCGGCTGGGGAAGAAAGAGGAATATGCACTGGCTTTTTTGCTGGGGCACTCGTCTTACTATCCCCGCTATGGCTATGAGACGCACGCCTTTGGTTTCGCCAAGATCGAAATCGACGTGCAAGAGCTACCTACAGGGACTCTAAGTTTGGACCGCCAGCCGGTGCAGCCGGCGGACCTGCCCTGGTTAGTGGAACGGCTCGAAGTTGAGTTGTCCGATGTGGACTTCGGCTGGTTGTGGGGGGCGACGCTTGCAGAGTGGCGTCTGTCGGGAATCGATTCGCTGGTCTGGCGCGATGGGGCCGGGCGGCGGGTGGCCTATACCATGCGGCCGGCCAGGCAGCGAGATCGGCTGGCGATGCTATTGGCCGCGGATCCCGAATCGGCGCGGCAAGTGATTTACGCGCTTCGGCCGAATGCGATCGAAGTTCATCCTGGGGGTTGGCTGGCGCAGAACGCGCTCGACCCGGGGTGGGCGGCGACAAGCATCGAGCCGAGTGCAGCAGCGATGGTTTTTTTGTTGCAGGAGGGGGTGTTCGACTCGTATCGAATCGCGGTGAAAAAGGGCCGGCCTCCGGGTCAGGTCAACTGGCCATTGCCGTTTCTGGCCCACTGATTCAGCGAAATAGAAGCCGCAGATAGAAGAGCGGATTGGTCATGATCTTGCGTGGTACGGCGTTGGCCATCATGCCGCAGATCAGATCGCTGACCTCGGTGTTGTTGGCCGCCTTGCGGATGACCAGATTCAGTAGCGAGGGCCAGCGGACGATGTTGTGGAGTGTGGTACTTATTTTGAGTTCGTTACCCAACGAGTCCCAGAGCCGCTCCTCGTAGCGGTGTAAAAAGTTGGCGCTATAGTCGCTGTGCATTTTGGCTTCGGCAGCTGTTTCGATGGCGAATCGGGCTGAATAGAGTGCATTGCCGATGCCCTCGCCGGTGAAGGGGTCGATCAGGCCGGCCGCGTCTCCGAGGAGCAGGAAACCATTGCCGTGGGCTCTGCGCCGCCGCGAGCCAACGGGTAGATTCCAACCTACGGGGTCTTCTAAGGGGCGGGCGTTCTTAAAACGCGCGTGGAAAGTTGGGCTTTCGATGGCGGCTGTGAGTGCGTCTTTGAGGTTGATTCCGCGCGATTTGATGTCGTGGTGTCCCATGCCGATGCCGATATTGGCGCGATCGCCCTCCAGCGGAAAGATCCAGAAATAGCCGGGCAGCACTTCGTTGATAAAGTGCAACTCGATCTGGTCGCTCAGCCCGGTGATTCCTTCGAAATACTGTCTCAGAGCTACCATCGAGTGGTGGCTCTCGTGGCTGTAGAGCCCGCTTTTGCGGGAGACGATCGAGTTGAAACCGTCGCAACCAAGGATGAGAGGTGCGTAAAATTCAAACTCGGTGCCGTCCTTTGATTGCCCGCGTACTCCGTGGATTTGTTCTTTGTCGCGCAAGAGATCTTGCACGGCGAAATTCTCCAGAGTGCGGTCGGCTACCGCGCGCGCTTTCTCAAAGAGGAAGTGATCGAAGATTTCCCTGCGGATGGCAAAGCCCTGCATCGGCAGGGTGCGGCCGGTCAGGCTATTGCGGAGGTTGTAGCGGTTCAAGTGGATATCGGCATTCATGGCGGCGGGACTGCCAAAGGTGATGCGGGAGATGGCGGCCCCCGGCAGGTCGCAGACTTCCTCGAAGAGTCCCAATTCGTGGAGTATGGCCACGGTTTTGCCGGAAAGAGCATCGCCGCAGATCTTGTCGCGGGGAAATTGCTCCTTGTCCAGCAACAGGGTTTTGAGTCCCTGCTGCTGGGCATAGAGCGCTGCGGTGGTGCCGGCGGGGCCACCGCCGACGATGATCAGGTCGTAGGTTTCCACATTCTTTCTGCTTGCGATTAGCTCAGAAAATAGGCGATTCTATGATATCCATGGGGGCGGACGACCTAACTTGCAAAGTAGACATTCTTCCGTACATTTGCCTATGCCTTATATTATACGTTCTGACCGATTAATCCAATAGACTATGAAAAACAAGGAGTTGTAGCAAAATGTCTCAAGATCCTCCTGCACAGGATTCAGGTGTCGAAGAACGGACCTTCCAGACCGAGGTTCAGCAGTTGCTGCACCTGCTTATTCACTCGCTATATACTCAGAAGGAGATCTTTTTGCGCGAGTTGATCTCCAACGCCTCCGATGCGCTGAATAAAATCCACCATCGCTCGCTAACTGACAAAAACGTCCACGACCCTGATGCCGAACTGGATATCGAGATCGAAGTATCGAGCAGCAATAAGACGCTGGTGATCCGCGATAGCGGAATTGGCATGACGCGCGACGAGATCAACGATAATATCGGCACCATCGCTCACTCGGGATCGGCGGAGTTCGCTCAGAAACTGTCTGCTGCTGCCGATGAAGAGGAGAAGGTGAAGCTGATCGGGCAGTTCGGAGTGGGTTTCTATTCGGTTTTTATGGTTGCCGATCGGGTGGTTCTCACCTCGCGCTCGGCCAACCCGGAGAGCGAGGCGGTCGTTTGGGAATCGACGGGCGATGGGGCCTATACTTTGGCCAATGCCGACAAAGCGGATCGAGGCACCGAGATCAAAATTTATATCCGCTCCGATTGCGAGGAGTTTCTCGACGCCCATCAATTGGAGACGGTGATTCGCAAACACTCCGACTTCGTGTCTTATCCTATCAAAGTCGCCGGCAAAGAAGTCAACAATGCGGCTGCTTTATGGACTCGACCGCGCAATGAAATCAGCGCTGAAGATTACAACGAGTTCTACACTCATCTAACCGGTGATTCGGACGAACCGCTGGCGTACGAGCACGTAGCGGTCGATGTGCCGATTCAGTTCTACGCCGTGCTTTATATCCCCAAGCATTCACCAGCGCAATGGCTTTTCAACCCGGAGCCGAAGATTTCGCTCAATCTGCACGTCAAGCGGGTCTTTATCCAGGATGATTGCAAAGAACTTTTGCCGCTGTGGTTGCGCTTTGTGCGCGGGGTGGTCGATTGCGATGATCTGCCACTCAACGTATCGCGCGAAACTCTGCAGCACAATCCGGTCATTGCCAAGATTCGTACCACCTTGGTGCGACGCATCTTGGGGATGATCGAGAGCATGGCCAAAAAGGATGAGGAAGAGTATCTGACTTTCTGGCGTGCTTATGGTGCCGTGTTGAAGGAAGGTCTGGCGATGGATTCCGATCATCGAGATCAACTCGGTGGACTTTTGCGCTATCACTCCTCGCTCGAGGACACTGCGGATACCTATATCTCGTTGCAGACCTATATAGACCGGATGCAGAGTGAGCAGGAAAAGATTTATTATCTGGCTGGCGAGAGCAAAGAGTCGATCTCCCAGAGCCCGCTCCTGGAGACGTTTCGCAAGCGGGGTCTGGAGGTGCTCTACCTCGACGAGCCAGTCGACGAATGGGTCATCCAGGGGCTGCAGAAATTCGACGAAAAGGAGTTCCAGGCTGTGGACGCGGCGGATCTCGACCTCGGTGCCGATGAAGATGAGGTCAAGATCGAGGGAGTCGATGATGAGCAGAAGGCCGAGACTATTGAGCTGATAGACTTTTTGAAAAAGAAACTTGAGGGCCGGGTTTCGGATGTGGTCGAGTCGAAACGCTTGACCGATCGTCCTTGCTTGCTGGTGGCGCCGCAGGGGGGTATGAGTCAGAATATGGAACGGCTGATGAAAATGAGCGATCGCGATTTTCAGGGTACTCAGCGGCTGCTGGAGATCAATCCCAAACACCAGATCCTGCGCAATGTGGCGGCGGTGCTCAAACGCGACCGCAATTCAGACCAACTCGAAAGCTGGGCGCATTTTCTGGTGGATTTTGTCTTATTGGGAGAGGGCAAGGTCGAGGATCCACAGCGAATCAGCCAAACTTTAGAAGCGATTATGGGTGCGGCTACGGCCCGTGCTGCCGAGGCGAGTTGAGATGGCGGTACGAGAGCTGGCGCTAAATGCACGAGCGGCTTCGCGGACGCTGGCCGTTGCTTCAGCAGCGGCCCGGAATCAGGCCCTGGAGGCCATTGCTCAGGCCCTGGAAGCCCACGAAGAGCAGATTCTCGCTGCCAACGCACAAGATATGGACGCCGGTCGCGAATTGGTTGCCAAAGGCGAATTGGATCTGCCTTTGCTCAAGCGGCTCGATTTGAGTGGTCGCAAATTCGCCACTATGGTGCAGATGGTGCGCTCGGTCGCAGCCCAGCCCGACCCGCTGGGGCAGACTCAGGATGCGACCGAATTGGACGATGGCCTTGAACTCTACCGGGTAACGGTGCCCATCGGGGTGATTGGAGTAATTTTTGAGTCGCGACCCGATGCCCTGGTGCAGATCGCCTCGATCTGTCTCAAGTCGGGCAACGCCGCTTTGCTCAAGGGGGGCCGCGAGGCCTCTGCGACCAATCGGGCGCTGGCGGAGGTGATGCTCGAAGCCACGGCGGAGATTGCGGAAATTCCCGCGCTGTGGATGGCACTCCTTGAAGGTCGCGAGGAGGTCCGCGCCCTGCTCGACCAGGAAGAGTTCATCGATCTGATCATCCCCCGAGGCGGCAACGAGTTCGTGCAATACATTATGCACAATACCAAAATCCCCGTGATGGGCCATGCTGATGGGATTTGCCACGTCTATATCGATGCGTCCGCCGATCTCGACAAGGCGGTGCGGATTGCCGTTGATTCCAAGACCCAATACGTGGCGGTGTGCAATGCGGCTGAGACCTTGCTGGTGCATCGCGGAGTGGCTGCAGAATTTTTGCAGCAGGTGGTGCCAGAACTCAGTGCGAAAGGCGTGGAGTTGCGCGGTGACGAAGAAACCCGTAATCTGGCCGGGGTCGGTGCCCAGATCAATGCTGTTGCGGAAGCGGATTGGCGCACCGAGTATCTGGACTTGATACTCGCGGTTAAAGTCGTCGGCAGCCTCGATGAAGCGATTGGTCATATCAACGAATACGGCAGTCATCACACTGATGCGATTGTAACCGAGGATCGCGATGCCGCTGGTGTGTTCCTGGCCAAAGTCGACTCGGCTTCAGTTATGCACAATGCCTCGACTCGTTTCGCCGATGGGTTCAAATACGGACTCGGGGCCGAGGTCGGAATCAGCACCAACCGTTTGCACAGCCGTGGGCCGGTGGGTCTGGAGGGCTTGGTGATTTACAAATATATTCTCGAAGGAGATGGCCATATCGTCGATTCGTATGACGGCGATGAGCAGCGTCCCTTCGCCCATCGTCGGCTCAACCGGCGCTGGCAGGTCTGAGGGAGGGCCGATATGAGCGAGAAGAAGACGGATCCAGTCTATACCAATGTCGAGCGTCACATTTTTCTTTGCGCGACTCCGACCAAGGCTAAGTGTCACCAGGACGGGTCCGGTGCCGAGTGCTGGGATTACTTGAAGAAGCGATTATCCGAGTTGGGCTACGGTCATCCGGGCAAGGGGGGTATTCACCGTACTAAGGCCGATTGTTTGCGCGTTTGCGAGTCGGGGCCGACGGCGGTGATCTATCCCGAGGGCGTTTGGTACCATTCGATAACGGTCGAGAAGCTGGAACGGATCATTCAGGGGCACTTGATCGGTGGTCAGGTGGTCGAAGATCTGGTCAACAGAGAGCCTTTTCGCAATTTGGAGGCGTAAAATTCCAGAGTTTCCGGATCACTAGCCCTGGGGTCTCGATTAAGCCGCAGGGCTTTAGCTTTAGTATCCAAGAGGCCCCCGGATTCGGGGTATGTTCTACAAGGAGCTTGAATTGAGTATTAAACCCACTGGAAAAAAGCACGTCGATCTCGAAATCAAAGATGCGAATCTGATCTTTTCCCGCGTCTGGGACGATCTCGTGGAAGAGTTCGGACTCGGCAAACTCTGCTTCCCCGGAGAGATCATCTGGCTTGGTGGTGCGCCTGGGGCCGGCAAGGGCACCAATACCCCCTTTATCTTGGCGGCGCGGGGCATTATCGCGGCTCCGGTAGTCATCAGCGATTTACTCGACAGCCCGCGCGCGCAAAAAATCAAGGATGCTGGCGGCCTTGTTGGTGACGAGGAAGTCACTCATTTGCTGTTGAGCAAGCTTTTGGATCCGATCTATCAGGAGGGCGTGATCGTCGACGGTTTTCCACGTACCCAGGTGCAGGTCGAGTGTCTGAAAATGTTCTATGACAAGATGACTGAGCTGCGCGAGGAATTCCGCGGGCAGGGTTTTCCGCGCCCGCTCTTTCGCACGGTGCTGCTCTTTGTCGACGAAGAAGTCAGCATTGAGCGCCAGCTGCACCGGGGTCGCGAGGCTCTGGAGGTCAATCGCAGGGTTGAAGAATCGGGCGTTGGGAAGCCGGAGGAAATCCGCACCACCGACCTCGACCCGGAATCTGCGCGCAAGCGCTACCAGGTTTTCAAGGAAACGACCTTCGACGCATTGCGCTCGCTGCGTCAGATTTTCCACTTCCGTTTCATCGACGCCGGCCAGCCGCTCGAAAAGGTGCAGGAGGAGATCGAGGAGGAATTTTCGTACCAGAGTTCATTGGAGCTCTCGCATGGGACCTTCGACCGGGTTCGCTCCATCACCCCGGCCAGCCGGCTGGTGCTTTATGCGCGGCAGGAGTTGGTCAAGCGCCTGGAGGTTTATAACGAGGACTTTCCCGGATTGTTCCAAGGGGTGATCGACAAAATTAACTCGAAGTTCATGCCGATCGTCACCCGCTATGCGATCACCGGACGGACAGAGATCAACTCGGAGGATCGACTTTTTGAGGATCCGATGGCGTTGGCAATGCTGATCGACATCTTCTCCGAACGTGGCTACCAGGCCCTGGTTGACGTACATCGCGTCGAGGTACCCAAGCGAATCGACCCCGAGACCCATGAGATCTTCTGCGAGCAGAAGCGAGTCTATCGTTTCCAGATCAGGTTCGCGGCATCGGCGATACGGCGGGGAGGCGAATAGGGGGATCGCGCTTGCCGCTTGCTGCTCTGGCGCTGTGGTGCCGGATTCTCTCTCAGCCTGGGCCTATCTGACCTTCTGCGAGCATGGTGATCAGGGCCGAGTCTTCGGTGTCGAGGGGGAGTTGGATCCGGTTGCGGCGCCGGCTCGACTCGTAGGTGGCGAAGATGAGTTCGGTGGCCTGAAGAGCTTTGCGCCCCGAGAGACAGGGTTCTGCACCGCTCTCGAGGCTGGCGATGAGATCTAGTACCGAGAGTACGGTGTCGCCTCCGGGGGGGACGATGGATTCGATGGCTGCGTCGGTGAAGTCTTCCCATGCGGCGCCCTGACGCAAAAGTCGCACCGGCGCCCGGTCCGCTCCGCCGACTTCGATGATGCCCTCGCTGCCGACGAGCCTGTTGCGCGGACCCTGAGTCGAAGCTCCGCCGGTGGCGAGCAGGCCTTCGACGCCGTTTTGCCAGCGGATCCACGAGAGACCACTCGTCTCTAGGGGTACGCCGAAAACCTGACTCTCCTCTTCAACACCGATCTGGCCCATGACCCACTCGGCAGGCACTTCGTCGTTGTAGAAGAAGAATATATCAAACCAGTGAGTGCCCCAATCGAAGAGATTCGAACAGGACCCTTCGAGGCGTTGTAGTTGGCCGATGGCACCCGAGTCGAGCAGCTCTTTGGCCTTGACGAAGGAGGGACCGAAGCGGCGCTGGTGGCAGAAAGTGATCAGCACTCCGTTGTCGACACAGGCTTGGTACAGGGCTTTGGCATCGCCCCAGTTGGTGGCCATGGGTTTTTCGCAGTGGATGGCTTTGACGCCGCTGGTTGCGGCCGCTTCGACCATTGTGCGGTGCTGGCCGGTCCAGGTGCAAACGCTGACGAGGTCGAGATCTTCCGCCGCCAGCATCGCGCGGTAGTCGTCGTATAGAGTTGGAACGCCGAAATCTTGGGCGAAAGATTCTCGAGTAGCTTCTATGGGGTCGGCGCAGGCGCGGATCGCGACCTCAGCAGAGGCCTGATAGCCTTCGGCGTGAGCGCGGCCTCTGCCGCCGCAGCCGATGAGGCCGGCTTTGTAGATGGTCATATCGGTTCTCCTTGGATCATAGCCAGAGATAACCTGCAGGGCCCAGGGATTTTGCAGCTTTCTGCTCCGGGCGCGTCGCGAGCAATGGACTCGGCGGATCAAAGCCGATTCGGTTCTTAAAATTGCATTGTGCTAAAATGCTTTTCAACAATTAAGTTATTGAAGTTCCAGGTCAAAGGGTCCCATTGCCGAGTAAAATAAGAAAACCGGTGCTGTGCCAACAAGTAGGGGATCGGGGTGTTGCAGAGGCTGATTCTCCCCTTGGACGCTCTGGGACAGAACATTATCAGACAGGAGATTTCAATGTCGATTAGCGATGCCCTGCCCGAGATGAAACGCGAGATCAGGTTTTTCCCCGTCGAGAACGACGATCCCCAGAAACTCAGTTCAGCTCAGATCGGTCAATTCAATGCGGAGGGCTATATCTGTCCCCTGGACGTCTTCACCCCGGCAGAAGCCGAGGCCAATCGACGCTATTTCGACGAATTGATGCAAAGAGCCAGGGCCGTCGGACACACTAGCTATTCGATCAATGGTTGGCATCGCCATTGCCGGGGGATCTACGATTTGCTCCACGACAAGCGAATTCTCGATTATGTCGAGGACCTCGTGGGTCCCAATATCGTCAGCATTATGACCCACTACTTCTCCAAGGAGCCAGGCGACCAGAAACAGGTCAGCTGGCATCAAGATGCCTCGTACTGGCCATTGACGCCGAGCAAGGTGGTGACGGTGTGGCTGGCTATCGATGAGATCGATGAAGAAAATGGGCCGATGAGAGTCATTCCCGGTTCGCACTTGCACGGGCAGATTCCCTTCGAATACAGTAACGAAAAAGAGCAAAACGTTCTTGGCCAGAGTGTGCACGAGCCGCTGAAATGGGGTGGTGAGCCGGTCCCTTTTACGATGAAGGCGGGACAGATCTCCATACATACCGATCTGCTGCTACACGGTTCAAAGCCCAATTTTTCTGAGCGCCGCCGCTGTGGGCTGACACTGCGCTATATGCCGGTTGAGGTGCGGACCCAAGAGCAGAAACGGGCCAATGGCTATCTCTGTCGCGGCCAAGACCCGGGCGGCTACTGGGTTAACCTCCCGGTACCACAGGGGGATGAGGTGCCGGAGCGGGCGGCCTAGGCCTGATGCTTTGAGCGATTGATGATGACGATGCGGGGAGCCCGCCTCAATAGGCGATGCTGACTAACCCCTGACGGCGAAAAATACCGGCGTCTGCTTCGACCTGCACCTGGTAGAGGTAGATGCCCGGCTCAACGGTGAATCCCGCCTGGTCGCGTCCGTCCCAAATTCGGGCGAAGCGGCCGCTCTGGTCGGCACCGGCGTAGCCCTGACGCACGCGTCGACCGGCTAGAGCGAAAATTTCAAATGAGACCGGTGCCGGCCTAGTCAGGCGCAGCAGATTGTAGCTGACGATCAGGAAGTCGTTGATTCCGTCTGAATTGGGGGTGATGATACGGGTAGTGGCGGTCAAATCATCGAGCAGGGGATCGTTGCGCGTGCTCAGACGTACCGCGAGAGTGGCTGCGGGGGTGCGCGGGTCGACGTCTCCGGCACGGGCGAACTGGTAGACGACCTCTTCTTCGATGGGGGTGGCGCGATGGTCGAGAGCCTGGACCCGGAAGAAGGTGCCGTCGGCGAAGATCCGACCGCGGAAGAAGATCTCGATGAAATTGGCGCCGGGGTTGATGCGGTCCCAGAACTCGATATTAAAGGAACGTCCGGGATCCTGGCGGACTTTGAAGAGCGCTTCCCGGTCTTTGACTAATACGCGGTCGACACCGGAGATCTCGGCGGGGGTGAAAATCTGCAGGTTGCGGAAGCCCGAGGCGGGAATATTGGTGTCGTTCAGGCGCTGGACCTGGAGCGAGAGTACGAACTCGGTTTCGCGACCGGCCTCGGTCTCGCTCGGGTTGATTTCGGCTTCGAGTCTCTCGGCCAGGGGCCAGTTGGTGTATTCGAAAGACATGGTTTCTATTTTGATACCAGGTTCGGTCCACTCGATGCGGAATTGGAGATATTCCAGTGGGCTGGGTGAGAGTATCAATCCCTCGGTGACGGTCTCCCAGGCACTCCACAACGAGTTGGGCAGCACCGGTCCCTGTTCGGCTTCGCCGCGCTCGACGTCGGAAAGGGTGAGGATATTCTCCCAGCCCTGTTTGGTTACCCGGCGCATCATCTTGGATTTGGTCAGGTGCAGGAAGTAGTGAATCGGCTCGGGGTCTGGTCCGGTGCGGGTCTGGACGATGACGGGCAGTTCGGAGGCGTCGCGACCATTGATCTTCAGCCGGCCCCACACTGGCGCTCCACCGGGCACGGCTAAAGGCCGAGAGACGAACTCGGCCGGTGCTATGTTGCCGTTGGCGGTGATTTCGACCTCGGCGATCTCCCAGGGACGCCCTGCGAGCATCCGGATACGCACGTGGCGCATCTCTTTTTCATCGGTAATTTCGTTGGGTTGTGGCCAGAGGACGATGCTCTGTGCATTGGGGGTGTTGACGTGGGCGTTGATGAGAAAACTAAAGGGCGCCAGAGCGATGGCGGAGGACGAAGTGAAGTGCGCAGGATCTTCGCGGTTGTGGCCGAGTTGGAAGGCCTGCGGGAAGTTATCGCGGTGTTCTGAGTCGAGGCGCGGAAAGAAGCGGATCTGCTCGACGCCGTAGTGGCCGCCTAGATCGATGTAGAGGTCTGTTTGGCGCGCAAGGTCGGCTTCGTCGGGATTGAAGGCCGTGCCCGGGTTGCCGTCGATGATCTTTTCAATGCCCGGCGGGTTGAAAAAATTGCGAACGGTTTGCCCAAAGGGTCCCGAACCGACGACTACGGCGAAGATCTGACCGCCGCGTTCGAGGACCAGTGGGGCCAGGTTTTGCCCTGGTTCGGTGTCCCAGGTCCAGATGGAATCGGCGGAGATCGAGAGCTTGTTGGTTTCTTCGCGAGCCGCAGGCCAGGGGATGCCGCCCTGGCCGATGACGAGTCGCTCTATAGCGTCTACGGGCGCGGTGACAAGCAAAGCGATCAGGGCGAGGGGTACGGCGCGCATAGCTCTCAAATCCCTACGACGAAGATGCCTCTGTCGCGCAGGGCGGGCACTACGTCGTTTAGCGTCTCGCTGCTGAGGGGATTGCCGCGGACCCAGACGCTTTTGAGGTTGGTCATTTCCAGCAGTGGTGAGAGGTCTCTTACCTCGTTGTTGGTCAGATTGATGGTGGAAAGGCGGCTTAGTTCACGCAAGGGGAGTAAATCGACGACCTGGTTGCCGGCGAGGTTGAGAAATCTCAGAATCGGCAGGTTGGCCAATGGGCGGATATCAGCAATCTGGTTATTGGGTAGGCTTAGTTCGTCGATTTGGAGCAGGGTAGCGAGAGGTCCGATATCGCTGATGGGTGTATCGCGTATGGTCAGGTTGGTCAGGTTTTCGAGCTGGGAAATCGGCGTCAGGTCGTTGAAGGGCAGGTCACTATCGCTGCTGGTATAGCGCACGATGAGCGTGGTGAGATTGAGCAGGCGCTCGATGCCGCTGAGGCTGTGGATCGGTCCGCTGAAGTTGATGTAGAGGATCGATTCGAGGGCGGTTTGGGAGATCGGTCCCCGAATATCGTTCAATTCCTTGCGGATCGCCTCTTCTATTACGATGTCGAAGGGGTTTTCAAAGGGTACGTAGTAGTGGACTTGTACGCCTCGCTTGGCAAGGGCCTCGACTTCGCTCAGATCGAGGAGCGGGTTGCCTGAGAGTTCGAGATCGCGCAGCAGGCGCAGACCCATCAATGCGGAGATTTCTCGGACCTGATTGTTGTCGAGGTTGAGCAGGCGCAAGCGGCGCAGGCTCGCGAGAGGAGACACGTCGCGGATGCGGTTGTCGTCGAGATCCAGGTGGGTCAGTTGGACCAGTTCGGCCAGGGGGGCGAGATCTTCGATCTGGTTGCCGGAGAGGTCGAGGTCGTTGAGCCGGTACAGCTTGGTCAGGGGGCCGAGATCGGTAATTCGGTTGTCGGACAAGTCGAGAAATTGTAGTGCAGAGAGCTCGGCAAGCGCCGAGATATCGTTCAGATCATTGGCGCCGAGTCTCAGATGGCGCAGGCTGGAGAGTTGGTCGATTCCGCTGAGATCAGCTATGGCGTATTCAGAGGCGTCGAGGGCTTCTAAACTGAGCAATTCCGCTTCGGCCAAGGGGCTGCGTGGTCGGGCGAGGGTCAGGCGCACGGCTTGCTCCAGCTCTGCATCGGCAAAAGTCGTATGGTCGATTAAGTCATCGAGGTCAGAAACCGTGGCCGGTGGCGGAACTGATGGATCCGAACCACAACTCAAGATCAAGGCACTGGCGCAGAGCAGCAGGCGGAAAGAGGAAATAGGCATGGACAACTCTTCGAGACGGTGCTAAAGGTTTGCGCGAGATGCCGCCACGCGCATTGAAACTATACTTAGTAGACTAGATTGGCAACGCCCTGACGGACAGTAGTGGTGGCATCGGATTCGACACGGATCTGGTAAATATAGGTACCTGGAGGTGCAATAAGCCCGTCCTTTTTGCGCCCGTCCCACAGACGCAGAAAGGAGCCGCTCAGGTCGTGTCCTGCATAGCCTTGTTGGACTTTGCGACCGGCGAGGTCGAATATCTCAAAAAAGACCGGGGCGCTTCGCGTCAGTTTGAGCAGGTTATAGCGGAGTTCGAGGTAGTCGTTAATGCGGTCCCCATTGGGGGAGAAGACCGTGTTATGGGGTACTAGTTTATCGATCAGAGGATTGCGGTTCTTGTCCAGACGCACGGAAAGCAAGCCACCGGGGGTGCGCGGGTCCACATCGCCGGCGCGGGCGAATTGGTAGATCTCCTCATCGCTTTGGCCGGTCGAGCGTCGATCGAGGCCGCGGACCCGAAACGAGGTGCCGTCGACGAATACCCGGCCTCGAAAAAAGATTTGTACGAAACCGGCGGTGGGTGCGATGCGTTCGAGAAAGTGGAGCGTGAAGCCGTGTTCCGGCACGAGTTCGGCATTGAAGAAGGAAGGTCGATCCTGAATCAAGACGCTGTCTACGGCGATGATCTCGGCCGGGGTCAGCACCTCTAAGGAGCGGAAACCCGACTCGCCCTCGCCGGGCAAATCTTTGAGCCGACGCGTGCTCAAGCTGAGAGTGAAAGGAGTTTCGCTGCCGGCAGCGGTTTCAAGCGGAACGATTTCGGCTTTGAGTTCCTGGGTCAGTGGGCGGCTGGTGAACTCGAAGGTGATCTGGCCGATATGAGTGCCTGGTTCGAGCAAGTGCACGCGGAATTGGATGAATCGCTTGGGCGGAGAGATCACGACGCCAAGATCCACTGTTTCCCACGGACTCCAGAAGGGATTGGTGATTACTGGTCCTCGCTTGGGCGAGAATGGTGTAGCTGGCAGGGTGTCGAAGGATTCCCAGAATACGCGGTCGATGCGCTCTAGTTCGCCGCTGATTGCCGAGGTAGCAAAGTAGTGCAGGGGCTCTGGATCGGGTCCAGTGCGAGTCTGGACGATAATGGGCAAATCCGAGGGATCCCGACCATCGACTAGGAGGCGACCCCAGACAGGGGCGGCGTTGTGGACCTCGAGTGCGGTGGAGACGAACTCGCCTGATGGCATCCAGCCATTGGCGATGATTTCGACTTCGGCGATCTCCCAGGGGCGTTCTTCCAGGGTGCGGATTCGCACGAAGCGCATCTCTTTCTCGTCGGTGATTTCGTTGGGACGTGGCCAGATGACGATACTCTGGTTGTTGGGAGCCGTCTGGTGGGCGTTGATAAGGAAACTGAAGGGGGCTACCAGCAGGTCCGTCAGGCTTGCCAACTCTTCGCGATTGTGTCCGAGTTGGAAGGCCTGCAGGTAGTTGTTGCGGTGTTCGGCATCGAGGCGGGGGTAGAAGCGGATCTGTTCGATGCCGTAGTGGCCGCCCAGATCGATGTAGAGATCGACCTGGCGCGCGAGCCCGACTTCGTCGGGGTTGAAGGCCGTGCTCTGGTCGCTGTCGAGGATTTTTTCCAGGCCTGGAGCGGGACGGGGCGTAGCGACCTTTTCGCCGAAGACTCCTTCCTCGATTACAACGGGGAAGAGGGCGCCGCTGCGGTCGAGGATCAGGGGGGCAATATTCTGACCGGATTCGACATCCCAGATCCAGATCGAATCGACTCCGACCGAAAGGCGTGCAGAGGATTCGCGCGCGTCGCGAAAGGAGATTCCGCCTCCGCCGACCGTGAGTTGTTCGACGGCGCCGAGCGGTGCGGTGATGAGTACCAATACCGCATAGAAGCCGAATCTCATAGGTTGCTCATAATAATGCGGACGCCGCGTTCGACCAGCTCCTGTGCATGTTCTCGCGCCTCCTTGCCGAGTGAGTTTCCCCGAATTGAAACCCGCTCGAGTTCGGGCAGGTCCAATAGGGGCGAAATATCCTCGATCCGATTGTTGTTGCAGTTGATCACGCGCAGCTTCTGCATCCTATTGATGAATCCCAGATTCCCGATCAGGTTATCGTTTATGTTGAGCTCTTCAAGTGCGACTAGTTTTGTTAATGGGCTCAGGTCGCGGATCTGGTTGCTGTTGAGGTTGAGTTTTTTCAATCGCACCAGGCGGCGCAGGGGGAAAACGTCGCGTATCTGGTTCGAACCCAGGCTCAATTCGGTGAGCCGGGTCAGTTGATGGAGCGGGCTCAGGTCTTCTATGCGGTTGAGGTCTAGCCGTAGACGGTACAGGAGGCGCAAGGGCGCCAGACCCTGCAGGCTGGTGATTGAAGTGCTGAAAATAGAGATGTCGCGCAGGCGGACGAGGCCTGCCAACGGCGATATATCGGAGAGCGAGGATCGTACTCCGCTGACCGAAAATCGGCGCAGATTTTTAAGGCGCTCGATACCGCGTATCGAGCTGACGGCTCCCCGGAGGTTGAGGGTTTCTATCGAGAATAGCTCGCTAGTGGAGATCTCGCCTGTCTCTTTATCTAAAGCCTTGCGAATTTCCTTTTCTAGGATCTCATCGCCCAGGCCCAGAGGAGGAAGGTAAAAGCCAACCTTGATTCCCCGTTGCCGCAGCCGGTCCAGAGTCTGGGGGGCGATGGGATTGCCCGAAAGTTCGACGCGGTGCAGGGCGGGCAGGGCCTCGAGTGCGGAGATATCGCTGACCAAATTGTCGTCGAAATTGAGCAGGCGCAAAAGCTTGAGTCGGCGCAGCGGCGAGAGATCGGTAATGCGATTGCGGTCGAGGTCGAGTTGAGTGAGCCGGGTTAGTTCGGCGAGCGGCTCGATCTCGGCCAGAGCGTTTTGCGAAAGCACCAGGACCTGCAGGTTGTCGAGTTGGGAGAGGGCTCCGATCTCCACAAGCTCGTTCTGCGAGAGGTCGAGTTGAGTGAGTTGGTTCAGTTCGGTGAGCGGCTCGATTTCGGTGAATTTATTGGCACCTAGCCAGAGCAGTCGCAGGTTTTGCAGCTTCCCGATTCCGGTCAGTTCGGCGATGCCGCGGCGGCTTGCATCAAGGGTTTCCACTGAGCCAAGTTCGGCAGCGCTGAGGGGGCCGCGTGGCCGGTCGAGCATTTCGCGCACGATTCGTTCGAGAGCAGAATCGGGAAAGGTAGAGTGCTCGAAGAGCACGTTGGGATCGACTGCTTGCCCGGCGAGGGGTGCCTTCTTTTCCGCACAGCCCCAGAGCAATAAGAGGATCGTCAGGATTGCGATCTTCATTGCTCGACTCCGGCATAGACGGTGATGAAGCTCCGGGTATTGATGGTCGATTTCTCTACTCCGAAACCGAGTCGACTGAGCGAAAAACCCAGTACTGTGGTCAGTCGATAGCCCTGATAATCGGAGGTGTCGGTCATTTGAAAGAGCGTGGTCAGCTCGGTGTAACTATCATCAGCACGCGGTGGCTTCGGGTTTTGCAACTGGAAGAATCTGTGATACTCAACCCCGGCTTCGAGATAGGTTGTATACAATACTGGCTTGCGCGCGATGAACATGGCGATCTGGCTCAGTTCGCGCCGCCGGGCTTCGCCGGTTTTAAAGGAGCTGAAGTGCAAAAACTCGCTTTTCCAGGCCGGGATCAGGCTCAGCGAGCCGAAGTTGAAGCGATATTCAGCCTTGTTGATCAGGCCGAAGAAGGCGGTTTCTTGACGCAGTGAGCGCAGGGCCAGTTCCTCGTCCGAGTCTAGCTGGTGGTAGAGTTGCCAGCGCAGGATATTCTTGACCTTCAGTCCTGAGAGTCCCTGGTAATCGAACCCGAGCCAAGTCGTGTTGAGGACGGTGTTTTGGGCTGGTAGTGCATCGCGTACAGGGCGCAGTTCGCCGCGTGAGTTGGGCGGTTGTATCCACTGCAGAAGATCGTTGCGGATGGTGTCTTGGACTTTGCGCAGATCCTGGAAGAGCCGCAGACGGAAGCGCCAGAAGACGTGATCGCCGCTGAGCAGGAGATAGCTGGCGAGGTTGCGCCGTTCGTCTGAGAGTTGTCGCACTCGCACTTGGCCTGCGCTCAGCTTGAGGTGGGGGTGCAGGTAGCGGCCGAGGTAGATGTTGTAGCCCTGGCGGTCGCGTTTGTAGGGCAGGTCGGCTTCTTCATCGTTTTCGAAGCGGTCGATGGTGCCGTTGTGGTTCATGTCGATGCCGTAGAGGAATTCAGGTCGGTCGGTGTGGAAGCGGAGAAACGGCTCGTCATAGTCGGGGAAGCGGTTGGGACTTTCCGGGCTATCGTTCTGGTTGAAATCGGAGATAAAATCGTTGTTTTCGTCCCAGCCGGGAAAGACTACTGCATCGCCAGATGTGAAGCCGCGGCGGCGCCAGTCGGGATTGCGATCCTGATCGTCGTTATCATCGACGAACTCGTAGATCTTGAGGTTGTCGGCGTAGTCGACGATTCCGGTCTCCTGTACGGTGCGGAATGAAGTAGTGTAGTCCGGGGCGACATGGAAGGCTTCGACGAAGCCGAAGTAGGGGTGTGAAACCTTGGAGAGATTGGCCGTCCAGGCTAAGGATTCTTCGCTGCCGGTGCGGTGTTTTTCGAGATTGGGATTGGGAAATTTGCGCCAGCGGTTGTTGAGATTGAGTTCGAAGTTGCCGTTGAAGCCCTCGAGATCGGTCAGTTCGAGAGTGAATCCGGCGAGCTGATTGGCGGTGGGTAGACCATAGTCGAAGGCCAGCACTCGTTGATTGGACGAGTCTTTGACATTGCCATCGGCGCGAAAGACGGGGATGAAGATCTGTTGCCGAACAATATTGGTCTGCAGCCCAGAGCCGACCTCGATGAGATAGTCGTTGGCGACGACGAGTTCGAGGCGGATACGGCTAATGGTGGATGGGTTGGGTCCCGAGTACGTGCGATCGAGTAGGTCGAAGCGCAGCTTGATCTGCTCGTTGCCGTCGGCGGCGAGGAAGCCGCGGCGCTGGAAGCCGCCTTCGATTAAAGGCCGGAAGCCGATCTCCGAACCACGGGTTTCGTTGCCCTCGAGATCGTAGATGAGTATATCGGCATCGAAGAGCGCGCCGCCGGCCTCGCCATCTTCGGGCGAGTCGTCCTTGATCAGGATCTCGATAAAGCTCAGGCTCTCAAAGCGCTGGGAATCCAGCAGGCTACCCTTGGCGAAGTTGCCGCTGAGGGCATCGTCCTGGGTGTGCGAATGGTGGGCGTTGACGAGGGTGCCACCTACTTTGACGAAGTCGCCGACCTGAATCTCGATCCGACCGCCGGTGAGGTTGGAGTTATCGGTGCGGGCGGCGGCAGAGCCGGGCTCGCTGATTCGAGATAGCAGCAGGGTGGCCGCGTATTTGTCGGAGGCCAGGTCGATTTGCACGCCGTTGAAGCGCGGTTTGGAAAAGGTCATCGGCGTCAGGGTTGTGCGGATCTGGTCGCCGACAGTGATGGCGTAGTGGTATTGCCCCTTGTGGTCAGCGGCGATGACGACATTGTTGAACCACGCGCTGAAGCGGCCATCCTTGCGCAGGGTGGAGCCGAAGGGTTGGGGATTTTGCTGCCGCCAGTCGAAGATCTGCCAGCCGCGGTTGAGGAAATTGCCATAGAGATCGTAGAAATAAGTGCCTTCGATTGAGCCGGGTACGTAGCGCTGATAGTTTTCGCGGGCGTAGTTGGCGTACTGCCAATGTTGCCACTGGTACTCGGCGTAAAGCTCCTGCGGGACGTACCACTTGCGCATAGCGGGGTCGAGCGCGTCGAAGAGTACGTCGGGGCCACGCGGCTCGAAGGAGACTTTGCCGCCCCGTTTGACCGTGCCCAAACGGGTGCCATAGTCCTGGGCACGGGTTTGCATAGCCAATATGGTGATCAATAGAAGGGCTAATAGCGTGGATTTCATTATTCAATCCCCGCATAGACGGTGATAAAGCCCCGGGTGCTGAGAGTGGGGTCTTCGACCTCAAAATCGAGGCGGCTGAGCGAGAAGCCCAGTACGGTGGTCAGGCGATAGCCCTGGTAATCGGAGACATCGGTCAGTTGCAAGAGCGCGGTCAACTCGGTGAAGTCGTCGTTGGCGCGCGGCGGCGTCGGGTCCTGGAGTTGGATGAAGCGGTGGTATTCGATCCCGGTTTCGAGATAGGTTGAGCGCATTATAGCTTGGCGGGCGATGAGCATCGCTAGTTCGCTCAACTCGCGGCGGGTGGCTTCACCGGCGGTAAAGGAAGAGAAGTGCAGAAATTCGCTCTTGAGCGCCGGAATCAGACTCAGCGAGCCGATATTAAAGCGATACTCGGCCTTGTTGATCAACCCGAAGAAATAGGTCTGCTGGCGCGTCGTACGCAATGCCAGTTGCTTGTCTGAATCGAGTTGGTGGTAGAGCTGCCAGCGCAGCACATTCTTTATCTTTAATGCCGCTCCCGCATCGTAGTCGAAACCCAACCAGGTGGTGTTGACGACCGTGTTCTGGGCTGGTAGTGCGTCGTGGACCGGGCGTAGCTCGCCGCGCGAATTGGGTGGCTGGACCCACTGTAATAGATCGTTGCGGATCGTATCCTTGACCTTGCGCAGATCCTGAAACAACCGCAGGCGAAACCGCGAGACGGTGTGATCGCCCGAAAGCAGCAGATAGCTGGCGAGATTGAGGCGCTCGTCGGAGATCTGGTGCACCCGCTGCTGTCCCAGAGTTAATTTGAGCTGGGGGTGAAGATAGCGTCCGAGATAGATATTGTAGCCTTTGCGGTCGCGTTTGTAAGGCAGGTCGGCTTCCTCATCGTTTTCGAAGCGGTCGATGGTGCCGTTGTGGTTCATGTCGATGCCGTAGAGAAACTCCGGCCGATCGGTGTGGAAGCGCAAAAAGGGCTCGTCATAGTCGGGGAAACGGTTGGGGCTATCGGTGTTGTCGTTCTGGTTGTAGTCGGAGATAAAGTCGTTGTTCTCGTCCCAGCCCGGAAAGACCACCGAGTCGCCGGGGAGGAACCCGCGGCGACGCCAGTCGGGGAAGCGGTCCTGGTCGTCGTTGTCGTCGACGAACTCATAGATCTTGAATTTATCGGCATAGTCAACGATGCCGGTTTCCTGGACGGTGCGGAAGGAGGTCTGGTAATCGGGATCGATAGAGAAGACCTCGCCGAAGCCGAAGTAGGGGTGCGAGATCTTGGAGAAATTGGCCATCCAGGCAATAGATTCCTCGCTGCCGATATGGTGTTTTTCGAGATCGGGGTTTGGATATTTGCGCCAGCGGTTGTTGACGTTGAGTTCGAAGTTGCCGTCAAGGCCCTCGAGGTCAGTCAGTTCGAGGGTAAAGCCGGCGATCTGGTTGGCGGTGGGCAGCCCGTAGTCGAAAGCTAAAACCCGCTGGTTGGACGAATCCTTGACATTGCCGTCGGCGTGAAAGACCGGGATAAAAACCGGGCGCAGGAAGATGTCGGATTGCAGGTCGGAACCGACCTCGATTAGGTAGTCGTTGGCGACGACGAGTTCGAGGCGGATACGGCGGATGGCAGCCGGCTCGGGACCCGAATAAGTGGGGTCGAGCAGGTCGAAGCGCAAGAGGATCTCCTCATTGCCGTCGGCGGCGAGAAAGCCCCGGCGCTGGAAGCCGCCTTCGATCAATGGTCGGAATCCGATCTCCGAGCCGCGGGTTTCGTTGCCCTCGAGGTCGTAGATGAGGATGTCGGCGTCAAAGAGCGCACCGCCGGCCTCGCCATCGGCGGGCGAATCATCTTTGATCAAGATGTTGATGAAACTGAGATTTTCGAGGTTTTGTGAGCCGGTGAGACCCCCTTTAAAAAAATTGCCGCTGAGCGCGTCGTCCTGGGTTTGCGAGTGGTGGGTGTTTACGAAGGTGCCGCCGAGTTTGATGAAGTCGCCGATCTGGGCTTCGACCCGGCCACCGGCGAGGTTGGTGTTGTCGCTGCGGGCGGCGGCGGAATTTGAGCTTGCACCTACGAAGGGATCGGGCTGGCTGATGCGCGAGAGGATCAGGGTGGCCGCGTACTTGTCCGAGGCCAGGTCGATCTGCACGCCGTTGAAGCGCGGTTTGGAAAAGGTCATCGGCGTCAGGGTGGTGCGGATTTCGTCGCCGATGGTAATGGCGTAGTAATACTGGCTCTTGTGGTCGGAGGCGATGACGACATTGTTGAACCACGAGCCGAAGCGGTTATCCTTAAAAAGGGTAGAGCCGAAGGGCCGGGGGTTCTGCTGGCGCCAGTCGAAGATCAGCCAGCCGCGGTTGAGGAAGTTGCCGAAGAGGTCGTAGAAATAATTGCCTTCAATGGCCGTGCGCACGTAGCGCTGGTAGCTTTCGCGCGCGTAATTGGAATACTGCGTGTGTTGCCACCGGTACTCGCTATAGAGCTCCTGAGGGACATACCACTTGCGCACGGCGGGATCCAGCGCGTCGAAGAGCACGCCGGGACCGCGCGGTTCGAAGGAGACCTTGCCACCGCGCTGGACCACCCCCAGTCGCGTGCTGAATTCCTGGGCTTGGAGGGTGCCGGCAGTGAGCAGGAGTATGAGCAAGAGTTTCATTTAGTATGCCACCGCTATTGTCCCCGTATGCACCTCGTCAAAGGCATCTGCCTCCACTCGCAAGGCCCATACGTACATTCCCGGCAACACAGTGCTGCCATTTGCCAGGCGTCCGTCCCAGATCGCAGTTACCGGCCCGATACCGTGCTCCCCGGTAAAGACCACGTGCAAACGCCGCCCCGAAAGGTCGTAAATCTCAAAGCGGATTGGTGCTTCCCGCGTTAGTTGCAGGATGTTAAAAAAGACCTCGAACTCATCATTGACGCCGTCGTCGTTGGGGGTGAAAACACGCGACTTGATCGCGATTTCGCCGACCAGCTTGCCGATTTGCGGTTTGGGAATCGACACCGCGAGTCCTGAGAGCTCGTCGATATCGCCCGGGCCGAAGTTGAGTGCGTGGCCCGGGACCAGGGCCTGCGGCACCGAGAGGGCACGGCTATTATAGGCGCGGCCCGAAAAAGTGGTGCCGAAGCGGAAGATCGGCAGGTCGAAGGTTAGTTCCAGAAGCGTCGAGTCGGTGGCGACCAGCGGGAAGCGGATGGCAAAGCCCTCTTCGCGGATGAACTCGATATCGAAGGGCGTGTCCGCGCCGTTGAGTTTGACCTCGCGAATATCGGTTACTCCGACATTGGTATCGACCTCGAGGCGGTCGAAGCCGCGGATCTCGCCGTTTTGACGCAGCCGCACCGCATAGCGGAAGGTCGCTGGTTCTTCGGCCTGGGCCAGTCGCGGGAAGACCTCGGCGACCAGTTCGTCGGCGATGGGCGGGGTGATATAATCGAACTCTAAAAGGTCCATCTCGCGGGTCTGGAAGAGCCCGCCGGAAAAATCGACCTGAAACTGCACATAGCGTCGGGGCGAGGGCGCGGTGATCAGTTGGCCATTGGCGATGGGGAAGTTCGGGCTCCAGTTATCAGTATCGGCGATATAGGGGGCGCGCTCGCCGTGGTCGAGGCGGAAGTACTCCTCGGGGGTTACGAATTCGGTCCCGCTCGGCCCGAAGGCACCCGGGGTTCGGGGCAGGATGCGGCGGTAGTGTAACGGCGTGTCGTCGTGGCCGGTGCGGACTCGCACCTCGAGTTCGGAGAATTCGCGGTCTTCAATTGCGTTTTCGACCCAGCGAATCGGGCCGATAGTTGCGCGTTGGCCGAGGTCAATGATATCGGTCAGATACTGGGCGCTCTGTAGGAAACCGGTGCCGTAGACTTCGATCTCGTCGATTTCGAAGGGCACGTTGACCAGCGATTTGAGCATCAGGATCCGCACGTATTGCGGCGGCACTGCGATGTCGACGATGGACTCATCATTTTCGGTGTTGCGCTCGACGAGGATATTGGGGGAGGCCAGGCTCGGGCGTGTGGGGTTGACCCATAGCTCGTAGCCGCGCATAAAATCGGCGTGAAAGGGCGTGGCGGCATGGGGAGTGACGGTATTGCGCGGATAGAAGCGCACTCGCTCGATGCCCACCGGCACAAAGAAGTCTAGTACCACGCGGATGCCGCGGGCGTTGACTTCGGGCTCAAAGGCGGTGGGCTTGCGGATAAAGGCGATCGAAGGACTGCCGTTGACGGTGCCTTCGAGTTGCTCTTCGAAACCGCGGCCGACGTCGGGCGAGCTGATGCGGCCATTCCCCTCGAGCACCCGCGCGGCGATATTTTGCGTGCCGTCGAAGGACAGCGGACTAATCCAGCCAGGGCGGCGCTCGAAATCGATGGAGTTGCCCGGGGTGTTGGTGGTATCGAGACGACCGCTGCTGGTGACGACCTTGGGTTGGATGGAGAAGCCGCCGCCGCTCCAGGTGGTCGTGCCCTCGCCGAGGATAAAGGTCCGCACCGGCTGGGCATGGGCGGTAAGCGCCAGGAGCGTGCTGAGGGCGGTGAGTAAACGGATCATTCGCCCAACCCCGCGTTGATGGTCAAAAAGAATAGGCTGGAGCTCTCGGTCGAACTGGTGGCAAAGCTCTGCCGCGCCAGTTGCAGCCCGAGACGGGTGACCAGTTCATAGCCCTGGTAGGCGACGCGGTTGGTCAATTGCAAGAGGAAGGTCCAGCTCTTGAAGTCCTCGGAAATTTCCTCGCGCTGCCCGTCGAGCATCCAGAAGAACGAACGCTCTAGGCCCAGCTGTAGCTGGCTGTCGAAGAGCTGGCGGCCGAAGCGGGGGAAATAGCTGACACCCGAGGTCTCGGCGAAGAGCGGCTGGGTCCAGAGCAGGAAGAGGGTCTGTTCGAGGCTCTCGGCCTCGGGCAGGCGGGTCGAGAAGGGACTGTCGCGTCGGTATTCGCTTTTCCAGCGCGGCTCTAGGATCGCCAGACCGACCGGTACACTCCACTCGGCTTTGTTGATCACGCCCATGAAACCGCTTATATCCCGGCCGTCGAAGCCGATCACGTCGGTGGTCGTTTCGCGCTGTTCGACTCGGTCCCACTTGAGGCGGTGGAAGGTGCGCACTTGCGGCCCGAGCCGCAGATCCCAGTCCAAATAGAGTGTGCTCTTATAGGTGTCTTTGAAGGACAGGGGGTCGCGGACCTCGCGCATGCGGTTGGGCGAGTTGAGGGGTTGGAACCACAGCCAGAGGTCGTCGGGTATATCGTCGGCGACCTTGGCGCCCTGGGCGAAAAATCGGAGGGCGCTGCCTCCTTTGAAGAGGTGGCGCAGGGTCAGGAGCGCGTACTCGGCTTCGGTGCGGCCGTCTCCTGAGATCAGTTCCATGTGCTGGCGGCCCAGGGTTAGTTTGATCGCGGGGCCGGCGTTGGCGCTTATATGGGCATTGTAGCCGCGGTGGTCCGCTTTATAAGGATAGTCGGCGAGGCGGTCGTTTTCAAAGCGATCGATGGTGCCATTGTGGTTCATATCGAGGCCGAAGAGGAACTCGGGCCGGTCGGCGCGGTAGCGCAGGAAGGGTTCTTCGTAATCGGGAAAGTTATTGCGATTCTGGTTGAAGTCGTTGACGAAATCGCCGTTCTCGTCGTAACCGGGCCAGGCTTGGTCGTTCCACAGCTGGCGTTGGACTATATTGCCGCCGCGGATTTCGAGGTCGGGTCGTTGCCACTCGGGTGTAGCGTTGTAGTCGTCGTCATCGTCGACAAACTCGTAGATCTGCGGTATGGGGTCTTTATAGCGGATCCGACCTTCCTTGTCGACGAGCCAGTACTGGGTGGTGTACTCGTCCTCGATGGCGAAGCTTTCGGCGTAGAGCGCGAAGGGATATAAATCCCAGGCGGCCTGTGCGTAGGCCGCGGTGGCGTCGATACTGTGTTCGAAGTGGTTTTTCTCAAGCAGGTTGGGGTATTGGAAAAAACGGCGGTTGAAGACCAGTTCCCCCTGTGTCGAGAGTCCGTGCCAGTCGGTCATATGCCAGTTGGTACCCAAGAGTTCGGTGGCAGTGGGCAGTCCGTAGTCGACGCGGATAAAGCCGGTGTTGCTATTGTCCTCGACATTGCCTCTGGCTCGGCGCACAGGTAAGAAAATGATCTCGGGGCTGAAGCGCTCTCCGTCGGTCTGGAGGTTGGAGGCGACCTCGATGCGGTAGTCGTTGGCCACCGACAACTCAAAGGTCGCGCGGGTGATTTCAGCGCTGGTGGTCGTGCGTGGGATCCCGTCTGCGTCTAGGTCTTGGTATTGGAAGCGGCGGAGATCGTATTCGAGCAGGATGTCCTCATTGCCGTTGGCTACCAGCCGACCGTCCTCGCTGCCGCCGCCGATGATTTTGGGCAATAGGCCGACTTCTTTGCCATGCAGTTCATTGCCGTCTCGGTCGCGGAGGACGATCTCGAAGTCGGCGAGGATCGCCGGGGCGTCGCCCTTGCCCGGCGAGTCGTCGCGCAGCCGCACCCAGAGTTTTTGTAGGGCGCGGTTCTGCTGGGTGGAGAGGGTGCCGCGCAGGGGGTTGCCCTGGTTGAATTCGCGTTCGGTCTGAACGTTGTGGGCGTTTATGTAGGAAAGACCCAGGGTGGTATGGTCACCGAGACTGAATTCGGTGTGTCCGCCGAGGAGGTGGGTGATATCGGTGCGCTCTTCGCCCTGGGGTGCTGAGGGGCGCGAGGCTAATAGCGTGGCCAGCATGCGGTCGTTGCCATAGTCGAGGCGCACGCCGTTGAAGCGCGGTTTGTAGAAGGTCAGCGGGGTGAAGAAGGTGTAGATTTCGTCGCCGACCATCAGCCGGTAGGTGCCGCCGTCGCGGCGGTCGCCGGCGATGACCAGGCGGTCGAAGAAACCGCTGTAGGTGCTGTTCTTGTCGATGCGGCTGCCGCGCGGCAAGGGTTGTTCCTGACTCCAGTTGTAGACCCGCCAGCCGCGGCCTAAGTGGGTACCGAAGGTGTCGTAGAAGTCGCGGCCCTCGAGCAGATGGTTGACATAGCGGCCATAGGGCTCCACCGCGTAGTTGGTCTGCTCCGCATACCAGGGTTTCATATAGGTCTCGGGCAGGTGGCGCTGGCCGTACCAGTGGTGGACCGCCGGCGAGAGATAGTCGATCTCGAAGCGGTTGCCATAGGGGTTGATCGAGGCCTGGCCCCACTCGCGCTGGTCGCGCAGGACGGGTTGGCTCTGGGCTAGGGTTGGCAAGAGGCACAATAGTGCAAGTAGGCGCAGCATCGACTCAATATACTAGGTGGACTAGACGTGAAACCGCAGTGCCGGGAGCGTCGCTATCGGTATCGAAGTGGACGCGGATGAGGTAGATACCCGGAGCAAGGAGGTCGCCCTGATCGTTGCGGCCGTCCCAGTCGAAAAAGTGCTCTCCGCTGGGGAAGGAACGTTGCACCGATAGATCGCGGACGCGACGGCCTGTCAGGTCGCAGACTTCGATGCCGAGAGTTTTCGCTTGCTCGAGGTGGAAGATCTCGATCTGAATTCGCACCTGATCGTTGATGCCATCGCCGTTGGGCGTGAAGACCCGGGGGCCGACCTCGACATTTTCGAGCAGGGCCGCATCTTTGAGTCGGGAGATGACGACTAACGATTGGGTTGCGACGGCGTCCGAGGCGTTGCCAGATATAATTTCTTGCGTGAGATCGGGATGAGTCGAGTTTTCGAGCCGAGCCTTGAAGAGGGTGCTTTGCAAGAAAACTTTAGTGCGAAAATTGAAGGCGTAGATCTGATCGTCATCGGTTATGGGCTGGGGAAAGTCAATGATGATTTCGCCCTCCTCGCCGGGGGCGACTTTGAGGTCTCCCCCGGGCCAGAGCTGGTTGCCAGTGCGGCGGATAATTGCTGCATCCTGGCCGGTCTCAACCGCCAGGAGTTCGAGTGGAGCCGCCGAGGTAGAACGCAGGGCCACGCGGTCGAATCCGGGGTTGCCGGGGCCGAAGATGGGGCGCAGATAGAGCGTAAAATTGCGTTCTATGCCTGGCTCGATCCCACCTACTGGAAAAATCTCGCCGAAGACGGTATCGACTAAAGGTGGCACGAAGTGTAGTTGTAGACTGCGGATCCAGGCTCGCTGCAGGGGTTCGCGCGAGAGCAGACGCACCTGTACTTTGGCCAACTGGCGTGGTGCTGGAGAACGGAAGGCGGTACTGGTATAGACTTCGCTCCAATTGCTCCAGTCGGGGCCGGTGATTTCCTCCCAAACTGGCTTGGGGCGCGGCGTCTGTTCGGTGTCGGGCAGTCGTCGCCATAAATCTTCGGAGATCTCGCGGCCATTCATGGTGAAGTAGTGGGGTATCAGAGTGACTTTTTCGCCGGTGCGGGTGCGGATCTCGATGCGGGTATTGGGTGGAGCCTCGCCGTCCCAGGTGAGGTGGGTGAAGAGTCGCGGTCGCCCCAGCCTTATAAAGGGGGACTCCATGGTAATTTCGGAGACATAGCCCTCGCCATAGGCCTGGATCTCGCTGAGCTTACCCTTTTCGAAGCGCGATCCGCTGAACTCGAGCTGTCGCACTTCGATGTAGCGGACTTCCTGGCGCGGGAAGGTCTCCTCTACGTGCAGGAAGCGCTCGAGATTCCGGCGCTCGTCGAATTGGGTCCAGATGAAATTGCCACTGGGGTCTACGGAGCCATCGGAGATGCGGACCTGGTAGGCGAACGGGGGTTGTTGCGGGCTGAGCAATTTGACGCGATCGAGCCAGTATTTGGCACCCAGATCGATTTCGACTTGATTCTCATTCTGCACCGCATTGTAGAAGAGCATGTCCTTGAACGAGCCGAAGATTCCGTCGGTGAAGGTGCGGAAGAGCAGGAAGTCGTACTTGCCCAATTGCAATGCCTCGCGTTCTTGCTCGGCCTGGGTAATTGCGATGATATTTTCCCCGAGGGCAAAGATCTCCACTTCAGCCAGGCGAGGTCGTTCATGGCGATAGTAGCGCACTGGCCCCTTTTCCTCGTCGGGCAGGTCGGCGTAGGTGGCTTCGCTGACGGCGATTTCTCGGCCTCTGATTGTGCGGAGAAAATAGTCGATGGCGCCGCGGTCGGCGGCGCTGAGGCGCTGGTATTCGTCGAAATCGACTTCGGCCGCTCGGGGCCCACGCGTATCGAGGACGTCGATACGCACATTCTGGACTATAGCTCCTTCGATGCCCGCGGCGACCTTGCGCTGAGGATTTAGCTCGAAGGCGAATTCGCGTTGACCGTTGAGATTGTCGATCAGGCCGATACGGCTGAAGATGGCCTGGTTGCTGCGACCAAAGGCGGGCAAGCCGTCCGAGGTTAGCACTCTGAATTTGAGGAAGGGGTCGCCCAGGTCTGCGGCGGCGAAGCGCAGGACGATGCGTTCGGCGATCAGGGTGCGGCCCAGGTCGATATCCAGGGTCCAGCGGCTCAGGTCATCGTCCGGGGCAGGCTCCCAATAGGTTAGGTCGCTGCCATCGACGACGAGTTCGGCGTCTTGGAAATTTGAAGTGGTGGTGACACGGGCGAGTATGGAGTCGTTTCCGGCACTGGACACAGCGTTGATATGGCTGCGCAAAAAACGCGGTGTTACGGTGCCGTTGTCCTCGATCAGACGTGCGCCGGTGGGAGCCTCCCAGCCGCGCCAGTGATCGGGAGTTGCGACGAGGACTCGGTCGGGGAGGAGTTCGAAGCCGGGGAGAACTTCTTCTTCATCGGCTTCCTGGGCATACAAGAACGAGGACAAGAAATAGGAAAAAAGCAATGTGTACAGTTGTTTCAAAATTTTTCTGTATGTATTGTGCCTAATGCAGTTCTGTTAAATTTTGTTGAATATAATAAGGTCTATAATAGATATAAAAAGTGAACCTGAGCAAATTTTTAGATAAGCTAAACCTACAAATTATGCACGAGGCTCGTTGTATCAATCGTATAGATTGCAGTAGATGTGGCAGATTTTTCAGGGCGGCCTCGTGTCGCTGAGTCTTGCCGATCTGCGATTCCCGATTGCCCGCGAGTTCTTGTTGATTATCCTTAATACGGATGAAAAAATCGGATACCATACCCGAACTCTTTCGCACTCGACTGGAGGCGATGTTGTCGGCGGATCGTTTTGCCGCTTGCTGGCAGAGCTTCGCCGCCGAAGAGTCGACTACCTTTCGCGCCAATGGACTCAAGTCTACAGTTGATGAGCTTTGCGCCGAACTGGTGGCGGAAGGGTTTGCGCTGAAGCCGCTGGCTTGGAAGGACGATGCTTTTTTCGTGCCCGCAGCGCAGCGCAGCGCACTCACCGAATCCGCTGCGTGGAGCGAAGGCCGGCTCTACATCCAAAATGCTTCCAGCATGGTTCCGCCGATGCTCCTGGCCCCCGAAAAAGAAGAGTGGATTCTGGATCTGACTGCAGCGCCGGGCAGCAAGACCTTGCAGTTGGCGGACTTGATGGGCAATGAGGGACGGATTTCAGCTGTAGAATCGGTGCGCGGGCGCTTTTTTCGCCTGCGGGCCAATTTGGCGCGGCACGGGGCCGAGAATGTGAGAACCTACCTTAAGGACGGAGCTAGGGTTTGGCGCCAGTGTCCCGAGCAATTCGACCGGGTATTGCTGGACGCACCATGCTCGGCGGAAGGCCGATTTCGAGCTGCTGAACCCAGGACCTGGGCCTATTGGAGCAAGAAGAAGATTGCCGAAGCCAGTCGCAAACAGCGGAAGCTTTGCTATTCGGCAGTGCAGTGCCTCAAACCGGGAGGGGTGCTGGTGTACTCGACTTGCACTTTTGCACCGGAGGAGAACGAAGCGATTATCGACCGGATACTGAACCAGTTCGAGGGCGCGCTGGAAGTAGAGGAGATCGCCCTGCCCTTTGACAATACAGAACCGGGTTTAATCCGCTGGCAGGACAAGGCATTCGACGTTCAGCTACAGCGGGCGAGGCGAATCCTGCCGGCGAAGGGCATGGAGGGTTTTTTCGTCTGTCGTTTGCGCAAGACCCAGAGTACGATCAATTAGATCGGCTTGCTTCGCGGCTTTGCAGCGAGTACAGTACCGATCGCAATTCTCCCAAGGGTGGGTCCATAAAGTGGAGATGAAGTACGTCCTTGAGATCTGTCTCCGAAGGTTTGCTGTCGATGACGACGGAAGTGACAGGGGGAAGGATTATGTCGGCGTCGGCAGACCATAACTCGATCATGTCGCCCCGGTCTACATCGAGGTTGGTAACCAGTCGGGCACCGCCTTCGCTGATATCCTGCAGACGGCCGATGACAGGCTCAATATCGACGAAGACGTCTTCTTTTTCTTCATTGGACGGATCGTGCTGTATCTTTTTCGCGATCCAAATGCGGATGTCGGTTTCGATGCGCACTGTGGCCCGTGGCGTGAGTCCGCTTTCTCCCATCTTCTCGAGTTTGGTCCGGATGCGACGAATGAGTTCGATTTCGCGCTGTCGGCGACTGATCCGTTTTTCGAGATCGCTGATCAGGTAGGCCCGGCCAGAGTCCGAATCTAAGAGATCGCTGCTCATATCGGCAGGCACCTTATTGGCGATCTGATTTAGGAGTCGGGTTTCGGTCTGGAGAAAGCCGGAAGCGACGGCCTGGTTGCTGAATGAGTTTGGTTTCGAATTGGCTACGACGCGGCTGCGCGGAGCATTGCGACCGGATTGACCACGGAAAGCTTTGAAGACGAGATACAAGACCAAGCTTGTGAGAATCAAGCCGATCCCCAAGATGAGAATCACTTCGAGATCGGAGGAATCGGAGTCGCTCAGACCGCCCTGGGCAGGTCGAGTGCTGAGTAGCAGGAAACTCATGGCGGCGATGGGGGGAAGACCCAAGCGCATGGGGATAATACTCCTGAGGGGGAAAATACAGCTCCTGCTGTACATTAACGAAATTGAACGATCGAATCAAGGGGTTTAATTGTCGAACCGGGTACCGATACCCAAACGCAAAGTGCGCCCTGGAGCGGGTTCGAAGTAGCGCTCCCCGAAGGCATTGGGGACGATCGAGCCGCTGTAGGTAGCTGCAAAGAGGTTTTCGACACTGAGAAAGGTGTTGAACGTGCGATGGTCCAGACCCAGACGCAGGTCTATTCGCAGGTAGGCGTCGTTGAGAAAGGCGTTTTGCGGAGTCTCGCTCTGGGGTGGTGGGCCGTTATGGTCGTTAGCCCAGTAGCGGCCGACGCGCTCGAACTCCAAATCGGCAGAGAGACCTTGTGGGCGTCGGTAACTCAGCATGGTAAAGAGTCGGTGGCGCGGCACGCCCGGGACCTCGTTGCCTGCGAGTTGCAAGAGTCCGTCGTCGGTTTCGACTGCATAGTCTGTAAATGTGTAGTGGCCGAATGTATAGGATAGCAGAAGGCGGAGGTCGGGGTGCGGTGTGGTGCCGAGCGAAAGTTCCAGGCCGCGGTTGCGCGTTTGACCGGCGTTGCGGAAGTAGTCCTCTTCGCTTTTGCTCTGGTAGGGGATGAGGGAGTCGTCGATCCGGAGCTGGTAGAGGGCCAGTTCCATATTGAGCTGAAGTCGGGGTATATAGTGTCTATAGCCGGCTTCGATCCCGACGATCTGCTCGGGATCGAGGTCGGGGTTGAAGCCGCCTTGGCCATCGGGTCGATTGCCGAGTTCGGAGGTTGTAGGGGTCTGGAAAGCGGTAGCGATATGGGTGTAGAACCGGGAAAGCGCCGAGCGGCGGTACATCAGGCCCAGCATCGGGCTGAACTGGTCGAGATTGCGGGATCCCGAATCGAGACCGTCCTCCATTAAACGGTCGTCGATGGCGAAGCGATAATGATCGTAGCGAGTGCCGAATGTGACCAAGAGCGATTTCCCAAGTGCTCGTTCCAAAGATAGGAAAGGGCCGAAGCTGCGGACCTTTTCTCGCTGATTCAGAAGACCTGCGCCGCGTTCGATCAGATCAAAGACGCGCTCGTTGTCTGGCTCGGCTCCGTCGGGTAGCCCTTCGTTGGCGAATTCGCGTCGATCGTCGTGCTGGAAGTCGAGATCGAGCCCGGTCGTGAATCGAAAACCCCGCCACTTGAATTGGTGTTCGGTGCGCAGTCCTAAGGCGAGACGATCCAGGTCGACGATTCGTCCCGGGATCGGGTTTTCCAGCGCGCGGTCGACTCCGTAGAGGACCAGTGTAGAGGTGCGGTCGCTGGCGGGCTGATAGGTGAGTCGCAGGCCGATCTGGGCCTGCCGTACTTTTTTGGAGGCACCCTGGCGGACGATGAACCCGCGTGCGCGCTGCGGGTGTTCTTCTGCGCTGCGTCGGTCGAGCGAACTCGGGTTGAATAAGTAGGGTGCATCGAGGAGATGGAAGATAAAACCGAGATCGAGATCGGGGGCGAGGGTGCGGTCGATATGGGCGTTGAGTCCCCGGGCGCGGGCGTTGGCGTGTTCGCGGTAGCCTTCGCTCTGCATGGAGTAGAGACTGGCGATATAGCGGGTTCTTTCCGTCTGGCCCGATACTTTGCCCTGCAGGCGTAAGAGACCATAGCTTCCGGTGACGATTCGGGGTTCGAAGCGCCAGGTGGCATCGGCAGGATCCTGGGTACGGATCGAGAGTACGCCGCCGCTGGCGTTGCCGTAAAGCGAGGAACTCGGGCCGCGCAGGATCTCGATTCGACCGGTCGAGCCCAGGTCGAGGTTGTTGAGTTGGCTCTGGCCGTCGGGCATGGTCAGCGGGATGCCATCGAGCAGGATTTTCAGTCCGCGAACCCCGAAGGCGGCGCGAGCGCCCAGACCGCGCAGGCTGAGACGGTCACCCTGTGAAAGGTTGTGGCGATTGGAGATGAAGAGGCCTGGTACCTGGCGCAGCGATTCGTCGAGCGAGAGTCCGGGACGACCGCGCTGAAAATCGGTTGCGACGGAGGTGGCTAGCGGGAGGTCGTAGCTGGATCTGCGGGAACGAGTAGCGGTTACCTCCGTCGGATCGAACTGGTAATCGGTCGTGTCTGGCACTGCCGGTACCGTGCGATCTCCCCAGGCTGTTGATATTGCGCATAAGAGGAATACGAAAAGATTGAGGCGATTCACTGGTTAGGCTCCGTTAGGGCATTGAGGTCGGCTTCGCGCCATGCTGTCCAACGGTCTTCATCCGCCTCTAGGAAGCCGCTGTTGGCTCGCCCCTGCAGCTGGTCGTCCTGCCCGAGCAGGCGCAGGGCGCGGTGGTCGTTGCGCTCGCGGGCCCAGGCGATGAGCTGTCGGCAGTTGGGACCGTCGAAGGTATCGGTGTATTTGAGCCAGGAAATATTGTAGTAAACGCTGAAGAAGTAGCGTTTGGCGTTCGAGGTATTCGCAGTGCCCGAGTGCAGCAGGCCATTGTGGGTCAGGACCACGTCGCCGGCCTCGAGATAGAGCAGTTCCTCGTCGGGATGCGGTTCGCTGCGCTGCTCTTCTTCACTGATCGCGATGGGGTTTATATGCGAAGCGGGGATGATCCGCAACGGTCCGCTCCGCTCGGTCAAGTCCTGTAAATAACAGATGGCGTTGATGGCCAGGGGGCGATCGTACTGCCCCGTAGGCATATGCCCCCAGCGATCGCGATGCCAGCTGCAGCCTCCTTCCGCAGCTTGTTCTGCACTCATCGGGGGAAAGGCGGCCAAGGTGAGGTTGTCGAGCTGGACGAAGGGGCCGATGACCTCTTCGGCGAAATCGAGGATCAGCGGATTGGCGACTACCGGCCACATCAAGTGGGGTGCGCGTTCGAGCATATTGCCGAACCACCAGGAGCGTTGTTGCGCATAAGGTCCCTTGGATACCGTTTCGAGACGGTCCTGTTCCTGACGCCAAAGTGCCATATCCGCTTCGTCGTAGGCGTTTTTGAAGATGGTATAGCCATCGCGTTGGTAAAGAGCGAGCCGATTTGATATCATGGGCGGAGGTATTCCTCAGTCGGCTGAGTATATCCGGCGTCGATGTCCCACCAGCCGATCATAGGACGCTCAATGGAATTGGATGGCGGATCGGTCAAGTCTCAGATCCGGTGGGGTGGGCACTGCCGTAGAGAAAGTAATTGTCGGTTTGTTGGATTGCCGTTTCCCAACCCAGATCCGCCAGCTCGATGCCCAGAGACTCGGGTTCGTGATAGACCTTGACGATGCGGTAAGTACGGCCGTCGTTGAGCTTGCGGTCCTGGACAGTGGAGTTCCTGCCGAGCAGTTCGTGGTTTCTGGCCGTGGTGGTTGGCTCGTAGAGCGAATCGACGAAGAAAACGCGGCCCCCAGGTGCAAGGCACTGGCGTACCAGACTCCAGAACGACGCGAAGTACTCAGGGGGTACATGCGAGAGCCAGAAGCTGAAGTAGACGACGTCGTAGCGCTCTACGGGTTCCCAGGAGAAGAGGTCGGCTTGCAGATAGCGAACCCGATCGTCGGCGATTCGCTGGCGGTTGATCTCCAATACTTCCGGGGCGGCGTCGACGGCGGTCAATGAATCGGCGTGGTCGAGCAGGCGTTGGGTCCACAGGCCGGTGCCGCAGGCGAGTTCGAGTACCTGACCTGTTGGGGCGAAAGCATCGAGGGCGCGAGCGACATCGGCAACTTGGGCAAACCACTTGCGGTTGAAATCTTCGCCATGATCGAAACGGCCCCGCCGGTAAAACCATTCGTCGTATTCGCCGGCGCGGGCGCGGTAGTAGTTGATCTGATCCTGAATTATATCGTTTTTTCGCATCGTCTGATTTAGAAACGGGCATCGATTTTCAGTGGTTATCTGAGTACACTAACTTACCGCCGAATAGAGCCTTGGCGCAATAGACCTGCCCAAAGACGATCCGTTGATTGCAAACTTTTTGGGCCTACCGCCTGAAGACGATCGGAAGATCCGGCAAGCCTATCGACCGGTTGATACTGAGTCGGGAATGCATATGGAGAGTTTGGACCCAATAAGGGGCGGGCTTACTGTGAAAGGTCTGAAATTATGAAAATCGCAATAATTCCGATCTTGCTCTTGTTGGTCGGTTGCTTCGCTGGAGAGAATGGGGCAGGTAGCGAACGAGGGGCATTGCGGAGCGAGGTGGAGTTCGTCGCGGATGAGGGGTTGGAGGGGAGTGTGGTGGTGGATAGTCTGGCCTGGATCCCATTTCTGCCGCACTTGGGCTTTGGCAGTACGACGGAGTTCGAGGGAGGATTTTCAGGGGTGTTCAGGAATGTGGATACGACGGAGGTCTGGGTGCGCTATGATTTGCGTTTTTTCGATCGGGAAGAGTTTCTCATCGATGCTTTTATCCCCTTCGGACAGCCTGTGGTACTCGCAGGGGGTGAAACAGAAAGGGTTGCGGGAGAGTTTCGGATTCGAACGGAGGATCCCAGGGATTTCGAGCGGCTCTCACTGATGCGCTTAGTCGCGCGGATTCGGTGGCCGGAGCAGTGATTTTTTTGTCCTCTCGCGGGTGCGATACTCCAACTCGATTGCTGATCTGGGTTGCTCAGAAGGTGACGAACCCCCCGCAGACGGGGATGCACTGGCCGGTGATATAGTCGGAGAGATCGGAGACTAAAAATTCCACCACCCGGGCGCAGTCTTCGGGAGTGCCCAGACGCCGGAGGGGATCTGGGGTTCGAGGGCTTGGCGCCGCCATCGCCCCCGCTCCACAACCCCGTTTGCGAAGCGACGTTGACGATCTTGCTCCGGACAAACGTTCAAAGAAGCACTGGAACGGGTATGGGCAAGAGCGCAGAGCCTATGTCGCGGCAATAGACAGGCAAATCAGTTGCACTCATTTATTGTAGCGGTGAAAAGTCGACGGCTTTCAGATCTTTGGAGATAACCTCGGCGACGATCGGCCCGTTGGCTTCGGTGCGCTCGCGGGTAGCGATCCACTCGGGGTCGGCGCGGAATGCCGTCCAGGCTTCTTCCTGCGCCTCGGCGCTTTCGTAGCGCATCAGGTAGATTAAGGCGTATTCTTCCTCGGGCTTGTCGACGGTCCAGAAGCCCAGGCATTCCATATTGTATTTCTCGAAAAGTCCCATCGTGACAGTACGGAAACGGGCGAGGATGTCTTCCATGCGGCCTGTGGGTATGAGGTAGGTGCGGAGTTCGTATTGCATTGTAAATCCTTTCGGTCTTATCGCGATTGTCGTGAATGGGTTTGGCCGGATGTGGCGCTTTCGAGGCAGAAAAACAGGTGTGATCTCAAAACTCTAGATAGGGTTCGGATTCCACGGGTGTGAATTCAGCTGGTGGATGTTGGGACAATACCTGGTCATCGAGGTCGGTGCCCCACCCGGGTCCTGAGGGCGGTATGCCGTGACCGTCCTCGATGACGATGGGGTTGGTCAGTACTTCTCCGTACAGGTCGAGTGAATTCAAGAAGAGTTCCTGCATGTGGCAGTTGGGGATATTCATATCGAGGTGCAGGCTGGCGACGGTGGAGATCGGCCCGTTGGAATTGTGCGGAGCGACGGAAACGTAGTAGGTCTCGGCCATTGTGGCGATTTTTTTCAGTTCGGAGATCCCGCCGGCGTGGCAGATATCGGGCTGGATGATGCCGACGGCATTTTCTTCGAGCAGCGCGCGGAACTCCCAGCGGGTGTAGAGTTGTTCGCCGGTCGCGATGGGCACGCGGACCGAACGCGCGAATTCGGCCATGGTATCGGCGTTGTCGAAGAGGATCGGTTCTTCCAGCCAGGCGATATTATAAGGTTCCAGGTGCTGGGCGACGCGGCGCGCGCTCCAGACGTTGAGTCGGCTGCGGACATCGACGGCGATCTCTATAGACGGACCGACTGCCTCGCGGATTGCGCGCACGATTCGGGTGCCGCGGGCGATGCGTTCGGGATCGGCGACCTGGCGTCCTCCGAAGGGGTAGAGCTTGAGGCAGCGGTAGCCCTGCGCGACGACGCGTTTGGCGCTCTCGGCGTACCAGCGCTCCAAATCGTCGCCGTCCTGGGGTCCGTGTACCGCTGGGCGACCGCGGGAGAACCAGCCATTGGCATAGAGTGGGACCGAGTCGCGGACCTTGCCCCCCAAAAGTTCGTAGACCGGTGTGTCCAGCGCCTTGGCTTTGATATCCCAGAGCGCGAGGTCGATGGCGCTGATAGCGCTGATGGTGACGGCGCCGCCGGTCCAGGTTACGCGGCGGTGCAGTGAAGTCCAGATATGCTCGATCTGGAAGGGGTCCTTGCCGCGCAGGAAGACGGCGAAGTTTTCGATTTCGGCTTGCAACGCGGCGTCTTTGTACTGCAGGCTGCCCTCGCCGAGGCCGACGATGCCGGCATCGGTGTGGATGCGGACGAAAAGCCAGTTGTTGCTGGGCTCGGTGCCGGCGCGCATGCGCAGGACTTCCACGTCGGTGATTTTCATGCATCCCCTTTTTAAAGAGGTTGAGGGTAGGTCCGTTGCCAGCCGGGTTGCCCGAAGGCTTCGTCACCCGAGAGATCTGTATGGTAGACGAGCTGGTCTTGCCGCGCAACGAGGACCGAGCGCATGATCTCGCGGGTCAGTACCGCGTCGAGGCGATCGTGGATCTGGTGCTCGGTGCGGATGAGGTTGTCGATTTCCCGGGGGTCCTCTTGCAGGTCGAAGAGCATGTTCTCGCCACTCGAATATTTGCAGAGTTTATAGCGGCCGTCGAAGACCATCCAGCCGCCGGCCATCATTCCGAATAGGTGATTCCGTGGATCGCGCTCGGACAGACCCAGGCCCGGCAGAGGTTGAAAGTCGACGTACTCCGGCGTTGGGCATCCGGCGAAGTGCACCATAGAAGGCATAATATCGGCGAGGGCGACCAGTGCGTCGTTCTCGCGGCCTCCTTCCTGGCCGGGAACCCGCGCGATCAGGGGCACGTGACAGGAAGCCTCGAAGAAAGATCCCTTACCTATGAGGTTGTGGTCGCCGAGGTAGTCGCCGTGGTCGGAGGCGAAGAGGATGACGGTATTATCGAGCTGGCCGGTGTCGCGCAGAGCCTGGAGGATCTCGCCGACCATGTGGTCGATCTGGGCGATGAGTCCGCAGTAGTGGGCACGAATTTTGGCTTTGTGGGCATCGGTGAATTCGCTGTAGTCGACGCCGTTCCAGGGTAGCTTGTTGCCGTTGATATTTTCCTGCCGCATCTGTGGGTGTTCCCCTGCCACCTCGGGGATGGCCGGGGGCATGGCGGCGGGATCGAAGCGCTCGGCGTATTCGGGTGAAGGATCGTAGGGGCAGTGGGGTCCGGGGAAACCGACCATCGCGGCAAAGGGTTGTCGACGGTCGTAGTTGCGGATAAAACGAGCAGCAGCATCGCCGACAAAATAGTCCCAGGAAGCATCGAAGGGATGCTGATGGACGAAGGCACCCCTGTTTTCGAGATAGCCCTGATGCTCGTTGCCGTGCATTTTGCGCAGGCCGCGTTCGGCGAGAAAATCGGCATAGTCGTCCTGGATATGCAGCCAGCGCTTATCCTCGCAGATGATCCGCTCGTCGTAGCCCATCATTGCGTCCCAGGGGTAGAAGTGCATTTTGCCGATGCCGGCGCTATGGTAGCCTGCCTGCGAGAGGATCTCGGGCCAGGTGCGGATGCCGCAGGCCGAGTAGTCCGGGCGCAGGAACTGGCCGTTGTTGAGCACGCCGGCGCGGATTGAGTTGAGCCCGGTAAGCAGGTTATGGCGAGCCGTGACGCAAACTGGCGAGGTGGAATAGGCGCGGCGGTAAAGCGTGCCATCTCGGGCCAGACTGTCGATCTGCGGGGTATCGATGAAGGTGGCGCCGTAGCACGAGAGAAAGTCGTGCCGCAACTGATCGGGCATCAGGAAGAGAATATTGGGCTGGTTCATTATGGTTCTCCTTGGATATGGAGAAAAGAAAGCCCAATCGCTGCAGCGTGCAACCTATCCAAGATCGATTTCGCTCCAGCAATAGACCCCTTGCGATCTGGTGGCCGTTAACTCGCTGCATGTTGTTCGGGGCGCTTGTCCTTGGATGGGCTTTTCGAGCTTGTGGCTTGGGGGTGGCTCAGTTGGTGGGCGAGTGCTGGAAGCGTGTAAAGAGAGGATGGTGTCTCTTGTGCTGCGGCGGAGAGCGTCATAGCTTAAGACATCGATTGACCGACCGGTCAGGTCTATCCGACACCTATGAAGCTGAATCCCTTTACGCCTTTCGCATCTTATCTGAAACCCTACCGCGGGCAAATCGCCCTGGGGCTGGTCCTGTTGCTCATCGGCCAGGCTGGGACGATGAGCGTGCCGATGATCCTCAAATGGTCCATCGACGCGGCCAGTGCCTCGCTTTCGGGCATTCCGTATACCTACCACACCGGAGATATCCAGGGCGACCTGATCCTCTATGCTGTGGGGTTGGCCGTGTTGGGCCTGGTCCAGTGGTTGGTGTCGTTCGCCATGCGCTGGTACTTGTCGAGTATGGCCCGGCTCGTCGAGCGCGATATTCGCCAGGCCTATGTACTCCATCTGCTCGAGTTGCCGCTCGGTTTCTTTCAGGCCAGCCAGGTGGGCGATCTGATGGCGCGGGCGACCAGCGATGTCGAGGCTATTCAGCGCTTTATGCACCACGCTTTCCGCATGTCGCTTACGGGCTTGCTGGCCTTCTTTCTGAGTCTGGGACTGATGAGCGCTATAGACTGGCAACTGGCGCTGCTGGCACTGGCGCCGATGCCGCTGATGGTGGTGATGATGCGCTGGGTCGGTGGGATGGTACGGGTGGGGTATCGCCAGGTGCAGGAGCGATTCGCAGCGATGAGCGTGCAGATTCAGGAGAATCTCTCCGGAATCCGGGTGATCAAAGCCTTTGCTTTGGGCACCGACCAATTTGCCGAGTTTTCCCGTGTCAACGAAGACTACGTCGATAAAAACCGCGGGTTGATCAATATTCGCAGTCTCTTTTTTCCCTTCACCTTCTTGATCAATGGTCTATCGATGCTGGTTGTCCTCTGGCTGGGAGGTCTGCGCGTCATCGAGGGCAGCCTGAGTCTGGGAGATTTCGTCGCTTTCAACGCCTATTTGCTGCGTCTGGGGCGGCCGATGGGATTTCTCGGTCGGATCGTCGACGAATACCACCGAGCGCGTACCTCGTTGCGCCGTATCGAGGCGATTCTGCGCGAAAAACCACAGCCAGCCGGAGCGGACGCGGGGGATGGAGCGCCGATTCGGGGCGAAATCGAGTTTCGCCATCTCCACTTTGCCTACGATGGACAGGACGTACTTCGCGATATCAATGTCAAGGTGCCGGTCGGTGGAACCCTGGCGGTGGTCGGGCGGGTGGGTTCGGGCAAGACTACCCTGGCGCGACTGGTGCCGCGATTGATCGAGCCGACGTCCGGTCAGGTACTTGTCGATGGGGTGCCAGTCGAGGAGATTCCGCTCGAGAAACTGCGCGCTGCGATTGGCTATGTCCCTCAGGATACCTTTCTGTTCTCCGATACGATACGCGAGAATATCGCGTTGGGTGCCAGCGAGGACGTGGTAGAGCAAGCGATTGCTACGGCTCAGCTCGAAACCGATGTGCAGATCTTTTCGGCGGGGTTGGAAACCGTGGTCGGGGAGCGGGGGGTGACCCTGTCGGGCGGCCAGAAGCAGCGTACGGCGCTGGCGCGGGCCATTGCCCGCGGACCTAAGATCCTGATCCTCGACGACGCGATGGCCAGCGTTGATACGCGCACCGAGGAAGCGATCCTCGGGGAATTGCGCCAGATCATGCAGGCACGCACGACCATTGTGATTGCCCACCGAATTTCGACAGTGAAGGACGCCGATCAAATTCTGGTGCTCGATGGCGGTGGTATTGCCGAGCGCGGCACCCATAGCGAGTTGGTGGCCCGCAACGGGATCTATGCCGAGATGTGTCGGCGACAGGATCTGGCTGAGGAACTGGGCGATCTATGATCTCTGAAGAGCAGATCGACTCCCGGGGTATCGACCCCAGGCTATTGGCCCGGTTGTTGGGCTACCTGCGCCCGTACGCGCGATGGATGGGGTTGACTCTGGTACTGATTACGGCGGCTTCGGTGGTACAGCAGGCCGGTCCTCTACTGACCAAAATCGCCGTCGATGACCATATTGTGCACGGCGACGCGGCGGGTCTGAGCCGGGTGATCCTGATCTTCGCCGGGCTGATGGTACTGCAATTCGGGATCAGTTACGGTCAGAGTTGGACCACCAGTATGGTCGGGCAGTGGGCGATGCGCGATGTGCGGGCGCAGATTTTTTCGCACTTCCAGCGTCTGCCACTGCGCTTTTTCGACCGCACTCCGATCGGTCGGTTGATGGCGCACAACACCAGCGATGTCGATGCGCTCAATGAGCTTTTCACCGATGGCGCGGTGTCGATGCTGAGCGATGTATTTACCATCCTCACGATTCTCGCCTATATCTTTTACATGGATGTCGAACTGGGGCTGCTCACCACGTCGGCCTTGCCGCTTTGTGCGGCGGCGATCTTCTGGTTGCAGGGGCGTACCATTCGGGCCGACCGGGTTGCACGCACCCGCTTTGCCCGTTTCACTGCCGCCTTGCAGGAGTCTATTTCGGGGATGGAGGTGGTACAGCTCTTCGGCTGCGAGGAGCGCAGTGCCGGTCTTTTTCGTCAGGCCAATAACGCCTATCTCGATGCCCGCTTGCAACGCACTTTCTACCATTCGCTCTACTTTCCTTTTATGGAATTTTCCGGGGTGATCATTACTGCACTGGTGCTCTGGTATGGGGGCGGCCAGGTGTTGGCCGGAGAAGTCGAGTGGGGCGTGTTGATTGCGATGCTGCAGTATGTGACGCGTTTCTTTATGCCGATCCGCAATATCGGCGAGTGCTACTCGACGCTGCAAATGGCCATGGCCTCGTCCGAGCGAATTTTTGAATTGCTCGACTGCCAACCCGAGCCTGTCGGCGGTGATCACCGGGCCGATCGCGTGCGTGGCGAAGTCGAGTTTCGCGAGGTGTCTTTTGCTTATGAGGATGAGGACTGGGTTCTGCGCGACGTGTCTTTCCGTGCCGAACCGGGTCAGAGTATCGCGCTGGTTGGGGCTACCGGTGCAGGTAAAAGCACTATTATCTCTTTGATCGGTCGCTTCTACGAGATACAGCGGGGCCAGATTCTGGTCGATGGAATCGACATCCGCGAGTGGGATGTGGAAGTGCTGCGCCGGCGAGTTGGGGTGGTACAGCAGGATGTTTTTCTCTTCTCCGGCGATGTAGAGAGCAATATTGGTCTCGGTCGTGCAGGGCGTGCAAAAGTTGAGCAGGCCGCCCACGACGTCAACGCCGACCGATTTATCGTTACCCTGCCCTCAGGCTTCGGCTATCTAGTGGCCGAGCGCGGATTTTCGTTTTCGGCTGGTCAACGCCAGCTCTTGGCCTTTGCCAGGGCACTGGCCGCCGAACCGGATATTCTGGTGCTCGACGAGGCCACGGCCAATGTCGATACCGAAACCGAGATCTGGATTCAGGAGGCAGTGGGCAAATTAATGCACCAGCGCACATCGATCGTGGTGGCGCACCGCCTGTCGACAATTCGCAATGCCGACAAGATTCTGGTCATGCACCATGGGCGGATTCGCGAGGAGGGGAGTCATGAAGACCTTCTGGCGCGGCAGGGGATTTACTATCGATTGCACCAACTGCAGTACGAATAGATTGGGTGGATCGGTAAAAGTTGGGGCTGGCAGGTCGAGAATTTGGGGGCCTAGTCGGATGGGGATTAGTTCAGGATTAAGATCTGATCTGCCCGGTCACGCAGAACGGATCTCGAATAATAGAGTTAAAAAGCGGGGTTGCGGATCTCGGATTCGCAACCCCGCTTTTCTGCGAGCTGAAAAAGGATTTGGACAAGGTTCCAGGGCCTAGGGCTCGCGCAGTCCATCCATGATTGCCACCGCCAATTCCATGGTTGCTATGGCCTCGTCGAGGTCGGCGGCGGGTGAGCCGATGGGTCGGTCTTCTTTGATGCAGTCGATGAAGTAGCGGTTCTGGGCCGTGCTGCTATCGGATCCTTCTCTTTCGATTGCCTGGCGCTCGCCGTCGCAGACGAGTTCGCCACCGGATATCCCTTCGAGGTAGGCGGATATATCGCAGCCGTGGATCTCGTAGCGCTCGAGTCGGGCGCTGGTGGTGTAGTTGGCGCTGATTTGGGCCACGCACCCGTTCTGAAAGAGGACCAGTGCCGCGTGAACGTCCTTATAGTCGGATACGCGCCGGACAAAGCTATGGACTTCGGTGACCGGAGCACCGGCCAGGTGGCGCACCAGGTCGATCGAGTGAATCGGAGTTTCGAAGAGCATATTGTCCATGACGGTGCTCGGAAATCGGCCAGAGGTGATAAAGTTGCTCATGCTCTTGTGAAACTCGCCCACCAGTTGGGTGATGGGGCCGCGGGCTTCGATCTGACGCCGGGCGGGGGTGACGAAGGGGTCGAAGCGGCGATTCCAGCCGACCATCCCCCGGGCACCGCTGGCCTGGGCTGCTTTTTTGAGCGAGCGGGTTTCGGCCAGATTCATGCCCGGAGGCTTTTCCAGCAGCGTATCGATTCCCCGCTCCAGGCACGGCAGAGCTGCTTGGGCGTTGAGGTGGGCCGGGGTGGCGACGATGGCGGCCTCCAATTCTTCGGCGTCGAGCATCTGCTCGACCTCGGCATAGCGGTGCTCGATCGCAAATTCTTCGCCCGCTTGCTCCCGACTTTCGACAAAGGGGTCGCAGACCGCGACTAGTTCGACATCTTCGAATGAGTTCAGCACTCGCAGATGGCCGCGTCCGCGTCCGCCGCAGCCGATTACTCCGATTCGCAATTTAGTCATAGGTATCCGCTCCGTTTTATGGGTTAGAAAGGCTAGGTGTCGGGCGTTGGTGGGGTAGCACTGGCCGGCATAAGATGCTGGATCTGATCCCAGGTACTCTCCTCGACGAAAATGCCTTCGCGCAGACGGCGCTGGGTTTCGCGGTGCGAGCGCTCGCCGGGTGCCAGCACCTGGTCTACACCGTCGGCGGGTCGGGTCTGGTGCAGATACTCGACATAGTTATCGACTTGGTCGAGAAATTCGTCCAGATTCATGTAGAACGTGGGATTGATGGCTATCAAGACCGTGCCTTCTCGGGTGGGGCCGGCGCCCGAGAGCACGGTGGTCAGAATCCCGAGCAGGAAAGTCAGGCCCGAGCCTTTATTGCCGGCTAGATCGCCCCCGAGGGGCAGCATGCCGGCCTCCCCGGAGTTGAAATCCAGATGGGGATCGGTAGCGGGATTGCCTTCAGAATCGACGAGCCAGCCTTCGGGGCAGGGCTCGTCACGGGCGCGCTGAATCAGGATTTTGCCGAAGGGGGCGACGCTGGTGGCCATATCGAGAACGATCGGAAAGGGCTGGCGGCTGGGTACGGCCAGGGCCATCGTGTTCTGGTAGAGCCGTCCGTCGCGACCACCCCATGGGACGACCGCTCCTCGCTCTTTGCCCAGGAGTACCAGACCGATGCGGTTTTCGCGACTGATCATTTCGGCATAGCTGCCCAGCTGCCCGCAGTGTGAATACTCGGTCGCGGTGACCATGGCCAGCGGGTGGTGCGTCGATTTCTCGCACGCCCGTTCCGCCGCCCGAGTCAATACTACTTGACCGAAATTATGGTGACCGCACAGACGTGCAGCGGTGGGATGATCGTCGAGGATCTCGGTCGCGACTCCCGGTCGGATCCGTCCTGCCGAGATACCTTCAAGGTAGGAAGGGATACGGACGACGCCGTGTGAATCGTGACCGGCGAGATTGGCTTTGACCAGCAGGCGGGCGACCAGGTCGGCGTCGTCGCAGGGTACATCGGCCTGGACAAAGGCCGCGATGGCTAGCTCTTCGAGTGCGGTGGCAGAGATCGTTGGCATCTAAATAGACCAGGATGAATAGAGTCTGAGTTTGTCGGGGGAGATCCGCAGCTTGATTGCCGTGTACTCAAGGCGGTTCAAGGGAGCGCTGCGCGAGCCCGTAAACGCTACCAGGCCGAGTTCGGGTTTATTAAAACGGGTGTTGACAGATGGGGTCAGGCACGAACGCTGGTTGCCCGAGATCGATAGCGCGCGCAGCATGTTTTCGACCAGATCTTCGTCGTTGGAAAACTGCCAGGAAGCGTCGATGTCGATTCGAGCCATTTAGGTTCCTCTCTCGTCCGCAGTGGTCGCAATAATATATCTTCAGGCAAGATCCTGGCAAAAAAATCCTAAAGGCTGCGGCTCATTTTGTATATTGGTTTAATACTCTATGGGGGGGTGTCTATGCAGTCGATCTGCTGGATCTTGGTCCTGATCTGTTGCGCTTGTGGCAACTCGCAAGATGCGGCGGGCCCACGTCCAGTTCCATTGATGTTGTGGTCGGAGCAATGGGACAACGGCAAGGCCAGGCTCGAGTATCAGTACTATCTCGACGAGGCCGGTGATCCGGTCAAACACGGCTACTACCGCGAGTATTCGCGCTTTGTCGATCAATTGCTCATGGTCGAGGAATACTATGTCGCCGGACAACAGGTCGGCGAGCGGTATTCCAGGTGTGGTTCGCTGGCCGATCCGCTCGACTATGCCAACGGGGATTTCGAATTCGGGACTTTCTCCGGTTGGTCGTTGGAAGGAGCGCGGAGTAATTCGATCCAATTGGTGACGGGGCAGGGCCGCGGTCGCTACTCGGCCAAGTTGACTTTGCGCCCTGGCGACGTAGTACGCGGAGGCAACCGGGTAGAACTGGTGCGGCGGAATTCGGCTAATTACCTGGCGGAGCAAATATACAGCTGGAGTTTCAAAATCGACTCCGATTATCGGGAAGAATCCTACTGGCAGGCGATCTGCCAATTTCACAATCAACCCGACTTCGCCATCGGCGAAGACTGGGACAACTACCCGGTCTATTTTCCGCCGCTCTCGATCATTTATGACCATGGTATTTGCAGGGTCAAACTCTATACGCTCGACCAGACGCCCCATATCATCGGATCTTTCCCGGTAAAGAAGGGGGTTTGGTTCGATATCTACTTCCATATCAAGTGGTCTTTGGCAGACGATGGCTATATCGAAATGTACGTCGACGATAAACCGGTGACGCCCTTTAACGGTACTGATTACCGATTCTACTCGCCCAATGTCTACAACGCCTTCGGCAACTATTTGAAGGTCGGACTTTATCGGGACAGTCGTGCACTTGGCGTCAACGCCGTCTATGTGGACGATCTGGTGATCAGCGGCTGTTAGCCGGGGCGATAGGGGTAAGCTCTCGCGGGGCGAAATAAGCGGAGCTTGGTTATATTTCCGCTATAGGTATCGCAAATCAGATCGGAGGGCGATTGCCGATGGGTGAATTCACTATGGCCCTGGTTGGGCTGGTAGCGCTTTGTTTGCTGGTCAGCCTGGTCTTTGCGAGAAAAGCTCCTCCGGCTGTCGAGGTATTCGACCCGCGGCCAGCGGACTATTCGATCACAGTATGGGCGGAAAAAAGTGATAGAGCCGATTCCCAGCAACCGATCAACGAAGTCTGGCCGCAAAAAATAACGGCTGAATACAGCGTCTGTCTTCAGGCCGATTCGGCTGTAGAGTTGAGTGCAGCCCAGCAAGAGTCTGCCCGCTGGGCGCTGGCGAATTTTCGCCGCCACTTCGCCCCGATGCTCGGCGAGATCAACATCGGGGCGGTGCATTGTGAGCCGGAGGAAGAAAAAGAGTGATCGCATTTATTTTGGGAAGTCTGCTATGAACGGCGGTGCAAAGCGGGTGCTCTTCGAGGTGATGGAAGAGGACAACCGCGTCTTGGCCAGAGTTGTCGATCTCTTTCTGCTGGTGCTGATCGTGCTCAATGTCGTGGTCGTGCTGCTGGAAACGGTGACCGAGCTATATGCGCGCTATGGAGCGTTTTTTTTCCAATTCGAAGTTTTTTCAGTGAGCGTATTTACCCTGGAGTACATCCTGCGGCTCTGGGTTTGTACCGAGAACGAAAAATTCTCGCGTAGTGTTAGTGGTCGACTGCGCTACCTGGTTACGCCGATGGCCATTGTCGACCTGGTGGCGATATTGCCCTTTTATCTCCCGCTGGTCTTTACCTTCGAGCTGCGGCTGCTGCGGCTGATTCGTCTGGTGAGGCTCTTGCGCCTGCTGAAGATGCTCAGATATTCGGAGTCGCTGCGGATCTTTACCGCGGTCTACAGGTTGAAGAAGAGCGAATTGACGATGGTCTTTATGGGCATCGTTTTTTTGCTGGTGATGGCTTCGGCGATGATATTTCACGTCGAGCAGGAGGCCCAGCCCGAAGCTTTTTCGAGCATTCCGGCGGCGATGTGGTGGGGGGTCGCTACGCTGACGACGGTCGGTTATGGCGATATCTATCCGATTACGCCTCTGGGCAAATTCCTCGGTGCGCTGATTGCCCTCTTGGGCATCGGTCTCTTCGCGCTGCCGGCTGGTATCCTCGGCTCGGGATTTGTCGGGGCTTTGCGCCGCAAGACTAGCAGCAAGTTCTACTGCCCGCACTGCGGCGACGAGATTACGCGCAAACCCTAGTGCGACCCGTTATGTTGCTCAGGCCGCGAATTGCGGTAGCCAGGCGGCGTGTGCCGACAGATAGTCGTCGAGGATTTTCTCGGCAATTTCGATATCGTTGATCACCGGATCGGCTAATAGCGCCTGCAGTGCTATACTGCGGTCGCCGGTGATCGCCGCATCGACGGCCAACTCGGCGACATAGACCTGGGTATTGCAGAGTCCGGCGATCGCCGTGGGCAATGCACCGATAGAAAGGCCGTTTACTCCAAAGCCGCTGACCGAGGCCGGAACCTCAACAATGCACTCCGTGGGCAGATTGCTGATATAGCCCTGATTGGGAATATTGAGTGCCAACTCATAGCTGTTGCGGTTGTCGCGCAGGGCTAGAAGCGTCGGAATGGCTCGTTCTCCGGAGCCGCCTTTGAGTGTGTCGAGCGATTTTTCTCCGTGGATCATCGCCTCTATATCATCCCACATATGCTGTCGCCGATTCTCGCCGTCCCAGTGTAAAAGCCAGTGATCGTGGCCGTATTTTTTCCATCCTGCGAATTCGCGCACATGCATGAAGGGCAGATACTCGCCGATATGATCATCGCTGGGGAAGGGAAAATAGCCGAAGCGGCGGAAGAGGTCGCTCCAGAGGTGGCGTTTTTCGGGTTCGAATTCTTGCTCGCGTGCGCGGAGTAATGGGTAGAGGTCCTCGCCGCTCTGGGTGTTGCGCAGATCCAGGACCCAGTGGAAATGGTTGAGCCCGGCGGCTTTGACATCGAGCATTTCCGGCTCGATCTCGAGGATCTGGGCGATGGTTTTAATGGTGCCGCCGATGCCGTGGCAGAACCCGATCGTCTTGATGGTGGAGTATTTGGCGATCGCCCGGCAGATCCGCGGAACGGGATTGGTATAGTTTAGGAGCCAGGCGTCAGGACAGTGTTTTTCCATTGCCTTAGCCACTTCGAGGACCAGGGGCGCGGTGCGCAGGGTGTGTGAGAGGCCGCCGGGCCCGCCGTTTTCGCCCAGGACCTGCATCACGCCGTATTTGTGCGGGATCTGCATGTCGAGCTGCCATAACTGGTCGCGGCTGGATTCGAGCATCGAGACGACGTATTCGGCGCCGGGCAGGGCCTCCGCGAGATCGCTGCTGGAGTGGATCTGCACTCCGCTGCCCCAGTGCTGGTTCATTTTTGCCGCTAACTCGGTCATTGGTGTAAGGGCTTGTTCGGCAATGTCGACCAGCCAGAGTTCGCTGCCCGACAATTCAGGGCGGGCCAGTATATCGCCCAGCGTCTTGGGTCCGAAGCTGGCACTGCCAATGCCGACGATTACGATTTTGATATTTCTCATAGTAGATGGTCGAGGTCAGGGTTCGAGTTTAATTTTTTTTTGTGTTTCGAGGTCGAATCAGGTGCGGTTCAGAGCCCGGGGTGGGATCGCTTCATGCTGCCCATTGCTCGGACCGCCAAAGGGAATTGTCCTAGAGGTTTATGAGTATATTGGAGAAAGCGCTGGATTAACTAGCTACGATACGGTACTGCGCGCAAGGGCATATTGACCAAAATCTTTCTGCCGCTGGATTTGTCGAGAATGAGCAGATCTCCTCGTGGTCATTGGTGAAATCGGTGGGTGTGGGTGGATTTGGGGGTGTTCGGATGCGTCTCAGTGCCGGGGGGCGAGTGCGCTAGGAATTCTTGACTCGCCATCTATAGCGCGGTACTTTGGGATCGCTCCGGCCGCGATTCTAAGCTTGTAAATCGTTGGCCTCGAAGATCGATTTGCCGCTTTGATCTAATTTCCACGTTTTGCTTCCTAAGTGTGGGGGTTCCAGTGAAAGTCAATCCCATAGGGACCGATCGGCAGCTTTTCACCGACGATGCCTGGATCTCCGACTCCAGGGGCGTCGAACGGATCCTGCACCAGCCGGTGCGCCGCGAGGTTATTCTGCATCCGGATCGCCCGTGGGAGTCCGGCGGTCTTTCCTATCTGACCACCTTTCGCGACCGGGGCAAGATTCGGGGATGGTATAGGGCGGACCTGGTGCTGAAGGGATCGGATTACGATTCGATTACCTGTTATGCCGAAAGCGACGACGGCATTCACTGGACCAAGCCCGATCTCGGCGTAGTCCGATTTCAGGGCTCGCAGCACAACAATATCGTCTGGACTGAGCCCGGGATCAATTTCGCGCCGTTCAAGGATCAAAATCCCGCTTGTGCGGAGGCAGAACGCTACAAGGCGATTATCCGCGACAAGTCGGTGGTGCTCGCGCTTTCGTCGCCCGATGGCCTTCGCTGGCAATTGATGCAGCAGGAGCCGATTCTGACGGACCCGCCCTTCGACTCGCTTAATCTGGCTTTCTGGGATCTGCGGCGAGAGGAATACGTCGCCTATTGTCGTGGGGTGGCCGGGCAGGGAACGAGCGATTTCTTCTCTGGAGTGCGGTGGATTCGCCGTACCACATCGAAGGATTTTCTGCACTGGACGCCGCTCGAGAATATCGATTGTGGCGACACCCCTTGGGAGCACTTCTATACCAATTCTTGCATCCAGTACCACCGTGCACCGGGAATCTACCTGATGTTCCCATCGCGATTTGTCCACGAGCGCACGCCTGATCCCAACTGGACCTACGATACCGGTGTCAGCGATATCGTTTTCATGTCCAGCCGCGATGGTCTGCACTTCGACCGCAGCTTCATGGAGGCCTTTATTCGGCCCGGCCTGGACTTTGGCAACTGGCACGACCGCGGTATCTACTGCGAGGTTGGGATCCTGGAGACGGCGGATGGCGAGTTGTCGATCTACGGCATGGAGAACGCCCATCTCGAGACCCAGCGGATCCGCCGTTATACGCTGCGCACCGATGGCTTTGTCTCGGTTCGTGCCGGTTATGCCGGTGGTTATTTCACGACCCCCCCGCTCGTATGTGGTGGCAACGAACTCGAACTGAACTATGCCACCTCCGCAGTCGGTTCGGTTCGGGTCGAGGTCCAGGATCTCGCTGGAAATACGCTGGGTCGGTCCGATGAACGCTATGGCGACGAGATCGAGGGAGTTTTGCGTTGGGATGGTGATTTTGATCCGGGCTTGCTGAGAGAGAAACCCGTGCGATTGCAGTTTATGCTCAAGGACGCCGATCTCTATGCGTTCAAATTCAGGCAAAGCTGATGCTTGCGCAAAAGGAAATCGAAGAATTCAAAAGCGATGGCGTCCTGATCGTAAAGGGGTTGATCGACATAGACGAACTTGCGAGCTTGCGCGAGCGCGCCGAGTGGATCGCCAGCGGCAAGGCATCTCATGTGTCGCCGGAGCGGCTGCAGGTGGAGCCCGGCGTAGCCAGCGGCCAGGCTCGGGCGGAGACCCATGCCGATTCGTTGCGCAAGATGAGCCATATCGCCTTCTGTGACGAGGTTTTTGCGGCCCATGCCCGCAACGACAGAATCCTGGATATCGTCGAGTCGCTGCTCGGAGCAGATCTCAAGCTTTATCAGGACCAGCTTTTTATGAAACCGCCCCGGATCGGCTCACGCCAGGCTTATCACCAGGATGCGCCGCTGGGTTTTCATATCGATCCGCCCGAGATGGTGACCTGCTGGACCGCTATGGACCGGGCGACGATTGAGAATGGTTGTTTGTGGATTCTGCCCGGCACCCATCGCTACGGTGTGATTGATCGCTCGGAATGGGAGGAATACGAGCAACGATCTCTGGTCGGAGACCTCCCCGCAGAGCGACCGATCGAGTTGGAGGCCGGTGACTGCAGCTTCCATCATGGCCTGGTACTCCACAGCAGCAGACCCAACCTGACCGATCAGCGCCGCCGCGGTTATGCGACTCATTATGTCAGCGCGCGCTGTC
>CAZFMY010000006.1:93661-126375 GCA_964520345.1 uncultured Gemmatimonadaceae bacterium | reverse complement strand
CCAGGCGAAGAACACGCTGAACCACATCCAGTCGATCAGCCAGCTGGTCATGATCGGGAAACCGATCGGATGCAGCGGCCACCACAAGAAACGTTGGCGCAACCAGGTCAGCAGCAACATCCCTCCCGCTCCAACCCCGACAAAACCCATCCCCGGCCAATGGACACCGTGCGGCTCCAGTGTCTTGATGGCGGTACTATAAATTCTATTGGGCATGCCATTGAAGAACCAACTGCTGGTATTAATACCGCCGTCTTTGTACGCCAGCTCCATCACCGTCCACAGCGAGCTGGTAATACCGACGAAAATAGCGACCAGAATCGCCCAGAACACATAGCGCCGACTGCGTTTGTTCATCCCCTCGATCAGCTTCAGACCATTGGCTACCATTCCCATCAGAAACACGCGGATATCGGTCGCAAAAATATAACTGAGCGAGAAGGTCGCGATGGCCTTGGGGCCGAGCAGAGCAGAGCCGAAGCCGTAAATCATAAAGTCGGGCGCAGTCATCGGCGATAGGAGTGCGGGTATCCCCGCTTCGGCGACGACCCGCGAGATGCCGACAAAAATCACCATCGCGACTGCGACGAAAATAAGCCCCGACCACCACGGCGCCCCCAGATAGGCAAACCACCCCACCATCACCAAAACCCCGACAAAGACCGCCGCCACCGCCGCGCGATACGACATGATCTCATCTTCATCGCTCAACTCCGAATCAGCGCCGATGAACTTCCGCCCCACCTGCCAGAAGTGCTCTCGACCAACCCACAGGCCAACGAGCACGAAGGCGAAAAGCGCCCCCAAACCCTGGTAGTTGAGCAATTCGGTAACCGCTACTGCCCAGACATCCTGTTCCTTAGCCACTCCCTGGGTAACGAAGAATGCTTTTTCGAGTTTAGCCAGGAGTGCGAAACCCCAAATTCCAGCTGCAATATCCGGACTGATCAGATAGGAAAAGCCCAATACGGCAAAACTCAAGGTCATATTGATCGACTGCCCGCCCAGGATCGGAAAGCTCCAGGCCGTCTGAAAAACCGGAACACCCGGAAAATACTTTGCCAGCCCGGTCATCAGACCGACAACGATCGGAATAGACGCGCCGTACCACATCGCCCGGCTCTTGAAGAAGGGATTGATCGCCTTGCCGGGGTCCTCCGCGCGGATAATGACCTGTGCCGCCTGCACCAGCGGATAGGCCAGTCGCTCGCGATCCACCCACTGCCGCCGCAATACTACCGCGATCCCCACCATACTCATATAGAGGGCGAGCAGGAAAACACTCCATAAGAGCATCGGCCGCACCCAGAGTGCATAGGGAATCGAGTATTCGGCAACGGCAAAGCCCTCGAAGAATTCGCGGTTGCCGTGACCGTCGTCGACCATGATTTCGTGCGGCAAATGCGGAAAGAGCAGTTCGGCCCATTTATTCTCCGGACTGACATAGTAGAACGCGCCGGTAATCGCCGGGAGGATGGTCTCGCAGAGTCCCATGGTTGCCAGCGAGGCGACGACCAGCAACATGATATAGACGACGATCAGTTCGGATCGATTGAGGGCCAGGTTCTGACCCCCTAGAGCCAGAAAGGCATTGGCCAGGAGGGCAACGACGACGAAGCTGGAAAAAAGCACCCCGGGCGAATAGGGCACCAGTCCGGTGAAGGGATAATAGTGGTACGTATAGAGCGCCGCCGCCACCACAAAAGACCCAAAAGCAAGCCCGATATTGCGCGCCGTGATTTTAAAAAGCGTATTGAGCAGTCCCACCAGCACCAGAAAGACGAAAATGGCCCCAGGCGCAGAGAAGTCCAGCGTCATATAGCTGCCGGAGATCACAATATCGGCGTAATTGGCACCCACTCCCAGGAAAAAGGAGAGAAAGGTCCCCACCCCCAGTGCACGCAAGGTCAACGGCTGGTGATCTTCGGCCTCGTCCCCGGAAATCGATGCTCCGCGCAATGAGAGATAATTCTTGAAATCCTGAGGAATCCCGACCTTCACACACCCCACCTATATTGGCTATTCGCGGTCTCTTTTATCGATCTCTGCGGGAAGGACAATCTAGCTCTCAGAGGAAGAAGAGAAAGTATTCGGGCCAATCGCAAACACGACAGACCACTCATGAACTCGACCTGATCAGGACCGGGGTCATTAGATCAACACCCATAGATCCTGTCTTAAGGCCCTTAATCATAAGATGCAACGAGCAGTGGATCTGCCGCCGATCGATCGTCCTCCACAGCCGAGCATCGTCCGAAAGAACGAGGACCTCTTCGCACTGCTATCGCTCAGTGAGAGTCTCCTCGATCATTTCCTCGAAGACTTCGAACCTCATTGGTTTTTCAAGAAAACCGGCAAAGTTATACCCCTCAATATCGCCGGCCTGCACCTGCCCTGAAAGGGCTATCACCGGCAAGTGCGGAAATTCTTGCTCCAGGTGTTCGGCCAGTTCAAAGCCATCCATCTTCGGCATCATAAGATCGGAAATGACCAAGTCGGGCGGATCCGCCCGAATCGAATTCAAGGCCTCTTCGCCATCACTGGCCTCGCTGATATCATATGCCGGAAGCGAAGCCCTGATCAGATTTCGCAGGGACGGCTCGTCTTCGACGATGAGAATCCGGATATCCTCGTCGCTAGTTCTTTCATCGACCAGGGTCTTTGCCTCATTGATGTCGATTCCTGTCCGCTCTACCAGCAGACCGATCGCCGAAGATAATTTACGGTTGAGCCCCCTTTGTTCTTTCTCCGCTCGCACACGGGCCATGACAAAATCGCGCGCCCGCACATTGTCGTTGAGTATTTTGTCCGAGAGGATCTCGACAATATTATGGTAGATGCCGATTCGCAACTCTTTGTCGGTGCGCATCAACGTTTCGAAAGGTCCTCGGTCTATGACCAGCACATGGCTATCCTCAGAGGCATAGACCGAAGCAGAGCGACGCACGCGATTGAAGATCCCCATTTCGCCAACTGTCGTGATCGGTGAAAGAACCGCCAGCCCCACATCATCCGGGCCCTTGACCGCCAACTGTCCGGAAATGAGGATGAACATCGCATCGCTGATGGTATTGCTTTCGATCAGAATATCGCCCTCAGCACAGGCCTGACGCTGACAAAGCCCAAGGACCTTCTGCACACGAGTTGGCGAGAGCTGTTTGAACAAAGGCATTTTGCGCAACGCCGCGATAATATTCCGACTATCTTTTTCCGAGTCCGTGTTGGACAACATTGAGTTTCCCTTGCTACAGGTAAACCGTAAACTATTGCAGGAGCAAAAATTAATAGATTCCGTACATTATTTCAAGCAGACGCTGCAAATACGCTGCTCAGCACGATCCGATTTCGGGATTCCCCTCGGCAGAACGCAAACCCCGACACCTCCACAAGCACTGAATAGTACGGATCCCATTCTGCTCGACTAGCGGCGCTATCGAGATCCCCTCTTTTGGTGCTCGATAAATCTTAATACTTTATGCGAAGATTCCCTGACTCAATCAGCCTCTTCCCATTTAGTCGGAGCCCAAACCATGGCAAACTTCCTCGACTCGACTTCAGTAATTGACGACCCGCCCGAACTTCGCCAACGGATGCGGCGCGACGGTTTTCTCTTCCTCCGCAGCCTGCTGCCCACCGAGCAACTCTCTGCACTCAGACTTTGCTTTCTCGATATCGCTCGCAACCATGGCTGGGTGAAAAAAAACGCGCCGCTGGACGAGGCCATAGCCGATCAGAACGGGTTCTGCGTCGAGCCTACACCGGAATATATGGACGTGTACCGCCACATGTACGCCCTGCCCGAGTTCCACGCGCTGCAGCACCACCCAGCACTCATCGGTGTCCTCGAGAAAATCCTCGACGGCCCGGTCTTGCCCCACCCCCGCCTCATCGGCCGCACCATCTTTCCCAATCGCGAGTCTTTTACCACGCCTCCGCATCAGGATTTCATTCCGATCCAGGGTACTGCAGAGACCTACACCGCCTGGTTTCCGCTCCACGATCTACCACCGGCGATGGGAGGATTGGAAGTAGCGGCGGGTTCCCATAAAGGGGGCGTCTACAAATTCCAGCCAGCCCTGGGCGCCGGCGGTCTCGAGATCACCGATGAGTTGGATGGCACCTGGACAGGTGGCGCCTTCACGCAGGGAGATGTGCTCTTTTTCCACAGCATGAGTGCTCACCGCGGAGTCCCCAATCGCAGCGAGTCTCTGCGCATGTCGGTCGACGCCCGCTACCAGCTCATCACAGATCCCATTGCCCCGGGCAGCCTTCTGCCCCATAGCCAACCCAATACCTGGGAGGAGATCTACGCCGATTGGCCCGACGCTGGCCCGCAGTACTACTGGGACCGGCATGATTTACGAATGGTCGACTACGACGATAGCTACCACCAGGAGCGGGATCGTCAAGCCCTTGAGTTGGGCGCAAAAGGTGATCCCCGTGCGGTCTCGACCCTCCAACGCATCGTCGCCCGGGACAAGGATCCCCGCAAACGCCAAAAAGCCGCAGCAGCCCTCTCCGCCATCGAGGCTGACGATTCCGGATCAGGGCCGCTCTAAAGTGCACCAAAACGCCCGTGCCTGCTGCGAAAACCAACCGCGATAGGGGACCCTATGCAAAAACCGAAACTTATCTACTACAACGACGCCCGGCACTACAGCTTCTACCGCTACGACCCACCGATGTCGCTTCACCAATTGCAGCAACCAGTGGATGAGATACTGGGCACTGAAGTCGATACACTGGTCTATGGATTGGCCTCGGGCCAAACCTTTCTGCACGGATCGCAAGTCGGCGAGCGCTGGGGCGAAGGGATAGACGCACACAACCGCGGGGTAATGTGGTGGCGAGCAGCCCAAAACCTGCAAGAAGCCCTGGCTCTAGGCCTCGACCCTTTAGCCGTTGTCATTGACCGCGCCCACGCCAAAGGCCGACGCTTGCTCTGCAGCCTGCGTATGAACGACCCGACCACGGCTCTAGACGAAAACAGCTATATGCTCAGCCGCCTCAAGCGCACGGATCCAGATATTCTGATCGGCGAGGAAGATCCCGACAACCCGCATGCTGCAACATGCGCCGACTTTGCCCGCCCGGAAGTACGCCAGGAACGCCTGGCTATTATCGAGGAAGTCTGTGGTCACTATGGAGCCGATGGACTGGAACTGGACCCGTATGTACGCGTCTTCTTCAAAAAATCAGCGGTGCGCGAACATACTCCCCTGCTCACCGAATTTGTCCGTGAGGTCCGCGCCCTGCTCGATCGCATCGGGCAGGCACGCGGCGAGCACCTCTGGCTCTCCGCACGCGTACATCCCCTTGAGAGCGTCAACCTCAACGCGGGCATGGACCTCCGCGCCTGGCTCGGCGAGGGACTGATCGACTTTGCTGTCGCGACCCCGCCGAGCATGCTCTTCGATGCTGAAATGCCCATCGGCTGGCTGGCTGGCGCAGCGCGAGAATCGGGAGCCGGACTCTACGTGCAATTGGGCCGCGCGCCTTACGACGACCGCTATTACCACCCGACCATCGAGATGTATCGGGCAGCGGCAGCCAACTACGCAGCGATGGGCGCAGACGGGCTCTATCTATCGGATTTGGCTTGGCCCCCACAGGCGGCCGAGTACCAGATCCTGCGCGAAATGGCCGATACCGATATCTCCGCCTACAAGGATAAGCACTACCTGCCCGCACCCCGCGAACCCGAGATCGCCACTGGCCCACGCCACCTTCCTGCAGAGCTAACCACTGGATGCCCGATAGAGATTCCGTTTATGGTCGGCGACCGCTTGCAAGACGCACCCCTGAGAGGGGCAACTCTCGGGCTGCGGATCGTCCAGTGCTGCCCGGAAGATCGCTGGCACTTCTCGTTCAACGACACACCACTCGTTGCGAACCGATACGAGCATTTCTACGGAGGAATCGTCTCTTATACAGCAGCTCGAGGTGGGCTACCACAACGCATCGACACGCACTATTGGTTCTACTTCGACATACCACCCGAGATCCTCAGAGAGGGAACAAATAAAGTCGAGGTCGTTCTTGAGCAATGCTTCGAGCCCCTGGTCGCCGAGCGCATCCTGCACCAGGTCGAAGTGCGCATAAACTACACCGTACCAAACCAGCCCAGCGGCGGGCAACTCTGAGCGCCGACTCCGCAACCAAGGCCTGCTTGTAGCTCAGGTTTTCGGCTCCAAGCCCCATATTGAATCAACAAAAAAGGCCCCGGGGAGCAAAACTCTCCGGGGCCCACCATCCGTTTTTCTGTACCGTTTAGCTCGCCTTGCTCAGGGTGCCCTCGATCATCGCCTGGAAATCGTCTATCCGCATCGGCTTTTCGAGAAAGCCGACGAAGTTGTGCCCCTCGATATCATCGGCATCCACATGGCCAGAAAGAGCGAGTACCGGCAACTGGGGGAATTCCTCTTTCATATGCCTGGCCAGAGCGAAACCATCCATCTGCGGCATTTGGATATCGGCGACGACCAGGTCGGGTCTGGCCTTGCGAATCTCGATCAACGCTTCCTCGCCATTGCCCGCTTCAGCGACCTCGTAAGCGGTGAGCGCAGCCTTGACCAATTCCCTCATCGCCGGCTCGTCATCGACAATCAGTATCCGCAATTTCTCGTCCTCAACGCGCGCGTTTATGAGGGTCTGGATTTCCTCCGCACCCTTCCCAGACACCTCCTCCAGAAGGGCCACCGCTGCGTCCAGTTTTTTGCTCAACACCCTCTGCTCTTTCTCCGAACGCATATGGTCGAGCATGTAGGTGCGCGCCCGATTATTGTCGTTGATAATCTTGGTCGAAAGGATAGAGACGATATTCTGGTAGATGCTCATGCGCATCGTCTGATCCAAACGCAACATCGTCTCAAAAGGTCCGCGCTCGATCATCAACACCTTGCTAGGCTTGAGCGCTTCGACCGAGGCCGAACGGCGCTGGCGATTAAACATACCCATCTCGCCCACTATCGTAATCGGCTGCAACGTCGCCAACCGTATATCGTCCTCTCCTTTGACCCCCAACTCGCCCGCAATGAGAATATACATCTCATCGCTCTCGGTACCACGAGCACAGACAATTTCACCTACGTCACACACTCTGGACTGGCATGAGTTTAAGATCTTCTGGATTTGGCTTGGAGCTAGCCCATTGAAAATCGGAATCTTCCTGAGTGACTGGAGCAGCGTTTTGCTTTTTTCCATGCGTCAAGAATCCATCTAAACTAAACGTCAATTTATGAGATCCCACCAGCCATAACTTAGGTGCTTAAGTGGGGAGATTCAAGCAGAAAGAAAAAGCATTCCCCAGCGCGACATTCAAGGTTCGACGAGACGAAACGAGGAAAAGAACCGCAGAAGCTCGGGATTATCATTGAACAAATAGGGCGCACCGGCCGCCATCAGGCTGTAGAGCCGCTGCCCCACCTGCGTACTCTGCACCCGCATCAGACTCTCATCTGCGGCTTGAATACGTATCTTCCTGGCGGGGTGTCCCCCTAGAACGACATCCTCCTCATCGAGAATCTTCCCTTCAACCTTCCTCAATATCGCATCCCGATTGGCAGCGATAGCACTATCGGCAGAGATAGATTCCGGTATCTCGCCATAGGTGATCGCGTACTGTATCTCACCGCGCTCAAACATCAAAAATTGGAATTCGACCTCTCCGAAGGCCAATTTCTCGCGTAACTTGCGCAGATCGGGCTTACCAGCCGTCTGTGCCACGAATCCTCCCGAGTCGTAGCTCAACTCCTCCCACTCCGGCTCGCCGCGCAACCAGTCGTTGATGTTGTAAGCGGCAATCCCCCCCAGGATCAGGAAGAAGAGTTTAACAGAAAAAAAATCCTTTTTAACCTCGCGTACATTACCCATCACTACTCGATCTTAATCATGGTGAATTCATCTTCATCACGGGTACTGAGTCCTTCGATTGCAAAATCGGAGACCAGCCGCAGCACCTCAACGACCAGTGAGTCCAGACCCGGCGTCGTTTCGTCTATACCATGGCCCAGCATCAGTGAATTGCCGTTAAAAATCAACCCCTCATCATCTATCCGACAGCGATAACCGACCCGGTTCTGCCGACCAATCCCTCTTCGTGCACCGACACCGACTTCGTGCCGACAATCGGCAGCGTGCCGGAAACCTCGATTTCCCAACTCTCTAAGTCTATATCTATACTGTCTCCTGCTACCGACCACGAACTGCAGATCACCAGAAAACCGCCATCTATAACGTCGAGAATACCGAGATCGATATCAATACCCTCAATCTCGTTCAAATCCTCGATCCGCTTGAGAAATGTACCCCCGACCCGGTTGAAATCGCACGCGAAACCATAGTTAACTACGAACTCTTCCGGATCAGTATCCTCCAGCTTTACTCAATTACAGCAATATGGCGCAGAGCGCGATAGCGCTGATCATAGTCCATACCATAACCCACGACAAAGAGATCCTCAATTTCAAAACCGCAATAATCGACCTGGACCGCAAATTCTCTACGGGCGCTCTTATTTAAGAGGGTACATACTTTGAGCGAAAGAGGGCACCTGGCCCCAATCATAGACCGAACGAAATCCAGGGAACGACCCGTATCGATAATCCCGTCAACTAATAAAATGTCTCGCCCCGCAACTTTCGTAGACAGATCCTTAGTCAGCTTGACCTGCCCAGTACTTTCTTTGCCCTGATAGCTCGAGACATCGACGAAGTCGTACTCCAGTCTTTCCAGAACCTTCTCGGGCAGATGGCCGATCAACGCCATCATAAACTGGGCCGCTCCATTTAGAATACCGACGAAGAGCGGGGGTGACACAGGGTAGGCAGCGGCTATTTCCCGCGCCAACTCGCCGATACGCTGCTCTAGTTGCCGGCTATCGATCAGTATTTTCAAGCTGGAATCACCTGCTAATGGGAGTCATGCTCTTGAGTATACAGCTTTTGCGGGACTTTTTCCAGCATCAGTCGCCATCCCGAGGACGACCTGACCTCCCCCAAAAACGGCACGGGAGAAAAAGTGCGGCAGGAATCAAAGGCGTTCGCAGATCGACCCGCAAACGAGCCCTTACTCCGTCCTCGATCGACTCGCCTCCTCGAATTTTACAGAGCAGAGTCAATAATAACTTAGGGGAAATGAGAGCATCGCAGATCGACAAAAAAAGCGCTGGAGCAAAATGCCCCAGCGCTAATCTGCAGATAAGATAACGCAGTCCGTCAGGCCGCCTGGCGGCTACCCAACTTCTCCATAGAAGGCCGATCGGCGATCTGGGAATCACTCTGCCACCATGCCACCGCACCACAGTGCGGACAAGACGCCTCGCCATCGACGAATACTTTCGTTGGTCTTAGAGGTGCCTCGGGTACGATAGACGCAGCGGCAGCAGCCAATACGCTTAACTCTTCGGCGCCAGCCAGATCGATATCGCCGCGACTATAGGTGTCATCGATCTGCTCACACAACTCCTCCAGATCAGCCCAGGAACGAGCCAGGGTAATGTCCGTCCGCAGTGAAGCGGAAATAGGGTTCAGTCCGGCAGTCTGCATCTGCATATTCTACCTTCCTTTTACGCCCTTTTCACAGGGGAGAAGTAAACGCGGGATCAAGGCGCACCAGCCGATTTCAAGAGAGCGTGGGGCAACTCCAACGACTTTCGCGCCTCGACCCGCAAATCTTAGAATTTACACCAATTCAGCCTCTACCTCTTCGTGATTTTCGCCAGGTGACTCTGCAAGTTCAACCCTCAGATTGAGCGCCTGACGCACCTCCGTCTCGAGACGAGTACGGACCTCGTGGTTATCGCGCAGGAAGACCCGTGCATTCTCCCGCCCCTGGCCCAGGCGCTCCCCGGCATAGGAGAACCAGGTACCGCTCTTTTCGACCGAACCGCTATCGACCCCCAGATCCAAAAGGTCGCCCTCGCGCGATATGCCTACCTCATCGCCACGGAACATGATGTCGAACTCGGCCTCGCGAAAAGGCGGTGCGACTTTGTTCTTGACGACCTTGACCCGGGTGCGCCGACCGATGACCTGATCACCGTCCTTGATCGCGCCTATACCGCGGATATCGAGACGCACCGAAGAGTAGAAATTTAGCGCCCGACCGCCAGTGGTGGTCTCTGGACTGCCGAACATCACACCGATCTTCATCCGCAATTGATTGATAAAGATCACTGTAGATCCCGACTTCTGTACCGACCCCGTGAGTTTGCGCAAAGCCTGGGACATTAGCCGCGCCTGAAGACCGACGTGGGAATCACCCATATCACCTTCGAGCTCGGCCTTGGGCACCAGAGCCGCGACCGAATCGACCACGATAAGATCTATGGCGCCGCTGCGCACCAGCGTATCGGCAATCTCCAAAGCTTCTTCGCCCGAATCCGGCTGGGAAACCAGTAAATCATCTATATCTACACCCAGCTTGCGCGCAAAACTCACATCCAATGCATGCTCGGCATCGATAAAGGCCGCCACTCCCCCCGAACGCTGGGCCTCGGAAACGATGTGCAGAGCCAGCATGGTCTTGCCTGCCGCTTCGGGTCCGAAGAGTTCGACGACTCGTCCCTTGGGCACACCACCGACTCCGAGAGCCGCATCCAGAGAGATCGCGCCAGTGGAAATAACCTCGGTATCGACGGTCGCCGCCTCGCCCAAGCGCATGATCGCCCCCTTGCCGAACTGCCGCTCGATCTGATCGAGGGCCAAACCGATCGCCCGATCTTTATCCTCGCCAAGGTGTTTGCCATTGGCACTGGTCCTTGCTTTACCCGCTGCCATGATCTCCTCCTGATTGATATCCTTGAAGTGCCCGAAAAACCCACCGATTTCAAATAAAAAAATCTGAACATTTGTTAACTGAACAAAAATATACTGTTTTAATGTTCAGGTGTCAAGACTTTTTAATTAAAATTGATTAACCTGCCCCAAACATCGATAACAAATGCCGTGCCAAAAAATAATTTACACTGTAAGTTCAATTATTTAATTGACTTACAAATAAAAAGGAATGACCTATTATATCGGAAAAATAACCGAAAAGAATCAGCTATGTTGCGAAGAAGTGACAACTAATACAGGGATTGCTGCCAGGACCGGCTGCTATGGATAGTGCTCAGACCCTCTAAGTGGAGTTGCTGCTATCCCCCACCAAACGCCAACTCCTCTGCCGCCTCCATTCCCCCCACCCCCCCAACTTCCATCCCCTCCGGTCGCTTCCACCCCTGCAGATTGCTCCGCGCGACCAAACACCGCTCAAATCCCAGACTCCGCGCCTCGGCCACCCGCCGGTCGATCTGGTTGACCGGCCGGATTTCCCCACCCAACCCGATCTCGCCAATCGCCACCATCTGTGCATTGATCGGCTTATTGCGAAAACTCGAGACGATCGCCAACCCAACTCCCATATCCACCGAAGGCTCATCGAGGCGGATACCTCCAACGACATTGACGAAGATATCCTCACCCGATAGATCGTGACCACAGCGTTTTTCAAGTACCGCGATAATGATCGAGAGACGCTTGGCGTCGATGCCGGTAGCAACCCGCTGCGGATAACCAAAACTCGAGTGTGAAACCAGTGCCTGAATCTCGACCAGAAGTGGCCGGGTCCCTTCCATACTGCAGACGATAGCCGATCCCGACACCCCCTCAGCACGCTCGGCGAGCAGGATCTCGGAAGGGTTGGAGACCTCGATCAATCCCCTATCCCGCATCTCGAAAATCCCGATCTCGTTGGTCGATCCGAATCGGTTTTTGGCTGCGCGCAGGATCCGAAAGTGATGGTGGCGCTCCCCTTCTAAATAAAGCACGGTATCGACCAGATGCTCCAGGACCCGCGGCCCGGCCACCGTGCCTTCCTTGGTCACATGCCCGACCAAAAACACCGGAATCCCACTCTCCTTAGCCAGATAGACCAGCCGCGCAGCGCATTCGCGGACCTGAGTCACGCTGCCCGGCGCACTCTCCAATTCGGGCATGTAGATCGTCTGGATCGAGTCGATGACCACAGCTACCGGCTCGGCAGATTTCAATTGTTCGAGAATCGCCGCGAGATTGGTCTCGGCCATCACCTGCAAATCCTCGCACAATGCCCCAAGACGACCAGCGCGCAGGCGGATTTGCGCTGCCGATTCCTCGGCGGAAATATAGGCTATGCGAAAATTAGCGGCCGCCAACTGACCGGCCATCTGCAGGAGAATCGTCGATTTGCCGATTCCGGGGTCACCACCAACCAGAACCACCGAGCCAGGCATGATGCCCCCTCCTAAAACCCGGTCGAATTCGGAGATCCCAATCTGCAACCGCTCGTGGTCCTGATCGTCGACTTCGGTGATCGACCGCAGTTCGGAATGGGGCAGTACCGCCAGATGTTCACGGCGTTTATCGGGCTCTTGCGGACGTTCCTCTACACAGGTATTCCATTCGCCACAGCCAGAACAGCGACCAAACCAGCGCGCGGCACTCTGACCACAGGACTGGCACACATAGGTGAGACGATTTTTTTTGGCCATAGCCCAAATCTCTACCCAGCGGGAATACGAGCAACGACGATACGGGGAATATCGTTGAGATCGGATTTGATCTCAACCTCGGCGAAACGTCCAGCCTGGTCAATCAGAGACTCGATGGCCGGATCTTGGCCAGCGCCGATCTCAAGCAGCAGATAACCTCCCGAGCGGATAAAATCAGGTCCCTCGTCCACTATTCGCCTATAGTAGTCCAGCCCGTCCTCGCCTCCGTCCAGCGCCAGACGAGGTTCGTGGTCGCGAACCTCCGGCTCGAGATCCTGCCAGTCGCCGCGACACACATAAGGCGGATTGGAAACGATGATATCAAAAGGCTCAACGCCGTCCAGCGGAGCAAAGAGGTCCCCACAGCGCCACTCGACAAGCCCCTCCAGCCCACAGCGCTCACCATTGGTTCTGGCCACACCTAAGGCGGCTTCCGATATATCTACGCCCACGACCTGAGTCCCATCGGCTTCCTGCGCCAACGCCAGGGCAATCGCCCCCGAACCGCAGCACAGATCGAGCACCCGCCCACCCCCCGGCAGGTACTCCAGCGCCACATCGACCAGCACTTCGGTCTCGGGACGCGGAATCAACACATCGGGAGTTACGCTCAATTCGAGATGGCGAAAAGCAGCTGCGCCGACGATGTACTGCACGGGTACGTGCTCTAGCCGTTGACGCACGTATTCCCGGTAGGTATCGACTTCGTCGGTTTCCAGGAGGCGCTCGAATTGTAGATAGAGTTCAAGACGGCCAAGATCGAGTACTGAAGCTAATAAGAGTTCGGCCTGCAAACGCGGATTTCTAAACTCCCTCGACTCGAAAAAACGGCTTGTCTCATCGAGGATTTCGAGTAGCTTCCAAGTGCGCTGGCCCATCGGCTGCGATTCGTCGGCGTGCAGCGGCATGCGCTGCGCGCTATGCAGACTTCGAGGTCGCACCCACCGCAGCGAGCGCATCCTCCTGAGAAGCCAGAGCCAGTTGCTCTATGAAATCGCCGAAATCACCGTCGAGGATCTCCTCGAGACGATAAAGAGACAAACCAATCCGATGGTCGGTAACCCGTCCTTGTGGGAAATTGTAGGTGCGGATTTTAGCACTGCGGTCGCCCGTGCCGATCTGACCTGCACGAGTGGCATCGCGCTCGGCCTTCTGTTCGGCCTGAAACTTGTCGTAGAGACGAGCGCGCAAAATTTTCAAGGCTTTGTTCTTGTTTTTTAGTTGCGACTTCTCATCCTGGCAGGAAACGACAATCCCGGTAGGTTCATGGGTAATCTTCACTGCCGAGTCGGTGGTGTTCACACTCTGACCGCCGGGTCCGCTGGAGCGGTAGACTTCGATTTTCAAATCCTCAGGCGCAATCTCTACCTCTACCTCCTCGGCTTCGGGCAGCACCGCCACCGAAGCGGCCGAGGTATGGATCCGACCCGAGGCCTCGGTTTTAGGCACCCGCTGAACGCGGTGAACCCCGCTCTCGAATTTGAGTTGCCCAAAGGCCCCCTTACCCGAAACTACGAATACCGCTTCTTTAAAACCGCCCGCTGGATTCTGACTCGAGGAAAGCTCCTCGGTCTTCAAGCTCTTGCGTTCGGCGAAGCGATGGTACATGCGGAAGAGGTCGCTGGCAAAGAGCCCCGCCTCGTCCCCTCCGGCTCCCGCGCGAATCTCAACGATGGCATTGCGGCCGTCGTTGGGGTCCTTGGGAATCAGAAGCACTTTGCACTCTTCTTCCATCCGCAACACTTCTGCTGCTAGCTCATCGCGCTCAACCATCGCCAGTTCGACCAACTCCGCATCGCTGCCATCGGCAATGATTTCTTCGGCTTCACTCAGCTGTCCCCGCGCTTCGCGATACAAGCCCGTAAGGTTTACCAGATCCTGTAAATCACCCAATTCGCGCGCTAACTTCTGATACTGGGTCGGATTCTGGCTTATTGCCGGGTCAGACATTTGCGCGCTCAGTTCCTCGTAGCGCGCTTCGTATTCACTCAATTTATCCAGCACGATAAATTCCCCGATCTAAACAACCCGAGCCTCCTCGCCCAGAGCACGTCGCAATGCAACCAGCGCGACTTCCAACTGGTCGTCGTCGGGCTCGCGCGTGGTGATCCGCTGCAGCCAGAGCCCCGGAGCGATCAACACCCGAGTCAGCAGGTAGTTGCGCTTCCGACCCGAGAGCTTGAGCAGTTCAAAACTGGTACCGGCGACAAATGGCAGCACTGAAAAATGGGTCGCAAAGCGCTCCACGAGACTCTGGGTATGCCCGAAGACTACAACGAAAAGCGAGTCGGCACAGGCAAAAACCAGAATTGAAAATAGCGCCACGATCAGCATGAAGCTGGTGCCGCAACGAGGGTGCAAACGACCGAAGGTCCGCGCTCGATCTACCGTCAGTTCGGCTCCGGCCTCCAGGGTGAAGATGCTCTTGTGCTCGGCTCCGTGATATTGAAAAACTCGCTGGATCTCACTCCAACGGCCAATGATCCACAAATAGAGAATCAACAAGGTCGACCGCACCAGACCAGCGACCAGGTTGAATTCCAGGGCGTTCTCCTCAAAACCAAGAAACTGGGCGAAGAGGAGCGGCAAGAAGAAGAACAAACCAATCCCCAATCCCAAGGAAAAAACCAGCGTTGCGCCCAGCGCCAAACGATCCTTCCAGCTCTCCTGCTGCCCATCCACATCCAAGTCTGGGCGCCCACCCTGATCCGCTACGGCCGGCTCGGGATCTGTTCCTTCTTCACTTTGCTGGATCGCAACATCAGCCGAAAAATTGAGCGCCTTGATACCAATGAGCATCATCTCAAAAAAAGAAATGGCGCCGCGTAATACGGGAAGACCCAAAAGACGGTGGCGCCGCGCGAGTGATTCATATTCCTCCTCGCGCACCACGATTTCTCGATTGGCCGCCCGCACAGCAGTGACGATCTTGCCAGGCACGCGCATCATGACCCCTTCGATAACGGCCTGACCGCCAACTGGCAAATCTTTGGTGAGCTCTTCCCTGTCCATCGCTTCTCGTACAAGAAAAAGGCGATAAGACCTCCCCGAGAGGGGATCCTACCACCTTATAACCGAATGAGTATAGCTAAACCTGGGCTTCGGGAGCTTTTTCCTCTTCACCTGCAGATGCCGACTCTTCGCCGGCCTCGGGTGCCTCATCACTGGTGCCATAGCGCCGATTGAACTGTTCGATACGCCCGCCTCGATCCATGATCTGTTGGCGCTTGCCCGTATAGAAGGGATGCGAAGCCGAGCTGATTTCGACCCGGATCACTGGATAGGAATTGCCATCTTCCCACTCCATCATCTCTTCAGACTTAATGGTCGAGCGCGATAAAACCTTGTGATCGCAACTCGTGTCGAGGAAGATAACCGTTTGGTACTCGGGATGGGTATCCGCTTTCACCTTTGCACTCCTCTACGAAGTGAAGTTCTTGTGTAAGAGCTAACTAAAATAGGACAAGGTCCGAAAAAAGCAAGACTTGCTAGTCATTCATCGCCTTGAGGAATTCTTCGTTAGACTCGGTGCCCTGCATGCGTTCCTGCAGGAATTCCATGCCCTCGATAACTCCCATCTGGTTGAGAATCCGCCGCAACACCCACGAGCGATTCAACTCGAACTCGCTAAGCAGCAACTCCTCTTTTCGGGTGCTGGTCGCCGTCACGTCAACTGCTGGATAAACGCGGCGATTACTCAAACGGCGGTCGAGCTGCACCTGCATATTACCAGTACCTTTAAATTCTTCGAAAATCACCTCGTCCATGCGACTGCCGGTCTCGACCAGAGCCGTGGCAACGATCGAGAGACTGCCGCCTTCCTCCAGATTTCGAGCAGCCGCAAAAAAGCGTCTTGGCCACTGCAAGGCCGTCGAATCGACACCACCGGTGAGAATTCGACCCGAATGTGGCGTCACCGTATTATACGCTCTCGCCAAACGGGTGATACTGTCGAGCAGGACGACCACATCCCGCTTATGCTCGACCAGACGCCGGGCTTTTTCGATCACCATCTCCGCTACCTGAACGTGTCGAGTAGCCGGCTCATCAAAGGTGGAACTGACGACTTCGCCATCTACCGAACGCAGCATATCGGTGACTTCTTCGGGACGCTCATCGATCAGCAACACGATGAGAATCGCCTCGGGATGGTTAGTCGTCAGTGCATTGGCTACCTTCTGTAAGAGCATTGTCTTACCCGTAAAGGGCGGCGCCACAATCAGGCCGCGCTGCCCCTTGCCAATCGGCGAAAGCAAATCGAGAATCCGCGTAGTCATATCTTTGGGATTGTGCTCCAGCTTGAAGCGGTCCGTCGGATGTAATGCCGTCAGGTTCTCAAAAATCGTCTTGTTCTTGGTGACTTCCGGGTCGTCGAAGTTGATCGCCTCAACTCGCAGCAGTGCAAAGTATTTCTCATCGTTTTTCGGCGGACGAATTTGGCCCGATATCGTATCTCCGGTGCGCAGACTGAATCGTTTGATCTGCGAGTGAGAGACATAGATATCATCGGGTCCAGGCAAATAGTTATAACTTGGCGAACGCAGAAAACCAAATCCCTCCTCCAGGACCTCTAAAGTACCCTGGGCAAAAATCAGCCCACTACGCTCGGTCTGGTGTTTGAGGATTGCAAAGATCAACTCCTGCTTGCGCAAGGCAGTGAAGTTCACCACTTCGAGTTTCTTGGCCAACTCCTGCAGGTCGAGGATATTCATCCGCTGGAGCTCGACGATATTCATCTTCTGTGTTTTGTTCGCAGGCGGCATCTCTTCCTTGCAACCTTTCTTGTGGTTAAGGTGAGGAGGACCTCAATTACGGACTTCCGAACTCAATATGAGCGATAAAAACACCCGGAGCTATTCTAAAAAATGTCGGAACACGGGGAAGAAACCAAACCACCGGAACCCAACCGTAACAACACGCCTTAAATAAATATTTTAAATATTGGAGGAGGGTTGTCGTGAGATAATAAGGCTTAATACGCGAGTGGAATTTAAAACCGGATAAACCGCCGGTACTCGTAAATCAATATAGCCCTTCGGTCTGGGCCATCTGCTTGGGAAAAAGGGAATGTACAACCGGAGCAGGTAGTAAAGCTGAACCAGAACGTAGAGAGAAATCCTCAGTTTGTCAAGGATTATTGCCGTTAATAAGAGAAACCCCGCTCAGAGAACGGGGTTTCCGAAACTAAACCATTCAACACAACCTTCAGTCCCTAACCCTGTATTAGAGCAGCGTTGGCTACCACCTTGCCAAAATCGTCGGCGAAACGAAAAAAATCATCGAAATCGATCATGCCATTAGGCACGATATCGAAGATCGCATCAAAACCGTCATCGCCTTGCCCTTTACCGAAGTGATCGGCGAAGAGGAAGAAATCGTCGAAGTCGACACTATCGCCCTCGCGCGTAAACCAGCCGACAATTTCATTACCACTTGCATCGACGGGTGTCGCAGACACCGGTACCAGTACTGTCGACGAGAGATCGACGAAAGTCAAAACCGGCGCTAAGCTAGGAAAGATATCCTGGTCTTCCTGTACTAACTGCTTGAGTGCAACCAGCGCCTCTGTCGGAGTCGGCTCGTCCTCAGCAGAAACCGCAGCATCGACGATCTGGAACGAAACCACAACGCTGCCTGGCTTGAGGTCGGTGATGATAATTCGGCTCGGATCAATATCAAGCGCTTCGGCCAATTGGCGGATAAATTCATCGACGAAAATATCCACCTCTCCTTGATTCTCGAGATCGAGATTACTATCCAATACTAGCTCGCCCTCGATTCTGGTCTCCACCTCGACATCGGGAGCCCCGTCGACCAGCACGATCCGGGCCAGATCCGAATCGGAGCCAGGAATCACATCGATATGGCTTTCATTGTCTGAGTCGAACGGCCTCACATCATAGATATAGGAAACCCCATCGAGGACTGCGCGATCGACGAATTCGGAAACCCCGATCCCCAAAGAAGCGATCAGTTCTTCCCCTCCATCTCCCTGCCGGCGATAGACGCGATAGCCGCGGACGTCGCCGACCGGCACGATCTGGTTGCCAAAGGTCGAAAAGGAGCGCCCGTCATCCACCGAGAGCGTCCAGGTCAAAGCCACAGTCCGGATATTGTCATCGGTGGCGACCAGTGCTTCCAAGTCCGTTACCGGCGCCGGTGGAATATTATCAACAGCGGCTACGGGCTCGGAGGTAATAGCCGATTGCCCGTGCGCAGCGAGAGCACTGAAAACAACCAGCACACCGAGAAGGATCTGTCTTTTCATAATAACCCCCCTTGTGGTAAAAGTCGGGAGTACTGCATATAGGAGCGGGTTATAAATCTAATCTGATTGCTTGGCCCAGGTCAAGCAATATTTAACATACCAAAAAAAGCGCGGTGCCCATAAGGGCACCGCGCTCTAACTAAGAAGCGAAACTACAAGACTGCTCAGGCGTCGTCCGAATCCTCTTCATCAGCGCTGACAACAACACCGACGTACGTACCGGACTTACCGAAGTTATCGGCGAAGATGAAAAAGTCGTCGAAGTTGACCGCACCACTGCTATCCAAATCGGTAGCCTCATTGAAGTCTTCTTGACCGAAGTTATCAGCGAAGATGAAAAAGTCGTCGAAGTTGACATCAGCATTGCCATCGAAGTCGCCGAGGATGGTGTTGCCCTCGTCATCTTGCAAAACCAAGACTTCCTCCGCATCAAAACCGGCACCGGAAAGTTCGACGGTGATCTCGGGCTCGTCCTCGTCGTCACTGGTGATCACAATAGTGCCACTGTAGGACTCGGCCGCAATCGGCTCGAAGGTCACGGTGATATCGATCTCCTCACCGCCCGTCAGGCTGAAATCTACTTCGGTGATTTGAACGACATTGCCGTCCTCGTCACTGCCGACAGCGGAGAATACCGGATCGCCCTCGAAGGCAATGGCCCCGAAAAGATCCAGATCGCCGTCATTGGCGAGCGTCAACGCGAGCTCTTTGGTAGAGCCTATCGCCACGCTGGCGAAATTGAAAGCACCGCTGACCACGATATCGCCGACCACGAGTCCTTCGGAAATCGTCGCACTTAGACCAACCACCGTGACGCGGTTTGCGGCATCATTGGTTTCTATGGTCAGCACACCTTCGTAGGTACCTTCGAGATTGCCCACGTCGGCAGCAGAGAAAGTCACGCCAATAGATCCGCTCTCATCGGCGGCCAGAATCAGCGACTCTGTATCAATGGAGAAACCATCTCCTTCGATCTCGGCCGCAATAATCAGCGTGGCGTCGGGATCCTCAGGGTTATTCGTGTAGCCAAACGATTCGGTCAGTTCACCGTCGATCTCCGCATCTCCCATATCCAGTTCGCTGACGGTGATCGCCCCGTATTCGGTAGCGGTACCAGCGACCTCTGCCAAGACTTCGGGATCTTCAGTGACCAGCTCCTCCAGTTCCTGCTGGGCTTCAACCGCATCATCACCTTCAATAGTGAACTCGACGATCACGCTGCCCTGAGTGATGCTCGTAATGGTGATCTGGCTGGGATCGATACCGAGCAAAAGGGCCAATTCGGCAATGAATGCACTCGCAAAGTCTTCGACGGCCTCTTCGTCGTCGACATCCAGTTCGGCCTCAAAGGTCATTTGCACGTACTGGGCCGACTCGGTCTCCTCGGGCGCCTCGACCTCAGCAGTCGGCGGCGGCCCCAGATTGACCTGGCCAGACTCGACGGCATCGCTCTGATTGCCCGAGCCATCGGCGGCCGTAACCAAATAGGTATAGGTTTCGCCGGTTATCACCGTCTCATCGACGTAGGATGTTTCACCCGCATCGACTTCGTCAATCAGTTCAGGATCTCCAAATCCGACAGTCTGCCGCCAGATCCCGTAGCTCTCCACATCGTTGACGTTAATGAAGACACCGCCAGATGTGAAATCGCCACCAGCCGGTGCCTGGCGCACAAAATCATCGTCCGCCAAAGTCCAGGAAATGCTGACGCTGGTCCCATCCAGATTGAGTTCGGCATTTACTTCGCCGACGGGACCGGGAGCGCGATCATCCAAGCCTGCAGCCATCTGAGAGCTTACCGTCAGCGCCTCTGCAGCCGGACTCGCACACAGGAAAACACTTAACCCCAACAGAGTCAAGCTTGTAATGAAACGTTTTCTACCTCTCGACATATCCGATATCCTCCTCATCAATGCTCGATGCTATCCCCTGCACATTGCGGAAATAGTCGGCCCTTGATTGGGGCCCCTAGCAGAGGCCGCGACTGAGTCTAAAAATGTCTGTTGTACCGTTTAACTTCAAAATTAAGGGAGAGAATTGAGGTTAATTTATAATAATATAGCTCAGAGTCAAGCAATTTCTTTTTGTTCTTATGCCGAAAGACCCCCTTTCCACTCCAGAAGACAACGACTGGCTACAGCCACTGCCCCCAAAGCAGTAAATCTCCTGGAATCCCCTTTCGGGTTAGAGAGGTTGTGCCCGGAAAATTTGATCAAAAATTTCACGATAAGCCACAATATTGAAATATATAGAAGTCCCTCTGTCCGAAGCAAGAATTATATACAGTCATTTATATCGCTGCCGGCAAAGTGCATTTACGTTTTTTAATCATTAATAAACAGACACTTAAGTGTTATACCAGGGATGACCCTGAATCCCCAATTTCGCGCCCGCTTCCTTGACCCGGCTGCAAAACCGAGATATTTTTGGGCAAAGATTCAGACAAAGTATATAAAAAAGTACGCCACCTAGCAATGCCACTCATACCCGAAGAGATCCTTGAACGCATCCGCGATGCCGCCGATATCGTCGACGTGGTTTCCGAACACGTCCAACTTGGCAAGAAGGGTCGCAATTTCTTTGGTCTCTGCCCTTTTCACGACGAAAAATCTCCTTCTTTCAGCGTAAACCCCGACCGCCAGATCTACCATTGTTTCGGCTGTGGAGTCGGAGGCAATGTCTTCAGGTTTATTCAGGAGGTCGACCGCGTCACCTTCGTTGAGGCGGTCAAGTACCTCTCCGAACGAACCGGCATCAGCCTGCCCGAGCGCTCAGGTTCATCTCGCGATGAAACCGAGGCGGCCGATTTGATCTACCGGGCCAACGACCTGGCGTACAAATATTTCCACCACATGCTGCTCAACGATGATTCCGGCGCCGCCGCCCGCGAGTATTTGCAGGCCCGCCGCCTGACCAGTGAAACCATCGAGCGCTTTGGCCTAGGCTACGCCCCCTCCAACTGGGATGGGCTGCTCAAAGTAGCGGGCCGCCGAAGCTTGAACCCCCAAGTCATGGAGCAATCGGGCTTGGCGCTACCGCGCCAAAACGGCGGCGGGTACTACGACCGTTTCCGCGACCGGGTGACCTTTCCCATCGCCAATCTCTCCAACCGCACTATCGCCTTCGGTGCCCGCGCCCTCCAACCCGATGCAGAACCCAAATATCTCAACTCGCCCGAAACGGCGATCTATCACAAGGGTCGGGTGCTCTATGGCCTTTCCGACACCCGTGACGCCGTCCGTCGACAGGACTGCGTACTGGTCGTCGAAGGATATATGGATCTCATCAGCCTGGTGCAAGCCGGCATCCAGCACGTTGCTGCTACCTCCGGAACAGCCCTGACCGAGGACCACGCCCGCCTACTAGCCCGCTATGCCCATCAGGTCGTGCTCCTCTTCGATGGAGACGCAGCCGGTTCCACCGCTGCCATGCGCGGACTTGAAATACTGCTGGGCACCGACCTCGACGCCCGCGTCGTCTCGCTGCCCCCCGAACACGATCCCGATACCTTCGTCCAGGAACACGGCTCCGATGCATTGCTCGAACGAACCGAGAGGGCCCAGTCGGTACTCGACTTCTATCTCGAACAACTCGCCCTTCGGCACGACCTTAGCAGTGTTGAGGGTAAATCCCGCGCCGTCGCAACCCTGCGACCACTGCTGGCCAAGATCCGCGACGCGGTCCGCCGCGACCTGCTGCTGCGCGAAGTCGCCCAACGCCTGTCGGTCGATGAGCAAGCCCTGCGCCAGGAGTTGCAAGCTTCGGTGCAGCAGCAACGCGCGCCTCGCAGAACAGGAGACGAGTCAGCACAACCAGCCGTACCCGATCCACCGCGCCACGAACTCGAATTCATCGGCCTCTTGCTCAACTTCCCGCACTACATCGCCGATACCGCCGGGCAATTGCCCCCCGAGGCACTGGGAGACACCCGCACCCAGGCGCTCTGCCGCCTGCTCTTTGAGCGCCAGGCCCAAGGTCGGTCCATCGACCTCGGAATGATCATCAACGAGTTAGAGGACGACGCACTCTCTCGACTGGTCACCCAATGCGCGGTACAGGGATTCGACGAAGAACAGGTCGAACGGCAATGGCGCGATTACGTACTCCATTTTCAAAAGAGCTCGCTCCAGACCCGCATCGCCGCCGCGCGACAGGCCCTGGCCCTGGCAGTCGACCAACGAGACGACGGCGAGGTTGCGCGCATCAGCTCCGAGATCGCCGAACTCAACCAGCAACGCCAGGCCTTCGCCGCCGAACAAAACTCTTGACCCCTTCGAGAAAAGTCCTAGATTTTGCCCTTGTCAGACGGGCCTATAGCTCAGTTGGTTAGAGCAGCGGACTCATAATCCGTAGGTCCCAGGTTCGAGTCCTGGTGGGCCCACCATCATATACATCGGCCTTTAAGCGGTTGCGGATCGCCATCTTGGTGTCGCAGCCGCTTTTTTGTGCAATCGACCGCTCTTTTCCCGCTTTTTGGGAATCTATCCGGCGCAGTGCACCACCCTGGATCGATCGATTTCGATTTGTCGGCTAATAGCGTCCCAGAACGCAATCCGCTGGCGCAGCGACTGCTCAGCGATGACCAGTGCTTCGCGCCAGCGCACCTCATCCTCGCCGCAGAGTTCGGAAACCATTTTCAAGGCCAGAGGACCGTGTTCATCGCCATCCAATTCGACATGTCGCTTCAGGTAGTATACGAGTTTATCGTAACGAACGTTGTCGGCATCCGAATGTTTTAGGATTTCCAGGAACATATCGGGGATCACCTCCTCGCGACCGAAGGTGAACGCAGAAGCAATGAGGTGCATTTTTCGCGTTTCGATCACGGAAAACGTAAAAGCGACAAAGGACCTTATCGGCTCATTCAAATCGGCGTCCGTCAGCGCTTCATCCACGCCAGTACCCGCATTGATTCGCTGGATAAAATCGACAACGATCGAGGTATCCGCACCCACCTGCTCCATTGCCTCGACGTACATTGCAAAATGGCTCTTGGGATTGCCCTCTAGGTCTATATCGCTCTCTTCGCCACAAACCACTTCGTTGACCAGCCGCACGGCGACCGCGTTGTCGCTCGGCGTCCAGGGAACAGCGACACAGGTCAGGTTTGCCTGCAGCGACTTCAAGAGCGACATGAAATCCCATACTGCAAAAACGTGGTATTGCATAAATAGACGAATATCGTCCATGGACCGGAGCGTTTGGTACAAACGATGATGCCTCAGCACATGCCGCAACGGGTCCAAGGTCTGTCCATATATTTCTGGGTGCATTGAACTCCTCCATCGTTAGACGACAGAAATAATATATGGAGGATGGCGAACCACGGAACCGGCCTAGGAGAATATATCGCGATCCGGACGGGTCAATCCGCTGGCGATTGCTCAGAAGCGGCAACCCGTTCAGAAGACATAGACATTCCGGATATGGAGAATACTTGATAAATGCCTGCTCAAACTCTATATTTCTACCCCTGTAAAAGCTTAGATCAGCAATGGCCGAATGACCCTGTGTTGTACAGATCGGGAACTCCTCATTCAATCGTCACAGATTCCCGATCTACTCGGCCCACCACCGACTCTTTGGGGCGATTAGCTCAGTTGGTTAGAGCGCCGGTCTCACATACCGGAGGTCCGCAGTTCAAATCTGCGATTGCCCACCATCTCAAGCGGGCCGTGATGAGCCGTTTCAAGCTCTCACGGCCTTTGCTCTTGCCCAGCACAATTAATCCAGCGCGTGGAGCAGATCATCATGGCGAACAAAGAGCGAATCATTCTATTTAAAAGCCTCTTATTGGCAACGCTATACGGCTTTTTCCCTTCGCTCGGCGGGGCGGCGGATTGGCCCCATTGGCGTGGTCCCACCCGCGATGGAGTTTCTCCAGATGCTGGCGTACTCGACGCCTGGCCGCAGGAAGGCCCCACCGTGCTGTGGCGAACCCCCCTCGGAGAAGGTTTCTCGAGTATTACCGTTTCCCAGGGTCAGCTCTTTACCATGTTCGCCGCAGGCGATGATGAGTTCGTAGTCTCGCTGCGGGCGAGCGACGGCGGCGAAGTCTGGCGCCTGAGAGCCGATGCGAGCTTTACCGAGAGTCGCGGCAATGGGCCGCGCTCGACGCCGACGGTCGACGGCGACCGGGTCTATGCCGTCAGCGCTAATGGCAGGCTTTATGCCCTCGATAAAAAAGACGGACGCCAGATATGGACGATCGATCTAAAAGAGCGCTTTGGCAGCAAAATACCTTCTTGGGGCTACGCTGCTTCTCCACTCATCGAGGGCAACCTCTTACTCCTGCCGGTTGGTGGTACGGAAGGCAATGCCATCGCCGCTCTTGATAAGCAGAGCGGAGAGACCATCTGGACCGCCTATTCCGATGGCCTCTCCTACTCCTCGCCCATTCCGGTCACCTTCAACGACGTGCGGCAAATACTTTTCCTGACCGAAAAAAACCTGATCTCGGTCGCACCCGCCGACGGCCAGATCTACTGGACCTATCCCTGGAAAGACACCATCAATATCACTACGCCGATCCTGATTCCCGACGATAGAATTTATATCTCTGCTGCCTACGATAAAGGAGCGGCGATGCTGGCGATGCAGATGGCGCAAGATTCCGTGGGCATTGAGGAACTCTGGCAAAGTCGTGGAATGAAGAACTGGATCAATTCATCGATACTCTACGAGAATCACCTCTACGGCTTCGATAGTTCGATCTTCAAATGCATTGACGTGGACAGTGGCGAAGAAAAGTGGAAGACCCGTGGCTTCGAGCGGGGATCGCTGGTTCTGGCTGGAAACCACCTGATCGTCCTGGGAGAAGGAGGCGAATTAGCGCTGGTCGAGGCAACGCCCCTGGAGTACCGGGAAAAGGAGTTGGTCCAGATCCTGGAGGGCAAGTGCTGGACCTCACCGACCCTGGTAGACGGCCGGCTCTATTTACGCAACGAAGAAGAGCTCCTCTGTCTCGATCTGCAGGTTGAATAACCACATCTGGTTAATCTGCAGCAACGCAAAAGCTCTCGTCCGATCATAGCAAGAGATCCGTTCTCATCCCGACGAATAAATATCCTGCATCGACCAGGCGTCCAGAGCGATGAGCCGCGCATCCCGACCCTGGCTCAGCAACGACACGCCGATACTGTCCTCGCGCCCCGGGTAAACGCGTATGGCGAGACATTGTCTCCCGTTGACGAAGACCTCGACAATGCTCCTGTCCACAAAAACCCGCAATTCGAGATCTTCGTCTGATTCGAGAAAGACCGGTGCAATTTCAGGTGGACGCGATCGGGCGTCGGGCAGGATCGAAGCACAGGAGGAATCGATCGCGATCAGACTCTGGGTGCCATCACCGTTGGGCGGCGTGCTCGATTGAACCCCGGGCACGACTGGCTTGAGACCGCGATTGCGGTAAAACGCAATCCGGGTGTATTCCTGCCGGTCGGGGGAGCGCAACACGTCGAGCGCAACCATCGGCGCACCGGCGGTGTCGATTCTCAGCTCGAGTTCGATCGCAGTGCCTCCGATCTCATCGAGCACGGTTTCTCTATTGGCGCGTAACATGCAGTCGGTGAGCCGCTGATGGCGACCCCGCAACGATTCGATATCACCTGCAGGCTCCACCTGCAAAGCCCCTGCCTCGCTTAAGCTGAGGCGCCGGGGCAAGCTCATGATCTGCTGGCCCTCCCAACAGCCGAAATGCTGAATTTCCCGCTCTTCCCGGGTCCATCCCGGCAACGGCAATCCCCAATTCACATTGAATATCGCGATGATCCCGCCCCGCCCATCGGGTGTCGCCGATGGCGCGTGGACCCCACCAGGCCAGGCGGAACCGAAATTGAAGAGCCCATAGTCGGTGGCGACCAGCTTGTCCCGCTGCTGATCATAGTCTCCGAGCAGATAACGACCGCCACGCATATGACTGAAGAAGAGCAAGATGTGCTTATCGCCGATCGGCCAGAAATAAGGGCACGCTCCGTCGTCGCCAAGGTCGGTAAAGAGTTCGTCGTCGACAAAGGGATGCAGATATTCCCAGTGCTTGAGATCCGGTGAGCGGAAAAGGAAATTGGCCCGCCTCAACCGACCCCCGGGTCCAGTGGGTTGCGTGCCGCCCGAAAGAGAGTAGTACACCCCGTCCTTCTTCCAAATACACGGGTCGTAGACGCGGTACGACGCAGGACCCTCATCGGCGCTGGGTACGGGTATGAGTTCGGGGATCTTTTCCCAGTTCAGCAAAAGGGGATCTCGGCTCAGAGCGGTCGTATTGCCGTGCGGATGGCCGTAGTAATGAGCGAGGACGCGATCTTCTTCGACCAGTGAAGCACCCGACCAACAGCCGTCTTCAGGACCGGGAGAAAGTGCATAGGGCAGATCGCGCCAGTGGATCAAATCCTCGCTGACCGCATGGGCCCAGTGGGGACGAGGATCCCGTGGGGGAAAGGCCTGGTAGAAGAGGTGCCAACGTCCCTGCCAGCGACACAGGCCATTGGGATCGTTGAGGCGTCCATCGGCATTGGCGAAGTGGTAGCGCGGACGAAATGGATCGTCGCTGCAAGCCTGGCGCCTCGCGCGAAACGCTTGTAGCTGAGGATCGGAGTGCAGCTGGATTTCCTGTTCTGCCAGGGTATGAGCAAAAACATTCCCCGATCCGGTCGAAGTCTGGCCCGTCTGATCTTTCATCTGGATCACATCCTTTTTTTGCCGCAATCGCTCGCAGCGAGCATAGCAAATTCGCCGATTCGCTACAACATCTGATAGCAAGATCGCCCCATACCGCAGCTTAGCGCGCCTGATCCAGCTGCGCCCAGTATTTCACTGCGATCTCGGCCTTCTCCACCACGAGTTCCGCCTCACCATCCGCTCGACCAACTACTCCAATACCGATCAGGTGCTCCCCGACCGCAACAAGCTCGGGACCAAGCGCAAATATCAACCAGCCCTGCTCAACAATCGGCTCTGCCAAAGGGATATTGTTCAACCTCACCCGGATCAGCGTCTCGATCCCCTTTGCTGCGGGCTCATTTATCAGTCTCCCGTCGGGATGCCCTATCGTAGCCACCTCTACCCGGGCTAGCCGCTGCTCCTCGGCCAGCCCTGCGGCCCCCGGTTCGGAGAGCAAGAGTCGCAACAGCGCCGATTTCACCCGCTTAGAATCGCCACCGAGATAGATTCGCAACAAGGTGTCGGTCCGTCCGTCGTTGGCCACCGCTGCGGGCAACTGCGCCAGCAGATTGGTGTTGGCGTAGGCATATCTCGGGGTAGACCAGTCCTCGGGATTGGGAATGACGGTCGGCCCGTGCCCGCCACCGCGCCGCTGGACCACGAAGATCTTGTCCTTACCCGCCAGCCTTTCGCAATGACCCAGCTCGCGATAGGCCTGCAAATGGCTGGACCAGTCCTGCCCCTTATAAGGAGCATCTTCACCGTGATTCCAGTTGAAAGTATGGATCCCATCCGCCCCCTGTGCCCACCAGTTGGCCGCCACCCCGCGCAACACCTCGATCCCGGGATTCTGGTAGCCGTCGCTGGCATGGTGATCGTCCAGCGAAGGGTAGAGCTTGACCTCGCTACCCTCGACCACCCGGCGAAAAGCGCTAAGATCGACGTCGAAAGAACGCACCCCCAGTACCAGCAGATCCACCCATCGCTCCCGCACCCAGCTCTCGATATCCAGACCGTCGAAATGGCAACCCGGCAGATTCTCCGGCACCCGAGCCGCCAAGAGCAAGGGCCGCCCGCGCCGCGCCGCTATTTCGAGCGACATTTCCCGCACTCGAGTCATATACTCATTCAGCCGATCTCGGTTGACCCACCCCTCACCCTGCGGAAAGACCACCCCACGGGCGAAATCCAGTTCCAACCCGTCGAAAGGCCAGCGTTCCAGCACCTCGCGCAGCGCCGTCAGCACATGTTCGTGCACCTCGGACAGCGCAAAATTCCAGTAGCCGTTATCCGCGTGGGTGCACCATGGAGTGCGAAAAGTCCATTCGGGGTGTTCGACCTTCAGTGGAATCCGGGCGAAAGGCCCCAGATCGTTGTCCGAGCCGTTCATGCGGTGTGAGAAAAACGTCTCCAACCCGCGGCGCCGAGTTGCCTCGAGCACCAATCCCACGATATCGATCCCCGCATCGACCCACTGCAGGTACAGCGGGTGGTCGTAGAGCGGCAGGAGATCGCTCTGATAGGGCGCCTGATTGCCCTCCCCCCAATTCCACCAGATGCCGTCTATCATCGACCCTTTCGCATCGGCGAATTCGAAGAGGGATTCCACCATCTTGCCGAGCGCGCAATCGGGCTGGCGACGATGACAAACATTGATCGCGAAAGTGACGTCGAAATTGACGATGATCCGCCGCTGGCAGTGCAGAGCCGCCCGGTGCGCCGGTGAAAGAACAAATCCCATCTCGCCCCCTGTCCCGCTAGCGGTGATCGGCGCAGACCGCGCCCGCACGCACGGTCATCAGCGGCTCCCAACAACCACCCGGCCGCTCGGCTCCCGTGACATCGCGAAGTGGCAACGCCTCTTCGTTAAAACGCAGCACCGCCAGATCCGCACAGGCTCCAACCGAAAGCGTGCCCACCTCCCCGGCCAAACCCAACAACTCGGCCGGACGAACAGTAGCCCGAGTGAAAGCTTCGCGCTCGGGCAATCCCGCAGCGATGATCTTGGATATCGTACGCGGCAAATCGTGTTGCGGCCGGCTCTCGACATGGCGATTGTACTGGTCGGTCGAGACCGTATCCGGATAAAAACCTGCGGCGATTGCCGCTTCGACCACCGGCCATGCAAAGGAGTTCATGCCGTGCCCAACATCGAAGAGCACACCCCGCTCGCGCGCCATCCACACCGAATCGCGCACTTTGCCTCCCACTAGCATATTCTCTGCGAGCGCGTTGAAACAATAGGTCACCACATCACCCGACCGCAATTGCTCCAACTGATCGTCCAGCGACCAGTCCTCATGCATCCGCGTACCCACCAGCAATGGCTTGCCCGCTCGTGCGCCGGCGGCGAGTGCCCGCTCCATTATCATACGCGGATCGAGATCGCCGCAAGGCCCCGGCAAAGTGACGACCGCGATGCCCCAGATCGCCTCCTCGTCGGCAGCGAGTGCGGCACAGGCTTGCACATCCACATCCTCCAGAAATTCAAAACAGCGGTTGGGCCCCGACTCTCCGGCCGCCGAGAGGTTGAGCGCCATCCGCACCCGGGTACGGGATCCGGCGATCACTTCGTCGCGATACGGAGCCCAATTTCGCGCCCCAGCGTCCCCCTGCGACAGGACCGTTGTAACACCGCGCGGTAAAAAATGGAGATCCGGATCGACGCCGTAACGCGATCCTCCGCGCGCCGGATGAGCGTGCATATCCACCAGTCCCGGCAAGAGCAAGTCGTGCGGAAAATCCAAGGTCTCCCGAGCACTACCCGAGACCGAGGGCCCCAAAGCCGCAATCCGATCTCCTTTGACCGCCACTGCTCCCGGACCGTCGAAGCCGCTCTGCGCACAAAAAACGCGTCCAGCGCGAACCAACAGGTCGTAATCAGTCATATTCGACTCCTTCGATTCCGCATAGAGTACGGCCCCGCTACCCAAACCACAACCTATCGCTTAAAATTGTGAACAAGCTAATCGCGCTCCCAGCGACTGGGATCCATTCCGGGCGCCTCGCAGGGCATATCGGGAGGCTTGTTGCCTCCTTCATAAACCCATATCCGGGCACTGCGGTCCCCCATCAACGATTGCACGGCCTCGGGCAACTTGGCCACCTCGGCCGGATCCCAGGGCGCAACAGAATCGGCCGGACCCGCCCAACTCGGGCGATACGAAAGCTGCAGACTCTCCCGCGCGTACGAACCCACATTCGGATAATTGCCGTGGAAGGCGTTATTGTTGAATAAGAGGATCGAACCCGCTGCACAGGTGACCATCACCTCTTGTGGATGTTCGGCGTAGCGCAAGTAGGGATTGGCCTGGTTGTGATAGCACAGATGCGAGCGCGGCACGATGCGGAAAGGCGACACTTCCGGTGTCAGATCGTCCAGGTAGTAGAGCACGCGGATCAATTTCGGACAGCTGTACTCAGCCCCGAAAATCTTCGAGCCCCAGGGTTGGCCGTCACAGTGCAGACTGATCCCCGGATGGCCCGGCTCTGAACGAGCGTAGTCGCAGGACATCATAATCACCTCGGCGCCGCACAGGAGCTTGAGAAAGTCAACCGTCGGCGGATAGGCAATGAGCGCACTGACGGCCCCGCCGGCAAAATGCACCCCGGGCCGCCCCCGCTGGTGCACACTATAATCAACGTGGTCGGTTTCGAATCGCGCAGTCTGCTCTTTGAGACGCGCAATATGGTCAGCGTCGAGGACATCGGGCAGAATCAAATAGCCCTCGACCTCGAGTTGGCGGATCCGCTCGCCGAGAGTCAACCGGCGCCAATCGCGGTCGTCCAGCCGCGGCTTAGAATCGGTATCGAACATGGTCGGCCTCCTTTGTCGCAAAATTCACAGGTAGTGTACGTTCCTTCGGTATATCAAACAACGCCTTGATCGGTGGCGTGTGGCGAACCATCTTATGCTCTCCACAGCGGAGGAAAACCATGATCTCTGAACCCATGCGCGGCGTATTCCCAATCCTCATCACCCCCTTCGACGAGCGGGATCGCATCGACGCGGAAAGCCTGCAGAATCTCGTCGATTATTGTATCGCCGGCGGCGTACACGGATTCGGAATCGCCTATGCCACCGAAATCCCCAAACTCACCGAAGCTGAACGGCTGCAGCTAACCAAAATCGTCATCGACCAGTGTGCAGGGCGAGTACCGGTAGTCATGACCACTGGTTCCCCCGCCACCTACGCTGCCGTCTACTATAGCCAGCAAGCCGCCGACCTCGGCGTCGATGCGGTGATGAGCCTGCCGCCCGCCGGGGCTACCCCCGAGCAAAGCCGGGCTTATTTCAGAGCGATCTCAGATGCCGTCGATATCCCCGTCTTCTTCCTCGAGGCCGGGGATGCCCTGGGCGGCCCGTTGATGCGGCAGATCGCCGAGGAGAGCGCCAACCTGCGCTATGCCAAGGTCGAGAGCGCCCCCGCTCCGCACAAGGTCGGCGAGGCGGTCGAATACGGAGCCGAACTGATCACCGTGATGGGTGGAGCCAGCGGCACCCACCTAATCGAAGAACTGCGCCGCGGCTCCCAGGGGACCATGCCCTGGCCAAGCCTGCCGCACGCCTTTGTCAAAGTCTGGGATTTGTGGCAGGTCGGACAGGAGCAGGCCGCCTACCAAGCTTGGGTCGACGAAATCCTGCCGGTGATTCGAATCGGCGGGTTGGTCCATAAAGAAATCCTCTACCGCCAGGGCATCATCGCTACGCCGCGTTTTCGCGAACCGACACCAGCCAAGCCGCTCGACGCAACCACTCAACGCGAATTCGACGCGGTCTGCGAGCGGTTGGGTATTGGCAATCGCAGAGGCTAGAAGTCGCTTATGGACGTCTCACGATCTGCGCTCTACTTCGCCGATGTGCACAATTGCCGCGCCCGCAAAGTCGACTTTACCACTGGCATAATCGCAACTATCGCCGGCGGTGGCAGTGCCGACCCAGGCGACGGACAACTCGCTACCGCAGCAACTCTTTCCACCCACCCCATGCGTCTGGCGCTCGACCAACATGGCCATATCTACCTATCCGACGCCCATCAAAACCGCATCCGCAAAATCGACGCAACGAGCCATATCATAACCACCGCCGCCGGCAACGGGGAGGGAAAGTGCAGCGGCGATGAAAGTGCGGCAACCACCGCCAGTCTCTTTTCGCCCCATGCGGCACGAGTGGACCAACGCGGCGATCTCTACATCGCCGACACCGGCAATAACCGCATCCGTAGAGTCGACGCCGCCACCGGACTCATCACCACCCTCGCCGGCACAGGCACCGCC
>CAZFMY010000006.1:75278-93651 GCA_964520345.1 uncultured Gemmatimonadaceae bacterium | reverse complement strand
GACGCCTTTAGCGGTGATGGCGAACCCGCTACTGCGGCCGCTCTTTCCGGTCCGCTAGCACTAGCCGTCGATCACCAAGACTACTTATACATCGCCGATCGAGGCAATAACCGCATCCGTAGAGTCGACACCACGACCGGCCTCATCGCCACCATCGCCGGCACCGGCGCAGCAGGACCCATGGCCAACGGCATCCACGCCAGCGAAACAAGTTTCGCAACCCTGCGCGACCTTTGCTTCGGCCCCGACGGCCAGCTCTATATCGCCGATGGCGACAGCCACTGCATTGGCCGACTCGACCTCGATACCGGAATTATCAGCATCGTCGCCGGTACCGGCCAGTCGGGCTATTGCGGCGATGGCGGTCCGGCCACCGACGCCCTGCTCAACCACCCCTACAGCATTGCTTTCGACCCCGACCGCAATCTCTATATATTCGACACCCTGAACAGCCGGATCCGCAAGGTCGATGCCATAACCGGCTTTATCAGCACCATCACCGGCACCGGCCAGCCGGGCTATTCCGGCGACGGCGGTCCGGCTACCGACGCGGCTATAGGCTGCGGCGGCTGATTTCAATAGAAAGTAGATCCTATGCGACCCGAAGCACTGCAACCGCTCGAAAAACTACTCGCCCAGCACCGCGGATACCGCGCCGAGAGCCTTAATCTCATCGCCTCAGAGAACGTCCCCAGCCCCCTGGTCGAGGGCCTGATCAGCGAAGAGCTCCAGCGCCGCTACGGCAACTATATCGGCATCGACCTCCACCAACGGCATTATCAGGGCAATCGCTATATCGCCCAGATTGAAGAGCAGGCGCACCAGCTCGGGCGATCGCTATTCAACGCCGCCCACATCGATCTGCGCCCCCTCTCTGGCAATGTCGCCGGACTCGCTGCTACCTTCGGTCTCGGCCGTCCAGGAGACACGGTCCTCGAAGTCGACAATGGCCACCGCTATGCCTACAAACTCGCCCAGTCGAATCTGCGAATCGATCTGCATTCGATCTCCATACCCTGGGACGGGCCGCGCTCCAATATCGATCTCGACGCCACGACAGCCCTTATCGAACGACATAAACCCCAGATGGTCATCATCGGTTCGGGCGTATTTCTCTTTCCCCAACCGGTGCGCGAGTTGCGCGAGACGCTCGACCGTTACAGCCCGGGAGCGCACCTCATATACGACGCTGCCCACGTGCTCGGCCTTATCGCCGGAGGACACTTCCAAGACCCGCTCGCCGAGGGCGCCGACGTCGTCGTCTCGAGTACCCACAAGACCTTTGCCGGGCCCCAAGGCGGACTCATTCTCACCAACGATCAGACCCTTGCCGCACAGATAGGCCCCGCGCTGGCACCCCTGATCGCCAGCAATCACCACCTCGGGCGACTGCCGGCATTAGCTGCGACCTTCTGGGAGTGGCAAACCTATGGCGATGCGCATGCCGCGGCCATCGTCGCCAATGCCAAAGCTCTGGGCCGCGCGCTGGACCAGCGCGGCGTCCGCTTGCTGGGCGCCGAACTCGATTTCACCGAGTCGCATACGCTGATCCTGGCAATCGGCGAATACGGTGAAGGTCGGGACCTGGCCAACCAGCTCGAAGCCTGCGGACTCATCGCCGGCGCCACCACCGTACCCGACGAGTTGGGCGGCCACGGACTGCGGCTGGGTGTTCAGGAACTCACGCGGACGGGCATGGACCCCGAAGACGCCGACGAGATCGCCGACGCGATCGCCGCTGCGCTCAAAGGCGAGGATCCCGCAACGATCAGAGCAAGGGTCAAGGAGCTCTGCGGGCGCTTTCGCCAGATGCGCTTTAGCATAGACACTGAGTGAATTCGAAGATCGTGCATCCGCAATGCCATCCACTGTGAGATCGCGCCCAAAAAGCTCAAGGCCCGCACGCCGTTCAAGACTCCGCTCTGCCTAATTTCAGATCTCTCCGACCACTACCTCGCCATAGGCGAAAAGCGCCGGGGTACCGCCGGTGTGGATAAAGAGCGCGTGCTGATCGGGACCGGTCGCGCCGGCCCAGTCGAGACAGGCGGCGAGCACCTTGGCCGTATAGACTGGATCGACTGCGATCCCCTCGTTGACAGCTATGCTGCGCAACGCTGCACCGGCGCCCGAACCGAGCCTGCCGTAGCCCGGGGCCAGATGCACGTCGTTCACCACCACCTCTTCGTCGCGGACGCGATTTTCCAACCCGGTCAGCTCGGAAATCTGCCTACAGCGATTGATGATACGGGGAATCTGCAGGTCCGCCCGACGCCGTACTGCGACGCCCTCTATCGGTATGGCAATCCCGAGCGAGCGCAACCCGAAAAGCAGGCCGGCATGGGTATGGCCGCTGCCCGAAGCAACGAAGAGTCGATCGGGCTGGTGGCCTGAATCTTTGAATTGCGCAACCAATTCCCCGCAAGCACGGACATAACCCAGCGCGCCGTAGGGCGTATGATCGGGGCCGAGGTAAATGATATAGGGGACACGACCTCTTTGGCACAGCGTACCGGCCAATGCCTCCAGGGCCATATCGGCACCGATCTCATCATCGCCTTCGGGATAATCATGAAAAATCGCGCCGAAGAGCCGGTCGAGAAGCACATTGCCGTTGGTCAGATAAAGCGCCGACGGGTCGGGCACCCGCTGCTCCAACTGCACATGGCATTCCAATCCCAGTTTGGCGCAGGCAGCGGCCGTCAGCCGCATGAAATTGGATTGGACCGCGCTGGTTATCAGCACTGTATCAGCCCCTTTGGCCAGCGCGTCACCCAGATAGTATTCGAGCTGGCGCACCTTGTTGCCGCCAAAGGCCAGCGCCATTGCGTCGTCGCGCTTGATCGAGATCGCCGCACCACCCGCTGCGGTGCTCAGCCGCGGAAGTGGATGCAAAGGGGTGCGAGTATCGAGAAGATTCACCCGCGGAAAATCGGATAATGCGCGATCGAGATCCATGGTATACTCAGTAAATCGAGGTACGTTCCGAAGCAGAAATCACTATCGCCTACAGCGCCTGAATCATGCGTGCCGCCCGAAGATAGCAAGGGCAACTACTCAGATCGAAAATGCATAGAGCCGTGCGTCGAGCAGAGCAAACCGCAGCTTGACCGGCCGCCCCCTCAATGCGCCGATCGCACTCTTTTTCCACCGCGCAACCGCCTGGGTCGAATTGACGCAGACCGGAATCGAATCGTCCATCGCGAAGCCTGCGATCGGCGCTCCCGCCTCGTCCTGCACCTCGACCTTCACACACCCCCCACCGCCCGTATCGACATTGAGTTCCAACCTCTCGCCATCGAAACGCATCAGCGGGGTGCTAAACTCACCACCCTCGCGATCAGCATCCAAACTGGCAAAACCGTCCACTCGGAGTACGGCCCGCGAGAGTCCGCTCGATTCGCCGCCGGCAGTCGAATCCACAAAGCCGTCGTGATCCTTGTTGCTGCCGATATAGTAGATCCACAATTCTTCGCCCATCGGAATCGGGTTGGGCATCGCCCATACCATCCGCGAAGCGAAACTCCCCTCCGCTTCCAGTCCCATAAACGGCGCCCCATCCCCAAGACGGCGAAAATCCCTGCCGTCACTGCTAAGCACCAGATGCACATCCATCGCCGCCGGCCGCAACCTTTCGATCACCGCGTGCTGCGGGTCGCCACTCGGCCCCCAGCGATCTTTCTCCAAGCGCGGCAGCCAGTGCCAGTAAGCCGCGGCCAGACCGAGATAGATCCCGTTGGCGTCCGGATAGCGAAACACTGCCGCGCCGTAGTAATCCAGCGCCGGCTGCCCGGTATGGGTCGGCCGCGCCGCCAATTCCTCCGCAGCCGCCTGCAGGACCACACCGCTATCCTCCCAATGGACCAGATCGTCCGATTCGAGCCGGCGGACAGTGCGATAGTTGTCATGCCTATCGTCGAAGCGGAACCACTTCCTCGTATACATCACATAGCGACCACACCGCTGATCCCAGAACGCGATGTGCTGGGTATCGCAATCGCCGATCGGATCTACTTCCTCGCGAGTCCAATACAGCCCATCGGACGAGGCGTAGTGGCGAAATTCGCTGGGACCTTGCTCATCCGGCCAGCCGGGATAGGCCTTTACATAGGCTCGATAACGATGATCCGAGTCCGCGTGCGGGTCGATCCAGGGCGCGCTACCGGCTACCGGGTCGGGCATCACTACATTATTGGCCGTACTGCCGCCCAGCTGGTGCAGATTGAGCAGCGGTTTGCGAAAATTCAATCCATCGTCGGACTCGGCATAGCTGATATGGCGCAGTCGATCGGAGTGAACCTCGTACCAGAGTCGCGTGACGCCCCCTTCGCGCATCGCGCTGCAATAGAGCCCCAACTGCGCCCCGGCTTCGTAGGGCTGATCGATCGCTAATAGAATTTCACCGGTCTTCTCGGGGCGGTGAAAGGTGCGCTCGATATGACAGCTCGATTCAATCAGCGTATCGTCGACGAAGAGCTGCTTGCCGGCAATGGCAATCGTCATCGCATCACCCCAGCCTATGCGTAGGCATCGAAAAAGGTCAAATCCGCCCCGAAATTATCCATCGCCATCACCGCATCGCCACGCAACCGCACCCTGATCGGCTGAATGTGCAAACGCTCCGAGAGGACCAGCTCCTGTTCTTTGAGCGGAAACTTGATTGCGATGCGTTCGCCCACTGGCGGTTCGGCAATGAACAGATAATCATCACCCGCGATCGGCGTCCGATCCAGCCCCGTCACATCGATCTCGGCCTCTTCGATCCACGGCGGAATCCGTACGAAAAGCGGCCCCGCCTGCTTCAGCTCGACGACCAGCCCATCACTTCCATACGGCGATTGGACCCGCACCGCCTCCGTCTCGTGATCGAAGAGTAGATTGACCCAGTGCCCCGTCTTTTCGCTGCGCACAACCTCCCTATAAGCCTCGCAAAGTGAAGCTACTGTACCACCGACAATATCCATATTGAACGACAGATTTTTCCGCCCTTCACCCACTGATTTGTGGCCGTAGGGCGCCGGAAACCCATAGGCCCCCAGGTGGCGATCGGCTAGGGCGCGCAACCCGTCAACCGCATCGGGATTGGGAGGATCTTCGATAAACGAGGTATCGCGCACCTGGGAAGGCAGCAAATGCCCGCGCAGCATTCGCTCGGCATCGTGGTAGTATTCGGCAAACCCCCACCGCCCCAGAATCAGCGCCGTCTCCAGGATATCGCCCGAATTATTGGTCTCACCGTGATCGCTGTTTTCCTGCTCCGTCGACTCGCAGGACCAGCCCAATTCATCGCGCATCGCCCAGAGTCCATCCTCGTAAAAAGCCATCACCTGCAGCATCAGTGCGCCATCGCCGAGCAGGTCGGCCAACTGCGCCAGCGATGAGAGCACACAGGTGATCGAGTGGCTGTGAGTGGTGGTGAAGCGCTCTTGATCGAAGCAGCCGTCGGCGAGATAAAACTCCTCGAGCGCCTTTTCTTTCACCGCCATCGCCAGTTCGAGCGCCGGTGCATAACCAGTGGCGCGATAGTATTTGACCAGCGGCCCCAGCATCCGAGCCTCACCCTGAATAAATCCTCGGCAATCTTGAAAGCTGAGCCCTAGATCGCCGAGCGCCTGCAGATCCCACCCGCCATCCGGGCTCCACAACTGGCCGATTGCCGCGATACTGCGCTCGGCCAGCTCCCGCGCCTCTCTATCGTCCCGGTACTGGACCAACGCATAGAGGGCGTGGAAACCCTCGCGCAAATTGTGCGGACAGAAGTTGAGCGGCGGACCGTCGGTCGTCTCGCGGTTGAGCGGCAGTGCCACCGCGCCGCCATACGACAAAAAGGTTGCGCGTCGGTGATTGCCCACGGCCTGCTCATCGATCGCCACGCCTATGGCGTCTTCAGCGCTGAGCAGCGCGTTGAGATGCCGCCCGGGCACGTGTGCCTCGCTGTGTACCGGGCTGAACGCCAGGAGCGTCTCGGGCTCGATCAGCGAGCGAAAAAAAGGTACTCCGCCGTCGTCGGCATCGAAGACATTCTGCATCGTCCGACATCCCAAGCGGATCGCCGCAGCGATATCCGTCGTATTGACCTGGTCGAGTTTAGCCATCTCTTGCCCCTCTTTATTTTTCACTCAACGCGCTGGCGACGCCCCAGTTGCCGTCTTTGTCGCACGCCGCATAATACATTCGGTAGCTGCCACCACCCAGCGCCACCAACGCCATATCCTCCGCATGAACCGCATCCACCCCTTCCCCTCCATACCCCGCTCCTTCAACCACACATTCTCCCCGCTCCCACCTGATCCCATCAGGTGAATAGGCACTGTGAATCCGCGAGCGGAAACCAGCCATATCCGAGGCGATCGACGCGGCAGCGAAATCTTCGCTCAGGCTGCTGTCCAGACTCGGATGCGGCGGCACCTCCGCGCCTGGCGGCGCGTCCTGCCAGGCCGAATAGAACATCGTCCACTCGTCGTCCGGACCTTGCGGCGGCACCACCTCCGCCGCTGAAAAACTCCCCGATTCCAAGTCTCTACCCAGCGGCTGCAACAAATACCCCGCTTCCAATTCAAAAACCAACCCATCCTCGCTACGCGCGCTCAAAATCCCCGATTGGTCCCCGTGCGAGCCACAACAATACAAACGCCCTGCTCCTCCCTCCGAAGCCAGGTAGCGCGGCGCCCGTACGCTGCCTTTGCCCTGTAAACGAATCCCCTCCTCGATTTTCCAATCCAACATATTCTCGGAAAGAGCACTGCAGATCACCGTCGGCAGATCGGCCGTTCCCCGCGCCTCGAAATACATCCGCCAGCGGCCGTCGGCACATCGCGTAACCGAAGGCGCCAGCAGCCTGAGCGCCATATGCGCGCGTTCCGGCTGCGGCGCCACGCGAATCCCCGGCTCAGGCACGAACTCAAGCCCGTCCTGCGAATACGCACTGAGGATATAGCCCTGACATCTGGGAAAGGGTTTTGCCGGCCCCACCGCCGTGTAGAACAAGCGAAATCCTCCATCGGGTAAACACGCGATCCCCGGCGCCTGCGATTTGGCGCTATCGAGCGGCCGCGATCCGATCAGCCGCCAGCCCGGCTCCTTTTTCCATCTGGCTTTCATTCCCATGATTTAACCACCTGCAATAGTGTTCGGTCTGATTTTGATCGCTGTAAAGAGCAGTACTCTGCGCCTTCCCTGATTCGCTCAGCGAGCCAGAACCAGGATCTCGCACTGTTCCAAACTTGGCCAGGGCTCCGGCGTCACGATCCCTTCTAACAAGAGCAAAACCTTGTTCACTCCTGTCACCAAAGGCGGATCGACAAAGACCAACCACTCCTGTCCCCGGCTGTTCTGCACCCTGCGTTGCGGAGCGAAATCTACCCTGTGTCCATTGACCTCCAAGTGCAATCTTCCCACCGACTCCTCCCAATCCGTCAACCGCAACCGCAATTCCGTACTGACCACCCGCCCCTCGGTCCGCCCCTTCGCAATATCATCCCGCACCGCGATTTCCAAGGCATGCCCACTACCCGCCCCCCGACCTCGGAGTGGCAGTTTTCGCGGCAATTTGAGCGGGTGGTCAGCACCCGGATTGTGGTGCGGCGAAGGCAGATAGTAACACCGATTGCGGTGCGCCAGCAGAGCGGGGTCTTTCAACTCTCTTATGGTCTCGAGATGGTGCGGGTCGTACTCATTGAAATCGTCGCTCTGCGCCGGTCCGGCACGGTGCGAGGGATAGTCGTAATTGAAAAGATGCAGACCCGCCGCCCCATCGCGATAGCCATTGAGTGCCGTCGCCCGTAACACGCTCGAGACATTCCGCTCATAGCCCTCCTGCGGCGAGACCTCATAGGTACTTCCGTCAAAACCCGCGAAGACCAGCACTCCGCTCTCCCCGGCACAGGCTACCGCCGGCGCGATATCGATCTCGTGGACGCAATAACCGGGCGAGCCCAGTACCACAATATCGGCCAGGCCCTCGCGGATCCAGGTCTCGGTATCCATCCCGGCCTCCAGATTCTCGCCCAATCCCACAGGCACCCGCACGACCAGTCGCAGCGATCGGCCACGGCGCTCACCCTGCCTCACCACCAACGCTCTGGCCTCGCGCATAAACTCCGTCAGCACCGGAATATTGGCAAAAACTTCCCCCGGGCGAAAAAAAGGCGGCGCGCGGCTGAAATCGATCTCCAGCCCGTCGAAGTCATAACGAGTCAGCGTCTCGTCGAAGAGCCCCAGAAAGCGTTGTCGAACCTCTTGCTTAGCGTAATCCCAACGCCACGAAAACCCCCACGGAGCACCGTGTACTCCCCTCGGCACCGCCTGGCCGATCATCAGATCAGGACGCTCGATTTTCTGCGGCGACCGCCCAAACCACCCTCGCGCTTCATCGCAGATATGGGCATCGTTCATCCGGAAGCCGGCACAGATGCCCAAGTCGTATTTCCTGGCCGCCTCGATATAAATTTGCAGCAGATCGTGACCGTCGGCGATCAGCTTGGCGAATAATCCGTGCAAACACTCATGGGCGTTCCGGGGCACCTTGCCATCAACCGCCCTGACCGGCCGGCCATGCACATGCAGGGTCTCGCTCGAATCCATTTTGTTGCCGTGGATATCCGAGGGCGCGGGGTCGGGGTTCCACTCGGTAATATTATCGCCCCATAACTGACCATGCGCACTGCCGCGCCACGATAGATCATCATCGATCCCTACTAGCACCGAGAGCACGTCGACACCGGCTTCGACCAGCATCGGCATCATCTTGACGATATCTTCGGTCTGCCAGCGGTCCTGATAATTGATGATCCAGTGGCCGTCGGTGTTGAAGATCAACTTGGGGGGCCATTGCACTGCCATCGCTCAGTTCCTCAGCCTGTCCCAGACTTTGAAGTAGGTCGGAAAGGTTTTGCGCACACAGCCGGGGTCGTTGATGCGCACACCCGGCGCTTTCAACCCCACCAACGCGAAACTCATCGCTACCCGATGATCCGCGTAGGTATCGATCGCTGCGGGCTGGGGTACAGACGGGATCACGGTGATACCGTCCTGGTGCTCCTCCACCGCCACACCGAGTCGCTCCAACTCGGTGGCCATCGCCGCAACCCGGTCGGTCTCCTGCCAGCGCGAGTGCTCGATATTGCGGATCCGCACCGGACTCTCGGCAAAGGGCGCCAGTGCGGCCAGGGTCAGCGCGGTATCGGAGATCGCCTTCATATCGACATCGATCCCTTTGAGTTTCGCTGGACCGACGACCTCGATCCCGGCCGAATCTCGACGGACGGTGCACCCCATCGCCTCAAGTACATCGACAAAGTGGATATCGCCCTGTGCCGAATCGGCCGAAAGCCCCTCGACCCGCACCCGACCACCGGTCAACGCGGCGGCGGCGAAAAAATACGATGCGTTGGAAGCGTCGGGCTCGACTGCGTAGTCACGACCCTGGTAGCGCTGAGCGCCGGGAATCCGAAAACGGCGATAGTTGTCGTGCTCGACCTCCGCCCCGAAAGCCCGCATCACCGCCATCGTGATATCGATATACTGAGTCTTGAACTCACCCACCATCTCGATCTGCAATCCCTCATCAGTACAGGGACCAGTCAGCATCAGCGAAGTGAGAAACTGGCTGCTCTTACCCGCATCGAGCTCGGTGCGACCGCCTTTGAAACCGGTGGCGCGGACATCTACCGGCAGGCAACCATTATCGTAACGCGAGCGCGCATCGACACCGAGTCGTTTGAGCGCATCGAGCAGATCGGCGATCGGCCGGGTCTTGCGCATCGGCTCATCTCCGTCGATGACAAAGGTCCCTCGACCGAGCGCGACACAACTGATGATCGAGCGCGAAGTCGTGCCCGAATTGCCGATATAGAGTTCTGCCCCGGCAACGGGAATCTTTCCCCCATTGCCCCTCACCACAAAGCTGGCCGTGGCCTCGTCCGCCTCGACGACAACTCCCAGCTTGCGCAGCGACTCCGCCATATAGTCGGTGTCGTCGCTGAAGAGCGCTCCCGAAAGCCTGGACTCTCCCTCCGCCAGCGCCGCGACCAGCAGCGCCCGGTTGGTGTAGCTTTTGGAACCGGGTACCGCAACCGTGGTGTCGAGGCGCTTTGCAAGCGGCTGAATTTCGATCGAATCCACACCCATAACTATGCTCTCACCGAGGAGATCCGCCCTGAATTCTGCGGATTTACGGCTTGCAGCTCGGGATAGGTATCGCCTTTGAGTACCGCGCCGACCGACACGATTTCGACATCGCCCTGTCGGTCGTTCCAATTATCGCCCATGCGGCGGGTAGTGCCCGGCATCAGATGCATGATATAGCTGCGACGGGCGCTGGCGGTGCGATTGCCGTACGAACCGTGGAAGGTCTTGCAGTGGTGAAAATGGCAGTGCCCGGCCGGAACCTCACAGGGCACCGGCGTCAAGTCGACATCGGCAGGGATTCCCGGCTGTTTTAAGAGCCAATCCGGATCGCCCGTATCGACCTCTTCGCGCGAGTAATCCAGCGACCAGCGGTGACTACCCGGCACCACGTGCATACAACCATTCTCGACCGTCGCATCCTCGAGCGCGATCCAACAGGTACCCAGTTCCGGAGGGCCCACCTGGTCCCAGAACGTATAGTCCTGATGCCAGGCCAGCACGGCCTGATCATCATAGGGAGGCTTGTAAATCATCTGGTCTTCCCAGAGTCGCACCGGCCCGGCCATCAACTGGTGTGCCAACGCACCGACCATCTCATTGCCCACCAACTCGGCGAAGACCGAATCGTGGCGAAATAAATTGACTACTTTGACCGAGGGCAGTTGTCCCCTGGCACCAGAGCGCTCGACGGTCTCCCCCATCAACCGGGCGGGAAAATCGACCCGGCCTGATAGGAGCGCATCGATCCGCTCCTGCAGCACAGCGATCTGCGCGTCGGAGAAAACGCGCGGGCCTTTGACATAACCCAGAGTTCGGTACTGGTCTAATTCTTCATCGGTAAATTGCATAGGGCTTTTCTCTTGGGTCTACTAGTCTCTCGATTCTTCATAATTTGATGCTTTGGACCGCCCGGATCAAGATCAGCCGGTTGGAAAACGCTACTATTTCCCCTACCTTTGCCAAGACAATATACCCGGGAGACCTATCAAATGCCCTTTCGCATCGCCGCCATCGTCACCACCTTCTTCTCCAATAGCCACGCCGGTGTGATCGTGCCCAAATTCCTGCGCGGCTTTCCCACCGACGAAGGGCTCATCGCCCCGCGCACCCAGATCGCCTCGCTCTACATCGACCAGATCCACGATCGCGATATCGGCCTCCAACTCGCTTACGAATACCAGATTCCGGTCTACGAAAGCATCCGTGCAGCCCTCACCCTCGGGGGGGCCGAGTTAGCCGTGGACGCGGTCTTGCTCATCGGCGAACACGGCGACTACCCGCGCTCGGCCCTGGGCCAGGAAATGCTGCCCCGCCGTTACCTCTTCGAACAAATCTGCGGAACCCTGAGCGAATTCGATCGACCAATCCCGGTCTTCAACGACAAATTCCTCTCCTACCGCTGGGATGACGCCCAATGGATGTACGAGACGGCCAAGACACTCGGCATACCACTCTGGGCCGGCTCGGCGCTGCCCATCAGCTGGCGCTGCCCCAACTGGGAGCATCCGCTCGAAACGCCCATCGACGAAGCTCTCTCGCTCGGCTACCACATGCTCGAGCGCTACGGCTACCACGCCCTCGAAGCCCTGCAATGTCAGGTCGAGCGACGTCCCGGCGGCGAAACCGGTATCCGCGCGGTCCAGTGTCTATCCGGCGAGGCGGTCTGGCGCGCGAGTGAAGACGGACGCTGGTCCCACGCCCTAGCCACAAGCGCCTTAGCCGCCATTGAAGACCAACCAAGTCCAATCGACCCATCCCAGATCGAAGACCCCCACCTCTTCCTGCTCGAATACGCCGACGGTCTCGATGCCGCGGTGCTGATGCTCGGCGATAACGGCTATCTGAAAAAATTCGCCTACGCCGAGCGCGTTGGTTCCGAGATCGCCGCACTCGAATACCACACCGATGACGGGGAGGCCCATGCTGCCTTCAGTTATCTCGGCCTCAACATCGAAGACTTCTTCCTCACCGCGACTCCCCCCACCCCGGTCGAGCGCACCTACCTGACCACCGGTGTCTTAGAGGCCATCATGCGCTCTCACGGCGCCAACGGCCAGCGCATAGCCACTCCCCACCTGGACATCAAGTACACATCGACCCAGAGCAATCCTCGCCGGCCTACAGGCCACCGTCCGACCGGCACCAGCCTCGACCCCTGGCCGCTTCCCGAACCGGGCACCACTCCAACTGCCAACCGGATTCCTGTCGGACGCGACGGCACCGTACACGGACGGCGATAAGCATTCTATCTATCGAGGAGCAGCACCTTCCAAATGTCCAATTCATCGTTTTTTTGCAACCGTTAAATTCGCAGAAGTGGAAAACATATGCCCTCAGCCAAAGTACCAGAAGAAATTAAAACCCACCTCGAAGGACCGGTAAACTCCATCCCCACCACCTTCCTTCCCGATGGCGAGCTCGACTGGGAAGGCATCAGCAGAATCATCGAAGTCGGTATCGCGAGCGGCAGTACCGTCAGCCTGCTGACCTATGGTGACAGCCAATTCGACTTTCTCGCTGACGATGAAGTGGGCCAGTTGACCCGCTTCCTGATCGACCGCGTCGACGGCCGTGCGCTGACCGTCGCCGCCACCCGACGCTGGCCCGATGCCAAAGCCGTACACTTCGCCGAGTACTGCCGCGAACTCGGTGCCGATCTGCTGATGGTTCTGCCCTCGGACAACGCGCTGCCGCAGGGCAAGATCGGCCACTATCAGAAAATAGCCGAGATCATGCCACTGATGTTAGTGGGGTACCCCACCTACGATATTCTCGATGCACTGCTCGACACGCCCAATATCTGCACCTTTAAAGAGGATGGCACGCTCGAATACGCCAAGGCCACCATGCACCGCTACGGCGACCGCTGGAAATTCATGACCGGCGGCGGCCTGTGGCGCAACTATGCTCAATGGCCCTTCGGCGTCAGCGCATTTATGAGCTACCCCTCTTCGTTCGCACCTCATGTCGCACAGCGCTGGTGGCAAGCCTTCAAAGAGGGCGACGCCCGCAGCGCCGGAGCAATCATTGCAGGGATCGAAGACCCTTTCTGGGGGGTAGCCGCAGAAATGCCCGGCGGCGCACAGGCCGTGTGGCGCACTGCCCTTGAACTCAATGGCATCGCCTCGCGCTTCCTGCGTCCGCCCATGGTCTCAGCCACCGACGACGAAGTCGAGAAAATAGGAGCTGTCTTAGACGCTATCGGACTGGTAAATCCCGCTTGAACCAGCGCTTAAATCCCCACCTGACGAATCTCGCCGAAGACGTCCTCAAGACAGGCACGGACCTGAGCCACTTTTTCCTCATCGTAGACGCGGAGCGGCGCCATGTGCTGCTCGGGAAACAAACCGTGCAGGTGGATCGCGGTCTTGATGCTGAACAACCACTCCAGTTCCGACGCTCTGGAAAGCCAACGGTCTTCGTAGCGAAAGACCATCTGCCAGGCTTCGTCGTATTGTCCCGCGACCAGGAACTGGTAAAACGCCAGGGCGATATCGGGCCGGAAGGGCGCAATCGGGCACAGATAGGCCGGTGACCCAACCTGGTAGCCGAAAGCGATATTGCGCATCTGTCCCCCGCTGATCACCGCGAAATTATCGTCTATAGTCGCACGAATCAGGTTGTAGTAGTATCCAAATGGATCCTCGTCGTTCTTGACTCCCACTACCTGGGGCCGCCGTGCCAACTCGGCCACCGCCTCGATCGGCACGCCCCCCTGGCCCCCACTATTGCACCAGAGCAATAGTGGAATCGATGCGGCATCCTGGATCTGATCGTGGTATTTGATAAAAAGAGCCGGGTCCACCTGGCCCATCCAGGGGTTCATCTGTACTTTCACCCCGTCGAGTCCGGCCTGTTCGGCATGGCGGAGAAAATCCCGGCACACCTTCACATTCCAATATCCTGTCGAACCTATCATCAGCGCACGCCCGGCGACCACCTCGGCCATTTCAGCACTCAAACGCCATAGATCCGCGTCGCTCAAAAGAGAAAACTCGCTGCTGCCATAGGTCAGCAGGACGACGGGCACTCCTTGCTCACAAAGCCAGTCGACATAGCGCCGCTGCGCCGGATAATCAATCGACCCCTGCGCCGTAAAACAGATATTGAGCGGCACCACAGGACCCTTCAATCGTTCGACCACCTCGGTATATCTATCCATGCTTGATCTCCTGACCTTTGCTCTTAAGACGACCTGAATATCGTGGTGCGGTAACAACCGATCTCTTCATCGGCCCTCACTTATTATGGGTTCGGAGATTCGGCGGCGAGAAAAAGCGACGTTCCGCCAGTTCGTCACCCAGAGGCAAAGCCGCAAAATGGTGCTCAATCGTCCGTTCGAGCACCGGATCGTGCAGCCGGACCAGAAAACGGTCACCCGTTCCATGAGCCGTCTCCTCCGGCAAGCCGTGGCGAGCAATCGCATCTTCGATCGCCACCGTCAAAAACGGCGCCGCACCGCAATAGAGCACCAGCGCATCGGGCAGCGAGTCTAATTCGGGCAATGTCAGCAGGTACTCGAGATCTACCAATTCGGCGAGCGCGGCGTTCTGGAGCGGGACACCGTGCCCCGCGACAAAGACCTCGCCGTAGATCCGCAACTGATCCCAGTGGTCCTTCACCTCGGTGTAGGGCCAAGCCACCGTCGCGATCGGGTGCGGACACATCTGTTTGGGCTTGTCGGGAAAGAGCGGGTCGATTTCGCGGTCGCATTGATCGCTGCCGACACTAATAAAGATCTCGCCGCCGTCGCGAATCGCCACCACCTCGGCCTCGCCCCCAGTCAGCGGACCCTGCACCTCGAATTCCGCGTCCTGAGTCAGCAGATAGCGGCCAATGCGAAAAATCGACGGATTGGTCCGGGTAGCACTGGTGTAGAAGCCATCGTGCGCAAGCTGCGCGTCCAGCGCACGCCGCACCGCAGTCATGTCGCGCCCGACATAGCGCGCCCCCGCGAGCGCACCGACAGCCCACGACCTCGGATGTCGTCCCTGCTTGCTTGAAATCTCCATCTCCAACCGTGTCTCGCGCATCGATCTCTGCTCCTTTTGGAGTGACCGGGATTCAATACTCGCAGAAATTCAGCAAAACCGCGGCGCAACTGAACGAAAACACAGCAACGCTCCTTTGCTCCATATAGCGACTATAGTACGACGCAACATACGAAAAAAGAGAGCGGGTAAATAGATATACTCGGGGTAGCCCCGCGCAATGACTCGTTTTATCTTAACCTCGCAAACACCAATCCCCCCGACGAGGAACGATTGTGAAACTATCCGACGCAGATTTCGAGACCTTTCTTAGACAGGGCTTTGTCGTAGTCGAAAACTTCTACCCGGAGGAGCAAAGAGCAGCCATTGCCGCCGCGATCCGCCAAACCCTTCCCCCCTGGGAAGACATCAAAGACGAACCTCCCGAACGAGCCATGCTGAAGGACGACTTTCCCTACGCCGACCCGTTCTTCAACCGGCTCATCATCGACTGGGATCTGATCGAATTCGTCCAGCGGGTACTCAGCACCGAGCAAATCCACTTCCGCTATGCGCACAACTGGGCTCGCTACCCCGACCCCAGCGGCATCCATCCGAATCTGCATATCGATAATGGCAACAACTCGCTCCTGCCCCCCAACGCCGACCCCCGCTACGGCCAAATCAGCTCCTGGTATTTTCCCGAAGCGGTCCCCGCCGACCAGGCCCCGATGCGGATCATCCCCAAACCGCACGGCAAAGATCTCGACGCACAGATCCCGCTGACCGTCCCGGCTGGCACCATCATGATTTTCAATACCCATATATGGCACTCGGCAAGCCTCTTTACAGGCCGCTCCGGCCAGCGTTATTCGGTCACTCGGATCTACGGTCGCGCCGACCACTATTGGGAGGGCGTCGCCAGTTATACCAACTCGGGAATGAACGAATACTTCCGGACTTTCATCGGCACCCTCTCGGCCCGCGACCGCGAGCTCTTCCGCTTCCCCCCTGCCGGCCACGAATACTATACTGCGGAAACCCTGGACACACTCGAAGAACAGTATCCCGGCTGGAATGCCCGAGGGGAATACGGGCCGTGAAAGACCCAAGCGACATCCGCGTCGAGGACACCCTCTTCAATCTCAAAGTACACGACAGGTGCGCACACGGGAAATATCGTCCCCGCCGCAAGATTGGAACCTTGAGGCTCAGCGTACACCCAAATCCTTCTGCTGCATCTGGACCGATTCCTGATAGCGCTGATACGCATCCGGGTCAAGCTTGGCGCTTGCCCCGTAGTAGACCATCGCCAGAGCCCGCCGCAACCGCGTACTCGGATTGCCTCCGGCCCTATGAATCGTCAGGCTGTGGTGAACCAGTAGGTCCCCTCTCCTGAGACAAAAGCTGACTTCCCGACCAAGTCCTGTCAGATCGCGCTCGACCAAACCCTGGGAAAAGCCCAGGACCTGCGACGCGTCGTGATCGAGCACACCCATCTTATGCGAACCAGCGACGTAGTGGAGTATGCCATTTTCATCGTCCATATCGTCCAGAGCCAACCAGGCCGTCAGCGCCACATTGGGCTCGAGACAAAAATAGAACCCGTCCTGATGGGGTGGCGTTGGAGTACCGACTCGTGGCGGTTTGATAAAGAGCTCCAACGACTGAGCCACTGCCTTGTCCTCGAGCAACCACTCGACTAAACCCAGGACCTTCGCGCTCTGGCGCAACTCGACGAGTCCCGGAACCAGCGCCGCAGGGATATTGACCTGTTTGAGCGTCTCGGGCTGCTCGTAGTCCTCGTACATCGCTTCAGTCCTATCCAGAGTCGGCACGAGATTCTCGATCACCTCCACAACCTGGCTATCGATTGCGTTAATCTCCGCCTCGTCCATAAACCCGGGCAGGTGGACAAAACCGTCCTGCCGAAAGGACTCCAATACTACCTGGTCACCTATCATAATCTGCGCTCAGTCCTCTCTGGCCCAACCGCCGATGAAGGAATCGAGATCGAGATCGGTTGGCATTTTGTTAAAATGATAAGGCATGGGTCCACCCTGGAAACCAGCAATATAGTGTTCTTCCTCGCTCTGTAAAGCACGATCCAAGGGCCTAAAACGCCGCCACAGTTCCGCAGCTTCACTCGGTGTAAAACACTCGGCAAATTGCGGACCCCAATTTAGGGTGGTCGGATGTCTGGCCTCGGCGCTGCGGCGCAAGGGCGCAATCACTCCCTCTACATCGGGATTCAGCAGGACGTTGATATAGCAGGCCGCCTTGCAGAGGAATACCGTCAATTGCCACTTACCTTTATCGCCAATCCCCGGTTGCAGTTCATCCAAACCGCGAAGATACCCGGCCACATCCCCCACCAGCACCGAGCGTAGCACCGACGCTGTCAAATCCTTGGTGCGGGCACTGGCTCGCTCCCACCGCTCGAACATATTCCGTCCGTCGGCAGAAAGATAACGGGTAAAACTCAGATCCCGGTAAGCGGTAAAATTGCTGTAGCCGCCGTGCAAAGTCCGCCGCAATTTGGTGCTGTAATTGCTCCCCCAGTGCAAAATCGGCGTAATATAGACCACGCCGTCTCCGGCCTTGAGCCGGGTCTGTATCCCATTGGGCAAAGGCACCCGCGGATCTGCCCTCAACTGCTGCTGCTCTGCTGCGGTATCGGGGCGCAGGTGGCTTCCCGGTATAACCCACAACACATCGTCGTCGTAGAGCGGGATATTCCACTGCACGTACCTCGGCCCGTTCTCGGCGATATCCTCCGTATAGCCCTGTAGCGGCGAAGTATCGAAAGGATGGATATCCCGGTGCCATACCGCCGGCCCCCGATCGCTGACCGGGCTGCACATCATCATCATCTCGGTCAGCGCCGCATGCGGCATTGCCAAGAGTTCAGCGCTGACCCCATGCGTATTCTCGTGCAACCAAAACTCGACGAAACCCGCCGTCTCCTCGTCCACCAGTTCGGGTACCGCCCCCAGATGCACTCTCGGCTGCGCACTGGTCTCCCACGCGCCTCCGGGCGGATCACCCACCTCCCGCGTTTCCGCCCAAATCGCCCGCTGCCGCTCCACCATCAACTCGCTCTCCGCCCGCAACGAGGCCAAGCGCTCTGGCGGCACCACCTGCCGCAAAATCAAAAAACCCTCTTCTAAAAATCTATCTCGATCCAAATCCATGCTTGAGCCTCCCTCAGTACAATAGATCCTCACAATACACCACCTTCACCTCCCCGAACCCCAACTCCATCGCAAAAGCCCCAT
>CAZFMY010000006.1:0-75178 GCA_964520345.1 uncultured Gemmatimonadaceae bacterium | reverse complement strand
TCACAATACACCACCTTCACCTCCCCGAACCCCAACTCCATCGCAAAAGCCCCATCAGCCACCTCCAATTCCACCTCTTGCAGAAGATCCCATCGCCCGATCGTATACCCACTACATCATTGCCAATCGTCGCAATGGTACCGCGTCCCAGCAGTCCTCGGTGGGCGTCGGCGACCGGAAAGGGTTTGGCAAAGATCCCGCTCAGATCCTTATCGCGGCTGCGCAATTTCATCCACTGATCGCCGATATGCATACCTGGTTCCTAACCGACCCCGATCCGCAACCAGCGGATGTTGTGAATGCAATCCTCGCGGCACCAAAACGCCGCCAATACCTCGCCATCGGACAGGTGCAAAAGGTTGGGAAAACCAAAGTGCAACTCAGCCAGCTCCGTAGCCGAAGCCCGCTCGCCCAGCATCCGCGACTCCGAACCCTGCCAGAGCGGGACTTCTTCCAAGTTGACCCATTCGTCACCCCTGATCTCGGCGAGCACCGCCCACAGACCCGGTGCATCGGTCCGCCGCATCAGGCACAATATCCGATCTCCGCCCAGATGCACTAATTTCGTGGTCTCCCCCGCTATTCCAGTCGAGCCCCGCACGGTAAATTCGCGACCGTCCGGCGCAATGGCATAAGGCACCGGCATCAACGTTCTGCCCTCAACCGCGTTAAAGGGCCACGCCACCGCCAGGAGACGTCCATGCTCCAGCTCGACCAAGCTGAGCTCGTGGTAAATCACTTCGCCCTGTGGATCGGCAAAAATCTCGAGATACCCGTTCCAGGACTGACCATCATCTTCTGAGAGCAACGCCAGCGTCTTGAGTCCATCGGGCGCCTCGCCCTCCCAGGTCCGCAAAAGGCCCGTCGGCCAAAGCAGACGCCCGTCGCGAGTCTCGACGATGGCATGACAGACCTCGTACGGCCCGGACAATGGCGGATCCACTTGCTCCGGCCCACTCCACACCACCCCATCGGCGCTCCGCAGCACGAACCAATCTCCCGGCTCAACCCCATAGGTTTCGGGATTCCACCCGCCCTGATCAGGATGTTGACAATAACTGCGCCGCCCCGCACCGATCAGCGTCCCATCCGCCCGTTTGCTGATCCGCACCGTGCGCCGAGCCAGATCCTCGACCGGATCCGACCAGAACTCCACCGGTTCGCTCCAGGTCTTTGCACCATCCGTCGAACGCGAAAGATAGGTGCGATACTCTAGCGCACCTATAGCTTCGGCCAGATCGTAAGCGGCCAGTAGATCTCCATTGTCCATCAGGGCCAACGTCGGATGCCAGGCGTGAACCGATTTCAGCAGCGGTTTGGGATTGCGATAGACCAATCCTGTTTCGAGCACTTCGATCATCCCCAACTCCTTTATTGACTGTCAGAATAATACGAATTAAGGTTTTCCCGACCAACCTATTGCTCAGATGCGGATGATACCTGTGATAACTTCCGATCCCCTTTACCGGAATCCAGCAGCGGGCTTGCCCTGCTCTCCAATTTTATCCGCTTGTCAAGCCAGACCAATCTTGGATGGCTCAAAAGGATCACCTCATGCCCAAACCTCGACTGATCTTCGAAAACGACTCGCGGCATACCCTGATCTATATGTACGAACCTCCGATCAACGAAGAAGAATGCGAATCGGCTGTCGACGAGCTCCTCGGTACCCCGATCGAAGCCCTTGCCTTCAATCTCGGCTACGGCAACGCCTTCCTGCACGACACCCAGATCGCCGACCGCTGGGGGCCGGAAAGCCGAGCGACCGAACCGTTCCGCCCCGGAGGCGGCCACCAGTGGGAACACATCGTCTTTCAACGCGCCTACCGCAATGCAGCTCAATTGGTCGCCGCAGGCCGCGATGCACTGCGCATTGTCTGCGAACGCGCCCGGACCAAAAAACTCCTGGTCTATCCCACGCTTCAAATCCAGGCCGACCTCGGCCCGGAACTGAGCATCGGCGGCGATGTACCCAACGCCCACCTCGCCGACTTCGCACGCGCAGAAGTGCGCGATCAGCGCTTCGCTCTGATCGAGGAAACCCTGCAGAACTATCCCATCGATGGTTTCGAACTCAACCTCAACCACTACGCCGGTGGCTCCTTCTTTCACCCCGATCGGATCGAGGCCGGTCGCGCGATCCTCACCGACTGGATCGGCCGCATCTACAGGGCCGTTAAACAAAGCGACCCCGAACGCGAACTGGCGCTGCGGATTCCCACCAGTATAGAAGGCGCTCACTCGCTTGGCTTGGATCCGCAAGCATGGATCCGCGAAGGCATAGCGGACATTCTGGTCGCGGAAAATTTCTCCGCTAGTTCCCTGATCGACTCCACGGCCGACTTCCGCCCTTTAGTCTCGGCGGCCCGGGACAGCGAGTGCCGCATCCACGGCGTCATCCGCAACAATGTCGATACCGATCGACTGGGGACCGCGCCAATAGAAATGATCCGCGCGGCGGCTTCAAACTACTGGGCTCAGGGTATTGATGGACTCAACCTGGTACACTGGGCCGGCAACTGGCCCTATGATTCGTCCTTCTACGAACAACTGCGCGAGTTACCCCACCCCGACGTCATGGCTGCCAAGGACAAGATATACGCCATTCCAACCCCCACCGGACGCTCCGCCGACACACCCCAGACTGATTCCGGATCCACCATGCAATTGCCAGCCGATTTGCAGCTAGATCAGCCGGTCTCACTCCACCTGCCTATCAGCGACGACTTATCGCGCTGGAGCGCAGCGGGTCGAATCCACGAAATCATCCTCCGCATCCGGGTGATGCGAGCCACCGAAGAGGACCGCTTCAGCTTCAAACTCAACAACCAGGATCTGCCCGCGAGCACAATGCGCAAAATCAACCACACCTATCAGATGACCGCGCCGCGTTTCCGCTCGCATTCGAGCTACTGGTTCGTCTTCAAACTCGATCGGGATCACTGGCCAGCGATGGGCGAGAATTCGATCGAGGTGACCCTGCACCGCCGCGATCCCGAGGCGACACCACCGATCTGGGTGCGCGACATCGAGTTGGAGATCCGCTACCTGAGGGGAAAAAGCGCCTACCGCGGCGTCCACAATACCGATCCGGATCTGGGCCCGTTCCAGCACGCCGTCACTTGAGTCGCCCTTCTGACCAATGGAGATTGACCCTTAGTTGACAACCCGATAGATTACGGACATCGACAAGCATAGGCGGATAGACGATCGAAGACGAGTGAAAACCGCCAGAGCAGTGGCTGCACTCTATGACGTGCTTAAAGCAAGAAATCCTGCCACAACTCACCACCGGGAGCCCAATGGATGTTAGGCGCCGATATTCTCATCGAATCTCTCAAGGCCCAGGGCATACGCTCGCTCTTCGGCATGCCGGGCACCCAGAATATACATCTGTACGACGCACTCTTGCGCCGAGGCGGGATCGACCACTATCTGATCCGCAACGAGCAAGGGGCAACCCTGATGGCCAACGGCTATGCGCGGGCCACGGGCGAGGTGGGGGTGGCGCTAACGGTACCGGGCCCCGGATCGACCAACGCCTCCACCGGACTGGGCGACGCCTATACCGACTGCGTGCCGGTACTGCTGATCACTGGAGGAACCGAAGTCGCTCACGATAGCCGGGACCGAAGTAAAATCTTCCACGGTCTTGACCAGGAACCCTTTTTCAAACCAATTACCCGCTTCTATGGCCGACCGGAGAAACCGCAGGATATTCCCGCGGTCGTCGCGGAAGCCTTCGCAGCACTCAGAGCCCCCAGACCCGGACCCGCAGTCGTCGAAATTCCCTCTGATGTAGCACAGATGGAGGCCGAAGTCGCAATTCCCGGCCGCGTAGCCGAAACGCATCCAATTCCCGATCGCGCGGCACTCGCAAAAGTAGCTGAACTAGTACGAAAATGGCGACGACCTGCGATTCTGGTCGGCAGCAACGCGATCGCCGCTGGTGCCACGGACGAAGTCCAGGCCCTCGCGGAGGCACTCGAGGCACCAGCGCTGATGACCCGACTCGGCAAAGGGACGCTCTCAGACGCGCATCCGCTCTGTATAAGCGACTGCCGAGCCAAGCTGGGGCAGACCCTGCTCTCGCAGGCCGACGGCCTGCTGATCGCCGGGGCGAGGCTGACTCAAATAGATACCTCGGGATGGACCCTCGAACTTCCCGCGAGTCGGGCACAGCTCGACCCCGACGGCGGGGAGTTGGGCCGCGAGGTAGAAATTGATGTCGGAGCGACTGGGGACCTCAAGCAAGGGCTAGCGCTTTTAGTAGAAATGCTGCAGGAAGGTGGCTTGCCCCAATCGGAGTGGGGCGAACTGGTGCACGAACACCGACGAGAGATAGAAGCTACCAGACCACCGCTATCCATCATGTCGGCCATGCGCGAAGCACTAGACGAAGACGCCATCGCGGTCGTGGATGTCACTTCGATCGCCTATCGCGCCTTCGATGAATTTCCCGTCTACCGGCCCCGAACCTTCCTCTATCCCTGCTACTACGTGACGCTGGGCTTTGCCGTGCCAGCAGCCATTGGCGCCAAAGTGGCCTGTCCGCAACGTCAGGTAGTAGCCTTCTGCGGCGATGGAGGTTTCCAGATGACTGCCTGCGAATTATCCACCGCGGCCGAATACGGCATCGGGGTCGTTTTTGTCGTCATCAACGACGGCGGACTGCTGGCCATTCGCGGCTCGCAGGAAAAGACCTTTGCCGGACGCACTATCGATACCGATATGCAGGTACCACGCCTGGCAGATATGGCGCGGGCGATGGGGGTACGGGGGGTGCGGGTCGAGGGAGAGAAGGCTTTTGCCGCCCCCTTTGCCGAAGCCTTGCAACACCCGGGGCCGACGGTTATCGAAGTGATGATGGAAAAGCGACGCGAGGAAATTATTCGCCGGGTACCGTGGATCCACCCGGACTGAAAGGACGCGATTATGCAAAGTGCAGATGCAGTGGTCATCGGCGCCGGCATCAACGGCGCCGCCACCGCCTACAACCTCGTCAAACGAGGCCTCAAAAATGTCATCCTGATCGAGAAGCAGCTCATCGCCTCGGGTGGCACCGGCCGCTCGGCGGCAATCATTCGCCAACACTACTCCAACGAGGAGCTGGTACGGCTGGTCAAGCGCAGCGTCGATCTCTTCCACCACTTCGACGAGACCATCGGTGGCGACCCCGGCTTTGTCAACTGCGGTTGGGCTTTCCTAACCCCCGAATCCGTCTCTGATGGCTTCGCTGCCAATATCGCCATGGGCCAGCGGCTGGGCGTGGAAGTACGCGAATTATCGCGTGCTGAACTCAACGAGATCGAGCCTCGTATCGACCTTGCCGATGTCCACCGCATCGCCTACGAACCCGGCTCCGGCTACGCCGACCCAAGAGCTTCTGCCCACGCCTATGTCGAGCGCTTCGTCGATATGGGGGGTACCCTCCAGCAACTCACCACCGTAGAGGGTCTGCATACCTCGGAGAGCGCGGTCCGGGGCGTGCAAACCAACAACGGCTCGATCTCCACCGATATCATCGTTAACGCCGCCGGACCCTGGGCCGATCGCATCGCCCGTTGGGCCGGGATCGAAGTCCCCCTCCAAGTCACCCGCGAAGAGGAAATCGTCTTCGCCACATCACGAGTCGGCGGCCCCCCCGCACTCTGCTTCTCCGATATGGCCAAGGCCATCTACTACCGACCCGACGGCGCCAACCGCACCTTGGTCGGCCGCGGTTTCCCCAAGGAATATCAATACGTCGAGCCCGATGGCTACAACCAAGAGGTCGATCCCTCTTTCATCGCCGAAACCACCACCCTCCTGCACCAGCGCTGGCCCTCCTTCACCAAAGCACTGGCGCTTAACTCCTACACCGGGCTCTACGATATTACCCCCGACTGGCACCCGGTACTCGGCCGGGTCGACGGAATCGACGGCTTCTACCTCTGCACGGGATTCTCAGGGCACGGCTTCAAAATCGGTCCGGCCGTCGGCGAAGTCATGGCCGAGGAAATCGTCGATGGAGCCGCTCATTCGATCGATATTGCGCGCCTCAACCTGCGCCGCTTCGCCGCCGGCGAGCTAATCGATGCCGCCTACGGCACCAACCGGGCCTGAACGCATGAACGTGCGGATCGCCATTGATACTGGCGGCACCTTTACCGATCTAGTCCTCAGCGACTCAGACGGCGAACTCTTCTTCCACAAGGTCGCCAGCACGCCCGATGATCCCGGTCGCGCCCTGGTCCAGGGCATCGCCGAAGCGATCGAAGAGGCCGGGGCTTCCGGCCAACCCATCGAGCTTCTGGTCCACGGCACCACCGTAGCCACGAATAGCGTCCTGCAGAGACGCGGCGCCAAAGCAGCCTTCATCACCACCGCCGGTTTCCGCGACGTATTGCATATCCAGCGCCAGGACCGGCCCCATATGTACGACCTGCGCAGCCGCCGCGCCGAAGCCCTCATTCCCCGCTCCCGTCGTTTTGAACTGGACGAGCGCATCCTCTACGACGGGACTATAGAGACCCCCATAGATCGCGACCACTTGCAAGACCTCGTCGCCGAGCTCAAAAAACTCAAGATCGAAGCCATAGGCGTGGGGCTGCTCCACTCGCATGCCAATCCGGCCCACGAACTCGAAGTTGGCCAGATTCTCGAAGCCCACTTGCCCGCAGCAACCGTCTGCCTCTCCCATCAATTGGTGCGGGAAGAAGGCGAATACGAGCGCTTCAGCACCTGCGCCATCAACGCCTTTGTCCAACCCGTAGTCGCGCGCTACCTCAAGCGCATAGAAGAAGGTTTGGACGGTGCCGGTTTTCAAGCTCCGCTCTTCGTCATGAAATCGAACGGGGGCATGATGTCGGCCACCGCCGCCGCTCACCATTCGGTGCAGACCATCCTTTCGGGGCCGGCGGGTGGCGCAGTCGCCGGACGCTCGATTGCAGCGGCCTGCCACCGAGACGATATCATCACCTGCGATATGGGCGGCACCAGCTTCGACGTTGCAGTAATTCACCAGGGGCAGACCGCTTTCGCCCGCGATACCGAAATGGCGGGTCTGGCACTCAAAGTCCCGATGCTCGATATACACACGGTCGGGGCCGGCGGCGGCAGCATTGGCTGGATTGATGCCGGCGGCGCACTACGCGTCGGCCCGCACTCCGCCGGCGCCGATCCCGGACCTGCCTGCTATCGCCAGGGCGGCCAGGATCCGACCGTAACCGATGCCCACCTGGTCCTCGGCCGCCTGGCTCCCACCGCGCTTTTGGGCGGTGGGATGCGCCTCGACCTCGAAGCCGCCCACCGTGCAATCAGAGACCACCTGGCGATTCCCTTGAATCTCTCTGTAGAAGCCGCTGCCGAGGGCATCCTGCGGGTGGTCAACGCCACCATGACCGCCGCCATCCGCAAATTGACGGTGGAGCGCGGTCTCGACCCCCGCACCTTCACTCTCTGTCCCTTTGGCGGGGCCGGCCCCCTGCACGGCGTCGAACTTGCCGACGAGATGGGCATTGGCGAAGTCCTGATCCCGCTGGCTCCCGGCGTCACCTCCGCCCTGGGCCTGCTGATGTCGGATCTGCGCGAGGATCGGGTGCGCACCGAGGTCGCCCCGCTCGACCGCATCGCCCCTGACCGCATACTGGCCATCGTCACCGAGCTGGAAAGCGAAGCCAGGGACCGACTCAGCTTTGCCGCCGACTACGGCCTTAAAACCACAGTGCAACTGGGCATGCGCTATCTGGGACAGGGCTACGATCTGCCCGTCGCCATAGAGATCGACCCGCTCGACCTGAGTACCGTTGCCGCCGCCTTCCACACCGCCCACGAGCAACAATATGGCTTCGCCCGCCGCGATCAGACGGTCGAATTAGTCAATATCTGGGTCGCAGTATCCGTGGATATGGATGCGCTGAAACTGCGTGAACTCGGCGCCGCAACCCAACCCCCCGAGCCGGTTTCGCACCGCTCCGTCATCTTCCACGGCCAGCCTTATGAAACCCCCGTCTTCCAGCGCCAGACACTCGGTGCCGATACCCAATTCACTGGCCCGGCTATCGTCGAACAACTCGATTCGACCACCGTGATCTGGCCCGGTCAGCGCATCAGCGTTGATCGCTTTGGCCAACTCGTCCTGGGTCCAATGCCCGGGAAAGCTTGAGAGGAGACCCGAGATGCGCATCCTGGTCATCAACCCCTTTGCCGGCACCGAGGCCTTCGGTCGAGAAAACCTCGCTGCCATCGCCGCACCCGGCACTGAATTTGACGTGGTCGACATCGGCGACCGCTACCCCCTCACCAACAACCAGTGGCTCTTCTTCAAACAGAGTTGCACCGGCCCGACCATCGACCGTGCTATCGAGGCCGAGCGCCAGGGTTACGACGCGGTATTTATCAGCTGCAATCTCGACATCGGCCTCTACGAATGCCGCCAGTTGTGCACCATCCCCGTCACCGCCACCCTCGAAGCTGCCGCGCTGACTGCACATATGATGGGCCGACGCTTTTCGCTCTTGAGCGTCGACGACCAGAACGGTCAGATCCAGCAAATGCTCCTCGAACAGTACCAACTGGCCGGGGGGCTGGTCTCGGTGCGCAGCTTTGGTATCGATGCCAACGACCTCTACGTCGACTGTACCGCTCCTGAAGAAACCCGCGACAAGGTGTTGCAAGCCGCTCGTCGCGCCGTCGAAGAGGACGGAGCCGAAGTGCTGATCGCCGGCTGCACCTTGGCCGGTTCGGTACTTTCCAAAGCGATGCGCGACCACTCCGAACGAGACCCCGCCCCTATTATTGACGGCATGCTGCCCGGTTTCAAGATGGCCGAAATGATGGCCATGCTCGGCACGGCAGGTCTACCACCGGTCAGTCGGATCGGCATTTTTTCACAGCCTCCCCTCGCCGATCTCACAACGCTGCGCCAATCCCAAAACCAACCCATGCCCGCCTGGGCCACAGAGCAACCTGCATCATGAACATCGACCCCATCACTCTCGAAGTAATGCGCAATCGCTGGAAGGGCATCGCCGAAGAGATGTGTGCCGCTCTGGTGCGCGCCAGCTATTCGACCAATATCAAGGATCGCCGCGACTGCTCAGCCGCCATCGCCCTGCCCACCGGAGAGGTCCTGGCTCAGGCCGAAGTGGGCACACCGCTGCATCTGGGAATCATGCCCGCCGTCATCGCTTCGGTGCTGCGTAAATTTCCCATAGAGCAAATGCGTCCCGGCGAAATGTATATCACCAATTTGCCCTATCCAGAAGGGCCGGGTCACCTGCCCGATCTCTCGATGGTAGCGGCCATCTTCCACCACGGCAAGCCTATCGCTTTGAGCGCTTCCACCGCCCACCATGTCGACATGGGCGGCTATGCGCCAGGCAGCATGCCCTTCGGCGTCAGCGAAATATACCAGGAGGGCTTGCAGATTCCGCCGCTGCGCATCTTCGCCGAAGGCCAGATCGACGAGGCGCTCTACTCACTCATCAACCAAAACGTCCGCACTCGCCACGAAGTCCGCGGCGACCTCATGGCCCAGTACGCCTGCGCTTCTATCGGCCAGCAGCGTATCGATGAATTGCTCGCGCGCCAGAATGCGGATCAAGTCATTCCCTATATGAACGCCATACTCGATTACGCCGAGCGCCGCATGCGGGCTGCGATCGCTACCCTGCCCGATGGCACCTACTGCTTCGAGGATTTTCTCGACGATGACGGGGTAAGCGACAAGCCAGTCAAAATCGCCCTGACCCTGACCATCGCGGGTGAAAATTTACACGCCGACTTCACCGGCACCGACCAGCAGGTCCTCGGCCCTCTTAACGCCCGACTCTCGGCCGCCAGAGCCTGTGTCTACTTCGTCTGCAAAGCAGTACTCGATCCGGACCTGCCGACGAATGCCGGTGCCTACCGCCCGATCGAGGTCTTCGCCCCTGAGGGTTCGCTGCTGCAGGCCACCTACCCGGCGGCGATTGGCAACGCCAATATCCTTACCGACCAGCGCGTCGTTGATGTGCTCCTGGGCGCCCTCTATCCGGTGGTACCCGATCGCGTCTGCGCCGCCTGCTCCGGCGAGATGAACTTGCTCAATATCGGTGGAATAGACCCGCGCAACGGCGAATACTACAACTACGTCGAGACCTATGCTGGCGGTCAGGGCGCGATGTGCGATATGGATGGGGCCGACGGTGTCCACACCCATCTGACCAATACCCGCAATGCCCCCGTTGAAGTCATCGAACGAACGTACCCCCTGCAGGTCCTGCGCTACGGGCTAGTGCCCGATACCTTTGGCCCCGGGAAGTTTCGCGGCGGCTGCGGCATGCTGCGCGAGTTGAAGTGTCTGGGCGAGCGCACCACCGTGTCGATCGGCTCCGATCGGCGAAAATTCACACCGTGGGGCCTGGCCGGCGGACACCATGCTCAAGGAGCGCATTGCTGGGTGATCTCCCCGGATGGCGAACGCCGGGAATTACCGACTAAAGTGCACACAGTATTGCACCAAGGGGACCAACTGCTGACCCAGACGCCAGGCGGCGGCGGCTGGGGCGATCCGCAGGAGCGCGATCGGCAAAAAATCGCTCGCGACGCCGAAGACGAACTGACCGACGCGCAGCCGGATTAATTCCAGCTACCGAACCCGCCACGGAGCGCTGCCGCCATTTTTCTCAACTGGGTCAGGTTCCGGCTTCGCCCTACCTCGATCGCTGTACAATTAGAAAATCGGCAGCTCGGACCCCATGAGGAAAGGCGTGCCCCAGCCAACTCCATAATTCCGCGCTCGAACTCCGGACCAAGTTCATCGCCCATAACTAGACCCGCCCTGAAAACGACCGGCCCTGCACCTGCTTGAATGGCGGCATCTCCGGCGCACCCATCACCTCTTCATCCTTGAAAGAGGTCGCCCGCATATAATGGACGGCATAACCTCGGCGCCGAACGGCGGAGCTATTGGCACCACTGCGGTGCAAGGTGAGACTGTGGTGAAAGCTAATACTGCCCGATTTAAGCGGCACCGGCACGCTTGGCCACGCACCGCCGTTTAGATCGTCGAGAAAAGGGACCAACTGGGCCCCGCGCAGCATGCCCCAGCGCTGAGTACCAGGGGCAAAGTGGAGACATCCGTTTTCCAGAGTCGCCTCGTCGATCGCCGTCCAGGCCGTCACCAGATCCATTGGCAGGATATCGCGCCACGAAGCCGAGTCCTGATGCCAGGCCTGTGCAGTACCGATCTCGGGCGCCTTCATAAAAAGCTGATCGCCGTACAGCTTCAAATCTTCGGTGTCCAGCAACTCGGCGATGATAGCGACGATCCTGGGGTGGACCACGTGTTGCCACATCACCGGATCGTAGACGGCGAGATTGTAGAGCTTGCGCACCGAGAGCACCTGATTCGCCACTGCGCGCTCCCCATTGCGGAAAATTGGTTCCAGCTGGATGCTGGTTTCGGGAACGTGCTCGGCCTCACCCGCAGCGATCAGATCGGCACGGGCGGCGATAGCGGCGACTTCTTCCCGGGAGAGCACGTCTTCGACAACGAGAAAACCGTTCTGCTTGAACTCTGCAATCTGTACTGCGGATAGCGAACCCATAGCCGGAATTCCTTCTGATTAAGCGTTAGATGGATACAAAAAACAGGGACCAAAATAGCGCAGCAGAATCACCACCCGACACGGCCAACCCGAATCACTGCGTCTTTCGCCTATAGAACACCTCGTGCATAGCTCAATTCTCCGCCAGTAGAGTCTCCACCGCCGCCCGGGTCGGCATCGCATCCTGCACCCCGGGCCGGGTCACTGCCAGCGCCCCTGCTGCCGCGCCGAAGCGAACCGCTGCCGCCAGGTCTCTACCTTCTGCCAATGCCACGGCCAGTGCACCGTGAAAGGCATCCCCCGCCGAGGTGGTATCGACCGCCTCGACCGCAAAAGGCGGTACAAAACCCCGAGTCTGGTCGGACTCGAAGTACACCCCTAATTCGCCCATCTTGATTATGGCGATATCCACACCCCACTCCAACAGCACTGCGGCCGCCCGCCTGGCCGAATTCTCGTCGACGACCGCCAGGCCGGTATAGTATTCCGCCTCGGTCTGGTTTGGGGCCACGATATCGAAATGCGCAAAGTCCTCCAGAGCAACCTCCGTTGCCGGTGCCGGATCGAGCAAAACCCGCACACCGCGTTCTCTGGCGTATTGGGCCGCCCGGAGCGAGACGGGAAAGGGAATCTCCATCTGCAGCACCAGCACCTGGGCCTGTGCAAGACCTTGCTCCACCGCAGCGAGTTCTTCGTCCCCACAGTGCAGATTGGCCCCATAGGTAGCCAGCACGCGATTTTGCCCCTGGGGATCGACCATGATGACCCCGACGCCGCTGGCTTGCTCCTCATCGACGGCAATCGCGCCTACGTCGACCCCGTCTCGACACAGCGCCGCACGCAACACCGGCCCAAAGAGATCGTCGCCCACGCGTCCAACCATCTTCACCCGGGCCCCAAGTCTGGCAGCAGCGACAGCCTGGGTCGCACCCTTCCCACCCGACGAATGGTAAAATCGCGTACCGCGCAAGGTTTCGCCGGGCTCGGGAATCCGTGCTGAACGGGTGACCAGCCCCATATTGATCCCGCCGAAAGCCAGGATCTCAGCACTCATCCGCGCACCGCGTAGATCCTGTTTTTCGCTTCAAGGGTCACTAATTTTGAATAGTGATATATCTGTTCGTCACCCACGCGAGTCGGCACCTCGAGGACGAAATCGGCAAAGTGCTCCGCATTGAAGACCACAAAGGCCAGCGCGATCCCGTCGACATGGCGCTCGTGCCGCTGGCTCAGATCCGGGAAGGCCAGCGGACCGGTATCGACCTGGTAGAGATCGTCCGCGCGGCGGGTATTCATGGTCTTGACCGGGCACTCCATAATCGCTCTTAGTCCGGTCTGCTCATTCCATACTTCGGTCTGCGAAACAATCGGTGCAAACTCATAGGTCGCCTGACGAATCGCCTCGTTGGTCGTCAGTTCCTCGACCTCTTGTCCCTCCACCATGAAATACTGCTGACCGGCCCAATATTCTTCCGAGCGGCGAATTTCCCGATAGCCGTCGAAGAGATACGCCCGGCGCCTATAGACGATCGACCACTCGGGTCCGAAAACGGGCAGAAAGTCGTAATTGTCTTTGATCAGGAGGTCTTTTTCGGCAAAAGTGGCCTCGCTCTTGCACGATCCCACCTGCACGTAGTCCTCGCACTGCCCCGATTTCTCGTCGATGATCCGGGTCCGCGACTCGACCCAGAACCGCACCTCGTTTTCCGGAGCCTTGCCGATGAGAAACGAACGGCCATAATCCAATGGTATCATAAGAGCACTCCCTTTAGAAGCCCAAGGATAAAAAATTAATGCCGATATCCGCCAAAAACGTCTGCCGGAGCCGATTTGGAACGCCAAGAAAATAGGTCTATATTGAAGCGACTTCAAGCCAGAGAAAGCACTTAGCATGACCTTGAAAATCGGCATAGTCGGTACCGGCAACGTAGCTCGGCGCAACTACGTACCCTGTCTGGCCGGTGCAGAGGATGTTCAAATCGGCTATTTCAACCGCACTCGCACCAAAGCCGAGTCGCTCGCCGGGGAGTTTGGTGGCGAGATCTTCGACTCGTTGGAAGCACTGGTCGCCTGGGCACCGGATTCGGTCTTCGTTCTGACCCGAGAAATCGACCGCCTCGAAGCTGCCGACGCCCTGCTGGCACTCAACCCTCAACGACTATTTTTTGAAAAACCCCTCGTCAGCGCTAGGGGGCAGGAGGACGTACGCGAGGAGGACTTCCTCGCGGCCCGCGACCTGCTGCAAAAAGCCACGGCGCAAGGCTGCGAAACGGCGATGATCTTCAACTACCGCTTTTTCGACCAGCCGCTCAAAGCCAAAGAGCTGATCGCCGAGCGCGAATTCGGAAAAGTGCTCAATATCAGCGGACTGGTGCACTACGCCTGCTGGAGCCATGCCATCGACCTGGTCCACCATTTCGCCGATCCGATCGTCGAACTCACCGCCTTAGCCAGCGCCGGGATGCGCGGTGACCGGGTGGCCGCCCACGATGTCACCACGGCCTTCCGCACCGACCAGGACGCCACCGGCACCTTGATCGGTACTTCGACCCTGAACTGGACCTTCCCCCTCTTCGAATTGACCTTCAACTTCGCCGGCGGCCGGATCCATATCCGCGATCTCGACGGCGATATGGAAGTCCTCGACCACCAGAGTGGGCGCCACGAGGTGTACGCCATCGCCCGCGACCGCTCGCGCTGGCAGCAGTACGACGACTCCTTCACCAAATCCATTCTCGCCTACCTCGAGTCGCTGCGCGCGGGTACGCCCCCACCGATCCCAGGACGCGCCGGCCTGCAGGAATTACAGATCGAAGCAGCGATCAAACGCTCCATCGAGCATAAACGCCCCATCGACTTGAACGCCGAACTCCCCCTTGGTCTCTAAGCTATGCGCTCTCTAGTGCTACAAGGCCAATCCGGCCTCGCCGAAATCGAACTCCCCGTCCCCGAACCAGGTCCCAACGAAGTGCTGATCGCGACCCAGATATCCGCCCTCTGCGGCAGCGAGCTCAAGATCTATCGCGGCGCAGGAATGGAAAGCGGTAATTCAGGGCATGAAGGTGCCGGCATCATCGCAAAACTGGGGCCCGAGGTCACCGATCTCGAAGAGGGCCAGCGCGTCGGTGTGAGTGCAATCGGCGGCTGCGGTCAGTGCTCCTACTGCGCCAAAGGCCAGTACACCTACTGCTTGGGGCACACCCAGAGCGGCAGCATGCACGCCGAGTACTTCGTCGCCCCGGCCAACGCCTGCCACCCACTGCCCGACGACCTCTCATGGGAAGTGGGCCTCTTAATTTCAGGAGATGGTTTCGGCGTGCCCTACCACACTTCGACCAAGCTCAAAAACGAACCGATCGAGAGCCTCGCCATCTTCGGGATGGGGCCCATTGGTCTGGGCAACACCCTGCTCCAAACCTATCTGGGACGCCAGGTCATAGCCGTGGATCTGGTGCCCAAGCGGCTGGAGTTGGCCCGAAAGATGGGCGCCGCCCACACCATCCAGCCCAGCGACGATCTGGACCCGGTCGAGGCGATCCGCGAATTGACCGGAGGTCGGGGTGCCGACATCTGTCTCGAAGCCGCCGGCCATCCCCAAAGCGCCCACCAGTGCTTTGCGGCGGTGCGCACCGCCGGCACCGTGGTTTTCAACGGCGAGCAACCCGCCGTCCAGCTCTCTCCCAGCGCAGACTTCATTCGCCGCGATATCACCGCACTGGGCTCGTGGTACTACCATTTCTCTCAGTTCTCCGACATGCTCGGCCTCTACCGCAACGGCCTGGACATCGAGCGCCTGATCACCCACCATTTCCCCTTTGCCGAGGCCGCTACGGCTTTCGGCCTGATGGCCGCCGGCGAAACCGGCAAGGTCGTGCTGGAAATAGGGAACCAACCCGACCAACCGCCACTCGATCTCCGCCGCGATTAACGTCCCGCGAGGACCGCATCTGGATCCTTGCCGACAATCTCGCGATACACGCCCGGGTCGGTCGCTCCTTCGGTCACCACGACCACAACTCGGCTTCTATCGGTCAGCTGCAATCTCCGGCGCAATTGCAAATCGCCTACCGAAGCCATAAAACCGGCCCAACCCGCCGAACCCGTATCGCCGATGACGGCGGGCGGATCGTCGCCCACCGGTTCGGCGGCCGCTCGCATCGCATCTATGGCAGCCCGATCCGGCACCGCGAGAAAGGCAAAGGCTCCGGCGTGCAACATCTCCCAGGCTGCAGCAGAGGCCTCTTCGACCACCAATCCGTCCATCACCGACGTGGCCGCCGCCACCTTGACGACCCGTCCTGCCTGCGCACTCTCGTAGAGACAGCGCGACGACGACGGCTCGACCACTACCAGCCGCGGCCGATCCTGCCCGTACCGTTCCCATAGATGCCCACATGTCGCCGCCGCCAATATGCCACCACCGCCGGGGACGAAAACATGGGTCGGTGGCTCTGCAGCCTGAGCAACGAGCTCATCGGCCACCATCGCATAGCCCTGCATGATCATGTCCGGAATCTGCGGGTACTCGGACATGCCCTGATCCGAAATCGCAAAGTACCCCTTTTCCACAGTGTCCCGGTACAGCCGCTGTACCGCCTGATCGTAGGCCCCCGCCACCCGCACCACCTCTCCCCCATAGCCGACGATTGCTTCCTCGCGCCCTGCGCTCACTCCATCGTTCATATAGAGCACCGCACGGCAACCAAAGGTCCGTGCGCCCCAGGCCAGCGCCCGCCCGTGGTTGCCCGATGTCGCGGCTGCGACCACGATCCCACGGGTGATTTCCTCGTAGGTCCGGTCCACCAATTCCCGAGTCTCAACCCACTTGCCTACGGCCTTTTGCACCTCGCCTTTGATCACCGCCAGCATCGCATAAGTAGGTCCAGTCGGCTTAAAACTCCCCAGCCCGAAACGAGCCCCCTCGTACTTGCACCACAGTGCACCAACCCCATTGGCCGCAGCCAGTCCGCCAAGCGCCATCAGCGGGGTCGGCGCGTACCCAGGCCAGCTGGCGATTTCAGCCCTGGCACGGGCAAAGGCTTCCTGGTTGAGCAGCGCCAGTTGCGCCGGTCCATACTCTTTGAACTCCTGCGCTTGTGGATTGAGATAGAGTTGGGTATCATAAGACGCCATGACGAACTATCCTTTGTCGATCAGCTATTGATAAATCCTAATAAAACGGCTGGTACAGCGGAAAGCTCCGCAACTTGAGTATCCAGTACTAAGCGCTAAAAACCGATTCTAAACCACCGACAAAATCAAGAATAGGAGGATATTGCCATCGATACCACTGACGACGTATTCCTGGATTCAACCGGCCAGCCCCGCCGCATCCGCGGCGTCACCGTCAACAGCGCCTCGCCGCTCCTCGTCTCCCTCGCCGCCCAGGTCGGCTTCGAATCCGTCTGGATCGAGAGCGAGCACGGACCCGTCGGTTTCGAACGAGCCGAAACCCTGTGTCTGGCCGCCGAAGCCGGAGGCATATTCCCCCTGATCCGCCTTCCCGACGGCGAACGGCACCACGTATTGCGCGCGCTCGAAATCGGCGCGCGGATCATCCTCGTACCCATGGTCGATGATGCCGAGTACGCGCGCCGGATCGTCGATGTCGGCAAATACCCGCCCCTTGGCCACCGCGGTTTCAATACGCGCACTCGCGGTATGGGCTTCGGCATGCTCGACCTTCAGCAAGCCCTGGCCCGAGCCAATGCCCGCACCCATCTCTTTGCACAAATCGAGACCACCACCGCCCTCGCCAACCTCGACGAAATACTCGCCGTCGATGGTCTTTCCGGGATCTTTATGGGCCCGGGTGATCTCGCCGTCAGTATGGGACGCCCCGGCCAGATGGCCGACCCCGAGTTGCGCGAAGCCGTACTCTCCTCCATGGCCAAAGCCAAGGCAGCCGGTAAACTGACTGGTATCTTCACACTCCCTGGCCCGCTGCTCTCAGCCGCGATGGAAGCGGGATGCGATCTCGTCGTCTGCGGTGGAGACGTGATGGATCTCGGCAAGGCCTGGACCCAACTACTCAGCGAAATCCCCGCTGAACGCGGCTAGCAAAACGCCCCCGGGATCTGCTGACCCCGGGGGCGCATACCCACACCTTAGAAACCTGATCAGTCCTGGCGGACCGGCACTCCTTCGAGCAAGCCATGCTCGTGCATATCGACCCATTCGTCCATAAAAGTCTTATTCCACTTCTCGGTCAGCGGGTGGTCCATCATATCGCGGTAGACCGTCCACATCGTTACCAATTCGTCACAACCATCGCGGAAGGCAGCGTGCGCGGTCTCCACCGTGCGCACCAGCGCCGCCATGATAAATGGCCGCTGCGCCCAGCCATCGAACATCTGCGCGCACTCGCGAATCAGTTTAGTCGGATCTCCACCTACCTCCTTAACCGGCTCGCAAAAAGGCAGGATATGATCGACACCGGCCTGGGCTACCGCTGCAGCCTGGGTCAGTGAGAAGACCGTAGTGCAAAAAGTCTCGACTCCTTCTCCCTTCAGAATGCTGAAGGCCTTGAGGCCATTAACACTGCAGGGAATCTTGAGGATGATCTGATCCGACAGATCGGTAAAAACCTTGCCGACCTCGAGCAATTCCTCGACGCTGTGGCCATCAATCTCCATCACTATCGGCTTGTCAGTGAGATCGAGATAGGCCTTGATCAATTCGATCGCTGTGCCGTATTGCTTGGCATACTGATTGAGCACCACGGTATTGGTGACAATACCAGCAATGCCCAGAGGCATCCATTCTCTGAGTTCATCGGGTGAGCCGGCAAGCCAGATCGTCGGGCCGCGGCCTTCGGCGCGGGTATTTGGAACCCGTCCGCTTAGTGCCATAATACTTCCTCCTCTCTCTCTCTTGAGATATATTAGCTTTCTACTGGTCGAGCACCCAACAATATACACCGGAGTAACTCGTCGTGAAAGTCAAGATCGGCTGGGCGAAAACCCAGGAATGCCGGAAGTAATGGGACTCCAACCGCGTCTAGATCACCTGCGCTGCTCTCTCGGAATTCGCCGAGAATGGTTTTCCTGTTCAAGTGGTCTTCCCCGAACCCAGGTGAGACAATTAGGAGGATGAAACCCGTGAAATTCGACAACTTCTACGGCGGCCACGTCGAGATGGATAACCTGGGCTTCCAGGGCCTCCCCGCCGACGAGCGGATCGAATCGGACGAGCACCTCGCTTCAGTTTTCGACGAAGCTCGTGCGATGGCCCAGCTGATGGACAGAGCCGGCTACGATACCCTGTGGTTCGCCGAGCACCACTTCCAGCGCGAGGGCTACGGCGGGATCCCCAATATTCCGATGCTCGCCGTCTATCTGGCCCAGCACACCGCAGAGCTCCACTACGGCAGCATGTTCAATACCGTCCCGGCCTGGCACCCGCTGCGGCTGGCCGAGGACGTCGCCCTCGCCGATATTCTCACTCGGGGCCGATTCCGCTTCGGCATCGGCCGGGGATATATCGCCCGCGAGTTGGCAACCTTGGGTGGCCCGCTCGAAGACGACCCGGCCAACCGCGAACTCTTCGAGGAGCAGATCGAGATCATTTTCAAAGCCTGGCACGAACCCTCCTTCACCCACTGCGGCGTCCACTACCAGCTCCCGGCCAAGGTCGAGCATCGCCGCCGACAACTCGAGGAAATCACCCTGGTGCCACGCCCCCAAAACCAGCCTGTGGAATGCTGGCAACCCATTTTCAGCGCCAATCCGCGCGGCATCGAATTCATGATCCGGTACGGAATCAAAGGCGTGGTTCCGGGAGGCGGGCGAGCCCTCGAAATCGCCGAAAAATGGCGGGACGGCCTTGCTAAAGCCGGACGCGATAGCGAATTGGGAGCAGGGCTGGCGCTGGTCTTGCAAATTCACCTCGCCGATACCCAGGAACAAGCGATCCGCGAGGCCACCCCCTGGTTCGAAGAGCAACTCAAGGTGCTGGCTCCTCTGGGCCGGATGCCCGCGCTCACCCAGGCGCAAATAGAGGCGACCTATGACGAAAAACGGGCCGCTCAGGCCGGGCTGCCAAACGTCCACGATCTAGTCCGGGACAACGCCTGGATCTGTGGACCACCCGAGCACGTTGCAGAAAAAATCGCCGCAATCCAGGACCAGCTGCCCGGTTTAGAGCGTATAACCATCGGCGCCGGTGCACTGGGGATTCCCCCCAGCGCGCTACGCCAAAACATCGAGTGGTTCGGCCGGGAGGTCCTACCCAAATTCCAGGAGGCACCGTAATGGAGAATTTTCGCACCAACAAAACCAAGGCCGCCCTCCTGCAGGGCGAGACCCTCAAGGTCGCTGAAATCAACCGCATCTTCGACCCGGCCGTGGTCGAGATCGCCGCCCAGGCCGGTTTCGGCTGTACCTGGATCGACATGGAGCATTCTCATCTCGACCTGAATGCGCTCTCAGCCATGATCCTGGCGGCGCGAACAGTCGACGTAGACGTAATGGTCCGGATTCCCAAGGGTCCGTACAACCAGGTCATCAAGCCGCTGGAGCTGGGGGCTGGGGGCCTGATCTGGCCCCATTGCAGAAGTGCCGACGAAGCGCGGGAATTCGTGCAGATGGCCAAGTTCAGACCACAGGGGCTACGCGGTCTCGGCGGGGGCCGGGACTCGCAGTACGGCACGCTGGATTTCGTCGAGTACGCGGATCGGGCCAATGCCGAGACTCTGCTCGGCGTGATGATCGAAGATGTCGAGGGCGTGGAAGACGTCGAGGCTATCGCCGCGATCGAGGGTCTAGACCTGCTCTTTGTAGGCCCCAGCGATCTCGCGCACAGCTACGGCGTCGAACGCGAGGGGATCCACATCGATCACCAGCGCGTCCAGGCGGCTTTCGACCGCGTCGGTGCGGCCTGTGCGGCAAACGGCAAAGCCATGGGCACGGCGGTCGGACCCGGAGAAGCGCTGCGCCGCGTCGCCGAAAAGGGCGGCCGCTGGTTCAATTGCAGCCACGAACTCGTCGCGCTCACCAGGGGCTACCGCGAGGCGCTGCAAGACACCGAATCCATCATCAGAGACGCCTGATGGACCTCACCCAGCAAGACCTGGCAGCATACGATCGCGATGGCTACGTCCTGGTCCGCAACGCCTTCAGCCCGCAAGAGTGCGACGAGTTCGTCAACTATATGCTCGACCTCCACGCCGGACGCACCCAGGTCGAGGGCTTCGGACCACGCGAACCCGATGACTGGAGCCGGGTGAAAAGCGACAATCTCCACCACCCGCTCGGCCTGGCCTGGATGATCGATCCCCGCCTGCGCCAACCGCTCTGCGCACTCCTCGGCGAAGAGCCCGATGGAGTCCAGGGCATGTATTTCTACAAGGGTTCCGAACAACGGCGGCACCAGGATGCGTACCATCTCCCAGGCTGCGTCTCGGCCTGGGCAGCGCTACAAGAAGTCGGAGCGGCAAATGGCAGCCTCCGCATCCAGATCGGATCGCACCAGGGAACGCTGATCGAGAAGAGAGATTTTAGAATAGATGCACAGGGCGACAAAGGCCCCTGGTACGGCTGGGATCCAGAAGACGCCTTCGATGCTCTATTCGAAAAAAACGGCCTGCCTGAAATCACCATCGAAGCAACGAAGGGCGACGTGGTCTTCTTCAACGGCCGCCTGATCCACCGCGGCGGCCCCATACTCGAACCTGATTCTTTCCGCCACAGCTGGGCCGGCCACTATATCCCCCGTTCGTACAATCCCTGGCCCTACGAAAACCGCCCTCGCCTGCGGATCTCCTTCGACGGGGTCTGCCGCTTCACCCCAACCCACTGAATCGCTATCCCTTCACCGCCCCGAGCTGGATTCCGCTGATAAACCAGCGCTGACAGAATACGAAAATCACGATCATCGGAATGAGCATCAGCACCGATCCGGCACAGATCAGTCCGTAGTCGTTATTGTAGAGATCCGAAAGCTTGGCCAGTCCTACCGACAACACCATCATCGAGTCCGATTCGGTCATTATCAACGGCCAGAGAAATGAACGCCAGTTGCCGAGGAACGTAAAGATCGCCAGTGCTGCCAAAGCCGGTTTGGCCAGCGGTAGAACCACCTGCCAGAATACGCCCCAACTGGAACAGCCGTCGATGTAGGCCGCCTCTTCAATCTCCCGCGAGATACCAAGCAGGAACTGGCGCAGCATGAAGGTGCCGTAAGCGCTGAAACAACCCGGAACAATCAGTGCAAAATAGCTATCCAGGCCTGCCGGTTGGCCAATGTACTGCTCGTAGAGATATAAATAACCGCTGAAAAAATTGGTCGCAAAAACCAGGTTTAGCCAGTCCGGAATTTTCTTCATCAGCACGAATTGCGGGATCATCAGTACATCGTGTGGAATCATCATCGTCGCTAAGTAGCAGAGAAAAATCAGATCGCGTCCCTTGAATCGCAACCTCGCGAATGCATAAGCCGCCAAAGCACTGGTCGAAACCTGGACCATCGTCACTACGCTGGCAATTAAGAGCGAGTTGATATAATAGCGTACGAAGGAAAATGCTTCGACCACCCCGGTGTAATTGCCCAGCGTCCACCTTGGCGGTATCCATCCCAGAGTCACATCGACATTGTATTTGAACGAGGTGAGCAGAGTCCAGACCAACGGCGTGGTCATCAACGCCAACAATGCCAATAGCAGGACGTAAATCCCACAGGTCGACCAATTCCAGCGCGGAGTTGCGGACATGGCCATGATATTAAACCGCTTCTAACTTCTTGCCGCCATAGCGCCAATTGAAGAGGGTAGCAATAAAAATCAACACGAAGAGTACCATCGATATCGTTGCGGCATATCCGACTTCTAACTGTTCGTATGCCTGGGTGTAGATATAGTAACTAATAGTGGTAGTCGAGCCGCCAGGTCCACCACCGGTCATGATATAAGCAGCTTCGAATCCTCCCTGTAGTCCACCGATAATACTGGTGACGAATATGAAGAACGAGGTCGGAGCCAATTGCGGAATCGTGATATAACGAAGCTGTATCCACCAATTCGCTCCGTCGATCTCAGCCGCTTCATAGAGCTCGGTAGGAATATTCTGCAAACCGGCCAGATAGAGCACCATACTGAAACCGCCAGCACTGGCCCAAACAAATACGATAATCAATGCCGGCTTAGCCCAGTTCGCATCGATCAACCACCCCGGTAGCAACGCGACCGCCTCTGCTCCCTCGATGCCGAAAAGATGATAGACCTCCCACAAAAAGGCATTGATAATACCGACGTTTGGTTCAAAAGTCAGCAGCATCTTCCACACCATGTAAATTGCGATGCCACTGCACAGATGTGGGATAAAGAAAAAGGTGCGAAAGAAGATCCGTCCGGGCAATTCGCGGTTGAGCAATACGGCCAGGAGCAACGAACCAATCATGGCCAGCGGAATATTCAGCATTAGGAAGAGCGTATTGGCCAGATACTGCCAAAAGTACGGGTCGTTCGCCGACCACTGGCCATCGTTTTCCGTAAAACCCAGCAGATCGCTAAAATTGGCGATACCAACAAACTCGGGCGTACCCGTAGCCAGCTGATATCTATATAAACTCATCCCCGCAGCAACCAGCACTGGTCCGAGGGTAAAGACCAAGAAACCGACCAGGTTGGGCAACAGAAAGAACAAAGCAACGCGCCCTTGATTCCTCATAGGTTCCCCTGATCGGCATAGATACGATCGAGATAGTCGTTCGTAACCTGATGCGCCCGTGCCAGAGCCTCTTGAACCGATTCACGACCCGTCAGTGCACCATCCATTTCGTCTAGCATTCGTCGATAGAGATCCTCCCACCACCTTTCCTGAGGGAAGAGATGGACATCGTAGTCCATCGATTTAACAAAGACCTCTTCAGCCCATGGAGTTTCATCGCGAATGAATGCCCGACGCGAAACTGAACGCTGGGGCGGCATATCGCTACCCAGCAATGCCATTTTAGCCGTCGCCTCTGCGCCGACCATATATTTAACCAGATCCCATGCTGCTTCGACCTGTTTGCTCTCCCTCCAGATACAAAAACCCACACCCGCATAACGCGTCTTACGACCATCAGGCCCTTTGGGGAAGAGTGCTGTATCCCATTCGAAGCGATCGAGGTGCTGGTACTGGGGGATCCGCCATGGACCCGAAATATCAATCGCAATCCTTCCTGCTTCGAAGGTAAACGTACTCATCGGCGCATCGGATCTCACGCCCGGTCGCGGCGGACTAACTTGGTATTTGAAAAAAAGGTCAACATAAAACTGTACCGACTCCAGCACTTTAGGATCATCTAGGTTAGAGACAAAACGCGATCCTTCGCGCCGGAGAAAGTTACCGCCACCGCTCCATACATAATTCGCTATATCATAGGGTGAGCATCCATAGATATCGTAGAGGCCGTCTTTATCGATATCGATTGTCAATGCCCGGGCCTTCTGCAACATTTCGTCCCAGGTCCAATCCGCGGTGGGATACGCTACGCCGTAGCGATCAAAAAGAGCTTTATTGTAGAAACAGGTTATAGTGCTGCCCTTTACCGGCAGACCAAAAAGACCTCCGTGATAACGATAGGCCTGGAGCCCAACGGGATAATAATCGTCAGCCGCAATTCCATCGCGCTGCATCAGCTCATCCAGCTGCAGCAGTTGACCGGTACTGGCCACTTGAGACATCTGACGCCAGTGCAACACGCAAATGTCTGGCGCATGTCCGGCATCCATACCGGTCAGTAGCTTCTGTACCACATTGCGACCAGGAACAACTTCGAGACGGAATCGAACCTGGGGATTCTCAGTGCGATATTGATCGGCTATTCTTCGAAAAAGCTGAGCTTCCTGAGGCGAACCATAAACCCATACCGTCAACATTTCCTCAGGTGGGAACCAATTGACGGCGCGAATCCCGATTACGCTCGATACCATCAACAGCACTGCAAGAGCTATATAGACTAACGAGATGGCAACCTACTTTTGAAATTAAAAAACGGGATCCACCAACCGCGTTTCCGGGTCGGTGGATCCCGCCGCACTGTGAAACTTAAAAGCCCTAGCGCAGGCACTTATTCAACTTCTGATAGAGAGTTCAGCTGATTGCCATCCCCCCGACTGGAATGCCGTGCACGACGAGCCTATCTTTGCGCTGCTTAGAACTGGGCTTTGATCAAACCCCAGCTAGCCGCTTCAACAGCAGTCGAACCGCCAGCTGGCCACACAATCGACTCATCAACAGGCGCAATCAGCAAATCCATATCGGCATGGCAGCAACCTTCGACCTGGGTACCCCACTGACCGATGCGATTATCATCTTCACCGTCACCGCCATCAACCTCATTGACGATGATACCGATATGGATGGTCTCACCTTCGGTGAGGTCATGGATATTTACCTGATCCTCAGTGGCCTCGTTGTTCTTGGGCATAGAGCTGATCGGCTGAATCGCAACCTCGTAAATGTAAGTGCTCTCGCCGAACTCATCGCCCTCAAAACCGAAATCGACGGTGAACCACTGCGAGCCGCTGGTCAGCCAGGTCAGGTTCCTGTTCGGGCGAAGCCACTCGAAGGTGCCCTCGACCGGCGGGAAAGCGAACTTGTAGGAGAAGCTGGTCGCAGTCTCACCAGCGTTGTGCTGATCGCGGGTCTCGTGCAATGCGTTGACATCAACTTCCCAGCTATCATCCCAGTAGAAACGACCTGGATCGACGCGGCGGATGATGTGGATATCATCATAGACGCGGCTGGTGACATAAACGTGATTGTCAGTATCGTTCCAACCAGCCAGGTGCCGAATATTCAACGAGCTGGCATCCAGCTCTTCGATGCCGGCAGCTTCGGCGAAACCATCGAGGGAATTGAGGCGGTCATTCTGCAGGCTGTACACATCGATGGGAATCATCGACCAATCAGAATCATCACCGTCGATCATGGGCTGATTGCCATCTGGAAACTGCACCGCAACCATCAGACCATTATCATGTGCCTGTACCGCAAAAGCACAGACCAAAACTGCCATTAGCGAAAGTAGAGACTTTCTCATCTTTGTTCTCCTGATAATAGTGTTTAATAACTTCCTAACTGAAAAAATGTCCTGCTTAAACATCGAGTAGCGTTAGTATATGACCTCCTTTCTCGTTCAGACTCTCATATTAGAGCGATCGCGTACAAAGAGCTATTGTAAGGTTTAATTATTCCAATCCAGCATATACGGAGATGAATGCCTGGGTACCCGTGCTGGCTTCAGCTTCGGTAAAAGCCTTGCGCTCAACAGAAAAACCCACCAAAGACTTTATCAGGTACCCCTGGTAAGCCGATGTGTTAGCAATCTGTACTGCGCCGAGCAAAGAGTTGGAATCCATAGCATCGACATTCATATCGTCAAAACGAACATATTCGACACCTGACTCCAGATCAGTAACCGTCAACAACGGGATCTTGACTATTGCCGATAATAGTTGGGTCAGCGAAGTATGCTGCTGAAGATCGAATAAACCGCGACTCTGGTGGCGAAACTCGCTCTTCCAACGAGATTGAAGCTGCAAGCGGCCAACCTCTAAAGTATGGCTCACTTTATTAATGAGACCGAAAAAGAAATCGGATTGTTCCAGATTGAAGGCCAAGCGCTGCTGTCGATCCATAAGCTGCCGGTACAACACGTAGTTGGCCTTGTTGACCCACTTGAATGACCCCCTGCTTAACGCGTGTCCGAGATACGTCTGATTGACAAACGTATCACGTGCAATGAGTGGATCCTCAATCGGAGTCAGACTGCCACCGCGCAGCGTATTATCGGGCGCCCATTGCAATAATGGATCGGGGATATCATCCTGCACGTGCTTGACCATATGAAAATAACGCAGATTGCCATAACGCGGCGTACTCGAGTCATAGGTCAAGAGGGTATAAATGCTCTTACTCCGCTGCTCCGATGATATTTTACGCTCGTGATTTTTACCGATCATCAGGCGCATGCCATGCAGGAGATGCGCTCCACCGTAAATATTATAACCCTTGTGATCTTTGCGATACGGATAGTCCGGTGCTGCATCATTCTCGTATTGATCAACCCAAAAATTATTGTTCATATCCATTCCATAAAGGAATTCAGGTCGATCGACATCAAAGCGAAGAAAAGGCTCTTCGTAATCAGGAATATTGTTGATCTTCACCCGATTATCGTTCTGATTCAGGTCCGGCAGAAAATCGCTGTTCTGATCCCATCCCGGGAAAACCTGTAGATCGGGAGACCCCCAATCGGCACGAAAATTATCCGGGATTCGATCCTGATCATCGTTGTCTTCAACTAACTCGACGAGGTTGCTCTGTGCGGCTGCCACATTGGAAGAGCCGTCCCAGAAAACCTCCACGTTAGTCCCTGCAGCCGATCCGGCCGAATAGTCGATCGCACCGGATGCATTCGAAACAAAAGCCTGTGTATTATAAAGTGGGTCCAGTGCGTAAGCTTCGCCAAAGAAAAAGAGCGGATAGGCCTTCTTAGAAATATTGAGCATCCAGGCGGGAGCCTTGGTCTTGCCTTCGATACCGGAGCTAACGTGGTGCGATTCCTCCTGCACATTGGGATATTTCCGGAAACTCCAACTCAAATCGTATTCGGCATATACATCCAACCCCCAGACTTCGGACAAACTCATGCTCCAACCTGCCAAAGTTGTCGCAGTGGGTAGACCATAATCGAAACTGACAGTGCGCAGATTGGTAAGATCCTTGATGTTACCCTCTGCCTGCGTCAAAAGCAACAAGACCGGTTTGCCAGATCCATCGGTCTGTCCATCCGAGGTCATCCAAACCTGATAGTCGTTAGCCAATACCAGCTGAAATTCCACAGCTACGATTTCAGCGAGATCACCCCTGGATTGATTGATGAACATCGGATCATTAAAGTCATAAATGAGGCGAATCCGTTCGCGGCCATTAGCTTCGACAAAACCTTGACCCGAAACTCCACCCTCAATGATAGGATTAAACCGCAGATCACTACCCCGATCTACGGTCCCGTCCCTGTAGGTTATCAGCACATCCGAACCAGAGGGGAAATAAGCTGCACCACCGGTACCGTCATTGGGAGAATCATCGGCGAGAACAATTTCAATGGTGTTCAGAATCCGATTCTGGTCCGTCGTCAATCCACCGCGAAACTGGTGATCGACCAGACTGCTCGAACGAGTATTAGAATGATGAATATTGACTGTATGAGCACCTACTTCGACGAAGTCACCGACCTGCGCCACCATCCGAGCCCCAAAGAGTGTGGTATTGTTGGTCTGAGCGAGTTCGAAGCCTTGGGTTCCGCGTGGGCCAGTAAACCGGGAGTACACCAAAGTACCCTGATATTTGTCTGTCGCCGCGTCGAACTGAATTCCATCCAAGCGCGGTTTAGAGAAGGATAACGGCGTGAAAGTCGTACGTAGATTGGAACTGACAGTAAGTGCATAATGATACTGGCCCTTGTGATCTCCAGCCACCACCAGTTCAGCAAACCAAGACTTGAAACGATTTGACTTAAAAAGCACATTACCAAGATCCTGCGGACTACTTTGACCACTATTGAAAATAAGCCAACCCTGAGCCACCCGGTTGCCGTAGAGATCGTAATAATAATCACCTATTAAATCGGTGCTTACCGGTCTCATGTACGACTCCCGAGCATAGTTGGTATAATCCCACTGTAACCAACTGCTTTCCGAGTACATGTGCTGCGGAATGAACCATCGCCGTACTGCAGGCTCTATCGCACCCATCAAAGTACCCGGTCCCTGCGGAGCATAACTGGCGCGTCCCACCCCCTGCTGCACCCCGAGTAAAGATCCGTAATCGATCTGGGCATATAGAGGACCACTAAGTTCTGTTACCAGCAGCAGAGCTGCGATCTTGAGCAATTTTTTAAACATATTGTGCTATCATTTTAGATAACCTTCGCCAGCTCAATTAGTACGCTACTGCTACGACGCCGATCTCACTCTTGCGACCACCGTCTGTATGCAGATCAACTTGATACATAAAAACTCCGGGACTAACCATTCGTGCCCCTTCATCACGACCATCCCAACTGAATTCGAATGTGCCACTCAACGTCGCGGTCTCCCCGACCTGGCGAACCAATACACCGGACAGATCATAGATCCTCACCCGAACCTGAGTCAGATCCTGTACATTGCGCACATCGTAGCGGATCTTAACGAGATCGTTGATGCCGTCGCCATTGGGACTGAAGACTGCGGAGGATAACTGGACACCGCTGATCAGGTCACCACCCATAGGCGTACGCACTGCCAGTACATCACCACCGAAGCGAAAGGTCGCATTGCCAGGCTTAATCTGTTGCTTCAGCGTAGGCTCAGTGCTGTCGTAAACCCAGCCGGTAAACTCGGTGCCGAATCGCAGGACCTTGGCTTGGAACACAACCTCAATCCTCTTTTCGTTGTCTGCCGGTGCCTGCATCCGATCAAAAGAAAGTACAATTCGGTCCGGGAGTACCTCCGGAGGGAACTGGTCGATGACCTCTACCCCATCGACGAGTACAGATTGCACATTCATTACTCGCGATTGAGTAAATATTTCTAATCGGTCAAATCCCTTGTCACCGGTCTTCAACTGCGGCCGGACAACGTAGGTGAAGGTCTCGGGCTCAAAACTCGTGGTCTCAAGCGGCCAGATCTCACCAACAACTTCTTGTGCAGCCGGTTCTTCTGCAAATAACAGCGAAATTTTCCCAATCTTGGGAGCAACTTCCCTATTCGCACGAAAGAGCACCTGAAACTGAAGATAACGCGTTGGACTTGGCGACTGCAATACCGTTCCATCGGTCCAACTCTCGGCAGGCAGCTCTGAATCTCGCATCCCTGTAGCGAAATCATAGGGCGGAGACCAGGGCGACCAGTTTTCACGGTCATAAACCAGCCTCACTTGACTGAAAAGACCTGCAGTAAAGGCACTGCGATATTCGCCCCGAGTAACCTGTTCGAAATCTCCGGTGCTACCGACACGCCAGAACAAATAGGGCTCAGGCGAATTACCGGTACGGGTTCGCAAAACCACCTCGGTACCCTCGGGGTTTTCACCCTCCCAACGAATCTTGCTCCAAGCCACCGGCTTGCCAAAATCAAGAATCGGACTCGTATAACTCGTCCGGGTGACAAAACCTTCGCCATATATTTCGAATTCGGCAATTTCCCAGTCTCGCTCTGCATTTACCGAGCGAATGGCGATCCAGTGCAGGTCTCGGGTGGGAAATTTTAGATCAACATCAACATCGAGGTTTTCGGTGTTGCGCTCGAGAATGTCGAGACCAGGATCATTGGTTGCGGTCAGCGTCTTATTAATATCGCGATACCATCTCTTTCCGGGTCTACGCTCGCCCGGTACTGATACGAAGGGCGCGGAATCATCGGCCACACCGACCTCATACCATTGCAGATAGTTATCTTCAAAACCCGGGCGCGGGTAAAAACGGATGCGATTAATCGGTAGCTCTGCACCAAGATTAACCACCAGGTTCTTGACATAACCTATGTTCAGCCCCATTAGTCGAGGTGAAAGGTCTACCCTTTTCAGCAATGCGGTTTCTGGATCGCCATCGATAATCACCTGAATCTGTTTCGCTTCTTCGCGAGTATAGCTAGCAGAAACACTCGAGTTGAGATGGCCCTTACGCTCTTCCAAACTGAGTGAAAGGTTATGTTGAGGATCAATCCATACCGGCCTGATCCCATTATTGCTAAAATCAATCATCGTGTCGATGCCCACTTCCTCAGTGCTGATGCCCACCGGCCTCGAAGACTGGACTTCTCCCGAAGGACCGACGACTACATAGGTCGCTTCCGTATCGGTCAGTAGTCCCTGCCACGCATTGCCGTCAGTCCCGCCTAAGCGGAACTCAGAACGAGCCCCAGCAATACCACACAAGCCGAGGACAATAATCGCGCATCCTATCCGCTGCATAGTAATCGCATCTCCTTATTTGCAACCCCCGACATTAATACGATACTCCGACCGGACGCACCACAGCACTCGAACGGGCATCGCCCTCTACCCTGACCTGCACTATATAGATGCCCGGAGATACGAGTTCGCCATAGGTATCGCGCCCATCCCAGGCTAATTCGGGCAAGCGCATCGCATCATAAACACCGTTGTCACCATCAGCATCGAGCAGATTACGTACATTCCTACCGGCCATATCAAAAACATCAACTTTGATTTGAGCGCTGCCCACTACCGCAAGTATTTCATAACTCAACTGCAGCAAGTCATTCACCGCGTCACCATTTGGCGTTAAAATCGGCGTCGCGAGAACCATATTACCAATCAAGCTGCCACTGTTGACACTGGGGCTCAACACTGTCACATCCGATTTATATGACACATCATCTTCCGCAAGAGACCCAACATCGCCAGGTATAACCCCTTGAAAAGCCTCTTCAGCCGCTAATAATGCCCGCCCTTCAAAAGTCGTGCTAAAAGACAATACCCGACTGACAAAGTGTATTTTGAGCACTACATCGTGTTCAGAAACCAGAGGAAATTTCACACTGAAGCCCTGATCGTCGATCGAGAATATTTCTATATCTCCCTCCACCGTGGGCTGATCTTGCACTGCGAAGGTATGATCTATAACAGAAGCACCGGCACCATCCAATACCTCGATACGCTCTATGCGGCTAACCCGCGTTCCAGTGTTCAGTTCGAAAGTGTCGAAACCCTGAACCTCACCGGTTTCCATCTCTGTGCGCAAGGCATAAACAAAAGATACGTCCGAAGCGGCCGAAACTTCGCGCGGAAAAATCTCACCGATCAAAGCATCGGCAAGTGGCGGCGAGGTATAATCGAGTGAGAGCTCTTTCAACGCATAAGTAGACGAGAGGTCGTTAGTTAAAAAATCTACCCGGAACTGGATGTAGCGACGCGGTCCGGGCGAGAGGACTTTGGTCCCTTCGGCACTAGTTCCCTCAACCAGGGAGTACGGTGGTGTCCAGGGACTCCAGTTTTCCAAGTCGTCACGGATCGAACCCCGCTCCCAGATATCGGACTGTCCTCCCTTTTCAGGTAACTTGTTGTATTCACGTCGCCCAAGAGGCTCCCCGGGGTTGTCGACCGAAAACGCAATCTCTACCGCATCCTTAAGACCGGCGCGCTTGCGGGTATAGGTCAGCGGTGTCGGGTCAGTTCCGGAGCGCGATCGGATCTGCATATCGACCTCGTTAGCCTCACCGATCAATTCTTGCAACCAGCGCAATTGCCCCCAGTTGGCAGGCGATCCTAGATCAATTATCGGTGAAAGATAGCGAGCAGTGGGGAAGAACCCCTCACCGAAGATCTGCAACTTTTCAACTTCGAATGGAATTGAGGAGGTCGCTCGCACCCGCAGAAAACGCAGCAGTCTCGGCGGATCGATATTGATAGTGGTGACTGCCTCGGTATTATTGGTGCGTGACTCGTAAAATTCCCAGATCGGATTGCCGGCCTGAGTCAGGATAACCCCGTCGTTGATATGTACTTCGAAATTCTTGAGGAAGTCGCCTTGAAATGGTGTGTTAGATGATGGAAAAACGGTATTGCGAGGAAAAAACCTCAATTGATTAACCCCGAATCGCCCACCCAGATCTACCTCAAGCAGGGTTCCCAGCACATAATTACCTTTGCGTTCAAAAGCCTTACCAGTGGGATCTGCCGTAACCAACTGGTCTAGAATCGAACTCAACTTCACATCGGACATATCCAAAACGGTAGGAGAAGAAATACCACCACCGCGTCTGGATATTTCCGTGGCGATATTCTGACCTTCACCGACCTGACCCGGCAACATTCCATTGGGAAAATCGACATTATCGAAATCTATCAGATCAGACGGGGTATTGCCGAGTTGAGTCACGTTGGGATCAAAGGTTGATCGATATTCCGGCCTGATAGCTTCAATCGATTCTCCGGCCGCGACCCTGCCCTGCCAATTTACCTGGCCATCACCCCCGATGGTCAGTATTTTGACCGCATCAACCCTCTGAGGAAGTGCACAAAGCACCGCAACAGCAAAAACTCTGCAGCAAATTGCAAGATTTCGTTTCATTGCGCCCAATCGCCGAATTGTCTCAAGATACCCTCCAAATCTTCTTCTACAGAATGCTTTATCTCCGCTCGTCTCTTGCCCAAATGATATTTTTCGAATGCTCGTTCGGCTTCGCTCTCGCGCCCCAGGCGAAAATAGATCTTACTGAGAAAAAAGTGTGTTCGATAATCGTCGGGCTCCAAGAGCTCTAACTTCTCAAAAAGTGGAAGCGCTTTAGCATAACGCCCATCTATAGCCAGTAATCGACCCAGTCCCATCAGGGCCGGCCGACTATCGGGTTCCTCGGCAAGAACCGACTCAAGTTGGGCTTCAGCTTGACCATAATTACCCAGCTCGGCCAGCAGTGCTGCCGCTCGCCAACCAGCCTCTATACGCCATCCCGAATGATCTCGTAGACGCTGATAACTGGCCAGAGCTTCGGCCTTGAAACCAGCATCCTGATAGAGGCGAGCAAGATGGTAGAGCACCCGAGCACTATCGGGAGCCACCGCAATCATCGCCGAGTACTCTTCAATCGCTCCAGCAGTATCGTTAGCCATCAAACGCGCATCGCCAAGTATACCGAGTAAACGGCGACCATCAGACTTTTGATCCACCAAAACCTGCAATTCTTCAATCGCCTCATTCGGCAATTCCGCACGAACTAAAACGCCCGCCAGGGCTTCTCGCCATGCATGCCGGTCCGGACTGATTTTCAAAGCGACCCGGTACGCAGTGGCAGCAAGCCCGAGTTTACCAGCCTCCGCATGCAGACGACCAAGCGCGGCATGCGCGGCAACCGGTGCGGTCGCAAAGACCGCAGCCTCTTCGTATTCGCTGATAGCGTTGGCCTTCATCGCCAATCTCTCATAGGCCGCACCACGTCGATAATGATCATAGGCCTTTCCGGATTCGTGCAAGCCCCGACCTCCGACGTTGAAAAAAACAATCAATAGCCCAATTGATACTCCCTGAAATACCAAGACCTGTCGCGAGCGGAGATCTTGCCGCCAAGTCAAAACCCGATCGACAGCCACGACTATCAGCATCGGCAAAGCCGTCACACGGGTAGCGGTATCGCCCCCTACGATGCAGACTCCGACGATACTTGCCGCGGTACTCCAGAAAGCGAATGCCATCCCGGGTTGGTTCATTCTGCCGCGCCAGAGTCGAACCAGGCTCACTATCGCCACTGGTCCGAGAATCCCGAAGGGAAAGGCCACGCCGTATTCCCATATCAGAACCGCAGCCACGGTTCCTGCCACGCCACGATAGAAGTCGCCCTGAGCGTTCCACTCCCCAGCAAGCCAGGGACCGCACAAGATTTGCAACCACGATTCTGGTTGCCTCCATAATGCCAGCAACGGTGTAAATGCCGAACCATCGGCGATCCATACGGTGACAAGCGAAGACGCCAGCCACGTGATTGCAAAAAGTAGTCCGTGGTTCCAACCCCGCTGTCCGGAGATCCACCATAGAGCCACCAGTACCATTGGCGTCGTCTGCGGCATCATCGCGGCGACCGTCCCCAGCAGCAGGCCGATCAACCACGGCCGATCCGCCTCTTTCGCCAGCAGTACCAAACCTGCGCTCAATAGAAAAAGGACCCATACGACGGAATCGAAACGACCCGTGGCATAGATCATCGGGCCATAAGATGCGACCACCAAGCCGGAAACGACCCCGGTCCAATGACCGAACAACAATGTGCCCAGCCGCCAGGCAAGCAGTGCGGTTAACGAGCCCACAAAAAGCTGAACTACCCACAGTGCGATATGCGGTTCGACGAACAAGCGTCGACTGAGATCCAATACGAGCCCCAAAAACGGATGCATCGGCGCGGTGCCAACGCCATCGGGCATTGCCAGTGCTGCAAAGACCGGATCTCCGGCAGCCTGAACCAGATAGCACGATCGCCAAGCGACTGCGACTAGAAAAACAATGCCGCACCACAACCGCTCGTTGGACCGCAGGCACTCGCTTTTCACTGGGCCGAAATCTCATTATAGGAACCCATCCTCCTAATTCAGACCCGCAAAAATCGTGATAAAAGACTGGCTGGTCAGTTGTGATTTCTGCCCACTGAAAGACTTGCTCTGCAGGGACAATCCCACCAATGACCGCAGTCGATAACCGAGGTAATCCGACTCGTTACTGAACTGAATTGCTCCCACCAGCGAGTTGTAATCGTTCAGATCTTCTTCGAAGTCGTTATAGTATACGTACTCCACACCTGCTTGCAGTTGGGTGACACGCATCACCGGTATTTCAATCAGTGCGGAGACCAACTCGAGTAGTGAAGTCTGCTTGTCAAATTCGAAGAGGCCACGACTCTGTTTGCGAAACTCGCTTTTCCATCTGGGCTCGAATACGAGATTGCCTAGGTGACGGCGATAACTAAGCTTGCTAATCGCGCCAAAGAAAAAATCTTCTTCCGGAAGGTTGTAACGAGCACGCGCCTCAGCCCCCATCAACTGCTTAAAAAGCACATAATTAACCTTGCTGGTCAGTGCAATCGAACCCCACTGGAGCCGATGCCCAAAGAAAGACTGGCTGACGAAGGTATCACGCGCCAGGAGTGGATCCTCTACCTGGGTCAACTCACCGCCGAGTAACGTATTGTCTGGAGCCCACTGCAAGAGGTTATCGGGTATATCGTCGGCGACTTTCTTCGACATCTGGAAGAGCCGTAACTTGCCAAAACGGGGCGAATTCCCCTCGTAGGTAATAATGCCGTAAATACTGTTATTTTCTTGTTCGGAAGAAATCAACCCCTCGCGCATGATACCCACCGAAAAGCGTAACTCCGGGGTTATATCTGCACCGGCGTATATATTGTAGCCCTGGTGATCCTTGCGATAAGGGTAATCCGGCAATTCGTCATTTTCGTACTGGTCAATCCAAAAATTGTTGTTCATGTCGACACCGAAGAGAAACTCCGGGCGATCGGACCCATAGCGGAGAAAAGGCTCTTCGTAATCTGGCGTAACATTCGAGCGGGCGAAATTATCGTTTTGATTGATGTCGGGTACGAAATCGTTATTGGCATCCCAACCGGGGAAAACCCTTGGATCACCAGCCAACCAATCATAGCGCACTGTATCGGGATAACGATCCTGGTCGTCATTATCCTCGACCAGTTCGACCATTCCGCGACGCTCGCTATCGTATTCGATGCCACCAGCCCCCTGAGTAACGAATGTACGCGTATTGTAAGCAGGATCCATGCTATACGCTTCGCCAAAAGCGAAGAACGGTGCGAATTTCCGCGAAACATTGAGCATCCACGCAGGCGCCTGACGCAAATCGCTAGTGCCCGAATAGGCGGCATGACTCGATTTGCTCGGGTTGGGGTATTTGCGGTAGTTCCAGTTCAGGTCGTACTCACCGTAGAGATCGAAGCCTTTCATGTCGCGAACTTCAATGGTACCACCAAAGATGTGTGTCGCGGTGGGCAAACCATATTCGAAGCTGAGCGTCTTCAGGTTGGTGATGTCCTTGACGTTCCCCTCGGCCTGCTTGACCATAAGCAGTATCGGCTGACCATCGCGGTTGATCTGCTGATCCGATGTCATCCAAACCTGGTAATCGTTGCCGATCGAAAGGCGAAACTCGACCTTTTCGATTTCCTCCTTTTTCTGCCTAGCGCGATCGATGAACGCAGCACTATTGAAGTCGTAAAGAAGGCGAATCTCTTCTGAGCCATCCGCAGCCAAGAAACCCTGTTTAACGAAGCCTCCCTCAATAACGGGCTCAAAGCGAATATCCTTACCCGCATCTTTTTGTCCATCGCGATAGGTAATCAAAATATCCGAACCAGCAGGGAAGAAAGCCGCTCCACCCACTCCATCCTCCGGAGAGTCGTCGCGAAGCACAATCTGGATAAAATTCACCGTCTTATTCTGCGCAACGGTCAAATCACCAGCGAACGGATTGCCGGCCAGTTTATCGGATAGGGTGTTGGAGTGGTGCGAATTTATGGTGTGCAGTGCGACTTGAACCGCATCGCCTAAAGCCATTCCGAAACGACCACCCAGCAGCGTGGTATTATTGGTGCGCGGCACCTCAAGATCAGCGGTAGTAGCCCCTCCCGGACTACTGATACGAGAATAAACCAGAGTCGCATCGTAGCGATCAGTACTCAAATCAAACTGGACTCCGTCAAAGCGCGGCTTGGAGAAGATCATCGGGCTAAGAACGGTCCGCAACTGGCTACTCACCGTCATCGAATAGTGGTACTGCCCCTGCTGATCTGTCGCTACCACAACCTCGGAGAACCACTGACCGAATCGATCGGACTTAAATAGCGTATTTCCAAATTGTTGTGGGCGGATTTGCGCATTATTAAAAATCAACCACCCCCTGGTCACAAAGTTACCATAGAGGTCGTAGAAATAATCACCCTCCAGCGCCGTCTCCACATAACGTTGATACGAGTCGCGTGCGTAATTGGTATACTGCCACTGGCGCCACTCGTATTCTTTGAAAAGCTCCTGTGGCACATACCACCTACGTACAGCGGGATCCAGTGCCTCCAACATGACACCCGGGCCCTGCGGCACATAACTCGTCTCGGATCCAGCCCGAACCCCCAGACGCGTACCATAATCAGTCTGGGCCAAGCCCCAGTTGGGAACGATAGCCTCCAGCGCCAAGCAAAGAAGCGCGGAAAGCGTCGTCGATAGTGATTTCAAACAATCCTCCCTATGATATCCCTCTGCGCGAATCTTAACTTGATAGCTCCAAACATTAGTATGCAACTCCAACCAGTTTTGCTATTTTTCGTCCGGAGACGCTTACCGCATCTGTCGCGGCATTAATTGTCGCAACATAAAGTCCCGGCATCACCAATCTACCCGAATCATCGCGACCATCCCAGACCATTGTCATTACGCCCCCAGCGGCATCAACCGTCATCTGCCGCACTCGCTGTCCATCCAAGCGAAAAAGACTAAGGGTTACCGGCCGCGCCTCATGCAATTTGAAAAGCGTGAATTTTATCTCGATCTGGTCGTTGACTCCGTCATCATTTGGCGTAAACGGATTGGGGGAAACTTCGACCTCATCAATGACTTTCTGTGCACCAAGAGCCTGGATCTCAAGCGTCCTGCCCGGTTTCAGCGAGGTCACATCTTCGGCTTGGGCCTCCTGCCATAGGTCCGCTGCGTTAGCGTTCCGCACCGCGACAATCAGGTTGGAGCCCTGAACAAAGATTCGCGAGGCAAAGCGCATGCGAATCAAATCGCCATCACTTATGACCACATCGCGCTGAGAAGAAGTTAAACCATCGTATTGGGCTTGTGTCAAAGGTTCACCCAATTCATCATAGCCTGAGACATCTCCCAGGGCTGACGAGATGCGAAAATAACGTATCGGCCCCTGCTCAGATAAAGGGAGAGCCTCATAGCTCTCGGCATCCGTCTCAAGCAGTGTCCCCTGGTCATCCACCAATTGGAAATAACGTATAGCGCCTTGTTCCTCAAGGGGCAGCAAGTCATATGAGGTTTCCGTAAGCGGTTCGCCACTAACGGCTAGGGGAACCTCATCGCCGGCCTCTAGCTTGCGATAGTAGGTCCTTTTTCCGCCTCCAGCCAAATCATTTTTCAACACTTGCGGAAAGCGCACCCAGACCGAATCAGAGCGGTCGCGCAATACTTCGATCTCCTCGCCATCGATAGTCGCCAGACCGGAGTCATTAGCCAGTTCAAAGAGTTTTGCTGGCGTCTCGGCAGCAAACTGCTCTTCGCTGCCAATCGCTACGTCCAACAGTTGCATATCCCAACGTGGTTCGGAACGCAACAAGATCTCGTCAAATCCCGCCTGGCGTTTGGTTGGAGGATCCTCTACAAATCCCGGCAGTACAAAGACGGAGAATGTATCCAGTACACCGGCCGTGGCTTCGACAGGCCATAGTTCGGCACCCAATTCCTGGGCAATTGGATCGTGCAACTGAACAGATATACGTTCCAGAGACGCAGCTTCCGTGCGGACATTGCTGATGAGTCTTGCCTGGATCTGCATATAACTGCGCAAACTCGGGGAGGTCACTCGACCTCCCGACACCGCATAACTCTGACTCCATGCACTCCAATCAGGCCCCAGGGCCATCGAAGTATCAGTCGCCCCCTTGAGAAAACCAGGCAACTTAGCATATTCTGCTGCAGTCTGTGATTCCCCACTATTCTTGAAATAGCGTACAATCTCGTAAAGTTGGTTCCCGGTCCGAGTCCGAATCTGCACCTCGGTTCCCGGTGGGGTGTCGGCCACCCATTCTATCGCACCGAGATTGTGATTCCCGGGTAATGAGATTAGATCCGATTCAATAACCACTTCCGCTGCTGGGCCACGCGAGAAGATCTGGATTTCTGAGATCCATGGCCAGAAATTGTCGATACTATGCCCGGCCCCCTCGACGTTGGCATTGACGAACGTAGTCAACTCGAGAAAACGCAGTTTGACCGGTTTAATTAGCACGTCATTTATGGTCGTGTACCATCCATTGTCGACATTCTTTTCACGAGCTGCCGGGCTAACGGCCTGCCAGACCAATTCCCCCTGTGCATCGCGAGCTCCGGATGAGCCTCGCATCAGATATCCACGTAAATCATCATCAGCGAAATAGCGTATCTGATCGAGCCATATCGAGCCGCCCATGTCGACGACCATGATATTGTCATCCGGTTTTTCTGGATCTCGCGCAGCGTGCTTGTATCGAGTCGCTCCATCGCCATCGAAGGCTGCAATGGGCGCCGCATTGAGAAAGGTATGGCTGATCGAACCGCCATCCTGTGCAAGGCCCAAGCTGAGATTATCACCCCAGCCCCAGGCCTCAACTTCGGCCAAACGCGGCAGCTCCCGACGAAAATAATCCCTGCGTCCCTGCCGCTCGGGAGCCAAACCTTGGTAGGTTTCCTCATCTACCGGTTCCTCACGACCACTAACATCTCTGACAAAATAGACTACATCTCCGCGTTCTCCCTGCGGTAGAGCCGTCCATTGCTCCTCACTAATCTGCTCGGCCCTGCCCTGGCGAGAATCGGTAATGACAATGCGTATGGTTTCCGCCTTGCGCCCCGTCCACTCCAGATTACTCTCGCTGGCAACATAATTATTCTGATGTCGACCCGTAGCCACCCCGGCTGGAGCCAGTAATTTTTTTTCTATTGGAACATCGGCCGGAGGGAGATCGTCGCTTACACCTCCGCTCTGGAACACAAAGATGCGTTGGTCAAGATTAGCCGATTCGAATGGGATAATGCGCCGGAATCGTAAATTGCCCTCCTCAAAACGGCCCGTGGTTTGTCTTTCGCTGACCAGCAGCACAAATTTCAAGAATGGATCGCCCAATTCCTCATCGACGAATTGCAATCGCAAACGTTCCAACGGCACGACACGACCAAGGTCCACTTCGATCCACCAATCACTGACCGGGTCGTCGGGATCCGGCTCCCAGTAAGTAGTGGGGTCTCCATCATAAATATTATCTACCGCTTGAGGATTGGATCCGACACGACTGATTCCGGGACGAACGAAATAATCAAAAATCGGATTGTCCTGGGTATCCAAGAGCAGCTCACCCTGGTCGTTGCGACGAGCGATGCTGTCTATGGTCGCAATACGTGCATCCTTGCTGAAAATCTCTAGCGGGCGCTTGAAGGTCGTATCGGCCAGGAGATTATAGACCGTACGGAAACTGCGAGGAGCTACGCGACCCAAGCTATCAATGAACGCTAGATTAGCGGGTACCTGCCAATGTTCCCACTGGCGAGCTCCTTCGACCACGACCTGAGATCCTACTACTCGGTGTCCTTTTTGAGCCGCTACGGGCCATGGGCAGGCGATAATGAGCAACCCTAAAAGTAAAAGCTCTACGCAGACCACGCTAGCAGCTTTAATCCTCACCATCGGTTACGACTCCTCATCAGGCAGTATGCGGTCGGGATAGAGCACGACTCGATCTGCGTATTTTTTCCGCAAGCGGCTGATAAAGGTACCTATCAACTCGTCCTCTTGCTGCTGACGCAGCAGACCCATAACCCGGTCTTTAGCGCGGTCGAACGTCTCGACTTCAGCCTCTTTTGACTCCACGACCTGGAACACCGCGAAATGGCCATCAGCCGTCTCCAATGGACCGACCCATTCGCCCTGCTCTGCAGCGAACGCCGCCTCAACTAGCACCGGATAGCGCGGTTCAAGTATCGAATTCAATTGCAACCATCCACTACGCGGCTTGCCGTGGGTTTCAGCATCGCGGCGAATCAGTAGAGAACCAATATCCACGCCCGATTCCAACTGCCGACGAAAATCCTCTGCGGCTTCGGCAGTCTCAGCCAAAAGTTCGCGAATTGTCACCGTGGGCAGGGTTCGGAATCGCGCCTTATTTCGCGCATAATATTCCTTAACCTCTTCATCACTCACATTGACCTTGGCTTTGACTCTTCGGTCAAAGAGGTTGGTGATAAGTGTTTTCCTATGCATTTTCTCATGCCATGCAAGGAATTCGGGTTCTGCCGCCCAACCTCGATCCGTAGCTTCAAGCGCAAATAAGGCTGGTCTGAGCAATAAATCCTCAAAAATTTTCGCAGCACGGTCATACTCGGGCAAAGGACCAGACATCCCCTGTGCATGCAAGCTGCTCATGACCGTACCAAGGGTCATCTCATCACCGCCATAAGTATAGAGGCTCAGAGCAGCATCTTGTATTGAGAGTTCTGAAGAACGAAGTGGCCGATTTCCGAAGAGATCGAATAACTTCTGCAGCGTGTCTATGTGGAACTCGACACTGTGCTTATGTTTGAGAAGTTCCAACTCCCGGCTATTCGCCGAATCCCACTCACGCTCGTACACTACACGGCGAACCTCTTCGAAATAGCCTTCAAGGTCTCCTTGACGCTCATCTACAAAGGAGTAAATCTGCCAACCCCGAGTCAAACGAATCGGATCGGGAAAATCATGTAATTGAGCCGAGAAAAAAACCCTGCGCGGGATGCGGAATCGTCTCTCGGACTCGGCGTAATTGAACCAGCCAACGATCCCATCGCCTTCGGCGATCGCGTCATTAACCGCAAAGGGAGCAACAATTTCGGAAAAATCACGCCCCTGGTCAAATCCAGCGAGTACCTGTCGCATGTCTTCTTCGGTGCGAACTAGTACCCGCCGCAACAATCGCTCGTGATTCAAACGACTGTTGACAAATTCCGCTTCCACATCACTGACCGAAATTTCAATCTGGGGACCGACAACCCGAACCTGGAATAATTCAGCCAATCGACTCTGTGCCTCAAACTCAATCTCGTGTTTGATCAGCGGATCAGCCAACAAGGTATCCGCCTCAAGCAGCAACAATTCCTGATCCACCATCGACTGCAAATATGTGACTCGGTCACTCGGACTATTGCGCTGCTGATTTGCAGGAGGGAGATTCCCGACGAACTCGAGATAATCTGGACGAGTCAAAGCGATCTCGCCGACCTGGGCAATCACCGGGCTTTCGTCACTACAAGCCAAGTGCAACAACGATAGGCCCCCGGCTAATAGATAGACCAGTAAACGCATACGCAACTGATGAACAACCATCGAATCCATCACGAGCTTGTCAAACCGTTAGTTTTTGTATCCACTGAATTCCTGAATAAAAGCCTCTACGCAGCATGAGACCAAGAGTCTCTCTTATACACCTGAACACCCGATGTTTAATCGGTACAACAATTTAGGGGGTATAACAAGAGACTTAAAGATACAATAAGTTTTACTATTTAAAAAGTTTTTTTTCCCCTGATTACAATCACTTAGCATTATAAATAGCCGAAAATTGCCCCCGTTCAGTACATGCGGATTTGATTTCCTTTCATGCCAGTAAATCCATCGATGATTAGCCATCCACCTCCGATAACAATCTGACCCAGAATCAGTCCCAGAAAAAACCACCTGGTATAGCGATATCCCTTGGGACCCATATAGCGTAAAACTATACTTTTGATGGCCCAAGCCAGAAAGATACTGAACCAAATGCTATTCATTATCCACGTCCCACTGACAACGAACCCAATCGGGTGCAACGGCCACCAGATCAGATGATGCCTAGCGAGCATCAGCAATGCCATAACACTGGCTCCGACACCATTCCAGGCCCAACCCGCTATATTGGCCGGAACGGGTGTGGAAATAAACTGACTGGCCATCTTGAACGGCTCCTGTGCAAACCAGGAAAAGTACTGGCGATGCATATTCAGAGCGCCGTATTGATAACCGAGTTTGAGCGTTGTATAGATCGATCCGATCAAAGCAATTAGCAATGCTGCTGCCAGCATTATGAGAACCCGTTTCCGCTTACCCCGTAATTCATGAAGCAAACGAATACCATTTGCACACGGGGCCATCGCGAATACCAACAGATCACCGGCCCAGACCAAGGTATAGCCAACAGCGACTAACCCCCCTGGCCCCAAGAGCGATGATCCAAATCCGGACACCACAAAACCGCCTGGAGTTAGACCCTCCACAGCCGAGGAAAGACCCGCTTCGACAATTACTCTGGTCAGAGCAAAAAACACGGCAAAAGCAGCAAAGATCAAGATTGGTACAACCCAGGCCGGAACACCAGAACGCCATAACCAGACACCTATTATTCCCAACCCCATACCAAGCCCTATGACGGCTGCACGGTATGACATAATTTCCGAATTTTCGTTTTGTTCGGTTCCGAACCATACTTGTCGCCAGACTTCACGCAAATGTCCCCGCGCAGTCCACAATCCCATCAGCATCAGTACGAACATCGCACCTATCGTCTGGTGACTCAGCATTCCTGTGGTCGGCCCCATATGCCCAAATCGACCTAGCGGTTCGGCGCTGTAGATACCCACCGCGGCACAGACGCCCTCTTGAAGCTTGGCCAGCAGAAAAAAAGCCCAGAGACTGAATGACACTCCAGTGTTTATCATGAAGGCCAGTCCCAACATCAAATAATTAAGACGTATCCTTATTTGTGGGGTATCGGGCAGGAGGTTAAAAGAAAAATTGAGTTCTGTGGAAGGCACAAATGGGTAATAGCGACTCAGGGCATTGATGGTGTTGAAAATCACGGGGACTGCCAACCCGATCCACAATACCGGATTTTTCAGGAAAGACGGGATGCGTTGTTGGCGATCACCGTCTTCAATCATCGCCAGAGGCACCTGAACCAATGGATAGAGCAGTCGCTCGTGATCCATCCACTGCCGCCGCATAATCACCATTGCGGAGATAATCGTACAATAGAGACCGCCCATGAAGAGCAACCACCACCCCAGCGGCTCCAACCACACCTCCCACGGGATCCGATCTCCCTGGGGTAAGCCCTCGTAAAAAGCGGTGATCGCCTCCCCATCCCTCGGAACGATCCACTCAGGTATATGGGGAATCAGATTGTCAGCCCAGCCATTTTCCGGTGATGCATAATAGGTCACAGCGGACATGACAGCGAGAGCAACACCGGTAAAACCACGAGTCGGTACAGCCGTAGCCACCATCATCATCACCGATATCAGCAACAATTCGGCCCGGCTTAGCATCCAAGACGATTTCAACATGCCGATCAATGGCTGTATCAAGACAACAATGATAAAAAGTAGAAAAAATGCGGCTGGAGTCGAAGAGCTAAGTCCCAACCTGGTACCCTGGATGATGAACTCACCATAGGGTAGACCCACTGCAATAGCCAAGCACAAAACCATACCGAAGAGCATCGCAGTGAAACGCAAACGAAATTCTTTTGCCGGTGCTTGAACAGACGACGAATTGATGTTTTCTACTCGACGCAAAAAAATCACCCAGAAAATGACCCCCAAATCCACCTTAGCAGCTACCGCCGATCCACTAAAGCCATTCAGGGTAGATAGTTTTGAAAACCGCCGTTAGAAGATCTACGACTTCTTAAATAGATAAGGCAAGCTCGGCAACTACACCTCATTTATAGAGTTAGATGGGAAAATTTAATTTCTCATCCATCGACAATAGGTTGAACTGGAAATTCCATCGAGACCTAACCGGCGAAGATCTTTTCCTCCAGTGGTTTTTGCAACTCGTAGATACCTCCACCCGCTCGACCACCAGCAGGCATGCGAGTACGAGCCGTCATCTCCACCAGGCGAAAATCATAGGAGGGCTCACCGCACAATATATTGGCATTAAACGCATCCCAATCACTCACTCCACCCAAAGGCCAAGCGTCGACTGCCGCGTACTGATAGAGTAAAAGCTTACGGGAATGACCCGATTTATTGCGCGCCGAGCCGTGCAGAGTACGGGCGTGATGGACCGATAGAGATCCAGCTTTCATCGCAATCGGCACAGCCGTCGAGAGATCGATATTGTCGCGAGCAGGACTGATCGCACCAATGAAGAAACCGTCTTGGTGATGATCAAATATGGGTCCCTTATGCGAACCAGGTACTACCATCATACAACCATTTTCTTCCGTGGCATCGTCGAGCGCAATCCCGATAGCACACAAGTCGTCGTTGGTATGCGGGTAGTGAGCAAAATCCTGATGCCATTCGACAGGACTACCCACTTCAGGAGGCTTCATGTTGAGCTTATTGCCCTGGGCTCGAATCGCATTGCCAATCAACGGCGACAGAACCTCAAGCACCCGGTCGTCACGCATTAACTGGTCGAAGAAAGGATGGTAGGTCACAGGGGAAGATAGCCGTCGGACCTTGGGGGCTTCGGCCGTATGACCGGGCTCGAGATCAAAGTGGCCATCCTGCTGCGTGACCTGGCGAGATGCTTCGACAAAGTCTTCGACGATCGCCTGCGCTTCATCTAGTTCACCCTGACGCAAGACATCCTCGACAATCAAATAGCCCTCTGTCTGGTAGAATGCGATCTGTTCCTGGTTGAGCATACGACCTCCGGACATTAGTCGGGTAGATTCCCGCTGTGCAGGACCTACGAGCTAGTCCACTTAGGGAATGAGATTCTCAGTTTGTTTAAAAGCTCTCCAAGCTCAAGTAGCCCAAAAGCTATGAAATTTCACCAATTACAGTATCGCTAATCGTCCCAATTCAACTCGTGCCTGGCGTAAATGAATAGAGCTTTTAGCAATCTTCTATCACCAAGGCCTCATTATTGAGTATCGACTTACTCCGCCAGCCCGGCGTCGGACTCGTAAACGGTCAGCAACTGATCAACTGCCACGTCCCGCAAATGCTGCACCTTGCCACTGGGCCAGCGAATTTCGACCTGGTCGATCCGAGTGCGATCTCCGAGGCCGAAAAACGGACGCAATGCACTCTGGCACAGATAGCTCGAACCCGTACGCACCACATCCACCTGAGTCAGATCTCCGGAACTAACTCGGACCTCGGCCCCGACCATATTGCCCACCAAGCGCAAACTCAACCAGTGATTGAGATTGCCGCCATCATTGCGCAGCAATACTGCTGGCTGATTGTTATTCGCCACTACCAGATCCAGATCGCCGTCGTTGTCGTAGTCGCCCATAGCCACACCCCGACTCACCTGTTTCAGCGCCAACCCCGGACCGACCTGATCGCTCCGATCCGCGAAGCGACCCTGCCCTTCGTTGCGAAAAACCTGATTCTGCTGCTCATAGGTCACCGCATCAAAGAGGTGGATATTGTCATCGAGGTGGCCATTAGCCACAAAGAGATCGCGATCGCCGTCGTTATCGTAATCAAAAAACAAGGTGCCCCAGGCCAGAAACTGCAAGCTGGGTACACCCAGACCGGACTGAAAGGTAATATCGGCAAAAAAACCATTACCCAAATTTCGGTAGAGACTATTGGTCTCCCACTGGTAGTTGGTGACGAAAAAGTCGAAGAGCCCGTCGTTGTCGTAGTCGCCGACATCGACTCCCATTCCCGCCAGCGGCTTGCCCATATCGTTATAAGCCACTCCAGCGATAGCCCCAACCTCCGCGAAGCGATCGCCATCATTGCGATAAAGCAAATTGGGGGTCCGGTCTCCAGCGACGTAGAGATCGGGATCGCGGTCCTGATCGTAGTCGATAAAAAAGGATCCCAATTCCTTAGCCGCCGCGGGCAAAAAACCAGCCTGTTCGGTGATATCGACAAAGGTCCCATCCCCTTCATTGCGGTAAAACACATCTCTTTGCGGCTCGAAAGCCTCGGGCCCGCAATAGACCACAATATCCCCCGATCGGATACAGGGCTCGTGCAATTCGGGGCGGAACTTGGCGTAATTCCCGACGTAGAGATCGAGGTCGCCATCGCCATCGTAATCGGCCGCGGCAGTGCCGAGTCCATAGCCTGAGTCGGCAACTCCTGCGCTTGCCGTTTTGTCCGTGAAGTTCCCATCGCCCTCATTGTGGTAGAGCACACCCGGACCGGCGCTATTGACGAAATAGAGGTCGAGCCAGCCATCGCCGTCGTAGTCGAAAAACACCACCCCCGAACCCATGGTTTCCATCGGGTATTTCTCGCCCTCGGCCCCGTTCTGATGGCGGAAGTGAATCCCCGACGCCGCAGTGACATCGATAAATTGCACTTCGGCTGCCGCCAATGAGGGCAACGCGTAAAGTGCGCCTAATGCGGCCAAAAAACAGCAAACCCTAACCAAGATCCAGCACCTCATCGATTCCTGCGTGGCAATTACAAACTGAGTCACTCTCTACCTCATTCGTGAACCATCGGCCGCCTCAACTCTGCCACTCGATCAGCAGATCGGGTGCCTCGCGATCGAGCGAGGCACCCGTCGGGCGCGGCCCCCGAGGGCGGGAGGGCAACTCTTCATAAGAAGAGTACTCGATATCCAGATAGGGCGTTTCGACTCTGCGATACCCCTCGTAACGCGAATTCATCGCCGCGTCGATGATCCCGGTGGCCAGGAGCGTGCGCTGTGGCGGATAGGGGGCCTGACCGGTGGCGAAGAAACGCTGGATATTGCGGCTGAGATAGCCAAAGCTAGCACCGGGGCCGTCGGGCTGAAGGAAAAACTCGGTTGCCGCGACTCGGCCAGCGAGTCGCCCGGCATAGGACCAGTGGCGAAGATAACCGTTGAGCATCAGACACGCCGTGCGCAACCCATCGCGGTGTTCGATCAGAAAGACCGCCGGTTTTGGCGCAGAATTCTCCATAGCTCCCTCGGCCTTGTCCTCGACCGCATCGCAGGCGGCAGCGGCCAGATCGGCGGCGAAAAGCCCCTCGTCCCGCGCGCGCCAGACCGCATCTCCTTCCAAACACTGCACCGCCACAACCCCGGTCTCGCCGCCCTCTCGCCGCTCGACCATGCACAACAGCGTCTCGATGGTGTGATACCCGTAGGCCTCAATCCCGCCATATCCTGCAGCGAGGGCTTCCTCCAGCGGCGTTCCCAACTCGTATTCGAGCCAGGGTCGGCGCCAGGAAAGAGGCAGACAGGACCCCGCCATCAGCGGGATATTCAATTCGTCGGCCCGATCCCATACCCACCGCGCGTCGGTAAAATCATAGGCGAAGTGCTTGTCGTTAAAAACCGGCACCACTCGCCCGCTCTCGGCGAAAACTCCGGCGATCTGCTCGAAGAAATAGCGGCGGGGATACATCTGCCGACCGCGTTCGTTCCAGGGATAATCGCCGTGTTCGCCGATCAAGAGCACCGCATCGACGTTCAATTCGTTGGCTCCAGCGAAGAGGGCACGGCGAATACTCGGATAAATGGGTACCCCGTGTTCTCTTGCCAGTTCGACGCCGATATCGCTTTCGAGAACATGGTCGATATAGAGCGAAACTACATCCACCTCCGGCGCGAAAAAACCCTCGTCGGTAGACATGCCCTTGAGGAATTTGGTCACAATGGCGTCGGCATGGGATTTAGCGTAGTAGATGGTGCAAATCGCAGCCACGCGCAAGCGCTGAGCCATAGTGAATCTCCTGAGCAAAAAGATCTCCGGCAGCCGTGGGCAATCCGCTTGGATCTTCCAGGTTGGAGCGCAAACCCGAGGCTCGCAGAGAACGACTCAACGGATCTGCAAAAGAAAAATTTACTGAACTAAGAGCCCTAAACGTCTCTCGTTGCTTTGACCTCTTCAATCGCTTTGCATTGGCGCAACCCCACCGCTTTCTTCGGCGTCTGATATCCCTTCCAAGCATATGGATCCACTCCGGCTACCGGCAGCACATTGCGCCGGTCGGCAGTGGCGGGCCGCTCCCCCTCCTCGATGCTCCAGGGCAGGAGGCTCCAGGCGTTGCAGTAATGATTGACCAGCACCCGGCGATAGGTGTCGCCGCGATTCTTATACGAGCGATGCAGCAGGTATCCATTGAAGAACACCAGCGCTCCCGCCTCAACTTCGACCGGAATCTCGACGCTCTCGTCGAAACCGTAGCTCTCCGGCGCAAAATCGAATTCATCCGGATTCTCATGCGATCGCTGCGGGTAGAGATAACCCGGTCGATTCGATCCCGGCACCACATAGAGGCAGCCGTTGTCTACCGTGGCGTCGTCCACCGCGATCCAGGCGCCGATCAACGAGCGGTCCCGCGTCGGGATATAGATCTCGTCCTGATGCCAGGCCTGGCCCTGGAAATTGGGTGGTTTGACGAAGTACATCGACTGCATGCACTTGACACTGCCGTCCCAATAAGGCAGATGCGCGGCCGTGATCTGACTCAGGATCCCGCAGATCTTGGGATGGCGCACATACTTCTCGATCACCGGGCTGATATGATGCGGCTGGTGGATACAGAGGATGGTCTCCAACACCTCCTGATCGCTCAATCCGGCGTCCGCCGGCTCGATATTCTCGCACTCGTAGTCACCCCGCGCCACCGCCACCAGATCGGCCTTGAGCTCTTCCAATTCCGCCTGCTCCATCAGATCCGGCACTACCAAATAACCATTGTCGACGAAGAAGAGCACCTGCTCTTCGTCGAGCAGCTTAGGAACCTCGATTTCAGGACCGGGTCCCATCTTGATCGCTTCCATAGACTCTCCGTTGAATCGTTTACACTACTTGGTTATTTTGCTACCATTAGTCCGAATTGTCAAACTTAAGAGGAGTTACCTTCGATGGACCTAAAGTACATCATGTTTACCAAGCACCTAGAAGGCCTGGACATCGCGGGGATCATCAACGCACTGCAATCGGTCGGCGTGCAGGGAGCCGACCTCTGTGTGCGCGATGGCTACCCCGTCAATCCCGGCAATATCGCCACCGCCCTACCCGAAGCCGCCAGGCAATTCGCTGACGCCGGCCTCTCGATCCCCCTGGTCACCGCCCCCGGCGACTTCAATCGCCCCGATCTCGAGTACGCCGAAACCTACTACGCCGCCCTCGGCGCAGCCGGCGTCGACCACGTCAAGCTCGGCTACTGGCACTGGAGTCCGGACATTTCCTATTGGGAGCAGCTAGACGAAGTCCGCTGCTTTATGGACGGCTTCCAAACGCTCTCGGAAAAACACGGGGTTAAAACCGTGGTCCATAACCACTCCGGCAAGTCGATGGGACTCAACTCCTGCGCAGCGATGAACATCGTCAAGGATTGCGACCCCGCCCACGTCGGCGTTTTTGCCGACCCGGGTCATCTCTCGATCTGTGGCGAACCAATCGAAATGGCGCTCGACATCGTCCGCGAGTATTTGTCCCTGCTGGCCTTCAAAGATCTGATTCGCCAGCGCCCCTTAGGCGGCACCACCCAGGGCTCTCCCTCAGGCGGGGTTATGCGCCTGGGTCAGGGCTTCGTCGATTGGCCCGCCGTGGTCAAAACGCTGGAGCAGCTCGATTTCAAAGGTCCGGTGAGTTTCCACAGCGAATACAGCGGCGAAACCGTCGAGACCGTCATCGATTTGGCGCGAATCGATGTACGCTTCTTTAACGCCCTGCGCGAAAAGGATTAAGACCATGCTCAAAGCGGGATTCATCGGCGCCGGCGGACGCGGCCAGAGCGCACATTACCCTTCGGTGCACCGCCTCTCCGATCAGGTGGAAATGGCCTCGGTCTGCGAATTGGACCAGGCGCGACTGAGTCAGGTGATCGAGAAATACGGCTTCGAAAAGACCTATAGCGACCATCGGGCTATGCTCGACGAGATCGACCCCGATATCGTCTACTGCATTATGAACGAGCAATGGCTCCTGCAACCGGCCCTGGACTGCATCGCGGCCGGCAAGCACCTCTTTATCGAAAAACCCCCCGGCGCCCATAGCGACGAGACGCGCCAGATTCTCGAAGCTGCAGAAAAAAATCAGGTCTGGGTGATGGTCGGTCTGCAGCGCCGCTTCACCGCTGTCAACCGCGAGGCGATTCGCATCGTCAAGGCAAAAGGGCCCGTTTCGCTGGCAACTACCACTTTCAACAAACAGCTTTTTGCCGATGGCAAGGAATTCACCACCACGCTGTGGAACGACCTGGTCCACGTGGTCGATCTATTGCGCTATATGGCCGGAGGCGAGCCGGTAGAAGTGACCGCCTACCAGGATAAATTCGGCGGTGAGGGCTTCAGTCACTATACCGCCCTAGTCCGCTTCGACAACGACGCCACCGGTGTGATGTTTGGCAACCGCGCTTCAGGCGGTAGAGTGATCCGTTCCGAGTTGCACGGCGTCGGCATCGGCTGCTATATGAAAATCCCCGAGGAAATCGAAATCCACGAGGACAATCAGGTGCGCACACTCGGTGGCTGGGAGATCGACGGGGTCGACAAGGACGATGGACCGCGTTACGAGGGTTTGCTCGATATGCATCAGCACTTCATCGACTGCGTCAACCGCAACGAGCAGCCGCTCACCGATATCCGCGACGTGATTCACTCGATCAAACTCGTCGATCAGATCGAGGCAGCAGAGATCCTGGAAGCCGTAAAATAATCCAGGTTAGCGAAACTACCGCGAAGAGAGTTCTTGCGGCATGAGCGTCGGGTGTACCTCTCGCCAGGCATTGGGCTTCGTCCGTCGATATTGCGATTTCCTCTCCCCCGAGGAGCAGGATCTGATCCTGAGTGACAACGCGGCGTAGAATCTTTGGCATCGAGACAACCCGCTGAGCCCTGTGCAGCTTCGATATCAACCACGAGAGAAGGGACGGTGATCGATATGAACTGGCGCGTAGTACATCGCATGACCATCTACCGCGAAACCGGGATGTACGCGCTGAGCCCCACCCTGACCCGCACGCCATCCGGCGACCTGCTGGTCACCTTCCAGCGCGCACCCTACTCGGCAAAACCCCACCACGAACACCCACTCTTCAACGTACAGGCCTGCCGCTCCTCCGACGAAGGCCAGACCTGGAGCGGTCCGCATCTGGTGACTGCCGATCCCATGGGCGGCGTCATGGACCGCGGTGTCCATACTCTTGCCGACGGCAGCATCTTTCTCCACGCCTCCTGCAACGAGTTGATCCCGGCCGAAGATACCGACCACGGCAAAAACTGGATCTCCCGTGCGGGCAAGCCCTTCTGGGTTCGTTCCCACGACGACGGCCACACCTGGAGCGACCCCGTGCGCTTCCCTCCCCTGCCCGACGCCATCTGGGGAGATCCGGCCCAGCACTCGGGCGTCTGCCGCAGCGGTCTGCTGGCTTTGCCCGACGGTCGCCTGCTGATGCCGAGCAAAGCTACCGATAAACCCGACGGAGCCTTTCCCTGCTTCGGCATGCTGCGCGTATCGCGCGATATGGGCACAACCTGGGAATACGGCGGACGGATTGCCGAAGATCCAATCGCCCATTTCAGCGAGCCGACCATCCACCGCACCCCGAGCGGGCGGATTCTGGTACTCTTCCGCTGCCACCCAGGCACCCTGGGCCCCGAGATCGTCCGCGAACAGGGCTTCGACCAAGCCTTCGCACAGGACCCCCAGTTCGTCGGTCGATTGCTGGTCCTGGTCTACTCCGACGACGACGGCGAGACCTGGTCCCCGTGGCGGTCGACCCGGATTCACGGCAGTCCCGGCCATATGCTCGGCCTGCGGGACGGGCGAATTTTTTTGACCGTAGGTACTCGCTGGGAGGGACAACGGGGCTGCAGCGTCCGCATTTTGGAGCCCGAAGGCAGTGATATGGATACGGCACCAGAACTGGTGATCAGCGGCGATGGACGCAGCCCCGATTGCGGCTATCCCTGGTCGGCTGAGCTGGAAGACGGACGGGTCCTAGTCGTGTTCTGGCATCACTATGAGGACGACCACCGGGGGATCGAAGCCGCCGTTGTCGAAGAGGTATAAACCATCGATGACCCGCCCAGTTTGTGCTTAAGATGGCCCGACCATATCTTGGCCACCAACTAGTAAGGATGCAACCAGGAGAAGATCTCCCAGGATCTAGCGAATCCGTAGAGGTATGCCTTGAATCTGCACGTCACACAGTGTCCCATCCTAAACACCTTGGTTTGAACCGTGAAAACTCAACCAGCACTCATCGCCCATTGGCCGCTAGCCGGTAACGCTAACGACACCATCGGCAAGCGCCATGGCCTAGCCAATGCCCTGACTTATACCACGGGCCCCGATGGCCAGGCCAACAAAGCTGCTGAATTCGACGGCCGACGCAGCCGGGTCTGCGTCGAGGATCACCCGGATCTGAGACTGGGTAGCGACGACTTCACCTGTGCTCTATGGATCCGCGCTCAAGCGCCGATGACCCATATCTTCGGCGATATCCTTTCTAAATTCGACCCGGTCGGACGCAGCGGCCTAAATCTGCACGTGGCTGGTTCCTCCCCAGCCTACAGCGCCATGTCCGACCAGCGGCATATCCACTTCGGGATTGACGATGGCCATCTCGGGGAATGGGAGGATTTCGGCAAGCCGGAGTCGAGCAATTCCAATGTTACTGCGCTCATCACCTGGCAGGGTCAACTCTACGCCGGCATTGCCGATGCCGCCACTCCGGAGCAGGCATGCCGAGTATTTCGTTATGGCGGCGATCAGATATGGCACGAGTGCGGCCGACTCGGCACCGACCCGCAGGTCCTCTCCGTTCAGTCGATGCTCGTCCACGACGGGCAACTCTACGCCGGCAACGGCAATTGGGATTGGGACAAGGCCCGGGGCGATATGCCAGGCTTTGTCCCGGGAAAAGTCCACGTCTACCAATACCAGGGCGGTACCCAATGGCGCGACCTGGGACAGGTTGGGGAGGGCTACCGGGTGATGTGCCTGGGCTCCTTTGCGGGCGACCTCTTCGCGGGCATGGACCAGGGCGATGGCGGCGGCAAGGTCTTCCGCTATAACGGCAGCGACTGGATCGAGTGCGGCGCGCCGGATGGGCTGAATATCGAAGGATTTTTGCCCAGCGGCGGTGCGTTGTACGCTGCGACCCACGGCAGCATCTACCGCTACGAGGGAGAAAGAGCATGGACCTGTGTCGGCAAAGATCCCCACGGGATCACCCAGATCCACTGCATGGCCGAAGTCGATGGGCGATTGTGGATCGGCACCTGGCCGCAGGGTTATGTGCTGCGATTGGAAGCCTCCGGGGAGTGGACCATCGCCGGACGCCTGGGGATTCCGGAAGGACTATTCGAATGCAATGAAGTCATGGACCTGCGCGTCTACAACGGCAAACTCTACGCCGCACTGATCCCCAAGAGCCAGATCTGGCGCTACGAATCCGACGGCCACTGGACGCTGATCGGAAACCTGGCCAGCCGGGATGACTGGCTGCCGGACGACCCGGACACCTGGTGCCGGGTAACCAGTCTAAATGCGTATCGAGGCCTATTATGCGCCTCGACAGGAACCTGCTACAGCCGCGCAGAACACCAGGACGCAGAGGATACGCTGGGGCGGGTGCTCGGATTCAGGACGGGCCAGGTCTGCAGCCACGAGCGCGATATCGGCGACAACTGGACTCATATCGCAGCCAGTCGCGCAGGAAAAGAAACCCGGCTCTATATCAATGGCCAACTTTCGGCCGTTGCCAGCGCCCCGACTCGAAAGACCTTTGATCTTAGTAATACGAATCCGCTATTTATCGGCTATGGCACGCAGACGTATTTCAAGGGGGCGATCTCGGACCTGCGACTCTACTCGGGCGCTCTGGACGAGGACGCGATCAAAAAACTCAGCGGTCTACAACATCAATCAGGAGCCCACTGATACTCGCTCAAACCTCAACACCAGGCAACGCGCTGGCCAGGAGCTTTTCCGGCGTGGCCTCCGCATGCCCGTACTCAGCGGCGATCCGCCCTGCGCGCATCACGTAAATCCGATCGCAAAGTCCCAGGATCTCGGGCATTTCTGACGAAAGCACCACCACCGCCAATCCCTCGCGCGCCAACCCGTCCAACAATTGATAAATCTCAGCTTTGGCACCCACATCGATACCCCGAGTCGGCTCATCGACGAGGAGCACTTTCAGATTCTCTTTCAGCAACCAGCGGACCAAGAGTGTCTTCTGCTGATTGCCGCCACTGAGTTTGGCAATGGTTTGCTCCTGATCCGGCGTCCGCACCTTGAGCCGCTCTACCAGCGTCCCGACCTGCCGCCGCTCCAGCCCCTGCTGCACATAACCCACCTGACAAAACTGCTCCAAAGCCGCTATGCTCGCGTTTTCACGCACGCTCAACTGGGCGAAAATGCCATCGCTACGGCGATCCTCGGGCACCAACCCCAACCCCAGTTTCCGCGCCTGCGTCGGCGCGGCAGCAGGCACTGCAGCTCCTGCAATCACCACCGATCCCGCGAGCCGACGATCTACTCCCATAACCGCCCGTGCCAACTCTGTGCGCCCCGCCCCCATCAATCCGGAAAATCCAATGATCTCCCCTGCACAGACTCGAAAGGAAATATCTCGCACCCGGTCTGTTGAAAGACCTTCCACCTCGAGCACGCTCGCACCCCGCTCGCGATCGAGTGCCGGAAACCCCTGCCCCAATTCCCGCCCAACCATCAATCCGATCAACTGCTGTTCATCGAGATCCTCGGTCCGCTCACAGGCAATCCGCTCTCCATCGCGCAAAACCGTAACCCGATCGGAAAGCGCCATGATCTCATCGAGCTTATGCGAGACATAGACCAGGCCCACTCCCCGCGCTCTAAGTCGGGTGATCAGTGCAAAGAGCTTCTCGATTTCGCGCGGACTCAGCGCCGAAGTCGGCTCATCCATGATGATTATCCGCGCCGCCAACGAGAGCGCCCGCGCAATTTCGATTAATTGCTGCTCGGCAACACCCAGATAGCCGACCTTGGTCTGCGGATCGACCTCCAGGCCGACCTCGGCCAAAAGCCGCTCCGATTCGGCATAGAGCTCACTCCACCGCACTCGCCCACCGCGACCATGAGGCAAGCGCCCGAAGAATAGATTCTCCGCCACCGAAAGCGAGGGCACCAGCTCCAATTCCTGGTAGACTACCGCAATTCCCAGATCTAAGGCCTGACGCGGGTGACGGATCTCCACCGCCTTTCCCGCAATCCGGTAACTCCCCTCCTCGAAGTCATAGACACCGGATACAATCTTGATCAGCGTGCTCTTGCCTGCCCCGTTCTCGCCAACCAGCGCATGAACCTCCCCCGGTAGAACACTGAAATCGACGCCTTTAAGGGCATAGACACCGGGGAAGCGCTTGTGTATACCCGCGAGCTCGACCAGGGCCGTCGTCATGCTTTCGATTCTGTCTGAGATGCCAGCAGGCGTCGCAGGAGACTCTCCTTGCGCCGGATATCCAAGTAAACCGCCAGGATGATCACCGCGCCGCGGGCGATATCGTGGTAGAAAGACGACACATTGAGCAACACCAAACCGTTGGAGAGTACGGTCAGAATCAGAATTCCTATACAAGCTCCGGCCAGTGTGCCCACCCCACCCGTCAGGCTGATTCCACCTAGAATAACTGCGGCGATCACCTGCAGTTCGAATCCCAATCCTGCATTCGGCTGCCCGGAATTGAGCCGCGAAGCCAGGATAAAAGCGCTAATCGCCGCCAGCATCCCACCGATCACAAAAACCAGGATCCGCGTGCGATCCACTGCTAACCCAGATAGCCGGGCCGCCTGTATATTACCGCCTATAGCATAGATATAGCGACCGAGAATCGTATGGTGCAGCACGTAGTAAAACAAGCCAAAGAGCACAAAGGTCAAAAGTACCGGGATCGGGATCGGCCCCAGATATCCAGTGCCCACCTCGACAAAACCCGCAACCTTTGCCTGGATCGATACCGCCTGGGTGCTGACCATCGCCCCTCCCCGCAAAATCGCCATCATCCCCAGAGTCGCGATCAGGGAATTGATCCCCGCCTTAGTCACCAGCAGCCCATTGCACAAACCGATAAGCGCACCCGCCAACAAAGCCACGCCAAATGCCAGCAGCACGCTCTCGGTCTGGTTTAGTATCGCCACCGCGACAATTCCGGCTACCGCCTGCGTCGAACCGACACTCAAATCGATCTCGCCGAGCAGAATGACCATCACCATACCCATCCCGGCGATGGCCACCAGTGAGGCATCGCGAAGCACGTTCTTGATATTGATGGCGGTGAAAAAAACCGGTGTCAGGAGTGAAATAACCAGACAGAGTAACACCAGCGCTAGGAGCAACCCGGCCTGCTCGTTATGAAAAATCCGCGAGAGCACCTTGCTCATTGCGACATCAACGCCCGTACCGCATCGACCTTCAGTGCAAAAGGCGGCTCGGTGCTGCGATCGTAGAAACGATCGATATTATCGCGGGTGACAACGACTGTCGGCGTCTCGTAGTGCGCGGGCAATACCTCGCCCTTGGCCAGTTTCACCGCCGCATCGACCAATGTTGCACCAACAAAATTGGGAAACATCGCCAGAGCGGCCCTATAGGGCGTATCTCCAGTCAGCGCAGTCTGCCCCACCGTCCCCTCGAAGCCAAAGCCGATCGCCGTCAGCACCTCCTCGTCCAACCCCGCCGCTTTATAGGCGGACATGCCCCCGGTTGTCGAATCGTCGTTGATTCCGTAAATCGTGTTGATCTTCGGGTTGGCAGTCAGCGCGTCCTGGGCCACCTTGAACGCTTTCTCTTTGAGCCCCTGCCCATCGACTTCCTGCACAATTTTGTAGTCGATATCCGAATCTTCAAGCGCATCTTTGAAACCGTCGACCCGCTGCCGGCAATCCTCGAAGTTGGGCAAGCCGATGACGAGAATCCGGGGCTCGATCCCCTTCGCCGCCGCGTATTCAACGAACCACTGCCCGGCCTTGAAACCTCCCGTGTAGTTGTTTATACCTACGTAGGTATCGGCTTCTGGAACGGGATTGGACTCAGTGAATACATTAACTCCCGCCTCTCTAGCCTGACGCACGATCGGCCCCATTGCCTTGGCATCGACCGGTGAGAGGATAAGCACATCGACACCCTGAGCTAGTAAATTCTCGGCCTTGGAGACCTGCGCCGCCACATCGAGGTTGGCATCGGCAACGATCAGATCCACATCGATTTCTTTGGCCCGCGCATATGCCGACTTGCTGATATTCTGATACCACTCGTGCGACATGAAATTAATCACGTAACCGATCTTTATTTTCTCGGGTCCACTCTCCTGCGATCCGCAAGCAGCGCAGAGGACCAAAGTGCAGAGCAGCCATTTCTTAAACATAGTCAACCCCTCTATCGTTTTTTAACTCGCATTGATTGACAGAACGGCCGCGGACCAACCATCGAGTTCCAGCAATTCCCCAAGCGAACCCATTGCTCGCCTCGCTTTCACTCTTTCACCGCTCCCGCCGTCAATCCCTGCACGAAGTAGCGCTGCAGCCCCACGAAAAGCGCAATCGGCGGAATGCTGAAAATCAGCGAGGCGGCAAACAACTGGTCGTATTTGTTCACGTACTGTCCCAGAAACGCCGCACGCAGTCCCACCGGAATCGTCAGAGCCTGAGACTTGGTGAAGACGAAGGCGAACAAAAACTCGTTCCACGAAAGCAGAAAGGCGAAGGTCCCCACCGCGACTATCGCTGGCGCCGCCAGCGGCAAAATGATCCGATAGAGCAATTCAAATCGATTGCATCCATCGATCAACGCCGCCTGCTCGAGGTCCGCGGGAATAGCGCGGAAATAGCCATTGAGCAGCCAGGTGCAAAACGGGATCGCAAAACCGGTGTAGATCAGCACCATTCCCACATGGCTATCAAGCAATCCCATCGCCCGGATCACCTGAAAAAGGGGAATCAGGATCGAAGAGCCCGGCAGCATCTGCGACATCACCACCACCATCAGCAGGAAGGTGCTACCCCGAAAGCGAAATCGAGCAAAGGCATAGGCGGCACAGATACTAAATGCCAGCGCAATCAGCGCCGTCGAGAGTGAAATCACCACGCTGTTCATAAAGTATTTCACAAACGGCCCCGTATCCCACAGCTCGAAATAGGCGCTGAAGGTTATCGAGCGCGGGAAGACCAGCGGCGGTGTGCTGGTCATCTCCGAGAGCGGACGCACCGAGGTGGTCACTACCCAGATCAGCGGTAGCACCAGCGTCAGCACAAAAACCGACCCCAAACCGTAGGCCAGCCAGGCGCGGAGTTTTTCCTGGGTCCTAATCCGCATCGGCACTCTTCCTCTCTTCGCGGAATAGCACCCGAATGAAGACCAGGCTCATCGCGAGCAGAAAGACGAGCAGAATGAGCGCCGCCGCCGCACCTTTACCCAGGCGCAGATGCTCGAAGGCGATGCGATAGACCGTGATCGGCACTACCTGTGTCGCCTTGGCCGGACCGCCCTCGGTCATGATGAAGATCAGCGCGAAGTCGTTGACCATCCAGATCGTAGCGAAGAGGAAGACCACTCCGAATACGTGTTTGAGCTGGGGCAGCGTCACGTGGAAGAATCGCCTTAGTACATTAGCTCCGTCGACGTGCGCCGCCTCGTACAATTCAGTGGACACCCCCTGCAAGCCGGCCAGGAGCATAATGGTTATATAGGGCATGAAGCGCCAGACATTGGCGACTACGACTGCACCGAGTGCCGTGTCGGGCTGGGCCAACCAGGGCACATTGGCATCGATCACACCGACGCTCAGCAGTGCGTGGTTGATCAATCCGAAACTGTCGTGGAAAAGCCAGCGCCACATATAGCCGGTCACTACCGGAGCGATGGCCCAGGGGATCAATAAGAGGCCGGTGAAGACCGGCCGATACTTCCTGATCTCGTTGAAGATCAGCGCCATCCCCAATCCTAGAACGCAGGCCACCGGCAGCGAGTAGAGCGTGAAAAGCACCGAGCTCCAGATGCTGTTTACAAAAGTGCGACTGCTCAAAAGCTTGGCGTAATTGGTCAGCCCGATGAACTCGTCTCCGGCACCGCGAAAAAGCTTGACCTTGTACACACTCATCATCAGGTTGCTGAAAACCGGGTAGAGAATCACTACCACCAGGATCACCATCGCAGGCAAGAGGAAATAGTACGGGGTCAAGTTTTTGCGCAATCTATTCGCACTAGTAGTCACTTAAAACCTCGTTCACTTCCTCAGCGGCAAAATCCAGCGCTTCCTTGGCAGACATCGAACCGGTCAGGGCCATATTGACCGCGTCGGCGATATGGCGCTGGATCTGAGTGACCGCCGGATGCCCCGGCCAACCCAGCCCATTGGCGCCTGCTTCGGCCAGCTGGTCCAAGTCGATATAGTCGGATTGGACCCCTTCGGCATAGGCCGCCTTGAGGGTGGGGATCCCGCCCATCGTCGGATTGGGGTTGCGCCAGACCGGGTGGTCCAGGTTCAGCGCCTTGACGACCTCCCAGGCCTCATTGGGCACTTTGGTATAGCCGGTAATCGCGATCATTATCACGTCGAGGAGGGTCCGTGACGGATTGGACTCGTAAGGTTCCAGGGGGCCGGGGACCTGTGCCAGCGCCAAGTGCTCCAAGTCAAAACCGTAGTTGCCGTGAACGATATCCTGCCACCAGGGCCCCTCGATCGATAGCGCCGCTCTACCCGTGGCCCAATGCGCGGCGTTCTCATCGAAGCGATAAGCGGCACTGGCGGCAGGCAGATAACCCTGATCCTTCATCGCCAGCAGAAATTCCAATGCCGCCAGACCCGCCGGACCATTGAAGGCCGCCTGGGTCCAGTCTGCGTTGAAAACCCGCCCACCCGCCTTGTACAGCAGCGGCAAAAACCGATAGGCCGTATCGAGATTGACCCCGCCGGGTATGGTGAAAAGCTCGATCCCCGTACCCGAAAACGCCGGTCCCAGAGCCATCATATCGTCCCAGGTTCTGGGCACTGCAAGTCCGTAGCGCGACATGATCTCGGTATTGACCGCCAGTACGAAAGGCAGCATCGTCACTGGCAGACCATAGTGCTGACCGTCGTATTCGACCAGTTCCCAGACATTGTCCAGAATCCGCTCTTTGACCTGGGGAAAATCGGGGAAATTTTCCAGCGCGTACAACCCCCCCAACTCGCCGAACTCCACCGAGTACTTGTGGTGTACCCGCACAATATCGGGACCATCACCAACGATCGTGGTGCTGATCAGACTCTCGCGCTGCGTCGCCCAGTCGCGGAACTCCAGTTCGACATGGATATCACTCTGCGTGGCGTTGAAATCCTCCACCGCCTGCCGCACCCACTCGCGCAACCCGGGGACCCCGCCGAATTCCCAGAGTACGACTCTGGTCGGCCCGCCCGGACGCGAAACGTCGTCTCCTGCACAGGCGATCAGGAGCAAAATCGGTAGAACTAGTATCTTTTTCAAGGACATATATATAGACAATTGCAGAGCCACCGGCAAGAGGGACACCCCCGATCCATGTCGGCACTCTGAGTCGCAGACAACTTGATATTCCCGGGCGTCTGCTCAGTTAGAGCATAGAAATAGCAGACGAATACGGCAGGGGTCTAGCCCCTGAAAAAGGCGGTGAATAGGACCGACTAGATGCTCCGGTTTCTCGCTCGTCACCGGTACGATTTGCTGAAAACGAGACAGAACGGTCAATAATCCGCCAGGATCTCATCGACTTGCTCGGCCGCCTGATCGAGCGCCTGCTCAGGACTCATCACCCCGCTCAGCGCCATATTCACCGCATCGGCCATCTGGCTCTGAATCTGGGTCACGGCCGGGTGACCAGGCCAGGCCAGCCCATTCCGACCGGCGGCCGCCAGCACCTCGCTATCGATAAAATTCGATTCGATGCCCGGTGCATAAGCGATTTTCTGAGTGGGAAAACCCAGCATCTCGGCATTCGGCGTGTGCCATTGCGGATCGTCGAGCCACAGAGCCTTGAGCACCGTCCAGGCTTCCTCCGGCACCTCGGTGTAGCCAGTGATCGCCACCATGACCAGATCGAGCAAAGTCCGCGACGGATGCGGACCCAGGTGCTCGACCGGCCCGGGCACCGCAATCAACTGTATCTTCTCCGTCGGAAAATCGTAGCTATTGCTCACGATGTACTGCCACCACGGCCCCTCGATAGAGAGCAATGCTTTCTCGGTACACCAGGTCGCTGCATTCTCGTCAAAGGCATAGGCAGCACAGGCCTGGGGCATAAAGCCCCGCTCCTTCAGCGAGACCAAAAATTCCAGCGCTGCCCGCCCTGCCGGCCCGTTAAAGGCAGCTTTGGTCCAGTCTTCGTTGAAGACCCGACCCCCGGCCTTGTACAAGAGAGGCAGAAAGCGATAGGCAGTACCCTCATTCGGCCCGGCAGGCATGGTAAAGGCATAGAGCCCTCGCTCTTTGAGCACCGGTCCCAACGCCATGATATCATCCCAACTCAACGGCACTTCCAGCCCGTGTCGGGCCAACATATCCCTGTTGACCGCCATGACAAAGGGCAGGATCTGGGTCGGCAGTCCGAAATGCTGCTCTCCGTATTCGACATGTTCCCATAAGTTGTCGAGGATCCGCTCCTCCACTTGAGGGAAATCGGCAAATTGCTCCAGCGCGTACAATCCCCCCAACTCGCCGAACTCCACCGAATACTTGTGGTGCACGCGGATAATATCCGGCCCTTCCCCTGCAATCGTCGAAGTAATCAGACTTTCTCGCTGCGTGGCCCAATCGCGATTCTCGTACTCGACCCGGATATCGCGTTGTCCGGCATTGAACGCATCCACCGCCTGACGCAACCATCGATCTTGTTCCTCCACCCCACCAAACATCCACATCGATACCTCCACCGGCTCCCCGGCGGCTCTTTCCTTGCCAGAGTGGCAGCCGATGGACAACAGCGTGAAGACCGCACAGAGAAATCGTTTAGTCACCATCTTTCTCATACCGGATAGAGTAGCCCAATTACCCCCTATCCACAACACCAGACTTCCCGGTCTCCCTGCTGGACATACCCGCGCAGATTCCGTACTAATGAAGGTGGACGCTCAGACCCGAAACTACGAGTAATCCCATGCAGAGAATCCTGATCACCGGAGCGAGCGGCCTCATCGGCAGAGCCGCAACCCAAGAACTTGCAGACCGCTACGCCCTGCGCGCGCTCAACCGCCGATCCCTATCCGAGATCGACTGCTACTGCGCCGATATTGCCGACCTCGAAGCGATCCAGCCGGCCTTCGAAAAAATCGACACCGTCGTCCACCTCGCCGCCCATATCGGCAACGACCGCCAGGCCATCCAACGCGCCAATATTCAGGGCACCACCAATGTCTTCGAGGCCTCGCTGCGCGCCGGGGTCCGCCGTATGATCTTCGCCAGCAGCGGTGCCGTCACCTCCGGCTACGCCCAGCTCAGCCCTTACCGCGAACTCCTCGCGGGACACTACGACGAAATCCCCGCATCCTGGCCAATGCTCACCCACGAGTCGCCCCTCCACCCCAGCGGCCTCTACGCGGCCAGCAAAGTATGGGGCGAAGAACTCGGCCGTGTCTGCGCCGATGAACACCCTCTTTCGGTCCTTTGCCTGCGCTTCGGTCGCGTTAACAGCGAAAACCGCCCAACCCAGAGTCGCGAATATTGCGTCTGGTGCAGCCAGCGCGACGCGGTGCAGATGATCGAAAAATGTATCGAAGCTCCACCGGATCTGCACTTCGACACCTTCTTTGTCAACTCCGACAACCACTGGGGCTACCGCGACCTCGAGCACGCCCACCTCCAGGTCGGCTTCGTCCCCGAAGATCGTGCCGAGAACTACCGCTAAAAATCATTATGTGCAAGATAGCGCCTTGCAGTATACTATTCTCCTTCAGAAAAGGAAGACGACTTATGTTCAATACTGCACTTTTGGCCATCCTGCTCCTCTCCCCTATCGCCCTCCGGGCCGAGCCAACCATCAATGTCCCCCTACTTCTCGAAGCCCCCACTATCGACGGCGATCTTTCGGAGTGGAAAGACCTCGCTCACAACGACGGGGTCTGGGATATGCGCCGCATCAGCGAAACCTCTTTTTATACCCTCGATCGCGGTGCGCGCAACCGCCTCACCGACCACGGCGCAGAACCGCACCTCGAAGACGATCTAAGCGCTCGCTACTATATCGCCTGGGACGATCACTACTTCTACTTCGGCGCCGAAGTCCGCGACAATTTCAACGATCTCGAAGATCCAGAGCCAGCCGACAAGCGCTGGTACTTCAAAGACGCGATCTGCTGGTTTATGGAAGGACCGCGCGATGAGGCCAACGAACGCTTCGGCCAGGGAGACAACGCCTTCTGCTTCCTCGCCGACCCCGAACACAAACCGCAAAACGCCTGGTGGCGACACGGCGCGCCCAAAGAGCACTACATCGAAGAACCGATCCCCGCATCCGCACTCGACTATACCGTGCGCATGAACCCCTGGGGCCGGAATCCAGCCGACTTCGTACTCGAAGCCCGCGTCGCTATGGCCGCAACTTTTGGCCAGAGCGACCCCCGCTGGCAGCCGCCACAAGTCGGCGATGAATACGGTATGGAGATCGTCCACACCGACCCCGACGGCGGTGAGTACGGCGGCCACTTCATGATCTACGGCAACGGCGATGACGATATCACCTGGGGGCGGATGATTCTGGTCGGCCCACGCACACCCATCGGCCGGCTAGCTAAATGAGCATGACCGCCATCAAATTCCATGCCTGCAACGACGACTTCTCGAGATTCGGGAAATCGCAGAAGAGCAACCCGGCATCCGATCCCGAAACGAGCGCCTTTGCTCTGCCTGGAACTCCTGAAACCGGGCTATGACGCTGCAGATCTTTGCCCACCGGGGCTATTGGCGACACTGCCCCGAAAATACACTGAGCGCCTTTCGCGCTGCGGCTCAGCTCGGCGCCCACGGCATCGAACTCGATCTCCGCCTCACGCGTGATGGACACGCCGTGGTCCTCCACGACGAAACCGTGGACCGCACGACCAATGGTGCGGGTCCGGTCGAAGCGCTGAGTTGGGCAGAGCTCTGTAATCTAGACGCCGGTGCCGGTGAGCGCATACCATCCCTGGGTGCGATCTGGCCAGATCTCGATAAATCGCTGCGTATCAATATTCATCTCAAAGCAACCCAGGACCGACGGCTGCCATCCGCCCTTGTCACCGCCATCGGCAGCAGCGCGGGGCAGAGCAGCAGCTACTTATCTATGGATTCAACCACCTGGTTAGCAATGCGCAACGTATTGCCCGGACTCAACGGCTGTCATCTCGGCCCCCATCCGCGCAATACGAGTGAATTTCTGCAAGAAACGCACGCGCTGGGGTGCCGGATTATACAGTTGGACTGGAGAATCATCGCCTCATCATTCGTCGATCAAGCCCACGATCTCGGCATCGAAATCCACGCCATGCACCTCGAAGCCAACCACGATCAGAGCGCCTACGCCGCAATCCCCGCAACGGGTGTCGATGCGGTGCTCACCGACTTTCCCGACCATTGGCTCGAATAAACAGGCTAGCAGGTGGCGTATTATTCTATCCGCCTTTGGCCCCACCCCACGCTCACAACTCGACAAAGTGCAATCGAAAACCGATATTGCACCTGTCGTTCCACACCCCTCATTCAACGAGGAGCCCCAATCATGCCCATGATTAACGCCCGGGAAATAGGCTGGAAGGCCGAGAGCAAGACCGGCGTCGTCGCTGCCGGAGCCGCTGAGTCGGTGGCGGCAGGGATCGATATCCTCGGCCAGGGCGGCAACGCCGCCGACGCAGCAGCCGGCACCATCCTCGCGCTCAACGTCACCGACCACGGCGCCTGTTCGATCGGAGGTGAAGTACCGGTCCTCATCTGGGACGGCCACCAGGTCAAATCGCTCTCCGGCATGGGCCGGGCACCGCTGGCGCAGACGGCGATCGACTGGTATATGAAAAATGGCATTCCCGATCGGGACATAAAAATGGCTCCGGTGCCCTCGGTGGTCGATCTCTGCATTACCCTGTTGCAACGCTACGGAACCCTGAGTTTAGCAACGATTATCGCTCCGACTCTGGCCCTGCTCGATGAAGGTCAGGAGGAATGGCATCCCAATCTGGCCAATACGCTCAGGCGCCTAGTCGATGAGGAAGCACGGACCAACGGCAGTCGCGAAGAGAAACTCCAGGCGGCCTGCGACCGTTTCTATGGCCGCCACCCCGAGCGCAACGATATCGCCGAGGAGTTGGAGGCGTTCTACATTGCAGAAGGCGGATTTTTGCGTCGCCAAGACCTCGCGGCACACCAGACGCTGATCGAAGATCCAGTGTCGGTCCATTACAAGGGCTACCAGGTCTACAAGTGCGGTCCGTGGACCCAGGGCCCTTATCTCTGCCAGGCATTGCGCCTGCTCGAAAATTCCGATCTCAGGGGCATGGGCTATTTATCCGCCGACTATGTACACGCTCTAGTCGAAGCGATCAAGTTGGCCACCGCCGACCGCGACACCTATTACGGCGACCCGCTCTTTGTCGACGTGCCCATGGACGCTTTGCTCTCCGATGCCTATACCAAACTCCGTCAGCCGCTGATCGATATGGAACAGGCCGCGCTCGAAGCTCGGCCCGGAGACCCGCTCGGTATGGAGGCCCTGCAAGAATCGGGCGTTTTTCGTCCCGGTCTCGGCGGCACCACCACCTGTATCGTCGCCGACCGCTGGGGCAATCTCGTCTCCGCCACGCCCAGCGCCAATGTCTACCACGCCGGCGGCAGCGGACAAACCGGCGTCTCTTTCGGCAACCGCCTGCGCAGTCTCAACACCACCCCGGGACATCCCAACTGCATCCAGGCCGGCAAAAGACCCCGGATCACCCTGACCCCCACACTGGTCCTCAAAGACCAAAAACCGGTACTCGCGATCAGCGTCGCCGGAGGCGATCTACAGGATCAAGCGGCCCTGAAGCTCTTTCTCGATGTTGCCGAATTCGGCATGATGCCCGCAGCAGCGGTGGTCGCACCGCGCTTTTCCACCGCGCACCACCAGGATTCCTTCGATCCCAACCCGAACCGCGAGCAAACCTTCAAGAAGGCGGGCTCACTGAGCATCAGCGCAGCCATCGATGCAGATATCCGCGACGAGTTGGCCCAGCGCGGTCACCAAGTCGAAGTCCAAAACGGACCCATTGCCACCCCGATCATGCTCTGTGTCGACCAAGACACCTATTACACCGCTGGCGATCCGGCCGCCCGCCGCCACGCCGCCGGCCTCGATGCTACCTGAATATAGCGAGTCAATACGCATTCAGATCCGCTGGCTCCAGCCCGCTTCCACGACGGCGACACTAACCAGCTAACCACCTAATTCGCCACTCCGATCACCAGAGCATTTGCTGAACTCTGAGCGATCCCTCTTATCGCGTCGAGCCGTTCTCACGCACGCGCTACCGATAATGCCTGAGATATCGGTAGCGCGTGCCAAACCGATCGCCACTTTCCGCCCCTGAACCAGCAACTCTTGCGACCGGAGGACCGCAATTACACGTAGACTCAAAGCTTATCCAGGCCTTCATCGTTGTTCTAGCATACGCTTGACCACTACAATCCTGCAAATTATCTTTCAGATCTTCCAATCCGAAGACATGCCCAGTGGAAAATAAACCCGGAGTTCAAAAACATACTGTCGGCGGCCTGACCCCCCGCTCGCTGTTTTTGGGCTTGATCCAGGTCCTCATCGTCTGTCTGGGTGCCCCCTACGCGATATGGGTCCTGGGTTCCTCCGAGATCACCTGGTCCTTCTTCCCGATCGCTGTCGGCTTCTCTTTTTGCTGCCTGATCATCCTCAATATCCTGCTCAAAACGCTCAACCCCGGCTGGGCGCTGCACCCCGCCGAGATGATCACCGTGGTGGTCATGGGCCTGGTTACCACCGGCATCCCCATCTTTATGATGGGCTACGTGCTTTCGATCCCAACCACACCCTACTACTTTGCCTCGGCAGAAAACCAGTGGGGCACCTATGTCCTGCCCCACCTTCCCGCCTGGCTCTTGCCCTCCAACGACGGCCTGGCGATGACCTGGTTCTTCGAAGGCCTGCCCATTGGTGAACCAACGCCCTGGAGCACTCTCTTCAACGCCTGGGCGATGCCGCTTTTTTGGTGGCTGAGCTTTATCTGGACCCTCTATTTCGTCTGCTTCTGCTTAGTAGTCATCCTGCGCAAACAATGGGTCGAACGCGAGCGGTTGGCCTACCCGCTGATGGAAGTACCCCAAGCCCTGGTCGCCGATGCCGATGGCCCCTCGCGTCTCCCTGCCGTGCTGCGCTCGAAAGTCTTCTGGGTCGGCGCATCGATACCGCTCTTTATCGCGCTCTGGAATATCGTCGGTTTTTTCTTCCACTTCTTTCCCAAAATCGAGTGGCAGCATCCGATCCAGATCGCGCACGGTTTCCCCACCATCAATATCCGCTTCTACTTTCCGGTCATCGGATTCATGTACTTCGCCAACCTCAATGTGACCTTCAGCATCTGGTTCTTCTATCTGTTGCTGCTCCTCGAGGAAGGAATTTTCAACCGCTTTGGAGTCGGTGTCACCGAAGCCGACAACTTCGTCTGGGGTTTGCCATCGACCTCGTGGCAGTGCTGGGGCGCTTTCGTGGTCCTGGTACTCTGGGGTCTGTGGATGGCCCGCGATCACATCGTCGATGTCTTCCGCAAAGCCTGGAACCCGGATTTGCCCATTGACGACAGCCGTGAGCTGATGTCTTATCGCGGAGCAGTGGTCGGAATGCTCTTCGGCCTCGTCTATATGCTCATCTGGCTCAACAAGGCCGGGATGGAAATCGCAGTAGCTGTCGTCTTCCTCGGCTCTGTACTCATCGCCTATCTCGGCATCACCCGCCTGGTGGTCCAGGCCGGTGTCTTCTACCTGACCACACCTATCGTCGGCCAGGCGATGACGATGATGAGCTTCGGATCGGGAGCCATTTCACCCACGGGTCTGGCCGCCCTGGGGATGAGTTACTCCTTCTTCAGCGATGTGCAGTCGATCTTTATGCCTTCCGCCGCCCACGCCGCCCGACTCCACGACTCGTTGCGCATGAGTCGACGCGGCCTCTGTCTGGCCATCGTCCTGGCACTGCTGGTCGGCTTCTGCGCAGCCATTATCTACGTCATCACCATGGCCTACGAGCAGGGAGCTTCCAACTTCAATTCCTGGTTTTTCCGCGTCTCCTCCGGCGCTGGCGTGCGCTCCTTTGATGACGTGATGGCCAAAATAAAAAATCCGGCCGATTTCCACGCACAGAAACTCAGTTTCTTCGGCATCGGTGCCATGGTCATGTCCCTGCTCACGTTCATGCAATACCGCTTTCCCTGGTGGCCGCTGCACCCGGTCGGATTCGCCATCTCTGCAATCTGGATGATCCGCAACCAGGCGGCAGCCATCTTCGTTTCCTGGGCAGCGAAGAGCCTGATCATGCGCTTCGGCGGCATCGAACTCTACCGCCGGGCCGCTCCCTTCTTTATTGGTCTGATCCTCGGGCACTTCTTTGGTGTTGGGATCTCCTTTATCGTCGATATGATCTTCTTTCCCGGCAACGGCCACCCCATCCTGCACGGTTAGTCAGACCCGATCAAGAAAAACGACCTCTAACAAGCACCGGAAAAAACGGGGACAATATTGCGGAAACGAGTCCCCTACCGCGCAATATCAAACAAAAGCGGTATAGTACGGAATCGTAGCCGATCCCGTACTCCGGACCTTCTCTTGACAGCGCGTACTCACCCGCCCTACCTTCCGCCTATGGGTAAAAATTCCGATCGGCAATTAACCAGCGGCATCACACCGCGCTCGTTAATCGCCGGCTGTACCATGGTCATCTTGATCAGTTTCGGAGCACCGCATTCGATCTGGACTTTCGGTTCGTCCGAATTTACCTGGTCCTTCTTTCCCAGCGGTGTAGGCTTTCTCTTTCTCTGCCTCATCTTTTTCAACGCCCTGCTCAAAAAAATCAATTCGACCTGGGCCTTTCATCCGCCCGAGTTGATCACCGTGGTCGCCATGAACCTGGCCATCATCGGCATCCCGGTCTTTTTGACCGGCTATTTCCTCGCCATCCCCACCACACCCTACTACTTCGCCTCGGCCGAAAACCAGTGGGGCACCTATGTCCTGCCCCACCTTCCCGCCTGGCTTCTGCCCTCCAACGAGGGACAGGCGATGACCTGGTTTTTCGAAGGCCTGCCCTTCGGCGAACCGATCCCCTGGAGCACCCTCCTGCATGCCTGGGCTACGCCGCTTTTCTGGTGGCTGAGCTTTATATTCACCCTGTTCTTCGTCTGCTTCTGCATCATCGTCATTCTGCGCCGACAGTGGGTCGAGCGCGAACGGCTGGCCTACCCACTGATGGAAGTACCCCAAACCCTGGTCGCCGATGCCGACCGTGGCCTGCCGACTATTTTGCGCAACAAGATCTTCTGGCTGGGTGCGGCAATTCCGCTCTTTATAGTCTGCTGGAATATCGCCGGCCACTTCTTCCACTTCTTCCCACAGATCGCCTGGGACTACCCCATCCAGACCATCCACGCCTTTCCGTCGATCAATATCCGCCTCTACTTCCCCGTCGTCGGCTTCATGTACTTCGCCAATCTGAACGTCAGCTTCAGCATCTGGTTCTTTTTCTTGTTGACGTTGGTCGAAGAAGGTCTCTTCAACCGCTTCGGACTGGGCGTCACGGATGCGGATAAATTCGTCTGGGGCTTGCCTTCGACTTCGTGGCAGTGCTGGGGAGCTTTTGTAACGCTGGTGCTCTGGGGCCTGTGGATGGCCCGCGACCACCTCAAAGAGGTCTGCCGCAAGGCCTGGAACCCCGACCACCCCCTCGACGACAGCCGCGAGTTGATCTCCTACCGCAGCGCAGTACTCGGCTTGCTCACCGGTATCGCCTATATGCTCGTCTGGCTCAATCAGGCAGGCATGGAAGTGTGGGTAGCAACTTCGTTCCTATTTTTCGTCCTCGTCGCCTATCTCGGCATTACCCGGCTGGTCGTCCAGACCGGCGTCTACTACCTGACCACTCCGGTCGTCAGCCAGGCGATGACCATGATGAGTTTCGGCACCAGTGCGATCTCTCCCCCGGGCCTGGCGGCCCTGGGGCTCTCCTATTGCTTCTTCGGCGATGTGCAGTCGATCTTCATGACCTCCGCTGCCCACGCTGCCAAATTGCAGAGCAGCATGCGCATCGCCCGCCGCGGATTCGCGCTGGCCATCGGCCTGGCGGTGGTGCTCTCCTTCGCCGTTTCGCTGGGCAACCTCATCACCATGGCCTATGCCCAGGGCGCCTCCAACTTCAACTCCTGGATCTTCCGCGTCTCTTCCGGTGCCGGCGTCATGGCCTTCGGCGATGCCATGGCCAAAATCCAAGCCCCCACCGAATTCCACGCCCAGAAACTCGGTTTCTTCGGCATCGGCGCAGCGGCAATGGCTCTGCTCACCTTTGCGCAGTACCGCTTCCCGTGGTGGCCATTGCACCCGGTGGGCTTAGCCATTTCTGCAATCTGGATGATCCGCAATCAGGCCGCAGCGATCTTCATCGCCTGGGCGGCCAAGAGCCTGATCATGCGCTTCGGCGGTATAGAGCTCTACCGCAAAGCCGCACCCTTTTTCATCGGCCTGATCGTCGGCTACTTCCTCGGCGTCGGACTCTCCTTCTTTGTCGACCTGGCCTTTTTCCCCGGTAACGGCCACGCCATCATGCACGGTTGAGCGAGTTTATCGGCCCCAGCGAAAACAGCCCAAACAACATTGATACCCGGGAACGACTCCTCGCCAGGTCTCAGGGTCTGACCACGCTGCCGTCGGCGCGGCGATCCTCTGCCGCATAAAAAGATCGCACCTGATCGGATACCAGTAGCGCCCTGGCTTTCTCCTCGTCGATATCGATGCCCAACCCCGGCTGATCATTGGGATACATATAGCCGCCCTCCATCGTCGCATGACCGGGAAAAGCCTCCAACTCATGAGGTGAGAATCCATTTTCCTCCTGAATGCCAAAACTGTAAGTGGCCATATCCAGGTGCATCGCCGCCGCCTGGTTGACCGGGTCGTTATCGCCGCCTTCCTGCCAGGCGGTCTGCACCCCGTAGAACTCGCAAAGCGCAGCGATCTTGCGACAGGGGGTGATCCCACCTCCCTTGGCCACCCGCACCCGCACATAGTCGATCAAGCGCTCGGAGATCAGCGGCAGGTACTCCTGCACATTGACGAAAAGCTCGCCCATTGCCTGCGGAGTGGTGCACTGCTGACGCATCAGCCTATACCAGTCGATCTGCTCGGGCGAGAGCGCGTCCTCGAGAAAGAAGAGCCGGTAGGGCTCGAGCCGCTTAGCCAGCGCCACCGCGATCTGCGGCTTGAGATGCTCGTGCACGTCGTGAGTCAGCTTCGGACCAAAGCCCAGCTTCTTGCGCAAGTGCTCGAACATCGCTGGAATCGCCTCGAGATAGGCTTCATCGTCAAAGGCTGGAGCCTCGGACCAGGGATTGCGCGGCTTGATCGCATCCGGCAAAAAACCCCCACCACCATACCCTCCCAACTGGCAGCGGACCACCGGCCAGCCCTCTTCGAGATAGCGCTGGATATCTTCGACCAGGGATTCGTAATCGCCGCCGCCGGCGTGGGCATAGCATGGCACCGCCGCACGGCAGGCCCCACCCAGAAGATCGTAGACCGGCATCCCGGCCTCTTTGCCTTTAATATCCCACAACGCCATATCGATCCCACCCAGCGCCGCGTTGAGGATCGAACCACTGCGCCAATAGCCGCTGGTATAGACCGACTGCCAGATATCCTCGATCCGACTGGGATCCCGGCCGATCAGTAGCGGCCCCAAGCTCTCCTCGATCGCGGTCACTACCGTGGCTGCGTGGTAGTGCTCACTGGCCGAGCCGATTCCGTAGAGACCAGGCTGGTCGGTAATGATCTTGACGATGACCCAGGTGCCGTTCTGCCGGGTGCGGATACAACGAACTTCCTTTATTTTGGCCATAGATGCTCTCCTTGCGAAATTTTGAGCTTGAAAATACGCGCAAACGCCAGCGGAGAAAAGCCGTTTCTCTTCACTGATCTGCATCGCGGATCGCGCACGTTCCGATTGACGGCCAGACTCGTCCGCACCAATCTCCAGCGTCCGACGCCACTCTATCAACCCAAAGGGATCTCCAATAGGCGCCTTATACTCCCATACATTCCTGGAAAACTACATTCGACCCCCGACGCTAATGCCAAAGGCCACAGCGGCCTGTACATCAACGCCGCCGTCGGAGCCAACCTCACCTTCTCAGTGCAGACGATCAAGAGAGCGGTGCTATCGGCATCCGGGGCCGCAATGGACAGAGCAGCGCGTTGAAGAAGTAGCTCTAAGACGAAAAAATAGGAGGCTTAGAAGAGATTCTGCTGCAACCGAGGCACAGCGCACCTCGGTTGCAGCAAAATTGACACGGGACGAACGCCCCACTGGGAGAGATTAGTTGTGGGCGATCGGGTCGGGGTTCCCATCGGGATCGCCACAGGCTGTTCCGTCGGAACCCAGTGGCCCGAGGAGCAGCAAACCGGCCACATGGGGCGCGGCCATGCTAGTTCCACTATAGGTGACCGTACCGCCGTCCTTCGAGAGCGATTCGACCCCGACGCCAGGTGCTGCAACATCGACCGGGCTGCCGTAGTTGCTGAAGGAGGCCAGGCAGTCGTTAGTGCCGATCGCCGAAACGGTGTAGACACCGCTGTAATTGGTATGCGCCGGGGTATAATAACTGGCATCATCCCCTGAATTGCCGGCAGCAACAGCGAAGAGAATCCCCTGGTTCGCTGCGTTTATCACGGCATAGTCCATTGCCGTATAGGCCGAAGAACCGGTATAACCGCCGAGACTCATATTCGCGACATCACCTGCCGCCCCATTCTCTGCAACGTGATCAATACCCCCTACGATCCAGGAAGTATAGCCACTTCCATCACGCCCCAGCACCCGCACGGCCGCCACCTCGGCGCCAGCCGCCACCCCAACGACATCGCAAGCGTTGTCTTTCGCGGCCACCGTACCGGCCACGTGCGTTCCGTGACCATTCTTATCATCAAAAGAATTCTTGCCCTTGGTGACGAAATTAGCACTCTTGGCAGTGTTCAAATTGAGGTCGTTCACCGCTTTGACACCAGTATCGATGATCCAGACGGTCTTACCAAGACTGCTTCCATCACGAGCCCCTCCAACGCGGTCGATCCCCCACGGCACGGTCTGAGTTTGACACCCGCCGCCACCGCCGCCGCCGCCACCACCAGGTCCTCGGCCTTTTCCCGGCTTATTCAGCGTCCAAATCCGATCTGCCTCAACCAGTTTCACACCCGGTTCATTGCGCAAACGAGCAGCAGCGGCCTGCGAGAGCCCTCTGGCCGCGAACCCCTTGAGCGCATGGCGGTAGATCTGCTCTTCCTGGCCACCGTGCTTGCGAGCCAAACCGCGGGCACGACCCGGCACATCGGCGGCCGAAGTCCCATCTTCCAAAACAACGATATACCGACCGGGCACTACCGGCGCAGCGCGCTTGGCCGCCGGCGCGCGCATTTCGAGTTGTTCCCCACTCGATGAGACGGGACCCTGATCGCCGGAACAACCTGCCCAGACCAGCAAGAGAGCCAGCGCACTGCCGCCGACAGCCGACCGGAAAAACGGATGATTTTGCATAGCCTTGCACTCCTTTGGGAGATAGAGTAAAACCTACTGTACATGAGGGGGCAATAAATGCCGCAAAAAACAAGATTTGATAGTTGTCTGAATATGCACTATAATAGAATAAAAACCAAAAAGAAACAAGATTTTTTTCATATAATTTATATATTTTAAGAAAATATTCTTTTTTTAGATAAAAATTTGCGATATATTGAAAATTGAGATGGAAACACAATAAAATTGTGCAATCGGTGATTAAAATCACAACACTTCGAGCGGTATTCGTTATAATATTAGGAAGAGAATTATTGAACGAAACGCTCACGGTTCGTTCAACCTTCATACTCTTCACAAAAGGAGAATCCAATGCTCGCCAAATGGATGATTATTTTGGTCGGCCTTGCTCTTTGTTCTCCCTCAGCCCAGGCGGCTGAGGATCCCCATCCCCCCCGCCATCCGGCATTGATGATACCTCTCCCCGGTGATTTTGCTCCCCCACCCCCTCCGGAAGACGAAGAGGGTCGCAAGGGATGGTTCGAAATGGCATTCAGCGCGATCGATGCTGATGGCGATGGCGTGATCAGCAAAGAGGAGCTGATGGCGGCGATGCGCGGACCGCATCATCATCCCGATGGCGAAGGTGGAGACGGCGAGGGTGGAGAC
>CAZFMY010000005.1:0-130135 GCA_964520345.1 uncultured Gemmatimonadaceae bacterium | reverse complement strand
ATTAGAAGCATAGCAAGCATTTCACGAACTTGAGGAAAGATACAAGACTATTTCTCAACCGCTAAGGAGTCGTCTGATGAAGCACAAGCGACATAGGACCGAAGAAATTATCCGCTTGGCAGGCGATGGGGAGTACTGGGCCGGGGTTAGATATCGTTCGTCATATAGCCGAAGTTTACGGTGAACAGGTGGAGGTGAAGAGTATGCTGGGCGTGGGAACCACTTTCAGGCTAGCATTGCTAAGTGCCAGCTGATCGATACTGGCGTACCTGACTGAAATTCATTTATTTATCTATCTAAAACTTCGCTAATCCCCCCTTGGAATAAAGCCTTGCCCATGTGGTTGCTAGTGCGTTTGGCCTTAGCTGTGCTCGCGGTAAGTTGTAATGGAGATCGCGATGAATCAAAAACTGAGATCGAGAGCGGCAAGGCCCTGTTTATTCGCAACGGTTGTACCGTGTGCCACGGTGAATCAGGGTGGGGCGATGGCAAGATCGCAGCTTCTCTAAAACCCCCGCCGCGCGATTTTCGCGATCGCGGAGCCTATAAGAATGGCAATGACCAGACTTCGATCGCCAGGACGATCGAAAAGGGAGTGCCCGGCACTAGCATGCCCGGCTATCCGCACCTCGTCGCGGCAGACCGTAGACTAATCGCGGTCTATATCTATTCTTTACAGAAATAAGGAGGAGAATTGAAGAAGACGAGTTGTTTCTGGATGGGCAACCTGGCCCTGCTGATCGTTGTTGGTGCCGGCCAGGTCGATGCGCACAAGATCAATACCAGTTATACCAATCTGGTGGTTCGTGAGGATACGCTCAAACTGCGGGTGCGCTTCGACGATTTCGATATGCTAAAAATCGGTCTCGACCAGGATCAGGACGGTTTACTTTTCTACGAGGAGATGGTCGCCGGGGTTGACCAGGCTTTTGCTTTTGCCGAGGACAACATGGACTTGCGGGTCAATGGCCAACGTATCGTGCTGACGCGCGGTAAGGGTGAGATTAACCCGGATAACGACGGAAATATGTTCGCCAACCTATACCTTGGTGCCCCGCTTACAGGGCCGTTTAGAGAAATCGTGATGCGGGTTGGCTGGCCGGAAATTTTTGGGGATAATCACAAGAATCTGGCCCAGATTCTCGTGCCCGGTAAGCCGCTGCTCCAGGCCGTATTCAGCGCGGACAATTCGCAACAAACCTTTGTAGCCGACGCGGAAGAGTCGCTTTGGGCTAAGATGTACCAATTCGTGGTTCTAGGGGTAGAGCATATCTTTCTCGGTTATGATCACATCATGTTTCTGCTGGCCCTGATCGCAGTTGGGGGCCGGCTTATGCACCTGGTAAAGATCGTCTCTGCTTTCACTGTGGCCCACAGTATTACCCTCTGTCTGGCAGCCCTCGAGATCGTCAATTTACCGGCCAAGTGGGTCGAGGCAGGCATAGCCCTGAGTATCGCCTATGTAGCTCTGGAAAATTTTTGGCTTAAGCGCACCGATCATCGGTGGGTTCTGACCTTCGTTTTCGGCCTGGTACACGGTTTCGGCTTCGCTAATGTCCTTCGAGAATTGGGGTTGCCGACCCGAGGTCTGGTCGCTTCGCTCCTTTCCTTCAATATAGGGGTAGAAATAGGTCAGATACTGATTGTGGCGATTGTATTTCCGATGATTGTCTGGCTCAACCGGCAGGCTTATAAGCGCAGAGTAGTTCTTGCAGTATCGGTTCTGATCGGGCTCTTCGGGTTGGGCTGGTTTATCGAGCGGGTCTTCGATTTGGAGTATATGCCCATTTAAGTGATTTAGCCGGTGGTACTGCAGGCAGGTAGTGTACAGGGGCAGGTTTGGGGAGAACGGGCAGAAGTATAGCGGGGTTGCGATCCTTGGTGGTGTGTTTTGATCGGTGGCCTATTCCCACTAAATGATTGCCGCGTTTAGAAATCCGAGTAAGAGCCGTCCTCTGGAAGGCGCCGCATAGTTCTCAGTCGCCAGGGGCCGCTCTGCTTGAAATTCTCCAGACCCTGCTCGTCTATTTCTACTCCCAGACCCGGTCCGGTAGGCAATTCTACGAATCCGTTCTGCATTTGCAGCGCTTCGGTAAAAAATCCTTCGCCACCTCCGCCGCCGAATTCCATGATGAGAAAATTCGGGGTTCCGGCCATTGCGTGGACCGAGGCGACCACGCCCAAGGGGTCAGCAGCGCTATGGGGCGCGACAGTGATTTCGTGAATTTCGGCCAGCGCGGCGATCTTCTTCATCTCGAGGATTCCGCCGCAGTGGCGTATATCGGGTTGGATGATGGCGGCGGCTTTACGCTCGCAGATTTCACGAAAGCCCCAGCGAGTAGTGCAGCGCTCGCCCGTGGCGATAGGAATGGTGGTTGAACGAGCCAATTCCAGAAGAGGACCGACATTATCGGGTATGGCTCGGGTGGGTTCTTCGACAAAAAGCGGCTTCAAGGGTTCGAGTTCACGCAGGAGGATCTTGGCGCAGGCCGGACTGGTTGCGCGATGAAAGTCGATTGCGATATCTATTTGTGGTCCTACCGCGTCCCGCATGGAGCCAATTGTGGTAACGATCCGATCAATTTCCGCCGGCGTTTCTATTGAGCGCACCGGTTCGGGGAAGGGGGTAGTCTTAATGGCTGTAAAGCCCTCTGCCACGCGCTGGCGGGCCGCTTCGGCAGCGCGTTCGGGCGTGGCTCCTCCGGCTCCGCCATAGACTCGGATCCGCTCTCGCACCGACCCACCCAAAAGCTTCCACACCGGCAGGCCAGCCATTTTGCCCAGAATGTCCAGACAGGCCATTTCGATACCGCTAAGGGCCGAGAGCAGAATCGGCATCTGGCGCGAGTAGCTCGAGCGGAAGAGCGTTTGCCAGTGGTCTTCGATTTGCAGGGGATCGCGGCCGATTAAATAGTCTCCCATATCGAGGATTGCCCGTTCCACCGTGCGTCCGTGCTCGTAGTTCATTGGTGCGCCGAGTCCGGTGATTCCCGCGTCGGTATGGACTCTTAATAAAAGTCCCCGATTATTGAGTGGTGTGGTGTCGAAGTGACTTATTTTCATATGCTTACTCCGTTAGCCATCCTCTGACTCGTGGGTGGTTCAGAACCTCGGGATTGAGGATGAATTCGGGTGTTCGGCCCTGAATTGCAGCAGTGGCTTGTTCGATACCTTTGGCGTCGAGGCGCTTGGTCGATTCGACCGTGATGCCGGCGTTGTGGTTTGTGCAGATGATGCGCGGGTGATCTTTATGGATAGCCCGGGTTTCGTTGACCGGATCGTCGACGACGTAGTAGTAAAGTTTTTCTTCTTCGATCGCTCGGTGGACATCGGTGTCGTTGACCAGGTTGCCCCGTGAGGGGTTGATAAGCGATGCATGGGGTTGCATCTGGCAGAGCAGATCGTAGTCGACGACGGTTTCATCGCCAGAAACGTGGAGCGAGACGGTATCGGATTCGCGAAATAGCGCAGCGGGAGAATCGACAAGTTCAGCCCCGTATTCAGCGGCAATATCGGCAATATCGGGTCGTGAATCATAGATGAGCAGTCGACCGTGTTCGCCGAGGAGGGGCACGGCGCGTTTGGCGACCTCCTGGCCGATCCGACCGCACCCGTAGAGCCCGAGCGTTGTATATTGGGCTTCGTAGGTACGGATGATGGAGAAATCGCCCTGGTGGGAGAGTCTATTCAGGGTATATACGCGTTTTAGGGTGGCCATCCACTGGGCGATCGCATATTCGGCCACCGCATCCATGTGCACCGGCGTGACCGTTATAATCACCCCATTGCGCGTAGCGCCCTCCACATTGACTTTGTCAAAGCCGACGCCCCACCGGGCAACTATGCGCAGATCAGTGGCAGCATCGTAGAATTCGTCGGTATAAACGGAAGAACTGGCAATAGAGGCGATGAGGTCGGGAGCGTGTTCGGGGGTGAGCACCGAGGGTTCATCGACGAGTTCGCCCAGAGAGCGGAGATGTTGGAGCCCTTGTTCTCGCTCTTGCGATGCGAATTCATTGTTGGAAAACTGTGATGTAAGCATGATTTTATTCATTGGTAATCCTTTCTACTGCAATTTCTTAATCTATCTCTGTTGATGATGGAATTGAATCTATTGCACCCGGCCGTGTAACGCAAAGTGCTGCAGCTTCGATCGCGCGGGCTATGGCGCTATGAGCTCCGATACCGGTTGTCAGGCCCTGGAGAAAATAGCCGATAAAGGTGTCGCCGGCCCCGGTTGTATCCAGAGCCTGGACCTGGGGTGCGGGAAGATGGAATTCTTCTTGAGGGGATCGGTATTGTGCACCCGAGGCTCCCAGGGTAAGGACAATTTGGGCTCTGGGCCAGGTTGTAGCTAGTGCGTCTAGGAGTTGGTCTGGGGACGATATTCCGGTTAGATCAGCGGCTTCGGTTTCGTTTACGATGAGAAAATCGATCAGGTCCAATGGGTAATCGAGGACTTCAGGGCCAAAAGGAGCAGGGTTCAAACAAATACTCAGCCTTCTTTTTTTAGCTTCATGTATTATATAAGGTACGTCATTTATTTCATTCTGTAAGAGTAATATATCCTCTTTACTTGATTCGGATAGAGTGCGTTCGATGGCCGCTCGATCTATCTGTCTATTAGCACCTGGAAAAAGGACAATACTGTTCTGGCCCTGGGCATCGATTTGGATGATGGCGTGGCCGGTCGGGACTGCTCCTATCAGGGTGTGTTCCATATTCACCCCGAGTTTGGACAACTTATCGATCAACCACTGTCCTTCGGGCCCTACTTGGCCGGCGTGAAAAACGGTGGCTCCGGCGCGGACCAGAGCTACCGTCTGGTTGGCTCCTTTGCCCCCAGCAAAGACCTGGTGTGCCGAACTGGCGATGGTCTCTCCCGGACGGGCGATGTGATCTACCTGATAGACCAAGTCGATATTAAGTGAGCCAAAGTTGATGAATTTCATTGTATTTATTCCATAACTAACTGTACAGGAATAAGTTGATATTATGATGTGACTTCTTTGTAAGCGTTTTGTGCCGCTGATTCCAAAAAGCGAAGGTCATTGTTGACATCGATGAGTTGGAATCCTTCGGCGATCCTTTTTTTGGCCGAGGCCGTATCCTTGACCGGTATGCCTGTGGGTATCCCGGCTCGTTCGCAACCCTCGCGAAAGGTGGTTAGTGCCTTTTCGTGGTCGGGGTGACCTGCTTCGACTCCCATCGATATCGCCAGGTCGCCCGGGCCGAGAAAGCCGATATCAATCCCTTCGACACGGGCGATGGCCTCGGCATTTTCTATGCCCTCCATATCCTCGATTTGAGGGATGCAGAGGACTGCGTCGTCAAAGTGCTGACGGTACTCTGCTGAGATTGTGACGCAGCGACCGGTTCCCACCGAGCGTTGCCCCCGGGGAGGATAGCGCATGGCCCGGGCCAGTTTCTCAGCCTGTTCAGGGGTGCTAACATGTGGAAAGACCAGACCCCAGGCGCCGGCGTCGAGTAGGCGAGCAGCCGTACTCGGATCGTGGTCCCAGGCCCGAGCCATGGGAATAGCACCTCGGGCCTCGATGGCGCGGAAGGTGTGTGCGATATGGCCGAGGTCGAAGGGCGAATGTTCGGCATCTACCACCAACCATTCGAAACCGGCGGCGGCCATCACCTCGGCGGCCATTGGCGAAGCGAGATTGAGCCAGGAGCCGATTGAAGGTTGGCCGGAGCTAAGTTTCTCCTTAATGGGATTTTGCATGTATTTCCTTTCCTCATAAGAGCAGATTAGTATCTAAATATAGTGTGATCAGGGAGATAGATAAAACGGGATAGCAGAGCTGAAAGGTGGATCTATTGGGCACAATCGGGGTTGTGCAATCTGTGTAGAGGCCATCGCCTCGATTCTAAAGAGCCCAAAGCAGCTGGTTTTTGCAAGAGGTCAATTCGCGCTAAGCCCAATCCATTAATTGGTGGCAATGATCTGGTCGACCTCATCCTTGAGTACGAGCAGAACCTCGTCATAGGGGAATTGACCGATGAGTTGGGTGCCGCGCTTGAGATTGACGAAATTGGGTGCGCACCAGAGACCCAGATCGGCATCATCGGTTTCGCCCGGCCCATTGACCCGACAGCCCATTATCGCGATGGTGATTTGGTGTTCCTGGGCGTAGGAGGTGAGTTCCCGAACCTTGTGAGCTAGATCGATAAAAGCTTCATTCTCGACTCGAGAACAGGAGGGACACGAGATGATATTGAGGCCACTGGGCAGCTTGGTGGGGATCGAACGGAAGCGTCCAGAGTAGATATCGTCTAGAATCTGCCGACCCACAGTGATCTCCTCGCCCTTATTGTCGAAAGGCAGGGTCAGTGAGACGCGGATCGTATCGCCGATTCCGGCGCTGATGAGCTTTTCGAAGGCTATGCGGGTTTTGATGACGCCGTCGGGTGGCATGCCTGCTTCCGTGACGCCCAGATGGAGCGGAACATCGGGGCGTTCCTTGGCGAAGCGGGTATTGGCTTCGACCACTTTGTCTGGATCTGAGTCTTTAAGGGAGACACAGTAGCGGGTAAAGCCTAGTTCATCCAGGATCTGGCAATGTTCTAGGGCGGAGGCGAGCATCGGCGAAATCGAGTCATCAGCGGGGTAGAGCCCGACTTTGTCGGGGTCTACCGATCCGCAATTGACCCCTATGCGGAGTGCGCAGTCATGTTTTTCCGCTTCTGCGGCAATGAAGGCGACTTTGTCGCGGATAGGCTTGTCCTTTTCGTGGTGGAAAAGGTGGCCGGGATTATAGCGAATTTTTTGCACGTGGGGAGCTACGCGACTGACCAATCGGTAGTTTTCCTGCAGATCCACCGAGAGTGGAACGGTCGATATCGGTGCGATCTGGCTCAGTGCATCGACGTCTTTTTTGCTATCGACGGCGATGCGGATCAGATCGGCTCCTGCCTCGGTGAGGAGGCGGATCTGGCGGGTAGTGGCTTCGAGATCCTGGGTACGGGTGGCGGCCATGCTTTGGACGGCGATGGGGTGGTTGTCGCCGATGCTAGTTCGACCGATTTTGACCGTGCGAGTGGGATTGCGTTTTATCGGCACCATAGCTCCGAGCTATGCAGCGAGCCTTGTGCGAAGGTTCGCTATTCGTCTTCGGGGAACCAGTCTTGTATTTTGTTGCAAATTGCTCGAGCTTGAGCTGGGCTGGAGACTTCGAATTTGCTGCGTTGCAAAAAAGTGCCCTCGCGTTTCTGGTAGCGGCGAATCGAAACTCTATGGCGACCATATTCTCCGGTCTTGCGATCCAGATCCTGGTAGAGATACATAATAGTCGTCCACGACCCTTTGCTGAGGACTTCCTTGGCAATCTCCTTGCGTAGGACTTTACCCTCTTCTTCGTAATGGATGGTGAGTTCGTCGATCGTTTCGGCCATATTATCAACTCGAATTTTGAATTTAGAAGGATTATATCCCTATAATGACAAACGCGAAGCAACAAAAACATTATAAGTATTAGCGGTCGAGGAGGCAATACCATTCTAAGTGACCGATTGAATGCCGGGAAAATCTTGACTTGGGTATATAGTAAGGGGTTATCCTTGCTGTTATGGCTGGAGTTTGATATACTCTTTAGAGCCTTTTAAAATACTCTAAAGCATTAAAAAAAAACAATTAAGAGCATTGTATGCAAATGGATATCGGCGATAAGTTCACGCTGCAGGAGGGGCCGGTTTTTCTTACCGGAATGGAGGCGATAGTACGCCTGGTTATAGAAAAGCAGCGTCGGGATCAGCCCACCGGATCGGTCAACCAAACGTATTTTACCGGTTATGAAGGATCGCCACTCGGCGGCTTAGATCTCAAATTGGTGGAAGAACTCGAGGTCCTCAACCAGAAAGGGCGCACTGTACACCAGTTTGGGATCAATGAGAAAACCGCAGCATCGGCTATATTGGGCACTCAGTTTGCCGCTAGCGGTGATATCGATGCTTTTTGGTATGGCAAAGCTCATGGCACAATGTGGATCCCTGATGAAATGTGGTTGGCCAATTTGAGTGGTACTGGCGATCGGGGTGCGATGGTTCTGCTCACAGGGGAAGATCATCGCAGCAAGAGTTCGGTTTCGCCCGGGGCGAGCGACTGGATTTTGCGCAGCAGTTTGGTCGCGACGTTTTATCCTGCCAATATCGAGGAAATTATTCGTCTGGGGTTGCACGCTGTCGCTTTGTCGCGCCACGCGGGGGTGGTGACGGCGCTGAAGCTGGTGACGCCGGTATGCGATGGAGCTAGTACCGTCGATTTGGCGCAGGTACGGCCAGAGATCGTGTTGCCCGAGCGCAGCTACGGCAAGCACTTCAACCGGATCGTGATGGCCAGTGGGGCGCTGCCGATGCAGCGACAACTGGTCGAAGAGAAGATGCCACTGGTAGAGGACTATATCAGGGCTAATGACATCAACCGGATTGTAGATGCCGAAGTGGGTGGTTCGGTTGGGATCGTTGCTACGGGCAAGAGTTTTACAGACTTGCGACAGGCTTTGTCCTATCTGGGTTTGCGCGTACCGATTTTACACCTGTCGGTGATTTTTCCTCTCGATTATCAAATTGTGCGGGATTTCGCCAGAGGTTTGAAGCGGATATACGTGATCGAGGAGCCGGGGCCTTTCGTCGAAGAAGGCATCAAGGCGGCGTTGTGGGATACTGAGGTCGAAGCTGTATTTGGCCAATTCGACGAGAAAGGACAACCGTTTATTCCATCCCATGGCGAGGTCGATCCGGAATATTTAGCACAGCAACTTGGACGGCATATAGGGGCCGAGCCAGGGCGCTTGAAACGGCTGCGGGATATCGCTGACCGATCCTATCCGCTGTTGCCGAGTGTTACCCCCATGTCTTGCGGTGGTTGCCCCTATAATACGTTCCGCGATTTGAAAGAGAAGCCGGGGGGGGCGATCGGCTGCTCCTCGATTCGGGCGATAGAAGCGTACGATAATGGTGTGCTCTACATCCCGACTATGGGGGCTGGTGGTTCGATCTACAGCGGTTGGGCCCCATTCAATGGCAATCAACACATTTACCAGTACCTGGGTGATGGAAGCTATTTTCACAGTGGGCGCGGAGCAATCCAAAGCTGCGTTCGGGGGGAGGTCAATATCACTTTCCTGCTCCTTTTCAACGGAGCGGTAGCCCTTACGGGTGGTCAGGATCCCGGTGGGGTACGTCCAGTGCCTGATGTGATTCAAGAACTCTTGGGGATGGGGGTCGTGCGGGTGGGAGTCGTCAGTGAGGAACCAAAACGTTATATCAGCTTAGCAGGGGAGCGGATCGAGATTTTCGGTTTGGAGCGCCATGCCGAGGCTCTCGAGCTCTTCAAGGCGATTGCGGGAACAACGGTCCTGATTCTCGACAAGGAATGCGCGACCGAAAAGGGGCGTCGCCGACGGCATCAGGGATTGACGCCGGATGAATATGTATTCATCGATGAGGCAATATGCGAGGGGTGTGGTGATTGCTATGCCCAATCGGAAGGTTGCGCTGCGCTTTATAGCGTCACTACCGAGTTTGGAGATAAGACCCAGGTGCGTCAATCGAATTGCGCTCAAGATGGTCTGTGCATAGATGGGGAATGTCCTTCTTTTGCGATAGTCAAGCCGGCCAAGGGGACTCGTTTGCGGCGTCGGACTCCCGAAGCCTTAGATGCCTTGCCAGAGCCGCCCAAGTGTCCTGCAGAAGGTGCGTACTCGATTTTTGCCATGGGCCGTGGAGGTACCGGTGTCGTGACGATTTCGCATCTGGTTGCCTACGCGGCGATGATGGAGGGAAAATACGTCTATTTGTCAAACAATACGGGTTTGGCACAAAAAGGCGGACCGGTGGAATCTCCAATAGTGATAAGTGAAGAGCAACAGCCCGTTTTCAACCGTCTATTTCCGGGCGAGGTAGACCTGTATCTAGGATTTGATCTTTTGCGGGCAGCCGAGCCTGCAAACCTAAAATACGCTTCGCCTCACCGGAGTAGGGCCCTTATAAGTACCGCCGAAATTGCCAATGCGGCGATGAATCGGAATCCGCTCACAGAGCGTTTCCCAGCATCGGATCGCCTGCGGCAAGCCATTGACGATTGTACTGGCAAAGACAATATCTACCTCGATACTTACTGGTTGGCCGAATGTCTTTTCGCCGATACTCTCTATGCGAATATGTTGCTCCTTGGCGCGGCCTATCAGGCTGGTGCTCTGCCGCTTAAAGCTGAGTCGATCGAAGGAGCGATCGAACTAAACGCGAGAGCGGTAGAAAATAATATTCAGGCCTTTCGTTGGGGACGTCTGGCTCTGGCCGATCCCGGTCGAGTGGAGCAGGCGTTGAAAACCGGGCAGGCGACTGATGCCGAAGTGCTGGTGGAGGTCCGCGAGCGCCTGGTTGGCGACGAGGTTGGATCGGCCTTACTGGAAGAGGGCTTAGCAACTTTAAAAGGTCTTGATGAAGCGGGAGAGCGAGAGTTCGGGGTGAGGCTGGCAGAGCTTTGTGCCTATCAGGATCACTCCTATGCTCGCCGTTATCTATCCTTTGTGAAAGAGGTTTGGAGTGCTGATCAAGATCATCCTGCTCGCCGCTTGCAATTGACCCGGGCGGTGCTCAGGGGGCTTTACAAACTAATGGCCTATAAAGACGAGTACGAGGTAGCCCGCCTTGCTACTGGCAAGGATTCGGAGGAACGAATCCGGGTGCTTTTCGATGGGGAAGTGGAAATCGTTCGGAAATTGCATCCGCCGACCTTGCGTAGGTTCTTGTCGCGGAAGATCGGTTTCGGCAGAACGCTGCGTCCGGCGCTTGTACTACTGAGCCGCCTGAAGGGCTTGCGCGGTAGCGTTTTCGATTTATTCGGTCGCACAGCGTCGAGGCGTACTGAACGCGAGTTGATAGGTTGGTATTGCAAGTTGATCGAAGAGGTCGTTCAGGGCTTGGATGGGGAAAATTATGAATTGGGGGTGGAAATTGCCCAGTTGCCAGAAGATATACGCGGTTATGAGGAGGTAAAAGATGCCTCGGTGATAACCGCTAAAAAGAAGGCTGAGGATTTATTTGCAGCGTTGCGAGCCAGACGCTCTGCTAGTGATCAAGGGTGAGTAGGATCGGCCGATTTTGCTTTAGGGCTTGCCGAATGCCGCGGAGTAGAGCCGTGCTGAAATCGGAAGAAGATTCGCTGGGAGGATCCCGATGCTCATAAAAATTATCCAGCCATTCGAGTTCGGCGGGAGGTAGGGTGTCGTGCACGACCTGAGTGCCCTGATTATTAGTGAGTGCAATGCCACTCTGCGCAGAACTGGCAGCGATCAGCCCACCCCTTCCGAGCAAGGTCATTTCACTTAGGTAGCGCTGTGGAGCGATGGTTATTTGGATCAGCGCTCCGCTGGGTGCTCGTGCTGTCAGCGTTAAGTGGTAAGCGCGACCTTGGCGGTTGGAGCAAAGATGGAGCTGCCCCGGTTTTTCTTCCAGTAGATCGATGGCCATGGCCCATTGTTGGCAGGCGGCCCACCAGGCCGGCTGCAAGCCCGGCCCCTGAACCCCGGCCAGGAGACGCAGGTATACGGGCGTTGCGAAGGAGGGTTGGTTGCGTTGGTGGAGTGCTGTATTGAAGAGAGATGACGTATGGTGGATGCCGCCGATGGCGAGGCGGGCTTCGGTTTGGGCAAGGGCCTGATTCGTCGTTTCCGAATCCAGATGGGGGATCGGGCCGGCGGCGATAACATCGATACCGCTCTGCAGACAGCAAAGGACGTCTTCGCGAAGGGTTGGGTAGGGTGAGAGAAAAGTACAGAGGCGGGGTTTGGTCGCTGATAACATCGATCCCAAATCGTTGAAGTGGGGCAGTTTAGAGTCCTTGAGTTGAGAGCGATTCGGAGAGTAATGCCCCGTGATTGGCAGGGCTCCGTCGAGTTGGCAGACCAGGGAGCTTAAGGTGGGATGGGCAACGATTGCAATGGCCATCAGGCTTGCTCCACAGGCAGGGTTACGGACTCGCCGAGTTCTACTGCTCGGTAGCCGGCTAAGAGGATCTCCATCAGGTTTCGCGCCTGGCGTACGCCGTAGCGCGGGGGGCGATTTTCATCGATGGCAGAAATCAGATCTGCCAGGCCTGTTGCGAGACCGGTCGTATCGTCGGCTAGTGCAGTGGCCAGAACGGGTGGTCCGCCGTGCCATTGCATCGGATCTTCCGGGTTAGGTCGGTAATCATAGCCGGCGATATAGTCGCGCATATGGGCATCCATAGCTGGCTTTTTGCTATCGATGGTAGCGCTTTGCTTTGAGCCGATCAGGTAGGCTCGTGCCGGGCCTCCCTGTGCGTGGGCTGCGACGCCGATCCGACCGCCGCAGAGGGTGGCTATTTGCCCCTTAGTATCGGTCAGTGTCAGGGTGCCGAAATCGTCGCAACCGCGTACGGCGTGTTCGGGAAAGAAATAGGCGCCTGCGTGGCCGACGACATGGCGGATCGGGCCAAGACACTCCTGGATCAAACCGACGGCGTAGGCTCCCACCGTCAGCAATTCCCTTTTGAGTTCGGGATATTTCCAGCGACCATTGGGGGCGGCGAAGGCACTTCGTTGGGTGATCGGACGTGGCCAACCTTTACCGAACATCACGTCTACGTGTACTCCGAGCAGCTTGCCGAGATTGCCATTGGCGAGGACCATCCGGGTTTGGCGCGCCAGCTCTCCGTAGGCATAGCCGGGGATAATGGCCTGTACTTTGGCGCGTTCGACAGCGGCCGCGGAAGCTTCGCATTCGGCAAGCGTTGCCCCGGGAAACTTGTCGATCCACAGATGCTTTCCAGCCTCGGCACAGCGGATGATCAGTTCCGAGCGCTTTTCAATTTCGCAGCCGACACTGACAATATCGACTGCCGGGTCTGCGATGGCCTGATCGATCTCTTCGGAATAGGGCACGTCCAACTCGCGGGCCCAGTGCTGGTTGAAAAGGCGCAGATCTGGATCGATATCGGGCTGGTCCGCTATGCCGATGATGCGCAGACGTGGATTCGATTGGTAGAGGGGTATGAAATGCTCTTGGTGGCTGTGCTTACTGAAGCTGACGAGGAGGATACCGTAGGTTGGTAGGGGCATGAGATTTGGCCACAGATTGGAGAATTTTCCCGCGGGCGAGATAGCCCACATTATTATAAGTTCATTCCTTTGATTTGTTTCTGGCTTCGCTATAATCTATTGGGCCTATAGGAGACCTGTCAAACGATAAGATTTATAAAAGTCAATACCGCCGAATCGACGGGATTGGGTATGGTGGAGATGCTACTAGTAGCCAAAGCACTTTGTATTCGTCTGAGTGCATTCAGCGGGCCCTGGGGATAGGAATTATTTTGCGTTGGTTAATTCTCTTCATAACAATCACCTCTGTAGCTATGGCTTCGGCAAAGCCCCTTTATACGCCCGGAGAGGTGCTCTTCAGCCTGAAAGCGGGAGCGGGAAAAATTGTCGCGGAGGATTGGTTTAGGCAATTAGATCAAAAATGGGGAGAAATCACAGTCGAGCCGTTATTTGAGCGTTCTGGATCGGCGCGGGGCAAACCCGTTCTCAATACTGAATTGGGCACTTGGTACCGGTTGCGGTTCGAACAACAATTGGATCCTGTCATAGTCGCCGGGGAGTTGGATCAATCAGATCTGGTCGAATATGCTCAGCCAAATTATTTGCGGCGCGAAGCGATCGCAGTCGATGACTCTCTCTATGCGGCACAGTGGAATCTGGCAGAAATAGGTTGGGAATATCTGGACGCTGGTGCGTTCGAACCAGTAGTTGTCGCGATTGTCGATTCCGGATTGGACTATTCCCACCCCGATATCTTGGGACAGTTATGGATCAATGAGCGGGAGGAGAATGGGGTGGCTGGGGTCGACGATGATGGCAATGGGTATGTTGATGATCGGAGCGGGTGGGATTTCAGCGATGCACCGGGGCTTCCCGGCACGGGTGATTATCTAGGCCGGGATGCCGATCCGATGGACGAATCAGGTCATGGTACACACGTAGCTGGTATTGTTGCTGCGGCGACCGGTAATGGCCGTGGTATCGCCGGAGTTGCGCCTCGGGTGAGGCTGATGATATTGCGGGCAGGTTTTAACCTGTCCGGAGGCGGCTATCTCCAGGATGATGATATTGCTGCCGCTCTGGCTTATGCGGCCGAGAACGGGGCCCGGGTAGTGAATATGAGTTGGGGCAGTCCAACCCAGTCTCCGCTGATAGAAGCTGCGGTGCAATACGCCGCAGAGCAGGGATTGGTGCTGGTCGCGGCAGCGGGTAACGAGGGGTCTAGCGAAGTATTTTATCCCGCTCGCAGTAAGCCGACCATTGCGGTGGGTGCTTCGGCCAGGGGAGGGAGTGTACTATCTTTTTCCAATTACGGTCCGAGTATCGATTTGGTGGCTCCGGGGCATGCGATATGGAGTTTGGCGATGGGCGGGGGATACGTTGAACGTTCAGGTACTTCGATGGCAGCGGCGCATGTTGCGGGTATAGCGGCCCTGGTTTTGGACCGGAATCCGCACTTGACGCCCGTAGAGGTACGGGGTGCTTTAACTTCCAATGCGATAAGATTGAGGTCGAGTGGATCGGATCCGGTCAGCGGAGCCGGGATCGCGTTTTTTGCGGCAATCGATCGAAAAAATCCTGCCTGGGTGCAGATTGCTAATCCAAATTCCGGTGTGGTTCCGGCCGGGGAAGTTGCTGTCGAATTGCAGGTGAATGGAGTAGAACAATACGAATTAAGCTGGGGCCTGGGATCCTTTCCGCGGAGTTGGAGTCGGATTGCTTCTGGGTCGGCGGGCACCGGAAAGATCGATCTGTACTGGGATACTGGTGAATTGGAGGATGGAACGTATCAGCTCCGATTGCGGGGAGTGGGAACGAGAGGGTGGTTGGAAGACCGAGTGGAATTGCAGCTATTGTCTACCGGTCCGGAGGCCAGGGAGGTGCGGTTGAGCCGCGGGTTGGATGGGCATAATTGGATCTATATGGCCGAGTGGGAAACCGCAGTCCCAGCGGCTGGGGTCGTAGCTCTGGATCGCGATGGGGAGGTGCTGTATCGGTTGGTTGCTCCGCCGGTGCGAAGAAAACAGCGGATAAAACTCCCGGCTGATATCGGTCGGGAGAGCGATAAAGTATGGGTGCGGGCGGGTGGAGGTGAAAGGTTGGGACCGCGCGTGCTTGCCGGTTCCTTGGAAGATGTTGCTTTCCGCGTCGATCGCTGGGCTTTCAAGCGAAAGGCGATTCTGCCCGATGGATATCTCATGTCGCAACTGAGCGATTTCAATGGCGATGGTCGGGGGGAAGTGGTGCTGATGGGCTATGGTGGTGGCCGCCAATACAATGCAGGCGATTTCTATCAGTTGAAGGATGGGGTACCAGAGCGAATTTTCACTTCGTTACAGTTTTTTATTCCCTGGGGCGTTCAGGATGTCGACGGCGATGGAATCGCAGAGTTGATGGCAGTGGATTCCCAGCGAGTTCGGCTCTTGGAATCGGCGTCTCAGGGTGCCTTTCCAGAACGACTGATCTGGGAAGAGCACGATCTCTGGGGGGGCGAGGTCGCCGACCTGGATGAGGATGGACTGCCCGAACTTTTTTTGCGCTCGGGGCTGGGTCCGTATTTTCAGGTCTTCGAAAGCAGTGCTAATGACGAGATTGTAGAAATCGAAGTGCTGAATAATCCAGGTACCGGAACCAATGAATTGGGGCAACGGCAGGTGATAGGTGATTTCGATGGCGATGGTCGTGGCGAAGTGATAAGTGGCGATATGGACGGCGATCTCTTTGCCTATGAACGAGTCGCCGATAACGCCTATCGCAGTACTTGGCAGGAAGCTGGCGATGGGGATACGCGGATTGTCGGCGGCGGTTTTGACCTCGATGGCGATGGGGGAGAAGAGTTCGTTGTTGCGCGTTTCATCAATGATCGTTTCGATGTTCAGGCCAGGCGGTGGGAGGTCGAGGTTTACAGCGCACTCGGCGACAATCTCTACACTCCAGAATGGCAGATCGAAGTGATGGGGGGGCAATCAGGTGGAAGTGGGATTGGCCAGGGTGATCTCGATGGGGACGGCACGATAGAATGGGTCTTGCTGGCAGTACCGAATCTCTATGTTTTTCGTAGCGATGACGTCGATAGGTACGAGCCCGTATGGCACGTGCCGGTACGCGAATCGCATCGACCACTGGTTGGGGACCTAGATGGGGATGGGTTGGATGAGCTCTTATTTAACGGCACCAAACAGGTAGAGGTCTATTCTTTAGCCCCGGAGGCCTCAGCGGTAGAGCATCCGGCGGGATTTGTGGCGTATCCCCTAAACGCCGGGGCAATCGGACTGGAATGGCAGGCAGTCGCAGGAGCGATTGGGTACAGAGTCGTAAAGGATGGAGAGGTCTGGGTTAAATCTCATGGGGACTTGGCCTTGATCGATGAGGGGGTGGAGCAAGGGCAAGCCCATGCGTATCGAGTGGCAGCATTGACAGCGGGAGGTATGGAGGGGCCATTTACGGCCGAGCAGATCGCTGTAGCCACCGCCGCACCACAGCTGGTTGCGGTGCAGCGGCTCTCGTCATTTCAGCTCGGACTCGAGTTCAGCACCGAGATGAGAGATCCATCGCCGTATCGCTTTCGCACTGTGCCAGATTTGGGTCCGGTTGAGACGACAATACTCGATAGGAATGGTCAGCGGATCGTGCTCTCCTTTGCTAATGCACTGCCCGATACCGGGTTGTTTGAATTGGAAATACTCGGCCTGCGCTCAAAGCAGGGCGGGCCACTCTCCAATCGGCTATTTCCCTTTGTCTTGAGTCTGTTGCCCCAGCCTGCTCGGCCGGTGAAGGTCGAGGTCCTTTCGCCGACGAGTGTGGAGATCCACTTTGATAAATCTGTATCATTGGCCGGGGATTTCCACACTGCCTTTGCTTTTACCGATACCAATATCCGGGTGTTGGCTGTCAGGGAAATGGGAGAGCAGGTTGTACTTGAACTGGCCTCACCGCTGCGACCCCTCGGTCGTTCCTTCGGGATCCGCATCGCTAATTTGCGGGATGCAGATGGATTAGCCGTGGAGGGGGCGGTGTCTTTCCGCTACGCGGCAGATGATTTAGCTGCGGCTTTTCCTTTTCCCAATCCCTACAGACCCGGGGCCGGAGCGTTGACCTTCGGCTTTCTGAGCGCGGAGGCTGAGGTCGCTATTTTTGATGGTACTGGAAGATTGGTGTGCACCCTCGTCGAAAGAGACGGGGATGGGGGAGTGCAGTGGGATGGGCGCAACCAGGCAGGAGAGCCGGTAGGGTCTGGGGTATATCTGTACCGAATTTCGAATGCCAGCGAGTCTCAGGTCGGTAAGGTTGCCGTGCTGCGCGATTAGCTTGACAGTGGTTGGCCAGAACGGCTATCATAACCAGGAATATCACATCCTGTATCAAGGAGCAAAGAGATGGTCAAAATAGGTATTGTCGGCCTCGGTTTTATGGGGGTGACCCACTATAAGGCGATGGCCAAAGTCAAGGGCGGAAAAGTTGCGGCCATGGTCTCGCGTGACGCTAAGAAGCGCGGGGGGGACTGGAGCAGTATCCAGGGCAATTTCGGGGATAGTGGGGGGGTGCAGGATTTATCGAAGATCAATACGTACGAGACTCTGGACGAGTTGCTCGTCGATCCCACGATCGATCTGGTCGATATTTGCTTGCCAACGACGATGCACGTCGAGGCCAGTATTCGCGCCTTAGCGGCGGGTAAACACGTATTGCTGGAAAAACCGATCGCGGTCAGCTTGCGCGATGCGGACAAGATCATGGCGGCGGCTAAGAAGCACCGGAGACAATTCATGGTTGCCCACGTCTTGCGCTACTTTCCGGAATTTCGGCTGATAAAGGAACTGGTTGCGAGCAAGAAATACGGCAAGGTATTGGCTGCCCAATTCAAACGGAATATTTCTCGCCCGGCCTGGTGGGATCCAAAGGATCTGCGCAGGACCGGCGGACCTGCTATCGATTTACATATCCACGACGCCGATTTTGTGCAGTTTTTGTTTGGAATGCCCAAGGCTGTGCGTTCACAGGGGTATATCGGGAGGGGCGGTACGGTGGAATACATTAATACCCATTATCACTATCCCGGTAAGATGGCGATTAGTGCCGAGGGGGGTTGGCTAGCACAGCAGGGGTGCCCCTTTGAGCACGGCTACGATGTCTTTTTTGAGGAGGCTACACTCAAGTTCAATTCGTCCTGGGGGAGTTCGCCGCACTTATTGACCAAAGACGGCAAGGTGCGCAAGCCGCGGTTACCGGGTAAGGACGGGTTTGTCGGCGAGTTGCAGGAAGCGGTGCATTCGATCCAGAGCGGCAAAGCGTCGAAGGAGTTAGGGGGGGGTAGTGCGCGGAACTCGCTTTTGCTATGTCTGAAGGAGATCGAGTCAGCGAAGCAGGGCGAGACCGTGGCGATCTAAGTTGGGCGATCCTCGTCGTTTTTATTTAGCTAATTGGATCGAGCCGTCTGGTCTTATTCCGCTCAGGTTCCCGGTGCCCACTGATTGAGTGTGCGCGCGAAGAGCACATCCGATTTGGTGACGGCCCCTTCGCTGTGTGTCGTCACAGAGACGGCGATAGTGCGCTTGCCGGTATCCAGGCTAAAATCAGGATGGTGGTTCTGGTCGGTTATGGTACGGGTCAGATGGTTGAGAAATGAGGTGATATCCTTGAAGTTATCAAAGACGAAGTCGCGCGAAATGATGATGCCAGTCCGGTGCCAACCGGTTAAAGTCTGGACTTCGGCGTCTACCTCTTCGGCACTGAGTGTGGTTTTGTCTTCGGTCATTTCCAAGTAACTCCTTGTTTTTGGTTGTGAAAGGAATTTCTCGATCTAAATCCGTCTGTCAACCGCTCAGGATTTCCCGCAGGCGATCTGCGATAACTTCGCTTTCTCCATCCAAAAGGGTCTGCGGACCGACGGTGAGCGATTCATCACCGCCACCTACGAGGATTGATGGGGCGCCCTCTTCCAGTTCGCGCACGACTTCGCTGGCGGGCTTTGGAGCTTGGCCGTCGAAAACAAGGTGTACCAGGGGTGAGGCGGGCGGAAATTTATTTTCGTAGGCCTTGGTATAATTCGCCTCAATGCCGTTGATCTCCGCGATCGCAGCACCTATGATTTGGCAGCGACGTTCCCATTCAGCTACGACACTGGATTCGTCCATCGCGAAAAAGAGTTCGACGGCACGGAGCAGGCCACAAATCTCTTCCTTGCCGACCTTCATACCGCGCCCGATCGCCGAGTGGGGGTTGGAGTTGAGATGGCAGGCCTCGATCAGGTCCCTGCGCCCGAGTATGAGTCCGGATGATTGGGGGCCGAAGAGGCCCTTGCCGCCGCTGAAGACGGTCAGATCGCACCCCATGGCCGGCAGGTCGGTCAGATTTGAACGCGGCGGCAGTTGAGCAGCGGCGTCGACAATTACGGGAACGTTGCGAGAGTGGGCAGCCTCGACGATCGGCGGTAGTTCGTTCAGTGGCTGGCTACCAAGAAAATAGACGACTGCCGCGGTTTTGGGGCCGATGCCTCCAATGTAATCGTCTAAGTCTACTCTATCGCGACTGCCTACTTTAACCAGTTCGCCGCCGCAGACGCAGAAACCCTGGTGTACGTAGTAGTGCGAGTCGACCAGGCTGATTACAAACTCATTAGGTCGGTCGCCGATATCGGGGAGTGCTTGGATTGCTTCGATTTTCCTACCGGTCAGACAGGCGGCGCCGGCTAAGAGGAGGCCGCTTGCGGCGCCGGCTGAGATGAAGGCGGCATCGGCTCCAGTTAATTCAGCGATGCGAGCACCGGCTTTTTCGTGAAGTTCATTGAGATGGACGAAGCTGCGCGAAGCCTCGACCATTGCCTCGATGACTTCAGGGGGCATGATTGAGCCACCGAGCGTGGTGATGGTACCGCGGGCGTTTATGAAGGTCTTTAGGCCCAGACGGTCGTAGATCGAAGACATAGTCGGATCTCCAGCATATTAGGTGTTTCAATTGACTTTTGCCAGTGCTCAAGGTAAGTTTTGGGAGATCTGCAAGCAAGGTGGCGATGGCCGATAGCAAGAGCTCGCTCTTGCTGATGCCAAAGGGTAGATCTGAACTCATTGGGGGTATGAGATGTCCGGTTTGCTCGGGTTGCAAGATGTCGATGTCAAAATTACTGTAGAATGGGGGCGTAGCGAGATGACGGTCGCCGAAGCTGTCAACCTCGGTGAGCAGTCGCTGCTGCGCACCGATAAGCAGGCCGATGCTCCGGTGGAAATCCTGGTCAATGGCAAGCTCTTTGGTCGGGGAAGCCTGGTTTTGGTCGGAGAAAACTACGGGGTGCAAATTCAGGAAATTGTCGAAGCGGGCTGAGCGAATACGCGATTAAATTTAAAAAGCGGTCGGGGATCAAATCCCCGACCGCTTTTTTGCTCGTACCTATACTGGTTTAGTGAGGGTGGGAATGTCCGTGGTCGGCTGCCCCCGCCCCCTCGTCTTCTTCTGGCTCCTCAGTCACCAGTGCATCAGTGGTCAGCAAGAGTCCAGCGATGCTGGCGGCGTTGCTCAACGAGGTGCGTACGACCTTAGTTGGGTCGATGACACCCATCTTCACCATATCGCCGTATTCTTCGGTGCGGGCGTTGAAACCCTGAGCACCCTTCTTGCCGGAGACGATTTCGACGATAACTGCTCCTTCGTGGCCGGCGTTATCGGAGATCTGGCGCAGTGGCTCTTCCAGGGCTCGACGCACAATGCGGATACCCGCGGTTTCGCCATCGTTTTCGCCCTCAGCGTCCTCAAGAACAGTGATCGAGCGAAGCAGGGCGACGCCGCCACCGGGGACGATTCCTTCTTCGACCGCCGCCCGGGTAGCGTGTAGCGCATCCTCGACCCGGGCCTTTTTCTCTTTCATTTCGGCCTCGGTCGGAGCGCCGACAGCGATAACCGCCACACCGCCGGCTAGCTTGGCCAACCGCTCCTGCAACTTCTCGCGGTCGTAGTCGGAGGTCGTCTCCCCAATCTGGTTGCGGATCTGCTCGACCCGGCCCTTAATATCGGAAGATTTGCCCGTGCCTTCGACGAGGGTAGTGTTGTCCTTGTCGATGACGATGCGTTTGGCCTGGCCAAGATCGCTGAGCTGCACACTCTCAAGGGTGATCCCAAGGTCTTCGGTAATCACGGCGCCGCCAGTGAGGGTGGCGATGTCTTGGAGCATCGCATTGCGGCGATCGCCATAGCCGGGTGCTTTAACCGCGGCTACTTGCAGCGTGCCGCGGATCTTGTTGACGACCAGGGTCGCCAGGGCTTCGCCTTCGACATCTTCGGCGATGATCAGCAAGGGTTTGCCGGCTTTGCTGACCTTCTCGAGTAGGGGCAGCAGGTCTTTGAGGTTGGAGATCTTCTTTTCGTGGATCAGCAGATAGCAGTCTTCGAGAGATGCTTCCATGCTTTCCTGATCGGTGACGAAGTAGGGCGAGAGATAGCCACGGTCGAACTGCATGCCTTCGACCACATCGAGGCTGGTATCGGTGCTCTTGGCCTCTTCGACGGTGATGGTACCGTCTTTGCCGACCTTGTCCATCGCATCGGAGATCAATTCGCCGATCGCTTCATCGCCATTGGCAGAAATGGTGCCGACCTGGGCGACCTCTGAATGGTCTTTGACCTTTTTACTTTGTTTCTCCAAGTTTTTGACCACTTCGCCAACCGCTTGGTCTATGCCGCGCTTGATCTCCATGGAGTTGAAGCCGGCGGTTATGGCCTTGAGACCCTGAGTGTAGATGGCCTCGGCCAGGACGGTGGCGGTGGTAGTGCCATCGCCGGCAATATCGCTGGTCTTGGAAGCGACTTCCTTGACCATCTGGGCGCCCATATTCTCATAGGCGTCGGGTAGTTCGATCTCCTTGGCGACGGTGACGCCGTCTTTGGTGACGCTCGGTGAACCCCAGCTCTTGGCCAGGACCACATTGCGGCCTCTGGGTCCCAGGGTCACTTTGACAGCTTTGCTCAGTTGTTGGACCCCGGAGAGAATCTTCTCACGGGCGCTCTCGCGAAAGGCAATTTGTTTAGCAGCCATTGGTAGTGTGTCCTCCTTTAGTCGACGATGGCGAGGATATCGTCTTCGCGCATGATCAGGTACTCATCGCCCTCAATCTTGACTTCGGTACCCGAGTATTTGCCAATTAAGACCTTGTCGCCATTTTTGACTTCCAAGGCGACGTGCTTACCCTCTTCGAGGCGGCCTGGGCCTACGGCGACCACTTCGGCTTCCTGAGGTTTCTCCTTAGCGGTATCGGGGATGATGATTCCGCCGACTTTTTGCTCTTCTTCTTCGTCCAAGCGCCGAACCAGAACGCGGTCGGCAAGGGGTTTGATCTTTATTTTGGCCATGAGCATTGTCTCCTATGAGTTTGATGGATCTGTGATAATGATTACCATGCAAGGACTGTGCCAGCCTGGTTTGGTTTATCACAAGACACTGTTTTTAAAGTGTTTACTGAAGTGTTCGCCCGGCCGAGCGTGCCACGGACTGGGGCAATTATTTTCATAATGGGAATGATCCATGTGTTATCATAGGGGTTAATCGGACCTAAGTATTTTATAAATAATGCTTTAATGTGAATTCCCAAATTGATAATACACTCTTTTTTTTCTTAAAATGGGAAACTCCCTGATTTCATCAGTCCACATATCTTTCGCTGAGATAGTGCATTAGTTGCGTTAATTCTTGCTCGTTTGCCTCGAGGCCATTATCGATCATTCGCTCCATTAATTCGCGTACTTCCAGATCGGTTTCCGGAGGTAAAGCATCTACATCGGTAAGATCGTGACACTGTGAGCAAAGTACTTCGAATAATTCGTGGGCTAGTGCGGGATCGTAGTTTTCTTTTTTATGCTGGGCCGCATGGATGGCTAAGCGAGTGTTGCTGTTTGTCTGCTCTTGTTGGCGTCCGAGTTGGACGGTTTTTTGTAGGGTTGGCGATATAGCGATTAAGTAAGCAGTTACTCGCCATTGATCGTCGTCATCGATAGGGGCGACGAAAGCGGAGCGGTTGGCCATCCGCTCGACGGTGGAGCGCCAATTCGCGGGGGTGCGCGGTTTGACTAGGACGGCTCGTAAGTCGTGACACTGAACGCACTGGTTGAGCAGGATCTGGCGGCCTTTTTGGAGCCCCTCGGCGTCGGCAAGTCGTTGGCGTTCAGCAGGTTTGGTGAGGCCGGCGAGTTCGAGTAAGCTTTGCAGTTTTTCCTGGCGTTCGCTACTGAAGGCGGTGCGATGCAGATAGGCTTCGCGGAAATAGGATGGCAGTGCCAAGCCCACGAGTACTACCGTAGAAACGAAAATCCCGACTCCTAGAATCGGAACCAGAGTCTTTTCCAAATACTTAAAAAATCTGACGATGCAAATTTTAATCAGCAGCATTGCTCCGATTGCAATGCCCAATACCAGATGGGCGACCGTGCGAGCAGGTAACTCGATTTGATAGGTCCAGAGTCGGGGCACCATTGTCCACATCATGTAGATATAGATTAGTAGGTACAGATAGCCCATAATTCTGAGTGTGGGAGTCAGCCACGATGGTGCTTGGCTTTGGTGTTCTACCTTGTCGTAAGGGAATCCCCATTGATAAAACATGAGGAAGGTAGCGGCAGTTGCCACCAGGAGAAAGGCAAGTCCCAAGAACTCGGTGCCAGGTGGATTCATGCGTAAATTCTCCGGATTGAGGTGATGGTCGATTGGCGGTGGATCGATGTTTTGCGAAAAGAAAAAAACGAATTCATTCTAGTGGCAAACTAGCTCTGCCGTATCTAGCTCTTCGGTCTCAGGGCACATGTGTTTTTGTGGTATCTAAACGAATTAAGTTGGGGATAGTCCTGGAGTAATTCAGGTGAAAAGTTGAAGACATCAGTTTTCGGACCATGTTGGTTTATTGCTTTGTTTGATAGTAGAGCTTATAGTAAGTGTAGAAGAAACATATTGCGAAGCAAAAGTGTAAAGTATGTCAGAGAAACCCCAGCAAAAATCAGCTAAAAGCATTGGGTCTGATCTACGCGATGAATTGATCGCTCTCTTAGGCGACCGCCTTGTTGCGGGTGAGGCCCTGATTTCTCCGGCCCAATTTCAAGAGGCTTTAGAAGAAGGGTACCAGACTCTTCAAGGTGCAGTCCCTTCGGATTCGATCAAGAAAGAACTAAGCGCAGTATTGCGGCAAATCACTAAAGAAAATCCAGCGGTGCTTATGGTGCCGGGTATTGAAAACTGGATTGTGCTCAACGTATTGGGGCAGGTGCGTAAGGTCAATTGGTCGCTCGCCGAAGTCCAGGTCGAAGGGCAAGATTTCATGCGCCAATTCCTGCGCCGGGATCAGGTTCAGGCGGTACTGAAGCAATTTGAGCTGCAGTCGGCCGATCTCAACATCCGCAATTGCATGCGGTCGGTCGTCAACGCGGTCGCCGGCAAAGAAGATCCCATAAAGAAGCGCGCGGCGGCGCGTATAGCTAAAGCCAGAGCGGGTTTAGGGTCTGGAGGTACTAAGCCAGAACTCGATAATAACTTGGACCGGTTGATTGAGATTCCATTGACCGATCCCGATCCCGCCGAAGCCCAGAGTCGGATCGAAGAAGAGAAGAAACGACAGGCTAAACTCCGGCAGGGCCAGTTGCAAGACATGATGGGTAAATTGGACTTCTATGTAAAATCCGGTCGGATCAGTGCGGAGGATGCTCAACGTCTGCAGAAGTTGCACCGGATCGACATGGGGATTCGCAGCGGCAAGGTCGATCCCGAGAAAGGCAGCAAGGTGCGCAACAGCATCCTCGCTGGCGAGGCTCGGAGTCGGATCGAGAAGACAGTGCGCGAGGAGGTAGATTACGTAGTGATCTATCAGCAGGTCTTTGAGGCATTGAAGCGTATCGACCCGAAATTCGATCCGGCGCTGCGCTTCATGATTCGTCATAAGCAGGTTGTCAATGCTCTTACTAAAGAGGAGGTAGAGTGGAAACCTATCCTCAGCGAATTGATTGAAGAGCTTGATACTTTGCATCGATTGATTGATATCATGGATCGGCAAGATGCCGAAGTGCGAATGATGGCGGCGCGTTTGCCGCCCTACAATCACGTGGTTCGTCCAGGTCGCGAGCGAGTGGATAATCTGACCATAGAAGAGGACTTTATCGATCTATTGCGCCAGGGTACCCGCCATGACCTCGTTGATATTTTCAATAGTACTGACCGCAAGCAGCGGGTTCTTCTCGCGGGGGCGATGCTCAGCATCAATGCACTGATTACTTCGCTGATAAAATCCACGCCGTTTCGCAAGCAAATACGCATCCTCAAGATTGACCTTGTTATCGAGGAGTTTTTTCGCTCGACGGAGGATGTCGAAGAGGCCCGTCAGAAGATCCAGGATTTTTTGCAGACCCGAATAAAGAGCCTGTATCCCGATATTACCGCCGAGGAGGTGGCCGAGATCGAGGAGCACAGCGTCGAGGTTATCGAGGTCTGCCAACAGCGGGTTTTGGCCGAACGAGCGCAAAAAACCAGTGAAGTGAGCGCAAAAAAAGAGGGAAGTGATAACGATAACGATGACGATACACTGCGGGAAGAGGAGGTCAAAATGGGGGCGATGATCGGTCGGGTGTCGATGCGGATTGGCGGAGGAACTCGATTGATTCCCTTCAAGATATTGCCGGATTCCGAAGAGGTTGGGAAGTGGTGTCTGGCTAGAAGAGATCCCGAATCTAATGAATTGGTGCCGGTCGTACGCAGGGGGAAGAAGCGCTACGTGGAGAAAAACCGCGAAGGTCTTTGGGAAGAGTGTTAACCGGTTCGGCATATGGCTGAAGCCTTAGATCTCCTGCTCAAGGGCGCTGTGCTGGTCGATCCCTATCAGGACATATCCAGCCGGCGCGATATCGGAATCCGCAGTGGTCGTGTGGTGGCGGTGGAAGAGACGATTGAATCTGCAGAGGCCGTCAAAACCGTCGAGATGGATGGACGGATCGCGACACCTGGCTTGATCGATCTGCACGTCCACGTCTGGTGGGGCGTGGCGCATCTGGGGATCGAACCTGATCCCAATTGCGTAAGGCGTGGGGCTACCACGGTCTACGATGCGGGATCGGCTGGGGCCGATACTTTTCCTGGTTTTAAAAAATATGTTATTGATGTTAGTGCTACTCGGATCAAGGCCTTCCTGCATATTGCCCGCCAGGGCCAGCTCAATGCAGATATTGGCGAATTGACCGATCTGCGTTATGCCGATATTGATCGTGCTCTTGAGGTCTGTGAGCAATACAAGCAAGACATCGTAGGGGTCAAGATCCGCATGACCCGAGGGCTGGTCGGTGAGAATGGCCGCGAGGGGCTTAAGCGGGCTCGGGCAGTGTGCGAGGCGACGGGGTTGCCCTTGATGCTACATCCGAACGAGAGCCCGTTGAGTCTGGCGGAGATGCTCGGCCAGATGCAAGCGGGGGACATATTGACCCATTGCTTTCACCGAAGCGAAACCGGTGTGCTTGATAAAGATGGAAGAGTCAGACCGGAAGCTCGCAAGGCCGTCGAGCGGGGCGTGCTCTTCGATGTGGGGCACGGGGCGGGTAGTTTCAGCTTCGAGGTGGCTGAAGAAGCCATGCGCCAGGGTTTGCGCCCGGGCACTATCTCCAGTGATCTCCATCACTACAATCTGCATGGGCCGGTTTACGACTTGGCTACCACGCTCTCTAAATTCATGGTCCTTGGCTGGTCGTTAGAAGAAGTTGTCGCTCAGGCGACGGTGGCGCCAGCACGAGCGATGGGGATGTTGGGGGAAATCGGCACTCTTGCGGTTGGGGCATGCGCTGATGTGGCGATCTTCGATTTACAAAGCGGAGTTTTCGATTTTGAGGATTCTGTGCGGGAGCGCAGGGTGGGTGAGTGGCGCTTGGTGCCAATCGCAACCGTACGAGCTGGTCAGCTTTACCAAGCGGTCTGATCTCGATGCAGGAAACCTTGATTGATACAGCCCTATGCTCGATTAGCGAGATCGATGGATGATTGGCGTGAAAAGGTAGTCGTATTGACCGGAGCCAGCAGCGGCATCGGGCGTGAGATCGCCCGATTGCTCGGTGGTAAAGGAGCACAACTGGTATTGGTGGCGCGGCGGGTTGAAGCCCTAGAGGAATTGAAGGATGAAATAGGTAGATTGGGAGGGGTGCCGCCACTGGCGATGGCAGCCGATGTCGGTGATCCCGAACAGGTCGCAGCCTTGCGCGAACGGGTAGAATCGAGTTGGGGCGCGGTGGATGTGTTGATTAATAATGCGGGCCGCGGCGCATATGGCCCTTTTGCCTCAGTCGCCTTGTGCGACTACGAATCCGTAGTACAAACCAATCTACTTGGAGTAGTTTATTGCACCCGGGCTTTTCTGCCGGGTATGCTGGAACGAGGGCGGGGACAGCTGGTTTTTATCTCCAGTATCGTGGCCGAATTGCCCTCGCCCGGACACTCTGTCTATAGCGCCACTAAATTTGCCGTCAGTGGTTTGGCCGAAAGTCTCGACTATGAACTCGCTCCCAAAGGGATTGCGATATTGCTGGTCGAGCCCGGTTTAGTTCGGACTGAATTTGCTGAGCGTGCTGGATATCCGCGGCGGCGTTTTGACCAAATGCCCTCCAGGTCGGCCGGGGAAGTCGCCCAGGAGATCGTAGGGGCGATTGAAAGAAGAAAGTGCAAGATCATCCCCGACCGCCCGGCTTGTCTGGCGATCAAGTTGCGCCAGCATTTTCCTCGTCTGGCGCGATTTATATTTCGCCGAGTATTTCGCAGATTTTAGTCAATATAGCTGGCACTTACTGAGCTGTATACCCCCCATCGATGACCAACGTCGATCCTGTGGTATAGCTAGAAGCTTCTGCTGCAAAATAGAGTACGGCGGTGGCAATTTCGGTTGGGTCGCCCCAGCGGTCCATTGGAACCTTGGCGATCATTTCCCGAGCCCTGGGTGGATCCTGGAGCAGGATCTCGTTGAGTGGGGTGGCAAAGGGGCCTGGGCAGATGGCGTTGACGGTGATGCCGTGCGGTGCCCATTCGAGGGCCAGGGTTTTGGTCAGCTGGACGATGCCGCCTTTGCTCGACGCATAGGGTGAGCGGTGAGCAACCGAGACCTGGGAAACCGTTGACCCGAGGTTGATTACTCGACCGTAGCCGCGGTCGATCATATGCCGGCCAATTGCGCGGCAATAGTACATCGGACCCGTGAGGTTGGTGGCGATGACCGAGTCCCAGTCTTCGTCGCTGAGTTCGACGATCGGGGCACGGATATTGATGCCGGCGTTGTTGACCAGAATGTCGATCTGACCATAGGCATCGAGGGCTTTGGCCAGTGAGTTCTCGACCTGATCCCGATCTGCGGCATCGGCCGAGAGTGCAAGTACCCGACCGCCGGTAGCTGCGCTGATTTGTGCGGCGGTAGCTTGGGATTGTTCTAGATTGCGGCTGGTAATGGCTAAATCGGCACCAGCCCCCGAAAGGGCCATCGCCATCGCTTCGCCCAGGCCTTTGCTGCCGCCGGTAACCAGGGCTACGCGGCCTTCGAGGCTGAATAGTTCGAGGGAGGATTGGGAGCTTGGCATGGATAACTCTAGGCGGTTGAATCCGGAGGCCAGCCCTCTGCGGCTACCATATCACGAGCTAACTCTCCTAATTCCGCGACTAATTCGTCTTGCTCCTGGGCTCTGGCCTTGTTGGTAATCTGCATGGTTAGGGCGATAAGTCCTAGACCAAAGATTCGCTGTAGACTCTGCGGGGCATTCGGGTCCAAGTCGGGAATCAATTCGGTCAGACGGTTGAGCAAGTGACGATGCTTGTCGGATATTTCTATTACTTCAAGAGACATAGTAAGCAAAGAATAAACAATGTTCTTCTCGATCGCAAAGAGGGTGCCGCTATCCTTTGAGCGGTATTCGGTGGTTTTGCGAATACCTTTTGCTGATGGAAAATACAAACCAGATATAGACGCCGTCAAAGCGGAATCAAAAGCCAACTAGAGTCTGGTACGGGTCAGATGGAAAGGGGGCTTTGTCGTACAGTGCTTGTAGGTTATTCTTCTTCCAGATCAACGGCAATAAATTTTTCGCCCTCTTTGGCGATGCGGCTCCATGGCGTATCCGGGTCGTGATCCCAGGCGACGATCCACTGTCCGGCAGCAGCTTCTTCGGCAAAATGCTGTTTGTGGGTCAAGGTCTGATAGGGGAACATATCATAGGCCATATTCCAGTAGGGTTTCAGGTGGGTGCGGGTGGGCACCAGTTCGCCGGGATAGACCAGGGTGTGGCCACCGGCTTCGAGGCGAAATCCCTGATGTGCTGCGGTATGGCCGCCGGTGACGAAAGTTTCTAGTCCTGGTACTAATTCTTCGTTGCCTTCTACGAAGCGAATCTCGACTTGTTTTTCGAGACAGACGAGATCTTCTGGGCGGTAACTGCTCTTCATCGTGCTGCGTCTATTCAGGGCGTCTTCCCATTCGCCGCGCTGGATGATATGGATGGCATTGGGGAATAGGGGGACCACAACGCCGTCGCGTTCGATGAGGCAGCCGCAGTAGTGGTCGAAGTGCAGATGGGTAAGCGCAACCAGAGTAAGGTCGGTAGGCTGGAGTCCAACCGCTGCAAGCGATAGGCGCAAAGTTTCAACGCCATCGATCCCGTATAGTGCTTGCTCTCTTGCGGAGAAGCGGGCCCCGAAACCAGCGTCGAGCAAGATCAGTTCGCTGGCGATTCTGAGCAGCAGACAGTTGCACGCCAGACGAATGCGATTGTGCGCATCCGGCTTGAATTCGCGCTGCCACAAGGCTTTTGGTACTACCCCGAAGAGGGTGCCTCCATCGAGCAGGAAATGTCCGCCAGGTACATGTACCGCCTCGACGTCACCTAGATTGAGGTGGCGCATCAGATATTGGTCAGGACCTTGACGCCGGCCAAGTCGAAGTGGAAATGCATTTCGCGCAGCCCCTCTCTACCCATGGATTCGCGCAGCTGCCAGCGGTATTCCGCAGGACAGTAGAACATGAGAAAGCCGCCACCACCGGCGCCAAGAATTTTGCCACCGAGGGCGCCGGCGGCGCGGCCGATCTCGTACCAGCGATCGATATGGGGATTGGACATCTGGTTCGAGCGTTTTTTTTTGGTTATCCAGTGTTGGTGCAAGAGTTCGCCGAAGCGATCGAGTTCGTTTTTTTCCAGGGCCGCTTTGATCTGGTAGCCGATCTGCTTAACCTGGTGCAGGCTCTCGATGACCTCGCCATCGCCATCTTGGGTATTCTGGTTCTGTTCTGAGAGGATATCGGAACTCTCGCGCAGGATACCAGTAAAAAAAACCACCATATTATTGGCCAGTTCTTCTTCGGCGTGTTCAGAGAGCTTAAGCGGAGTTACCTCGACCATGCCGTTCTTGTCGATCTCGAGACAGGTCAGCCCGCCGAAGGCGGCTAAATAGTGGTCGTGCTTGCCAGCCGGCTGATTTGCCCGCACTACTTCGATATAGTGAGCTTCTTCGGCTAGCTCTTGGGTTGGTACTTGCTCGCGCTTAAAGGCGTGGAGAGCGGCCAGCAGAGCCACGGTAAACGTTCCGGAAGAACCCATCCCGGTGCGGCCCGGAACGTCGGACATTGCACCGATCTCGATTCCCCCCTCGATTTGGGTATGGATCAGAGATTCGCGGAGCAGTGGGTGTTGAATTTTGCCCGGCTCATCGACTCTTTCAGTGTCCGAGTACTTGACGCGGATAAAGTCTTCTACTTTGAGAGTGTTGAGTTGAATATAGACGTATTTATCGATGCCGGCGCTGAGCACAAAGCCTCCGTGTTCGGCATAGTAGGAGGCCAGATCGGTGCCACCGCCGCCAAGGGGAATGCGCAGAGGCGCTCTGGTAATTATCAAGCTTAACCTCGTTTCAGGGCAGGATGAAGGAGCCTGAGTTCACGCACTCGCAGGCATGTTGATAGCGATCTGGCGTGTCGGTAGAAAGGAGTTGGCCTTGCATGCGATGCCCGACCAGGGGGTGTCCTTCCGCAAGTAAGTCGGTGAAGATATGCTGACTAAAATCACAAACTGTGCCAGGTGGAATACGTTCCAGCAATTCGGGTTCCATAGCATAGGTTCCGCAGTTGACCAGATAGTCGTCGAAAACCTCTTCGGGTTTGGGTTTTTCAATGAAGCGATCGATCCGGTTCTGTTGATCGAGGCCGATGATGCCCCGAGTGGTTGGGTCGTCCATCGGCAAGAGTCCTATAGTGGCGATCTCACCCTCGCGCTGGTGGGTTTGCCAGAATTCACCGAGGTCGAAATTGGTGAGGTTGTCGCCGTAGTAGACCAAGAAGGGGGCGTCGAAGAACTCGGCGACCTTGCGCACGGCACCGGCGGTTCCGAGCAGATCCTCCTCTCGCGAGTAGTGGATCGATACGCCCCATGCACTCCCATCGCCAAAATAATCCTCGATGATTTCCGGCAGGTGATAAAGGTTGATGACAATTTCGTCGAATCCATGTTGTGCCAAGAGGCGCACGATATACTCGAGCATTGGTTTGCCGGCGAAGGGGATCATCGGCTTGGGAATCGCGTCGGTGAGGGGACGTAAGCGGGTGCCGCGACCGGCGGCTAAGACCATTGCCTTCACGAATTGGCTCGGCGGATAATATTGGCCGCGCGCATTTTCGCTTCGGTTTCGGCATAGAAATCTCTGAGGTTGGGTTGTTCTTTGACCCATTCGATGTAGGTGCCGATGGTTTCTTCAAGAGAGGTTTCGGGCTTCCAGCCGAGAGCCTGGAGGGATTCTCCGGAAGAAACAGTGTGTCGGGTGTCGCCGAATCGGTAATCGCCGCTGACCACCGGCTCTATGTCCCGCCCGGATATCCGGGCGACCAGGTGGGCGTATTCGAGGGTGGTGGTACCCTGCCTGCCTGCGACGTTGAAGGCGCGAAAGTTTGCGCGATCGTCCTCCAGGCAAAGTACGTTGGCCCGGGCGACGTCACCAACGTAAATATAATCGCGAAGCGAGAGCCCGTCTTCGTAACAGATCGGGGGTTTATCGTGAAGAATGCGGAGAGTGAAAATCCGACAAATGCCCGAGTAGGCATTGAAGAAGGAATTGCGTGGGCCCTGGACGATCGAATAACGCATATTGGTTGTGGGGATATCGTATTTTTGGCCCAAACTGAAGGAGGTCATTTCGACCGCGTATTTGGATATGCCGTAGGTGGTATGGGGGTTGACCACGTCTTCGGTGAGGAGTTGATGTTCGAGTTGGGCATTGCAGTGTGCGCAGCGGAGATCCCATTCGGCATTGGCTAGCTGGGCATCGGGACGAGAGCCGGGATAGACGATCCCGTGTTCATTACAGCGGTACTTACCTTCGCCGTAGGTGGCTTGCGACGAAGCTATGACCACTTTTTGTATCGGTAATTTGTTTTCTATGATGAGTTCGTAGAGCAAGGTGGCGCCGACGGTATTAACGTGGTGAAAGGTCGAGAAGTCGGGCATGTAGTCCTGGTAAGCGGCTAAGTGAATGACCCCATCGATTCCCTCGAGAGCCCGGAGCCAGTCTTCACGGTTCCGGACATCGCCCTGGAACTTCTCTACCGATTCGGGCAAATAGGTCGGCCAGCCATGGGGATGGACTCTCTCCTGTAGAGAGTCGAGAATGCGGACTCGGTAGCCCTTGCTTACAAGGTGATCTACAGTGTGCGAGCCGATAAAGCCGGCACCGCCGCTGACTAGGATGTGTTGCATCGTTTTGCCGCTGATTACGGACGAGTTTAAATTTCGCAAAGTCAAACAGGCTAATATAGATAGAAGTTATTGCAGGAGCAATGAACACTTGGTTGACAGAAAAAAAAAGCACCGCTAGTTTCCTCCTTAGTCACGGTGGAAATCGCAGGAGAATGAATAGGTGCTCAAGATTAAAATAGCTCTGGCGATGGTGAGCCTGGTGGTTGGTGTCTTGCTCTGCGAGTTTGCATTGCGCCTGCTTTATCCACAGGTCTTTCGTCGACCCGATGTATGGCATTATGATCCCGACCTGGGTTGGTCCCATATCCCGGGAGCTGTCGGTCGGCTGATTTCGCCAGAATTCGATGTCGAAATGAAGATTAATGGGGGCGGACTCCGCGATCGTGAATTCGTGGTTGCGCAGAAAGCGGATACCCGCCGAATCGCCATATTTGGCGATTCGTTTGTCGAAGGATGGGGGGTGTCGATCGAAAACGTTGTCAGTCGTCAGCTCGAATCTTGTTTGCAGCAGGGTGGTGGTGATGTAGAAGTGGCCAATTTCGGCGTGGCTGGCTATGGAACGGATCAGGCATTGTTGTTCTTTGAGCAACGGGGGGTGGATTTCGGTGCGGAAGAAGTGGTTCTCTTTTTCTATGGCAACGATCTTTGGAATAACGGATCGCGTAAGGGAATTGGTGCAGAGCGGGGTTTTAAACCCTATTTCAAAGTCCGCAATAACGGGCAACTCGCCCTGGCAGGAGTGCCAGTGAAAAAGGCTAACTATTGGAATCAAGCCCAAAGGGAACGGCCTTTCTCAACGCAGGCAGATCGCTACCTCTCTCGGCACTGGCATCTTTACAAATTGGTGAAAAAAGCACTAAAGCCGGAAGTGCCTCGTCGACAACAACAGACTTTTTACGAGGGACTTTACGGTAGGAACGAAGCCAAGCGCTTTGCCAGTCTGTGGGCGTTGACTGGACGGATACTCAAGTTGTTCAAAGAACGCGTCGAAGCGCGTGGAGCCCAGTTGACCATCGTCTATGTTCCATCGATTGTTCAAGTCGAAGAAGATAACTGGCTAGCAAAACGCCAATTACATGGTTTGGCTGGAGATTTCGATTTGCGCAAGCCCAATATCCGACTGGCGGATTTCGCCGAGCGCTACGATTTGCATCTGATAGATCTGCTTGACGAATTCAAGGAACGGGCGCAAACCGAAACGCTCTACTTGCGTGATAGCCATTGGAATGCAGCTGGGCACGCGCTGGCAGCGGATAGGCTCTGTGCCAATCTCGGCCCCCGGGGGATTGCACCATGAAAACCAGCCAATGGCGGGGTGACCTGGGAGCTCTGGGATTGCTCGGTGTTGCGGTTGGCATCTTTTTCTGGCCCGCAGCGACCTTAGAGGGCGCTTTTTTTGTCCAGGATGTGATGGTGCAGAACTATCCGTTTCGCGAATTCTTCGCCCGTGCTCTCGAACAGGGGGAATTGCCGTTGTGGAATCCGGCGATCAACTGTGGTTTCCCCCTCTTTGCCGAAGGCCAGGCAGGGGCACTCTATCCTCCAAATTTGCTGCTGGCCCTAGTCTTTCCGACTTACGCGGCCCTTAATCTGAATATTGTTTTGCATCTGTGGCTGGGAGGCGCAGGTATGTATGCACTCCTGCGTTCATTGGGTGCGGTGCGAACGGCAGCTTTGTGCGCGGGACTTTGTTATTCTCTGGCCGGTTATATGACGGTTCGGGCGATGTCGCCCAACTTTATCGATGTATGTGCCTGGCTGCCGTTTCTCTTTGTATTGGTGGATCGCTCGCTGAGTCGGCGGAACTGGGTTTATATGCTGTTCTTTTCGCTGGTTACCGCCTTACAGTTGCTTGCCGGTCATCCACAGGCTGCGGTTTATGGGCTGGTTGCTGTCGCGGCTTACATAATCTATCGAATCTGGGCAGATAGCGTGGGAATCAGAGTCGCCAGCGGCTTGGTTTGTGCTCCGGTCCTGGGTATTGCCCTCGCTGCGGTGCAACTCTGGCCTACGGCTGAATTGGTGCAGTGGTCGAATCGCGGGCTGGGGCTTTCCTGGCAGCACTTTATCGCAATGTCGTTACCACCTGAACGGTTGGTGACTTTGTTGCTGCCCAATTTTTTCGGCAATTCGTCGCATGGGACTTATTGGAGTCGCGAGGTTGGTTTCTTCATTCAGCTTTGCACTTATATCGGAGTATTGCCGCTGATTTTTTCCTGGGTGGCTCTGCGCGAGCGACGAGATGGCCATAGTGGGTTTTTTGCGGCATTAGCTCTAGTGGGAATGGTTTTAGCGCTGGGGAAGTACACGGCGATTTTTTCCCTGCTCTATGAAGTTCCAGGCTTGAGTTTTTTTCGGATCCCTACCCGGTTTCTCTTGTGGTTTGCTCTTGGGGCAGCAGTGCTTTGTGGGTTAGGTGTCGACCAGATTATGCGGATCGATCGCCACCGCAGAACAAGCGGTTGGCTTTTGGCTGGTGGGCTGGGGATTATCGTGGCCCTATCGCTCTATATAAACGGCGTCGATCTATTCGCCATTGCCCCGGGAGCAAGAGTAGAGTTGGAGCGGTATATCCACCACTTGCGGATCGATATTTTGCGGTTTTTAATTGCGTTAGGACTGGGGGTGTGGTTTCTTGGCCGTCGTGCGCGAAGGGTAGTCGCTTGGGTCGCGCCGTTGGCGATATGGGTCGAACTTTACAGTTTCGGTGCCGAGTTCAACAGCACTATAGAACCTGAAGCCTATACCCGGATTCCGGATACTGCCAGCGCGATTCTAGCTGATCACAACGAGCCAGCGCCACCGCGGATTATCAGTCTGGTATCAGAGAAAAATACGCCTTTTGATTGGCATGGGGGATGGGCTTACGACCTGGAGTCTTATCGGCGCTATTCAGAGACGCTGCGGATTTATTCAGGGGGGCTCTACGGCTTAGCAAATACATTGCCTGGGTGGAGCCCTTTGCATTTGTACGGTCATGGAGAACTTGCTCGCAACTATCCGATTTTAGCTCCTCTAGCATCGATTGACTATCTGGTACAATACCGGCAGAGCCGAAAACCATCTGGGGCTTTGATTTTCGAGAGCGATATCGTTGTGTCTCGTTTTCCCGAATCAATGCCCCGCGCGTACCTGGTGGGGCAATTCCACCGCGAAGTAGATCCTGCTCGCCGCCTCGCATATATGACTCGAGATTTTTCCATGCGGGGCGAAGTGGTGCTTGAAGAAAATCTTTCGGAAAGAGTTGGGGCGGGGGGGATGGTCGAAATAGAGCGCTACGAAAATGAAGAAGTTGTATTGGAATTGGGCGAACACACCGGTGGGATTCTGGTATTGAGCGATACCTATTATCCGGGTTGGAAGGCTTTTGTCGATGGGGTTGAACGACAGATCCTCAAAGCCAATCACGTGTTTCGCGCGGTGGTCGTTCCTCCGAGGGCGAAGATCGTCCACTTTGTTTATGAGCCTGAAACCTTTCGCTATGGATTGCTGGTGACATTGGCAGCTGCGCTACTTTGGTGCGGGTTGATACTAGGGCTCAGGGGAATGCCCTTTCCGTTGGTTGGCAACGGACCTGGCACCGCCGGTTCACGGTTGAAAGTCTGGGCTCTGCAGGGGGTATTGATTGCTCTGCTCCACGCATGGGCGACTAAGAGCCCGGAGTGGAGTGCTTGGCTCGAACGAGTCCAATTGGGTTTGGGATCCTGAATGAGGGCGAGAATTACGGGATTAGCGGCATCAGTGATGGCGATTTTCGTCTATTGGTTGACGCTCTGTCCAACGGTTTATGTAGAAGGGAGCGGAGAGTTGATTGGGGCCGCTTTCTGGTTGGGGACACCTCATCCCACAGGTTACCCGCTCTTTTGCCTAAGCAGTCGCCTGGTTGCCCTGATTCTGCCTTTTGCTAGTCCCGCCCACGAGATCAATGTTGCCTCGGCGCTCTTTGCCGCGGCTGCATGTGGCGCTCTGGCTCTTATGCTCCAGCAGCGGGGGGTGCAACCATGGGTCGCTTTGTCGGCGGCCCTGGTCTTTGCTTTTTCGCGCACTTACTGGTCCCAGGCTGTTATTGCCGAAGTGTATGGCCAAGCTCTTTTGCTGGTGGTGCTGGTGGTGGTTCAAGCTTTGCGCACGAGCGAGAGCAAAGACTTGCGCAATTTGCTGCTGCTCTGTTGGCTCATGGGTTTGGGAGTGACGGTTCACCTGATGCAGGTACTTGTCTGGCCGGGCTTGGTCGCGGTCCTGGTCTGGCGCTGGCCGGCTTTGCTGCGGCAACCTCAGCTTCTGGTCAAAGGCTTATTGGCGTGGTTGGGGGGGAGCAGTCTCATTGCCTATATACCGTTGCGCAACGGCAGGGGACCGGGATTCCATTGGGATCCGATTGACGACCCGACGGCGCTATGGCAGCACCTTAGCGGTGCTCTTTATCGGGGATCGTTTTTTTCCTTGCCGGTAGAGGGGATGATCCTCAATGCCGAGCGATGGTTGAGACAAGTTGAGGGAGAATTCCACCTGCTGCTCCTGCCGTTGATCTTTTGGGGAATCGCAGTGGCTTGGCGTCGAGATCGCAGTACCCTGGTTGTAGTTGGCGGAGCAGTGCTGTGCAATTTGCTCGCTGCGCTCAACTATCACCGCGATCCGAACGGTCTACCGGTATTCTATTTACTCAGCCTTTTGGGACTGGTTGTATTTTTGGCCTTGGGTTTTGATGATTTGGTTCGCAGGTTGAGGCGTCATGGCCGAACTAGGGTTGTACTCCCCGTTTGTGCAATCGTCGTAGCCCTGATGATACGGGAGCACTATGCTGAATCGGACCGAAGCCAGAACAGGATCGCAGAAAATTATGGCCGTGATATTCTCGCTGATTTGCCTCAGGACGCGATCCTCATCGCCGAGGGGGACGATGCGGCCTTTGTGCTCGATTATCTCTTGCGGGTTGAAAAGATCAGGCCCGATATTTCGCTCTACAATAGAGTTGGTCGCGGAACCGACTTGCTGAGCAGGGAAGAGCACTTGCTACCACAAAAAGATCAGGGTTTGTTGCGCTTAGAACGCGAAGCTGAATTGGCCAAGGGACCCCGGCCCTTATTTTACTTGGTTCCGCGTAGGGCCCCCGTGCGTGGTGGAGTATTTATGCCAGAGGGTTTAGTCTATCATTTGGTGATTGCTCCTGAGGAAGAAAATCCAGTCCCAGGCCAGATCGAGATGGCGAATGCGTTGGTAGCGGATTATGTTCGCGATCCCTGGGTACGGAAAATTCAGAGTAACTATTGGTTTATGGCAGGGGAAGAACGGAGTTGGATTGGCGATCAGGAGGGGGCGACTGCGGCGTATGAGAGGGCGGCGCTAATTGCGCACGATTCGCGGACAGTGCGATTCAATGTCGGCCTCAAGTTGTACCAGCAAGGCCACTTGGAACGCGCAATGTTCCATGCTTCGGCAGCGGCAGATATCGATCCGTGGAAACCAGATCCCTTCCGATTGATGGCTCATATTCGGCGCAAGGAGGGACGCAGCGACGAGGCGAGAGATCTGCTCAAAAGAGCAGGTTCATTGCACTAATAACCTTGACATTGTTGCATCCTCTACCTTTCTTAATCCGCGTTAGAGTGGAGCGCGAATATGGAAAAATGGGAACGTATATTAGATCCCAGTCATGTCCTTGTGGGCCTTAAAGCGCAACGCAACTTCGACGCGATTCGCGAGGTGGCATCGGTGCTGGAAGAGGTCGGGGCCGCATCGGACCAAAAGCGTTTTCTCGCCGGCCTGATTCGGCGTGAAAAAGAAGCCTCAACGGGGATTGGCAAGGGCGTGGCCGTGCCTCATGCTCACGAGGATGGGATCGAACGCCAGCTCCTGGCCATCGGCATCTCGCAGCAAGGGGTCGATTTCGGTGCACTCGATGGCGAACCTGTTCGTATTATTGCTCTTCTCGCCACTCCTCGTAAACACCAAAAACAGCATATGAAACTCCTAGCCTCGCTTTCGCGCCTCCTGCAAAATCGGGATGTCCGGGAAAGCTTGGTTGCGGCGGCCGACTCCGCTGAGGTCGTCGATATCTTTATGCGCAATCGAAAACTAAGCTGATTGTAGGTCACTTGGTGCTATGGGACAGAGGCTGGGAAAAGCTTCTGTTTTTTTTTGCCCTGAGCTTCTGTGAAAAATTCTCCAATGCGTACTGTAGTAGGTATCTTGTCTCCACTCATCTGTCCATAGTTCCGTATGGTCAGGTTTTGCAAGAGATTGTCAAGTATGGTCAATGGTCTCGGCGTATTGCCCGAGTCTCAATTAGCCTACGAGAATATTCCAGGTACTTGCCGATGGACTCGGATTTAACTAAGGCGATCAATAGCCCTTTGACAGAGGAGTATTCCTGCTTTCTGTCCGGGCCGTTGGTAGGGGCAAAGCGTCAGGCGTTAATCGGGCGGTTGCAGGTTTTGCTTGAGTCCGGGATGCCAGGTTACGCGATTCTGGTGCTTTTGCCAGAGAGATCGACTGCTCGGCGTTTGCGGCAAGAGTTGGCCCTGCTCGATTTAGGACCCTATGGCGCTGTCGATTCGGTGACCTACTACGGATTGGCGAGTCGGATGATCCAACTTTTCTGGCCGCTGGTGGCTGGGAGCGCCGGTTTTGCCGCACCGGAGCGGCCTCCCGTGTTCCTCAATTACGAGATAGCTCAGTACTTGATGGGGCGACTGATTAAGCCGCTGCTTGAAGAGGGATATTTCGAGGGGGTGGTGATGCGTCCTCAGCGGATTCTGTCTCAGTTGCTCGACGACTTGAACAAGGCTGCTGCTTCTGATTTCGCTATTGACGAACTAGCTCCGCGATTGAGCCAGGCTTGGGTGGGTGATGAGAGTCGGTTGCGTTTGTATGATCAGGTACAGGTATGTATCGAGCGCTTCCGCGAATATTGTTTAGCGCAAGGTCTCCTCGATGCGTCGTTGGTTTTTGAAGTCTTCAATCGGCATCTGGTCGCCAGAGAAGAATTCTGGCGTTACTTCACCGAGCGCTACCGCCATCTGCTGGTTGACTCGGTGGAGGAGTTGGTTCCGGTCGCCCACGATCTCATCCGCCGGTTATTGCCCAAGTGCGACTCGGCGCTATTGGGTGGAGATCTGGGTGCTGGTTTTCGAATTTTTCTTGGAGCCGATGCCTCCAGTGCCGGGGAGTTGCAGCACTTGTGTCAGGAGACGGTCGAGGTTGATCCAACTCCCTCGGTCAATCCGCATCTGCTCGCTTTTGCAGAGCGGGTCGGCGAAAAGCTGGGGCAGGGGATGGGGCCCGGTGGACCCGGTTCGTACCGTAAGGCGGTGGTAGATTTGGTCCAGACCCGCTATCGCTCGCAGATGATCGAGGTAGTGGCACGACAGATCGTCCAGTTGATAGATCGGGGGGTTGCTCCTGGAGAAATCGCGGTCGTCGCTCCCCATGCTGATGGGGTCTTGCGTTTTCTCTTAGCCGAAACATTTCGAGCTCTTGAGATTCCGTTTGCAGTGATTCGTCGCTATGAAACGCTGCGTGAAGAGCCGGTGGTCAGGACTTGCTTGGCGCTGGCGATACTCGCCCATCCCAAGTGGACTAATAAGCTTTCGCTCTTTGATCTTTCAGAGGCTCTGGAGCAAGCGCTCAAACCCTTAGATCCCCTGCGGGCAAAGCTTATTTTGCGCCATTTGTACGAGCCGCGTTCGGGTCGACTCAAAGCGGTCAGCGAACTCAATGCACATATGAGCGAGCGGATTGGTCAGGCCGTTATCGGGCGTTATGAGGCACTGCGTGAATGGATCGATAGCTATCGCAAGGGAGACCCCGAACCCTGCGACCACTTTTTGCGCCGACTTTTCGGGGAAGTGCTCTCGCGTGCCGAACTAGAACCAGATGACGCCCAGGTCTATAGCAAGTTGATTGCTTCGGCAAGTGCGTTCCGCCAGGCGGCTCCGGCAATGGGACTTAAGAGCAGCGAAATCGGCCAGCATTATGTCGATATGGTCCTTTCCGGGATCGTTGCAGCCCAGTATTTGACCGACTTCGATCTCGAGGATGCACCTGAGTCAATTGCCCTGGTCGCACCAGTGTACACCTATTTGCTCTCTGGTCATGTGGCGCGCTACCAATTATGGCTGGACATTGGCTCGATGAATTGGTGGGAACCGCTGCATCAGCCTTTGACCAATCACTATGTGCTGACCAGGCGTTGGAACCGTGACGAACGATGGACCGACGCAGTAGATTTCTCAATTCGCAACCGGAATCTATACCGCTTAGTACGGGGGCTGTGTCTGCGTTGCAGTGAGGGGATCTATCTCTATTCCTCAGATTCGGAAGGTCGTGGTGAGTCGCAGGACGGACCATTGATGATGAGTGTGCAAGAAGTTATGCAGGAGTGCCGGTGAGTCCATTCCAACCGCGCGAAGGCCAAGGTCAGATCCTCGATTATCGAGGGGGGATGATGGGTGTTTCGGCAGTGCCAGGTAGCGGCAAGACTGCGACGATAGTCGCTCTGGCGACCCGGTTGATAGCCGAAGGGCATACCGGTGGTGGTCAAGTGCTGATCGTCACCTATCAGAACGCCGCAGTGGACAATATCCGAGCAAGAATCCGGCAGAGTTTAGAAGAAATGGATTTACTCCAGGTCGGTTATGATGTCAGGACCTTGCACAGTTTATCCTATGGCATTGTCCAGGCCAATCCCGGGTTGGCTGGTACTGCCAGCGAATTCGCTGTTCTCGACGAGCGTTCAAGCGGGGAATTACTGGATAAATCGGTGCGAATTTGGAACGACCAGAATAAGGGGATATGGGGTCGCTTGGGACCGGGCGAGTACGTTGATGAACGCTGGGAACAAGAGTGGTACGAGATCGCTCGGAAACTAGCCCGCACCGTGATTACCGCTGCCAAGAATCGCCAACTCCGGGCTGAGGATTTGCTGGCGCGAATCGGTGAAGGAGGAGCCGAGGATCTCAACCAATTTTTGCGTATCGGCGCCGAGATTTACCAACTCTATCAGCAGCAAATAGAGACCATTGGCGGATTCGATTTTGACGATCTTGTATGGATGGCGGTCAAACTATTGCAGGACCATCCCGATCTCGGTACCCGCTACCGTCGGCGCTGGCCGCTGATTTTGGAGGACGAAGCGCAGGATAGTGTCCCATTACAGGAGGATTTGCTCTCACTTTTAGCAGGACCAGGCGGGGATTGGATCAGGGTCGGCGATCCAAACCAGGCCATTATGAGCACCTTTACCGCAGCAGATCCGCGTTATTTGCGCCAGTTCCTGGAGCGAGATGATGTCGAGGTGCAGGAAATGAAAATATCGGGGCGCAGTTCGTTGAGAATTATCGATCTAGCTAATTTCTTAGTCGAGTGGGCAGTGTCCGAACATCCACTTACCGAAGTTCGCGAACGAGCTTTTCGCTCACAGTTGATCTTGCCTACCGGACGAGATGATCCCCAGCAGAATCCAAATAATGAGGAGAGTGCGATTGGATTTCGCGAATATAACAATCGCCAGGATGAATTCAAAAGTATCGCCCGAAGGGCCAAGGGATTTGTCGAGCAACATCCGGATTTGACGGTCGCGGTGCTGGTATCGACGAATCGAATTGGTTATGAGATGAGCGAGCAGCTGCGCCAGGCTGGCACCGATTTCGACGAAGTTTTGCAAAATCCTCGTTCGGCGCGGCAGGTGAGTGATATGCTAAGTCGGATTCTATTTTTTCTCGCGGATCCGTTGGGGCGCAATCGCCTGGAACAGGTGTATCACGCGTTGGTCGGATTTTGGCCCGGACCCACTGGAACCGGGGATGAGGAGATTGTATCCAAGTTATTGCGCAATTGTTATAGGCCGGAGGCATTGCTCTACCCGGCAGCCGGCGCCAAGGTGGTAGAAGCATTGGCGCCGTTTAATGAGATTGAGCCGCAAAATATCGAGGCGATCGCGCTCTTATGCAGCTATTTGCGGCGTTGGCTCAGGGCAGCCTCCTTACCAATAGATCAACTTTTGATGACGGTGGCGCAGGATTTATTAGATGCAGGGGATCTGGCACGGGCTCATAAGCTAGCGTCTTATCTGCGCACTCGTGCGGAGCACAATCCGGATTGGCGCTTGCCTGAATTGGTGCGCGAATTGAGTCTGGCGGTAAAGGGTCGGACGGGAGTCCTGGCCGAAGAGGAAGATGTATTTGCTCCTCGGCCCGGTCGGATTACCCTGACGACGATGCATAAAGCTAAGGGGATGGAATGGGATCTGGTCTATGTCATGGGGGTGGATGGTGACTGGTTTCCCCACGATCTCGACGACTGGTTTTTAGGCGATTACGGCTTCTTCGACGGCGATCCTTGTGAAGAAGCACGTGCGGAGATGTTACAGTTGATTGGCGAGAGGGGGTCGGAGCGGTTATCGGCTACCGAAATTGCTCATATAGAAGTTATTGCCGAACGGCTTAGGTTGCTCTATGTGGCCATTACTCGAGCACGACGTTATTTGGCTATTAGTTGGAGTCGCGAGATCCCACGTGCGACCCGGTCGCATGCGGTGCCGAAAGCCGAATCATTTCGTCAGCTAGAGGCTTATTACCAATTGCAGAATAGATGATACCTGAGGGATTCAATTACAGCCAGAGTAGCCTCAAGGCCTTCGGAGAATGTCGCCGCCGGTTTTTACTCCGCTACCTGCGGCGGATGGAGTGGCCCGCTCCATTGACGGACCGACTTAGCGAGTGGGAGAGGGCCATTAACCGGGGTTCGCAGTTTCATCATCTGATTTTACAGCAGAGTCTGGGATTGGATGTCGAGGAATCGGTGTGCAGAAGCGATGATAAACTCCTCGTCGATTGGTGGCGCAACTGGTGCGAACTGGGTCCGGAGTTACCACTAGGGAAAGTATTCAGCGAAACCATGCTCTCTGTGCCTTTGGCCTCCCGTCGCCTGGTTGCCAAATTCGACCGGGTACTGCTTGGCGAAGATGGTAGGGCTTGGATCTTCGACTGGAAGACCGGACGAAAAAAACCGGATAAATCTGCGTATGCTCTGAACTGGCAGACACTGGTTTATCGCTTCGTCCTGGCCGAGGCTGGGGCGATTTTAAACGGCGGTCGCGAGGTGGATCCGGAACGGATCGCACTGGTCTACTGGCACGCCAATTATCCACAGGATTTGTATTCTATCGGTTATTCCGCGGAAGAGCACGAGGAAGTGCGCGCGAAATTGGCGCATATCACGACAGAGATCGAAGCTCTTGCTGAAGAGTTCGCCTTTGCCAAAACCAACGACCTGAGGGTGTGCGGCCGCTGTGAATTTTACACTTATTGCGACCGAATTTCCGAGCGGGATGAGGACTGGGAAATAGAGGAGGAGAGCGAAATGCCCCAGAATTCGAACTTCGAAACCGGACTTGAATAATTAAATCGAGGTTATCTTGTCGGAACCCAGGGTGTTCCAAAGACGCGAATTTCTATAATGGAAGGCCGGGATCAGCCCTTTAGCGCCCCCAATTGGATGCCGCGCACGAAAAAACGCTGGCCGAAAATGAATAGCACGATCATCGGCAACATCATCAGTACGCTACCAGTCATCAAGAGTGAATAGTTGGTCCCCTGTGAGGAATCGAAGTAGCGCAGTGCGACCGGTAGGACTCGCATCTGTTCGGAGTGAGTGACGATCAACGGCCAAGTAAAGGATTGCCAGGTGCCCATAAACGAGAAGATAGAGAGGGTGATTAACGCCGGTTTGGACAGGGGCATGATGATGGACCAGAACGTTTTCCAAAGGTGGGCACCATCAATCTCGGCCGCCTCTTCGAGCCCTTTGGGTAGCCCCATCATAAATTGTCGCATCATAAAGGTGCCAAAGGCGGTGAACATCGCAGGTACGATCAGGGCCTGGAACGAGTCGAGCCAACCGAGACTTTTGAGAATCACGTAGTTGGGCAGCAGAGTGACGACCCCGGGGACCATTAAGGTTGCCAGGTAGAGCAAGAACACGGCATCGCGTCCGCGCCATTCGAGTCGGGCAAAGGCGAAACCGGCCATTGCAGAGGTTAGCACCTGTCCGACCATCACACAGACAGCGACGAAAAGGCTATTCCACCCATATAGTGAAAATTTAATGTTTCTGTCGCGAAGAACGCGGATATAGTTGGACCACATGAATCGGGACTCGCTGATTTTCATTACGTCGCTGCCGTAAATGATGCGCAGTGTATTTTCTGCGGGCAAACGGGCGCGGAGTACATCGACGCCGTTCCGCATCAACGGGTCATTATCGCTTTTGAGCAGAGGGAAGGCCGGGCGGAAGGAGATCGTATTTCCATCGGCGTCCAAAATCGGCTCTTTGGAGTGGATATCCAGGACTGGATCGCCGATGCGGCTCCAGGAGATATCGCGGTAGGTATAGGGTTTGCCATTGGGGTGGACCAGCGGCGAGCCATCGACGAGTTCGACGTGGACCAGGGGTAATTTTTCAGCTGTGCGCCAACTCAGTCGTTGTTGGATGAGCCGTTGTTGCCATTTCTCCTGCAGGCTGCGCGTCAAAAGCAGAGGAACGCCTCCGACAAGAACCGGACTCCAACGGTTCTTATAAGCCGCTAGTCCATCTTGGTCTACAACGTTTTTGATCGGTATGGGTTGGCCGTCGGGGTCGTAAACTAGACGGCCTTTCTGGTCGTGAATAGGATCGCCCGGTGCGCCAACCATCATCGGGTTGCCCAGGGTGATGCGGATGGGTTGGCCTTCTGCATCAAGGAGGGGACGCCCGTCGCGGGTGCGCAGCAGGTCGCCCTCATTGCCCAGACGGACTTCTTGAGGCCATATATGACTCTGGAAAACTTCGTTTTCGCTCTTAAGGGAGGTGAGAACCATCCACAGGAAGGGAACCAGGGTGGTAAAGCCAAATATGATTAGAAAGGCGTGGCTCAATCCATGGGTTGTTGCGCTGCGTTCGACTTTAGCCATATGCGCCTCGCGCTAGTGGATACTGCCCCGGCCGAAGCGCCAGTTCAATAAAGTGATCGCGAAGATAATGACGAACATAAACCAAGCGACTGCAGCGGCGTAGCCGAATTCTAGATTCTCGAAGGCTGATCGATAGATGTAATAGCCGAGGGTGACCGTGTTGTCTCCATCTTTACCGGGCCCGCCGTTGGTCATCAAATAGGCAATTTCAAATCCTCCCTGGAGTCCACCGATTATGGACATGACGCAGATGAAGAAGGTCGTCGGTGCAATCATTGGCCAGGTGATATTCCAAAACTGCTGCCATTTGGAGGCGCCGTCTATATCAGAGGCTTCATAAAGTTCTTCGGGGACATTGGCCAGCGCCGCTAGATAGAGGATCATATTGCCTCCGCCCATCGAGGCCCAGACGCCCATGAGGATAATGGCGGTTTTGGCCCAATAAGCGGCTTGGTCGAGTCCGAGTGCAGAAAGCCATCCTAAATCGACGCTACTCGAGAGCCAGTTCGGCAGATCGTCGATGCTGGTCAGGCCGGAGAGGATGGTAAAGCGACCCGAGATCCAGGCAATTGGGTCGCCGTAATGGCTAAGACCGCTGGCGATCCAATATAGAGTAAGGGATGAGGTTGTGCATAGCAGCAGCGAGGAGATAACCAGCGATCGGGTTTCACCGCCGTTACTGGGAAATTCGGATCGTACCTTGCGGATTAATCCGCGCAAAACAAGCCCGGTCAGCGCGATCATCAGGATGCGGCTGAGAGTCGAGAAGTAGGGCCAAGAAATTATGGGGAGCAAGACCGTGTTGATCAGACCGTATTTGGGGTTGTAGAGCCATTTCCAAAGTAAAAAGAGGGCTACTCCGTTGGTCACGGTGGGCAGATAGAAGACTGTGCGGTAGATGATGATGCCCCTGAGTTTCTGTGAGAGCACGACGGCCAAGAAGAGCGAGCCGCCTATAGAAAGTGGCATGCCCAACATCAGAAATAGGGTATTGTAGAAGTAGAACCATAGCTTGGGTTCGCTGAGCAAACGGATGAAATTATCAAAGCCGATGAACTCGGCAGGGGAGAAGGTGTCCCATTGAAAGAAGGCCAGACCGAAAGAAAAGAGCACCGGCAATGAGGTGAAAATCAGGAATCCGGTAAGGTTTGGGCCCAGGAAGGCCAGCGACCAGATCAGTGCTCGTTTCTCACGGGCCTTCAAGTTGCCATCTCCGCGCGCTGCCGTCGGGCGTAGAACGCGAGGCCAACGACCATTGCTATAAGGAGCACGGCGATGCCAATAAGATCGATGGAGTGGTCGCGCTCGGAAAGGGTTCGGTTTTGCTTGGCCTTTTCCATGGCTTCTCGCATACGGGCAGCCATTTCGCCAACGGCGGCGTGCCCGATGGTCGGATTGGTGCTTATGCTTTGGTCGGTTTGGCGGCTGAGAAACCTATAGGTTTTTAGCGCTGCAGGGTCCGCTGGTCGGTATGCAGCGTTGATGAGGTTGGTACTTAAAGCCCCGATCAGCCGGGTTATATCAAAAGCGGCTCCATGAGCCGCCGCCTGCTCTTCCACGGTCTGCTCCATCACATCAAGCAGAGCAGAACGGTGTTGGTTCTCATTGGGGAATTCGGGGTCGGGGTGTGAGAAATAGGCCACGGAGAACTTTTTGCGACTGCCAAAGGCATCGGCATCTTTGGTCAGCAGGTTGTTGAAGTCGGGACTAGAGAGGTACTCAAGAAAGTAAAAGGCTTCCTCTGGATGTTCGGTGCCTTTGCGGATTGCGGTTACGCGTCCCCCCATTTCAGCTGCTTTTCCGCGGTTGCGGCTTTCCGCGCTTTGTTCACCCCAGGGACCGTCGCGCAGGGAGGGGTTGGCGCGAATTGCCGGATTGCTCATCCAGCGTTCCCATTCATCATAAGGGACGTAGCGGGGCATGGGGTATATCTCGGTGTTAAAACGGGCTTCGCGTCTAACCTTGATAAGGCCCCAACGGCCGATGAGAATCGTACCTAGTTTTCCCGCTGAATATAAACCTAATATCGATTGTCCACCCCAACCTCCCCCTCCAGTTTGGGCGGATTGGTCCTCGGCGGATGGGACTACATGGAAGGTATTCACGAGATCATATAGGTACTGGGCCGCAATGGCGCCGGCGTCGGAATCGAGTTTAATTTCGGTCCCATCTGGGTTGAGCAGACTGCCACCGGCCTGGTAGATGAAATTGTTTAAACCTCCTCCAAAACCCGGACCTCCAGAGCCAAAGGTTTCATACCGTCGACCATCAGCGCTCTTTTTTGTAAGTGCTTGGCACAAATAAACATAATCCCACCAAGTCCAATGGTTCCAGGGTAGGGGAGGCATTTCCAGTCCCCGGGCAACGCGTTCCCGGCTGATCGCATCGAAAAGAGAGCGGTTGAGAAAGGTGACACTGGCACTGACATTGTTGGGGACTGCATAGATACGGAAGCGCTCGTACTCACTTGCTGAAGGGGGGGCATCGGGAATCGGTATGGCCAGCGCGTTTCGGCGATGTAGCCAGAAGTCGTCCAGGCTTAGTTTGGCGGTTTGCATAAAATCGTTGAGTTTGACCATCACTCCCTTGGATTCGTAGAGGGCAAAGGTCGCATAGCTATATATATCAAAGACATCCGGGCCCGAACCGGCCGCTGCTTGGGTAAGGATCTTTTGCACATCGGCACTGGGATCGAGGACGACGCGCACTTTTTTGTCTTCGTAAAGCCGATTAAAGAGGGCTATTTGTTCGGTCCGGGCCGGATTGGGATCGGAAGCCCAGCGGATGACGGTGTATCGGCCCTCTTCGGAGGGATCTTCGGGGTAGACTTCTAGTAGCCAGCGGTTGAGAGCATACCATCCCGTGAGTATCAGGATCAGGGCAGCGACGGTGATGGATAGATCGCGCAAGGAGAGAAGTCCATGGGTGAGAGATTTAAGCTAAGTGTCGGTAAAAGGTCCTTTATTGTCAACAAGGTCGATCGGACCAGACAGGGAAATATTTAGCTAAAATGGTGGCAAAACCCTCAAGAATAATTTAAGTGATCGAGAGCATTATTAATCCCGTCAATTTTGACACCTTAGATTGCTTTGAAAAAAGGCAACCGGCTCTTTTTTCAAAGCAATCTAAGGTTGATTAAAAGGGGGCAATTTGTATTTGAAAATATTTTTTTTGACCTATTGACACCTATATTTAACTATATTATAATAAGAGGTGCTCTTACATAGTTAAATCAAGTTCTTTGGAAAGGAGGGTGAGGTTCAGATCGGCGTAAATTTTAGATCAGTACCTAATCCGGATGGGATTGGGCCTGTTCGGAAAAAAAACGGATAATGGAGGTTTCCTAATGAAGAAGATTGGCGTTTTTCTTGCTCTGTGTGCAATCGTGGTCGCTTCGTCGGTCTCCGCGCACCAGGCATCGTATTTTATGCCGCAGATTCCCAATCCTGACAATATGGTTGTCGACGGTAACGATGACGATTGGGGCTGGATTGATCCTGCATTCGCCATTAATCCCGACAATATGTTCGAGATTCTTGGTAGTGAATGGCCACCGGCCAAAGACGACTGGGATTGCATTCTTTATGTCGCATGGAGTTCTTCCCCAGACAACCAGCTTTACTATTTCGCCCGCGTGACTGATGACTCGCTAGGTCTCTTTGTCGAAAATCCCCAGGAGTACTGGAAAGACGATTCCCTTGAGATTATCGTCGATGCAGATCACTCCAGCGAGAATTTCAACGAGACTGAAATGACTTCCGGTCAGCAGTATGGTATCCGCGTTTTGCCGGCTGCCGGTCAGAAAGACACCTGGATCTTCAACGTTCCTCAGGAGAGCATCCTCTGGTCGACCGAACGTCCTTTCTTCGTCTACGAATGGACACTGGATCCGCCGGATGCAAAACCGCTGGAGCAGCCTGCCGGAAGCTCGGTGACTTATACCTACGAGGTTAAGCAGGCCGTGTGGACTTTCCACGACAAAACTGGTCCCGACGGTAGCCAACGCCACATGTTCGGTCCCGACCAGATCATCGGTCTGACCTTCCAGTTTGATGAGACTGAAAATCCGGAGTTGGGTCGTGAGAAGCAGCCTGGTACCACGCCGGTTAATGGCGCGTTCCAGGACAACTCCAATGGCTCCGATTTCATCACTGTGGAGACTGAGGGCGCTTCGGGCGGTTCCGGTTCTACCGCCGTCGAAGCAGACAGCTGGGGCCGGATTAAGTCCTATATGGCCCAATAGGATCGTAAGCTAAAAAAGTGTAGGGAGTTTTATATTTCCCTATCGCTTGGTTTTCCTTGATAAAGAGAGATGGTATTTTCACCATCTCTCTTTATCAAGAGTTGTCCCAATTGTTAAATCCCGATCTATCGCAAGTGCAATACAGGAACTCGGCGAGGATGCGGTTTTCAGGGGAAGGCAGTCTCGATGAGGACAAGGACGAACGTCGCAATGGGTGTTTTGCTGACCCTTGCTCTGGTCACGCTTTCCGGGTGCATATCTCAGGTTGGGTTGCGGCGCTTTGCGACGCCTCCCGAACCGGCCCCGCAGCAAAACGAGGGGATGATTGTTTTAGATGATGGGACGATCGTATACACCAAGGACCGGCTGGAAGTTTCCCTCCAGGTTCTTAAGGACGATTTCCTCAATCGTCAATTTTCGGCTACTTCAAGTCAGGGCGCCGAATCGACCAACCCCTATACTTACGGAGATTGGAAGCCATGGGGTCAGGATTGGACTCCGAATCGCTTCACCGTAATCTTGTTGAAAGTCAAGAACTACGAGTATCCCAAAGTTTTTATTAACCCCGATGCTCTCACCATAACCACGGCTAATAATCGCGTTTACAACGTGCTTGATGAGGGGCTACTCGAGGATTATTTCAGCCCCTACCTGCGGGCTTATGCCGGTATTCAGAGGCGACAGTTCGAGACCATAACCGATCAACTGAAACGGACAGTTTATCCACCCGATATGGTCTTTTCGGGTCAGGAGTCGGTGGGCTACATCGTTTTTCCGGTTCTACATCGGGATGTTGATGAATTTGCAGTCGAGGTCCCAGATATGGCTGTGCGCTTCGATTATAAGGGTGAACCGGTAGAGACCATTGATTTAGAATTCAAACTCAAGCGCGATATATACCTGGCTCTTCATCCGCGTGAGGATACACAATAATGTTTAGGGCGCGCGCCCTCATCGCAGTAGTGCTCTTTGGCTTTCCGGCTTTGCTCGCTGCCGAAGAATGGGTGCTCGGAGCGAGTGGGTTTTCCTGGGGAGACCTGGTCCAAGTCCGTGCCCAGATCGATGATGAGAGTAGTCCGGGTGCGATCCAGATCCGCGGTTTTACTCCAGATGAGAATATTGTTACGACGCTTTCTTGGGAATACGGAAAGCCCAATGATTTGGTCAGCGAGGGAAATGCTGCTCTTTGGGACAATACTGCAGCTAGGAACCCCATTGCTCTGACGATCATTGACGGGGATGGTGCAACCGGTACAGAGAACATCTTCAAAACAGCCGGTGTCGATCAGGACGGTCGTACGTTCTTTTTGGATTTTGGGTCGCGCGTGCCAGCCGACAGTTTGGTGTTTTTTCCGCGACAGGAGGGTACTTATGCCAATGGCAAACCGTTTGCCGATGATTTTGTGCGCAAGCATCGGATCTCTGTCAGCAATGGGCTCACCTATGTAAACGAACAGCCCCTTTTTACCCTGTTGCGCGATATTCCGGTTAATCCGAACAGCATCTTTGCCATGAAATTCCCTCAGCAATTCATTCGTTTTGTTCAATTGCGGGTAGGGTCGCGGAATCCGTTTGAGATTGCCGAGTTTGAACTCTATGGCAATGGGTTTGTTCCCCGGGCTACGTATCGGACCCAAGTGATCGATCTCGGTGAAATCTCCAATTATGGAGTCTTATCCTGGGCCCAACGGGCTTTGGAACTGGGGGAGAGTGGATTAGTTGAACTACAGGGATTGGGCAAGACCTCGGTCACGATTCGCATGAAGACCGGCCAGGATGAGAGCCCATTGGTTCACTTCAAAAAGGTCATTGATAACGAAACTCGGGCTGTGAGTCAGGTGGTGGTCTCGGAGGCGGATTATAAGAAGTTGTCCTCGGGCGAGAAGGGCGATATTGAGGATGACACCGACAATTGGAGTAGCTGGTCATTACCCCTCGAATCGGGTCAATTAATCCCCTTACCTAGTCCTCGACCCTACTTCCAATTGCAGATCATAATGGAGAGCGAGTCGGTGACTCAAACGGTGCGAATCGATTCTTTACGGATCGAGCATTCGCGTCCTCCCGCTGCTGCTGTGGTCGGAGAGATCTCGCTGGAGATGGATCCCAATCCCGTAGCGGATATCGGAGTTATCGATAAGGACGATGCGGTTGTTCTACCAAGTATAGATGGGGGTGCGGAAGTCCTCTTTGCCTACGATGTGCGGGCCCGGATAAATTCTGCTAATCAGAATGGATTCGATGCGTTGCGCATTGATACTCCGACGCCGGCAACCTTCGTCGGTCTGGAGATGGGTGAACCGTTGATGCCGGTCGAACCCGATATGGTTCGCGAGAGTGATGAAGATTTAGAAATTGTTTTCACTAGTAATAAGATCACCTTTGATCACAATGTCCCAATAAGAGTGCTGTTTAAGGGCTCCGTTGTGGTTTTTGGCACTATTTTTACCGGTACAGTATGGGATACACAGTCCGAAATACTTGGCCAGCCCGTATTGGAGGGCAATGCCAATTTCGATGTGAGTACAAACGCTTTACGAGTCGCGTTGACTCAGAGATCGGTAGGGGAGATCGTTCGTGCCGTAGAATTCAATCCCCGGGTCTTTACGCCCAACGGCGACGGTATTAACGATGGCGTCGATATTCGCTACACTGTAATACAGATTTCCGAACCCAAGCCGATCAAAGTTGTGATTTACGACCTGGCCGGTAACCTCGTGCGTGTCCTGGCCAATCGCGAGCAGATAGGTGGAATATACACCGAGACTTGGGACGGTAAGAACGAGGGTGGTGATGCGGTGCCTCCGGGTGCTTATCAGGTCTTACTCGAGGTAGAGAGCGGGATTGGGAAGTTCAATCGGGTCGGAGTTATCGGCGTTGCTTATTGATCGTAGTTGTGAGCTAATTCGATGATTGTCAACGAAAACCCAAAAGGGAGGGTTCCATCGTGAGGTGCATGCTCAAAGCAATACTTGTTGCAACGGCTAGTGCTCTGTTTTTGCACGATGCAGCCTCGGCACAAAGGGTCGGCCTCCTCACCGGGCGCGAACCGCAGGGGGTAGACGTCTATGATATGGCAATGACGCCCTCTCAGCGCAAGTGGCAGTACCCGCAGAGCTTATACCATTTTTATAGATGGACCGGAGAGGAATACAGCAACTATGCGCGCGAAAATTACCAGCGCTATGTGGCTACTGAGCTAGAGGGGTTTCGCACCTATGACCTCTACGGCAATTATATCACTCGTGGATTCGAGGTCTACAACTGGTCGATTGACAGTCCGGTGACCTCGGGGAGTACGGTGCGCAAAGGGCCCAAATACCGATCATGGTTCAGTAGCCTGGTAGTCTCTTCGATGTCTAAGGGCCAGTTTTACTCGTCTATGACCATCGGTGAGGCATTGCGAACTACCCTGACACCGTTGACCTTCTCCAAACCTTCGTTCAACGGCGTCCAGTGGGATTTTTCTTCGGACAAATATCAGACGACTATTCTGGCTTCGCGGCTGGCATCTCCGGGCACCGCAGTGCAGTTCGAAAATTCGCTCGGACAAGTGCTGGGCGATATGACTAATCTCTTTGGTCTCCATTCCAAGATGCAGTTGGGGGATTTTTCCAAGCTGGGATTCACCTATCTGAATATCGCCAATTTCTCGACCGGGCGTAAATTGGGCGATAACTCTCTCAAAGGTGTGCTGACCGAAGCTCAGAATGGTGGAAATATCGAGACGATCGTTCTGCGTCTTTCCGACGATTCGCCCGAAGATGGTCGGGGTGGGGCCCAGCTTTTCGCTGAGCGGATCATCATCAACGGTGTCGACCATCCTGAGATTGTTCCCTCGCCGCGTGGTGGTGTCCGGCGCGCTGGAGTTATTGAGGCCAATGGAGCCGAAACCCTGGAACTCACTTACAATATCTCTCGTGATTTCCGCCAGCAGCCCGATGATCAGATCACCACATTCCAGGAGATCGCCGAGATTGAGTTCGAGTTGGTCATCGCCAACGATTATCGGATCGAAATCACGTCTAATCTCCAAGTCAATAGCCAGGGCGAGCCGGTCTTCCTGGACGTAGAGCGGGCCCACGGTAATGTCAGTGATGGTTCGAATCAGCGTTTTATCCGCTTTGAATACGGTTTGCCAACCGGTAAGGATATCATCGGTCTTAATTTCGATATAGATGATATCAAGGGTTTTAATCTACGGTCGGAAATCGCTCTCAGTCGATCTTTCCGTCGGTTTCCCAACCAGAATTTCCAGCAACACGAACTTGCCCAGGATGAGGGACTGGCCTATTACGTAACTGCCTCGCAGGACGTTTACCCCTTCTTCGCCTATGGGGAATTATATCGACTTGAGCCCGAGTATCGGACCAATGCTTTTATTTCTGATGCGCGTGGGTTTATCGATTACGAACACCCCCAGCGCTATTCCTTTGAGGCTGTTGACGATAACGACGACCAGGATCGCTTCGCCGATTGGAAGCGCCTCTGGCAGAACGGCGACTTTGCTTTCGGCGAATCGCCTTTTGGAGTTGGTGGGCAGGCCGATCCTCAGGTCTTCCCCGGTTATGACGAGAACTCGGATTTCATCTCCGACTTCAACCAGAACGACAACGCGCAACCTGATTTTTCAGAACCGTTTCTCCGCTATAATGTCGATCCGCCCGAGTTTCTCTTTGGGGTCGATATGAATACCAACAATGTCATTGACCGTTTTGAAAACGATAACTACGCCGATTATCCCTATCGGAAGGATCGCGACGGATGGAATGCCTACGGCGGCGTGCATCTCACCGAAGCATTGAAGCTGACCGTTGGGCGGTCCACTGCAGACGAGATTAGTTCGAAGCGCAGTGCTTCTATGAGCTATGCTGTTCTTACCGGTCAGTGGAACTGGCCGGGAGTCGAAGCTCGGGCGTTCCAGTATGCCCGCTCGGTCCAGGACGATATCGAAGACGATGTGATTCTGTGGGTCGATCCCGATGGCTTCCAGGAGGTTATCGACCCGTTGATTGCTCAGGATACCTTCATCTGGACCGGGTATTTGACCCTGGATTATCTGCGTTTTAGCAATCTAAAGATCTACAACAAGGTTAAATACGATTGGTTCAAGCAACGCGGAGAAGAGGCCGATATCAAGGACAACAGGCTCTTCCTTGGCATGATCAACAAAATCGATTATCCGGTGACAATTACCGACAATCTGTCTTTCTGGCCGCGATGGAAGAGCATTTTTCGCAAGATCAATCCGACCTTCAGCACTGATCTCGATATCACTGAGTGGTCTCAATTCTACATGCTGACCTCGAAGTATTTCATCCTGCCCACAACCTTTATCGAATACGGGGTTGAATTTAACCTCTTCCGCAACCTGGAAACGCGGCCAGAGATCCTGCCACCTGGTTATATCGATGATTTTACGGGTACGGTTTTGGCCCTGCAGTTGTCTAATCGGTCGGCTTATCTGGGGTATTCGCTGACGATGAATACAGGGTTTCGTTGGGAACGTCGGGCTTTTGAAGAGGCTACCGAAACGAACTCGTTGCTTTTCATTCGAGTTTTTGCGGGTTTGCAGCAATAGGATATCCAGCGCAATTTTCGTCTTGAAAAGAAGCGTCCGGTATCCCTCTGGGACACCGGACGCTTCTCTCGTTATGCATCTTTCATCTTCTCTTATTCACTCTAAGTAAATGGACTTTCGCTTTTCCATATTGCGGTGGTGGACCCTCATCGGGTTGATGACCTGTACTGGTTGTGGAGTGGAGGAGCGCTATGTGTTGCGAGGCCCCGAGTCTCCGCACTCGCTCGCAGTCTATGAGCGCGCCCTGGCGAATGATCCGGCCGATCGCAAGGCTCTATTCGGCTTGGGATGGCTCTCTCTGCAACAGGACCGTACGCGAAGAGCTGCCGAGGTGCTGGCCGAGTTGGCCCGGGAAACGCCTGGGGATGCTGCGGTTCATTACTATCTGGGGGTCGCGCTGGCAAAAGAGCATCGCAAGAAAGAGGCGATCGAGTCGTTTGAGCAAGCGCTCGATTTGGCTCCTAATTTAGTCGAAGGCTATTGGGCGCTGGCTCTGCTTCAAAACGAGCGCGGTGATGGGTACCAGGAGGCTATAGAAAAAGTAGAAGCGGGATTGGAATTGGCTGAAGCCAGTGGTTATGGTCATTTCGTACTGGGTTTTTTGCAATCCTCACGGGGCTATAACGACAAGGCTTTGGGCGCTCTGCTCAGGGCAACGGAATTGGATCCTGGATTGGCTCATGCGCATTATTATCTCGCACTGATCTATTTGCGAAAGCAGGATGATAAAGAGGCGGTAGCCGCCATGGAGCGAACCATCGCAACCGATCCTGGTTATACCGAGGCCTATTACAGTTTGGGGACGCTTTATGCACGCATGGGGAAAGTTGAAGAGGGAGAGCGGATGATTCAACTCTTCCAGCAGTTGAGCAATGCTGCGATGGATGAGGATCACTATCGCCGTTTGCTCTATCGCCGTAGCATTCCGCTCGGTGCAACTAAGAGGGCGGCTACCTATTTCAACTTGGGCTTGGTCTATATGAGGAGGAGCGAACTCAAAGCCGCTCTTGAACAGTTTCAGTCGGCATTGGATCTGGATTCGACCTATGCTGAGGCCAACCATAATGTAGGAGTTGTATATTCATTGGAGGGACTTCATGAGGAAGCAGAGGCTTATTTCGAGCGGGCAGTTCGGTGGAAAACCGATTATGCACTTGCCTTTAAGAATTTGGGTAACAACCAATTGGTGTTAGGAGAGTACCAAAGTGCAGTTGAAGCTTTTCGTCGTGCCATAACTCTCGATGCAAAAATGGTCGAAGCTCTTAATGGACTCGGTACGGCTCTGATTCAACAAGGCCGCGTAGCTGAGGGTAAAGCTGCAAGGGCCAAGGCGGTCTCTTTGGGAGTTCAAAAGTAAATGGGTTGTATTTGTAAGATAGTATTTTTTATTATCCTAAGTGGGTGTGGAAGGACTCCAGACCAGCAGGTATTACGCCCCCGATTCGTCGATGTCGCGGCAGAAGTCGGGATCGATCTTAGAACGGTATCGGGAACACCCGAAAAAGAACATATCGTCGAATGCAATACCGGCGGCACTGCCCTCTTTGATTACGATCTGGATGGCGACCTCGATATTTTTATCGTCAACGGTTCCCGGATCGGGGGATATCATCCCGGGACTGAACCCCGGGCGGAGCTTTATCGCAACGATCGGACCTGGAATTTTTCAGCTGTAGCTAAGGCCGCTGGTGTAGATCATGCTGGATGGGGAATGGGTGTCAGTGCGGCCGACTATAATGCCGACGGCTATCCCGATCTTTATCTGGCTAATTACGGGCCCAATTCTCTCTACCACAATCGGGGTGATGGGACCTTCGTCGATGTGGCTGGACAGCGAGGTGTTGGTTTTGCTGGTTGGAGTTCAACCGCGGCCTTCGGGGATTACGATCTGGATGGTGATTTAGACTTCTATCTGGCTAATTATATCGATTTTGATCCAGATTTCCGTCCGTCGGATATGAGTTATTGCACCTGGCGTGGGATGGAAGTCTTCTACGGACCGCGCGGGATGCCGGGTGAACGAGATCTATTATATCGCAATGATGGACCCGGAACGGATTGGAGCTTTAGCGAGGCTAGCGATGAATTCGGGATTGCCGAGCACGAATATTACGGTTTTGCCGCGATGGCCGGAGATTGGGACGAGGATGGCGACCTGGATATTTATATCGCCAACGATTCGACACCCAACTTGCTTTATCGCAACGATGGGGGGTCCTTCAGCGATGTATCACTGATATCGGCCACTGCCTATAGCGAGGATGGGCGCGAGCAAGGTGGGATGGGACTTGCGGGAGGAGATTACGATGGCGATGGCGATTTTGATCTCTTTGTAACCAATTTTTCGCACGATAACAATACATTGTATCAAAATAATGGGCGTGGGTTTTTCACCGATACCAGCTTCAATTCCGCTCTTGGTAAGGAGAGTATCACCTATTTGGGGTGGGGGACGGGGTTTCTCGATTACGATAACGATGGTGACGATGATCTCTTTGTAGCCAATGGACATGTTTACCCAGCAGTCGATTCCCAGGATCTGGGTACCAGCTATGCTCAGCGCAACCAGCTATTCGAGAATGAGGATTTCGATACTTTTGTCGAGGTGAGTCCGTCGTTGGGTCTGGGTATGGAGGTGGAAAAGTCGAGTCGAGGGACAGCCTTTGGCGATCTGGACAACGATGGCGACCTGGATATTGTAGTCGTCAATATCGATGATACTCCGACGATTCTCCGCAACGACGGAGGCAATCGCAAGAACTGGCTTATGGTGCGTTTAATCGATGGGGGGGCTAATAAAAACGCAATTGGTGCTCGGGTGAGAGTGCTGTGTGGTAAGCGTCAGCAAATTCGGGAGGTGCGGTCGGGAACCGGGTATATTTCGCAGGATGATTGGCGGTTGCACTTTGGTTTGGGTAATGCGGTTCGGGTGGATCTCCTCGTCGTGCGCTGGCCAGATGGAGTGGAAGAGCGGTTGGAGGGGATTGAGGGCAACAGACTGATTTCCATCCGTCGAGGTGAAGGGATTGTCGATGAAGGTTTTGGACCTGTGCCCAGAGGAGAGATTTGATGAAAGTGGGTTGGGTGGGGATGCTATTTCTTTGTTGGACAAGGACCTTTGCTACAGGCTCAGAGTTTCGATTTGTTGATGTTGCGGCTCAGGCCGGGATTGATTTCGTCCATCGAAGTGGTGCCGAAGGGAAACGCTACCTGCCAGAGACGTATGGCTCTGGTGCGGCATTCTTCGACTTCGATGGGGATGGTAGGATGGATCTCTATCTAGTCAATGCCGGACAACTGCCAGGTTTGTCGAATGCACCGGAGGCGGCAAATGAACTTTTTCGCAATGACGGCGGTGGTTTTTTTTCCTCTGCGACAGTACGAGCCGGAGTCGGTGATAAGGGCTATGGCATGGGAGTGGCAGTTGGTGATTATGACAACGATGGCTGGGCTGATTTATATCTCACGAATTTCGGCGCTAATGTACTTTTTCACAACGACCGAGAAGGACGTTTTTCCGATGTGACGAAGTCCGCCGGAGTGGGAGATGAAGGATGGGGAACGAGTGCGGCGTTTGCCGATGTAGATTCAGATGGCGATTTGGACCTCTTTGTGGGCAACTATCTGGATTACCCGACGCGGGACCCGCTGATCTGCCGGATCGGCAACGGGGAAGAGCGGCTTTATTGCGATCCGCGTAAGTTCACCGGTCAGGTTGATCGGCTCTATTTGAACGAGGGTGGCGAGGGGCATGGGATCTTCGCAGACCGGACCAGGGAATTCGGCCTCATAAGTCTCGCGGGCAAGGAGTTGGGGGTGATCTTCGGCGATTATGACCAAGACGGAGATCCCGACCTGTATCTGGCCAATGATATGGCTCCAAATATGCTCTATCGAAATGATGGTGGCCGCTTTGTCGAGAAAGGGCTGGCCAGCGGTAGCAGTCTAAATGACGAAGGCGGGATCGAGGCGGGGATGGGGGTCGATATGGCTGATGCAGATGGAGATGGGCGCTTAGATCTCTTCGTAACTAATTTTCAATGGGAGAGCAATACGCTCTATCGCAACTTAGGTAACGGGTTCTTTATCGATGGTACTGTTGTCGCTGGGATTACCAAAGCCAGCATGCCCTTCTTGGGTTTTGCTACGTTTTTTTTCGACTGTGAGAGCGATGGAGATCTCGATCTCTTCGTCGCCAATGGCCACGTTTATGACAATGTGGAAAAAGTGGATAGTGCTGCAAATTATCCTCAGCGGAATCAACTGCTCGAAAACCAGGGCCAGGGAGATTTCGAAGAACGTGGGGACAGAGGTCCGGGGCTGGAGTTGATACAGGTCAGTCGGGGAGCTGCATTGGGAGATATCGACAACGATGGAGATTGGGATATTGCGGTGAATAACTCGGACGACCGACCGGCGCTTTTACGCAATGATGGGGGCAACGAAAAGGGGTGGTTGGGGCTGATCTTGCAAGGTGCGGAAAGCAACCGAGATGCAATTGGAGCTCGGGTTGAATTGAGCGTCGGGGAACGAGTCATGGTTCGCGAAGTTCGCCGCAATGTAGGTTATCTCTCTTCAAGCGATCCGCGATTGCTTTTCGGTCTAGGAGATCGTCAGGTTGCCGATTCGATCGAGATACGTTGGCCTTCAGGAGTGGTACAGAACGTATCGTTCGTACAGGGCTACCAGTATTTGGTCTTAAAGGAGCGATCAGAGAATTGATTAAAATAGTCAAATACACCTTAGGGATTATGCTCGGAGTTGGGTTGGGGTGCGACTCGGAACAAAAAGCTGCGGTCGATAGATCGCCCGGTCAAGCTTTGCCAGAGGTGCGACCGGTCGAAGAACTGGTCGAAGACCCGCTATTGATGGGGCGGGCATTGATCCGGGAGAAGCGTTACGCTGAAGCTCTGACGGTGTACGAAGAAGCTCGGAAGCGTTACCCTCAGTCGGGGGAGGTACTGGCCACCATCGGCCGTATCCACCTAGTACTGGGGGATCTGGAAGAGGCGACCAAGTTTTATGAAATGGCATTGGCCTTCGAATCGGAGAAACCCGAGCTTCTGGTTGCCCTCGGCAATCTCCACCTGAAGCTGAATCGCTATGATGAAGCTGAGGCTGTATTTAAGCAAGCCTTGTCAATAGACTCGACCTATGCCCCGGCACGGCGCAATCGGGCTGCGGTGTACAGCAAACAGGGCCGTTACGGCGATGCAGCTCGGGAATACGAACTCGCACTTGCGTTGAGACCGGAGCATCTGCGTACTCGTTTCAACCTCGGATTAGTCTACTCGGGCCTGGGGCGCTACGCGGAAGCGCGCAGGGAATTGGAACAGGTCTTGGTTGTGGAGCCTCAACATGGGCGTGCCCTCTATGCTCTGGGCGAAGCACTGCTCAAAGAAGGAGAGGCTGAGGGGGCTGCTGAGTTTTTCGAGCGCTCGTTGACGGCCGATACGACCAATGCCCGGGCTCACGTTCATCTGGGACGGATGCTTATGCATCAGAACGAGCTCAATGCGGCGGCTGACCATTTTCGCCGTGCGATTCTGCTCGACCCCGGTATCGCTGAGTCGTTCCGCCTCTTGGGCCAGATCCATTTGCGAGAGGGACGTGAGACCGCTGGAGAAAAATCGCTCGCAGCGTATGAGAAAGTCAAATTGGTCGAAAAGGATATAGAACTCTACCAGGAACGCGTGCGCAATGATCCAGATGATGCCGAAGCCTATTATAGCCTGGGTTTCATTTACAACCGCCTGGGGTTTACTGGAGTCGCGCTGCCTAATTACGCCAAGGCAGTGCAGATTAATCCCGGGCATATTGAGGCGTTGAATAACCTCGGAAATATTTATTTTCGCGCCGGTTACCTCGATCAGGCCGAAGCCGCCTATGGGCAGATCATTCAAGTGGATGCCGAACATACCGCTGCCTTTGCCGCCCTAGGACAGGTCTATTTGAGCCAACAGCGAACCGATGAAGCTGTAAATATGCTCAATCGAGCTTTGGCGCTTAATAAGGAATGGCTAGGAGCTCATCAGGCGCTGGCCGAAGCGTACAAACGACTTGGGCAGATCGCCAAGAGCGAAGATCACAAACGTATTGCGAACGAGTTGATCGCAAGTAGAAAAGAGACCAAATGAATTTGGATACAAGACGTCCCTTAGGGGCAGGGTGGTTATTGATTTTAGCATTGGTTGTCCTGGCTGGTTGTAGCCAAGAACAAACGATTGAGCCGGGGTTCAAGGGAGGGGGAAAGGTCGCAGCAGGGGCCTTGGCTCAGGTCGGAGAGGATCAAATCGATGAGCGCGAATTTCGTCGTTATGAAGCCGCAATCCAAACCCAGCATCGCTCGCTTAAAGAAGGGATTGAGAAATATCGCGAGCATCTCATGACCTTGATCGACGTCAAACTTATGGTGCGCGAGGCCGAGGAACGGGGGTTGGCTAAAAACCCAGAGCTGGTTAAAGCCCTTGAGCTTGAGAAACATACAGCAATGATTCAAGCCTATCTGCGAGAAAAGGTTGGACTCCAGATAGAGATAACCGAAGATGAATTGCGAGCCAATTTCGAGTCTCATCCAGCACGCCACGCAGTGCGCGGGGCTCATATCCTGCTCCGAGATCGCGCTCAGGCTGACTCGGTCCATGCAGAAATTGAGTCGGGTCGGGCGACTTTTGCCGAAATGGCCCGTAAGCATTCCCTCGACAAGGCGACCGCCGAAAATGGAGGCGAGTTCGCATCCTACTATGCCTTTGATCGAGTTTCGGACCAAATATACGGGCAGGTTTTTTCGCTTGCCGTCGGCCAATACAGCCAACCTTTTCGCACTCCTCAGGGTTGGGAGATTGCGATGGTTGTCGATAAGAAACTGGTGCCTTTCGAAAAGTATCGCACGGTGATTCAGCGGGCTACTTTCATGCAGAAGATCGAAGATTTGAAACGCGGCCACATTGCCGAACTTATCACCGAGAGCAATATGCGTTCGGTGCCAGAAAACTTAACTCGTTTTATCGCGGCTTGGAACGACGACCCAGGCCGTCCACAATTGAGTGCCGACGAGTTGGAAGCCCCACTCTACAGGTATGACGGCGGAATTATTACTTTGCAGCAAGCGAGTAACTTATTGCACAATTCGCGCTTGGGCAGAGCCCAGATTGACAGCGCGTTGATCGAAGAAAAAATCCACAATAGGGGAGCTCCTGATCTGCTTCTGGGTATCGCGGCAGAACAAGCTGGATATGACACTCGGCTTGAGGTAAGAGAAAAGGTTGGTGCAGAAAAAGAGCGGTTACTGCTCGAGGGGCTGTGGGACGAGTTGCTCGAGGTAAAACTTCAGGAAAGCGAAGAGGAAGCACGCGCCCATTACGATGCTAATCCTCGCTTGTATACAACGCCAGAGGAGATCGTCATTCAAGAGATTCTGGTCGCCGATGAGGAAGAGGCTCAGGCGTTGTTGGCGCAGGTTCAGGACGGGGAAGACATGGCCGACTTAGCGACCCAACACAGCATCAGGCGCTATTCGGACGAAAATGGCGGTCTCTATGCTTTACGTGCCTTTGAAAGGATTGTTTATAAAGAAGTTATGGATGCAGCTATAAGCGTACCTGAGAATCAATTACAAGGTCCGATCAAGGTGATGAAGCCTCTACCGGCTTCTTTGCGGGATCCGAGGCCTTTGGATCAAGCCTATTCGATTTTCAAGGTTTTGCAACGATTGCCCGAACGGGTGCAGACTTACGAATTGAGTAAGCAGAAAGCACATTATTTTGCCCGGCAGGCAAAGCAACAACACCAATTGAAAAAACTCAATATTGAATTAAGGCAGAAATATTACGAAAAGTGGGCGATTAATGAGGACGCTTTGGCGGAGTATGCCCAGGCTCTGGCCACGCGCTAATTATTTGCTTTGTAGGGATTTGTCAATTATTTTCAAATATCAGATCTATAATAATAAGTAAAGACAATCCGCAGCTGAACTTTTTCTTAATAGATTTATGCGAAGGAGTCTCGGGATGAAATGTAGAGTGAATAAGTGGTTAATTCCTCTCGTTGCGGCTTTGGCGACTAGTTCAGCGGCAGAGATCTCTTTTTGGCAGATAGGAGGGAGCGGAATGGGTTGGGCTGATGCCGATTCGGCTCAGGTTATGATCGATTTTGCCGCAAGTTCCAGTTCGATCCAACCGCTCCTGGTCAATTCGGATACCACGGTTTTCACTTTTTTGCAGAATTGGTCACCGAAGAAGAACCCCGATGAATTGGGTTTTGTTGATGGGGAGCGTCCTCGGGCATGGAAGGGGTGTTGCGGGACTTCGTCGACGGTCGATAACGCACTCAATTTGATTGATGGGGACGGGGCCACCTACAATCCGGTGACGGCCAACAGTATCGGCAGCGAATACTACACCATTGATTTGGGGGTTCCAGTTCCCCTTCACCGATTTGCTCTGAGCACACCTGATGAAGGATTTTATCGCTCCGATGGCAGGCCTCTCAATGAGGATGCCATTCCTGCATTTGAGGTTTCTATCGCTCCCGAAACCAATAACGATGTGCTCCATACCTCCAATCCAATCGGCGAAATAATTGCCGATGCGCGGGAGAATGTCAATCCCAAGATCATCGCTGATTTTCCCCTTCAATACATTCGCTATGTCCGTTATAAACGAAAGAATTCGATTCTAGACGCCGCGGCGAATCAGTCTTCTGGTCACTCCGGGTCCGCACGGAATGGAACGGTGGCGGAATTCTTTCTCTGGGGCGAGGGGATTCCCAGACGGGCTACTTATAAGACGACGATCATCGATCTCGGCGCTGTTGTTAATTTCGGGCGCCTCTTCTGGAATATTACCCCAATGCGGATTGTCGATGGAGTAGCTCAGGAGGCCCCTGATGCACATGTTTGGATGGAGGTCGAAGCACGGACCGGAGTTGATGCCAATCCAGACCTCTACTACGAGTTCACCGATATGGGTACGCGGGTGGTTGTGGAGCAGGAGCGCTATCAAGGCGTATTGAAAGCGCATAGCTCGGCGATAACGAATGCCGATGGCTTGGGGGGAGTGGTGACGCTGACCACACGTCCCAAACCAGGTATTAGGGCTGGTGTAGAATACGACCAGGACAACTGGACCTTCTGGTCCTTTCCCACCACCGAATCTGGCCAATCGCTCAATCTAAACCGGGGTTCGCATTTACAAATAAAATTGATTCTGCACAGTGAGCGTTTCGATGAATTCGCCCGTCTGGATTCACTCTGGATCGAAACCTCCCCGGTACTGGCTACCCGCGTATTGGGAGAAATAGCTCTCCTAGATCAACTCCAACCGGCTCGGGGGGTCGCCGAAGTGCCGCTGGGTGAGATGGCCGATTTCGTCTATGAATTAAAAGCGGAGTTTGGCACCGGAGAGCCCGGGTTTGATGCGTTGCGAATTCACAGTGGTACTAGTGAGACTATATTCAAACGATTGGAAGTCGATGGCGTCACGGTCGATCCTGCGGCGGTTGAATTAGAAGGTGAAGATTTGGTGATCCTACTGGCCCAACAGGTAACCAAAGCCAATAATTCGCTGATAAGGGTTGTCTTTTCTTCTGAGGTTTTCGATTTTGCCCACACTTTCCAGGGCGAGATTTTTAATGGGGGGAGTGAAGACCTGCACCAACCGATAGAAGCGGGTGATGTCAGCGAAGAACTGGGAACCAACAGTTTGCGCGTGCTGGCTGCCTCAGCAGAGAACCCGGGTCTGGTGCAGGATCTACGTTTCTCATCTGCTGTTTTTACTCCCAATGGCGATGGGGTGCATGACGAACTAGTTCTTGACTATACGCTCTTTGGGTTGCCCCGTGATGTTCCGGTACAGTTGGAGATTTTCTCTTTAGACGGTAGCCGAATAGCGCAAATTCAACGAGGTAAGCAGGGCTCGGGGCCCCAGACTTTGAATTGGGATGGCCGCGATGAGAGCGGTGGGGTACTGCAGCCTGGAGTGTATATCCTGGGTATTGGTATCGAGGCAGAGCAAAAAAGCGATTTGCAAATGCGTCCGGTCGGGATTGCCTACTGAATCAGGGAGCAATAAACCATGTACAGGCGTGCTATTATTTTCCTAACTTCGTTGGGGTTCTCTGTTGGGGTTGGAGCCGATTCTGCTATATTCGACACTCCGGCAGCATGGCAGGAGAGTTGGTCGCTCAAGCCGCAACTGCACGTGTTCAATGAAGATGGGCATCTGAGCCTGGTTAAATTCCGCAAGGATATCAATGCCACGCAAGACGCTCACCTCTTTACGCATCCGACCAATGAGCGTGGTGATGTATCGGGGGGGGTCTGGTCCGCTCTGAGTAACGAAGTGGATGCACCATTAATCATCGATGGCGATTTTGCAACCTTCTGGCAGCCGAGAGCTACTGACCCAGTGGAAAAACAGATCGTGCAGATCGATCTGGGAAGGGCGGTACTGGCTAAGGAGATTCGGGTGCATTTCCCGGATCAGGAGGGGGCGAAACCATTTCGACAGTTCAGCATTTTTGCCTCGACGGGTGCCCATGTTGCAGCCCTTGAGGACGTCTACCGTTTCGCACCCATATTTCGCACCACCAAGCCCAACCACGATAGCTTGATTCGTTTCGGCTTTAAACCGGCAGAGGAAGACACTACCCGAGCGGTAGAATCGCTGGGAGGAAGTGGCAGTGAGGAATTTAAAGCTCCCGAGTTTACTGGTGATGCAAATACTGCGAGTACCGGCGGCAGTGGCAAGTTGGCTTCTTCGCTTGGGGGTGGGTCGCGCGTCGAGGATAACTCCCAATGGCAGATGATCCAGTTTATTCGCTTTATCGTTGATGAGGACCAGGATGATGGAGCATTAGCCGAGATCGAGGTTATCGTAGCGGGTGATAATATCAGCCTGGGAATCGAACAGAAAGGCGGTTCCTATGTCAATGGTTCGCGGGCGACAGACCCTTTCTTCTGGTTAGATGGGAATTTAAATACATACGGCGTAGTCGAGGTGCACCAGCAGTTCACCGAGTCGCGGGGTACGGCATTCGAGGGTGGGTTGTGGTGGCAGGTCGATCTGGGGGCTACATATTGGGTTGATGATGCATTCGTATACTGGCAGAAAGCTGGTGAGCGTCTGGCCAATTTCAGGCTAGGTACCAACAATGCAGGTACGGGCTATACCTTTTTTTCTTCCGACGGTACTACTACATTGAAAGGCGATATCGACTTTGATGAGTGGATATTTGAACCCGAATGGACGAATAATAGGGAGCGATACAAACGTCATTACCGCTATCTTTTCAATCCGCGCAAGGTTCGTCATATTTTCTGGTTAGCATTGCACGATCTGGGTTGGCGTGCCCATCCGATGGAGCTACAGATGTTTTCTCCTGGACATCCGGCTGAGGTGGTGATGGAATCGCATTTTCTCAACCTGGGGGAATTAGCCGGTGATGAGCAGCCCAAGGTGATCAAGGCCATCCACTGGGATGTCGATTTGTCACCGGATACCCAGGTAGTCTTACGAACGCGTTCTGGTAACGAAATGGGTGCCGTTTATACCTTTCACAACAAAATCGGTGAAGTGGTTACAGAAGAAAAGTGGAACAGTTCACCCAAAGTGCTCCGGGGCAGGGTTGATACAACCATCGTCGTTGGCGAGGATTGGAGTGAGTGGAGTAATATATACAAAATTTCGGGTGAGGCTTTCAAATCGGATAGTCCGCGCCGCTACGTCCAACTCGAACTGAGTTTGGCTACCGAAGATCCGGCGGTGGCACCTGTGCTGCGTTCGGTAGAGGTTGAATATGTCGATGCATTGGTCGATTTGGCGCAGGGGGCTATCGTTCCGCGAACCGCTAAACCCAACGAAGATACACGTTTCGTCTATACGCTCTGGCCGGAGGTGAGAGCGGGCAATGCGGGCTTTGACCGCATGCGCCTAGTGGTGCCGGATCTGGTGTCAACTGAAAATGTAGAGATTAAGATCGGTGATCGGGATACCGTATCGCCGGATGTACAGATTGTGGCCGATTCGCTGGTGATCGACCTTCCCGAGGTCGTTCTTGGCGATTCGGTGCAGATCAGCTTTACGACCCGGTTGGTTCGCAATGCGGCGGTTGTCGATTTGGATCTGGGTTTGAGTGAGATACCCAATTTGTGGCAGGATGTTGAGCCGGCTGAGCGGAGGTCCAACGTGGTCCTCTTGCCCGATATGGCTAGTAGTAATCGCTTGATCGACGACCTTCATATATCGGGCCGGGTATTAACGCCTAATGGCGATGGAGTCAATGATGCAGCTCAACTGAGTTTTGTGATCTTCAAAGCACAGAGTGCTGAGCCGACGGTAGAGATCATCGATTTGTCCGGTCGTGTGGTCGCCGAACTAAGAGCGATCATCGATGGTCCAACCCGCCGCTTCGTCTGGAATGGTAGAGATCGGGTGGGGACTATGGTAGACCCTGGTGTGTATCTTTTCCGGGTTGATGTGAATTCGGATTCCGGTGACGCGACCGAATTAAGGGCTTTTTCGGTCGCTTATTAATCCTTCCGAAGGCTCCGGGCCAAAGGGTAGTACCTCGATGGTGATTCTCCTTTGGTATTGATTCTATCTGAGAAGACCTTTTGCTGCAGCTTGGAGAGTTGGTAAGATAGGGATAGATGATATTGAGATGCCGTAAGTGCTGGTGTTTCCTCATTGCTTTTTGTCTGTACGGTACAGGTCAGGCAGAAGTCCTACTCTTTGATAGCGAAGCCGATTGGCAGACCTGGGATATCCCCCGAGATATTATTTCATTCGCAGCCGATGGTTCTCTTGAGTTGCGGAAATTCCGCAAGGGGATTAACGCTACTCTCGATGCTCGCCTGTTTACCCAGCCTACCCAGACTCGCGGTGAGGTGCGGGGGGGGATCTGGCAGGCCGGTTCCAATCCTGTGGTCGCTTCGAATATAATGGATGGGGATCCACAGACCTTCTGGCAACCGGTCCAGAGTGATGAATTGGTGGATTGGGTGGTGACAATAGATCTGGGTCGGCCCGTATTGGCCGAGCAGGTTCGCCTGATTTTCCCCAGCCGCGCGGGAGCGAAGCCGCTGCGGCAATTTAGTGTCTTTACGGCTAATGGGGCGAGAATTAAGGCAAATGACGATGTCTTCAAGTTCGATCAGGCCTTCCAGACAACCAAGCCCAACCAGGAATTGGTTCTCGATATAGACCTGGTCGGGGAGCGGGATACAACCCGGGTTGTCGATGAGGGCCAGAATCTGGTATCGGGTTCATTCGATACGTATCGAATGGTGCGCTTTGTCCGGATTCGCGCAGATGAAAAGAGTGCCGATGCGGCTCTGGCTGAAGTAGAAGTCATCAGTGCTGGTGATAATATCAGCCTAGGAGTTTTGGCAAGGGGTGGGGCCTTCGATAATGGATTGCTGGCGCGTGAGCCGCAGAATATGTTCGATGGCATCACCGATACGTACGGCAATATTTTCACTGTCAAAAGCAAAGGTGGCTGGCGCGAGAGTGGCGTATGGTGGGAGGTAGATCTGGGGGCGCTATTCTGGCTTGACGAGGCTTTCATTTACTGGCAGCATCGCGGTGAGGGACAATCGAGTTTCCTTTTTGAAGGATTGCAAGCCGGCACGGGCTACGAGATCCTCTTTTCGGATGGTCGGCGTACTATCACCGGCGATATAGACTATACTCCGCTCATTCTTGAGCCCAAACCGACGAGTTCGCGCGATTGGAATTTGCGCCACCATCGCTATCTCTTTGCTCCTCGCAAGATTCGTTATCTCTTTTGGCACTCGTTGACGGATACGGGTTGGTTTTCACATCCGATGGAGTTGATGCTTTTTTCCCCGGGCTATCCCGCTCAGGTAGTGTTGCGCTCGGGGTTTATCGACCTTGGGCAAATCGCTGGCGACGGTCGACCTAAAGCGATTAAGAGTTTGAATTGGGAGGCGGATACTCCGCCTGAGACCCGATTGCAGGTGCGCTCGCGCTCGGGCAATGAATTGCAGGAAGTCTATACTTTCTTCGACAAAAAGGGCGAAGAAGTTACCGAGACCCGATTTGAGAGCCTGCCCAAAGTCCTTAAAGGCCGAATCGATACCACGGTGGTTGTCGGTGCTGATTGGGGGGAATGGAGCAATTTCTACCAGTTTGCCGGCGAGTCTTTCAAGTCGGAAACCCCCCGCCGCTTTATGCAAGTGGAGTTGATCATCTCCACCGAAGATCCTGCTCTGGCACCGGTGGTCCAATCGCTCTCGATTGATTTCGAATCGGCTCTGGTTCAAGAAGTCAAGGGCCAAATTGCTCCACGTCGAACAACAGCCAATGAGGACACGCGTTTCATTTATTCGGTCTGGCCCAGTTCCGACGATCGCGATTCCGGCTTTGATCGGATTCGTTTTTCAACACCCAGTGATGTAGACCCGGCGGGGGTAACGTTGCGGATCGGGGGGATAGAGGTTGTTCCTAAGGCAATAACTCTCGGTGGCGATTCGTTGCTTTTCGTCGATCTTCCCGAGACGATTCGGACCGATTCGGTGGAGGTGGAGTTTATCACCCGAGTTTTGCGTAATGCTACTATTTTTGCTGTCGATCTAGGCCAGACCGAGCGACCAGGACTCTGGCAATCGGTCGAAGCGGTCAATCGCCAATCGGATATGGTTTTCTTACCTGATCTGATTGGAAGCGAACGTCTGATCGCCAATCTGGAGATTTTTCCTCCGGTGTTCTCTCCTAATGGCGATGGAATCAACGATGAAGTGCAGATCCGTTTTGTACTCTTCAAGGCAGTTGATGCGGAGCCAACCGTGCGGATTTTCGACCTTTCGGGGCGTGAAGTCGTGGCATTGAAGGGAGAGCGGGACAGTGATTTGAAGTCTTTCACTTGGGCAGGACTGGATGCAAAAGGGGACATTATCCCTCCGGGAATTTATTTTTGTCGTATAGATGGTGAGACCGAATCAGGTCAGGATGAGGTTCTCCGCTCGCTATCCGTGGTATACTGATCTTTATTTCGATGCTAAAGGACAAAGTCCTATTTTGAGATACGCGTTGGTGATGAGTCTGCTAGTGGTTGCTGCTGCCCGAGGAGAGGTGGCCATATGGAAGTTGGGGGGTAGTGGATTAGAGTGGAGTGGCAACGACACTAGTCAGGTATTCATCGATTTTGACGCCAGTCCGGGAGCAATCCAACCAGTTATTTTTAACCGCGGCAATAATATTCTATCATCGCGGTCCTATTGGTCTCCTTTTAAATTCCCCACCGAGCTAGACTATGTAGACGGGTCTATTCCGCGGATATGGCGGGCAGCAAATGGTTTCTACTGGTTTACTGCCGGAGTTCTGACTCCGAGTTGGGTCGATGGAGATAGCCTAACCTATAGTCCACCCGTAGCACGCGGTGCGCATTCCGAATGGTATACGATTGACATCGGAGTACCCGTGCCGGCCGATGTGGTCGGTTTCTTTGCGCCGCCCCGAGGTTTTCGTGCCGACGGAACGCTCTTGCGCGACGATATTGTACCGGCTTTTGAGATTTCCATATCTGAAGAATCTGACCCGGTGCTCAATCTCGAAAACACCGATAGCGATTACCATCGCTTGGAGAACGTGGTTGCGAATGTTCAGCAGAATTTCTCTGCCGATATAGAGGTCAGTTTTCCTCCTCAATACGTGCGCTATATCCGTTATAAACGGAATCAATCGATTTTAGATACTCAGTTTGAGCGTGGCCATAATAACCAGCAGTCGGGTACAATTGGAGAGTTTGTACTGCGCGGTGAGGGCGTAGCTAAACGCGTCTTCTACTTGTCCAAGATCATTGATCTGGGGAGCGAGGTGAACTTCGGGAGACTTTTCTGGCATGCTACCCCGATGCGTTTGGTGAACGGGGTGCCAACCGTGGTTGATGACGTCCGAGCTTCGGTCGTAGCCGAAGTGCGCTCTGGTCGCGATGCGGATCCGAATGTCTACCATGAGTTTACCGATACTGGTGGTGAACTCATCGTCAACCGGCAGCGTTATGAAAAGGAGCTCAAGCAGCCCGACCAGCGCAGCAATGGGGAAATTCAAGAAGGAAAACCTGGCCTCCGGGCTTCGGTCCTCTACGACCAAGAGAACTGGACCTTCTGGTCCTTTCCAATCACAGAATCGGGTCAGCCTGCTCCTCTTGAGCGCGGTAACCATTTACAGGTTCGTCTTATGCTGGCCAGTCGGGATTTCTTCGACTTAGTGCGGCTCGATTCGCTATGGATTGAGACTTCGCCGCCTTTGGCCCGCCAAGTTATCGGCGAACTAGCGCGTCTGGATGACCCTGTACCGGTTCGGGGTCTGACCGAAGTTTCTCTGGGCGAAATGACCGATTTCACCTATGATGTCCGCGCCGAATTTAATACGGCAACACAGCGTGGATTCGATTCGATAAGGATTCGCACCGGTAGTCGGCCAAAATTCAAGCGCCTGGAGCTAGGCGCTCTGCAAGAGCAGGTGGATCCGATTAAAATTGTTGAGAGCAAGGATGAATTGGTGGTACACTTGCCCGAGCAAATCTCGCGTAATCGCAACGAGCCCTTGCGGCTGGTTTTTGGTGCTGAGGTCTTTGTTTTTGCCAATACCTTTTCGGGGGAGGTTTTCGATACTCGGAGCGCGGACCTGCCTCAGCAAATAGAGGAGGGCGATGTTCGGTCTGATATCAATACGAGTAGTCTACAAGTTTTCGGGTTGGCCGGGGATCTAAGACAAACCCTGGTAGATCATCATTTTTCCACTAATGTTATCACCCCGAACGGAGATGGTATCAACGACGAATTACAGATAGATTACCGATTATTTCGCCTTCCGCAGGCTTTACCGGTAGTGCTGAGTATATACAGTCTGGATGGGAAGGAGGTTGCCCGAATCGACGCGGGCTTGCAGGGGGCTGGTCCGCAGCAAGTGCATTGGAACGGGCGAGGCAACAATGGGTCGCTTTTGGCTCCAGGTCTTTATTTGCTCGACCTATCGATCCAATCCGAATATAAAGACTTCCGACACTTGCAAGCGGTTGGCATCGCCTACTGAAGATGGATGGGAACATGCGAATTGTGCTGATTGGATTAGCGGTGCATCTCCTTGGTGTTGCAGGCGTACCAGCCGATGTATTCCGCATCGATTCTCCGGATGAGTGGGAGAACTGGCATATTCCCCATGGGGTTGTCGAAATAAAGTCCGACGGAGGCCTTGAACTGGTGAAGTATCGTCGGCAGATTAACGCCGTGGCAGATGCTGGACTTTTTGTGCATCCTTCGCAAAAACATGGGGAAGTAAAAGGGGGTATCTTTCGCGCTGGCAGCAATGAGCGAGATTCCGAACGGATAATCGACGGTGATCTGAATACCTATTGGCAACCGGATTCGGCTGATCAACTCATCAAATGGTCGATTGATATCGATTTGGGACGTCCGGTATTGGCCAGGTCGATCAAACTCAGTTTTCCCGATCAGGAGGGTGCACGTCCCTTCCGTCAATTCAGCGTCTTTGTTACTCAAGGCGCGCGTATTCAGGCCCAGGACGACGTTTTTCGCTATCGCAAAGTCTTCGAGACGACCCAACCTAATTATGCGGATATCATTGTTATCCCACTCAAAGGTAGCGAGCAGGATACTACCAGAATCCTCGATTATTTGCCCGAACTAGATCTCCAGGCGGAACAAGATTACCAGGTTGTACGCCTGATTCGCATCGTGGCCCACGAACAAAACAGCGATGCTGCGCTGGCGGAAGTAGAAGTACTGGCCCAGGGAGACAACATCAGTCTCGGGACCTTGGAGCGCGGCGGAAATTTCGAGCATGGCTTGCTGGCGCGAGAGCCACAAAATATGTTCGATGGCAATATGGATACCTTTGGCAATATACTCACCTCAGGAGGGACCAAGGGAGGGTGGAAGGAAGGGGGGTTGTGGTGGCAGGTTGATCTGGGGGCACTATTCTGGCTTGATGAGATCTTTATTTACTTCCAGAACCGGGGTGAGGGGACCTCGAGTTTTCTCTTCGAAGGACTGCACCACGGTCGTGGCTACAATATCCTCTATTCGGATGGTCGTCGCACGACGGGAGGGGAATTGGATCTGACCTTTTTATTGCGCGAAGATATCGCGATTGATGGTCGCCTAGTATCTGAACGGTTGGTTCGTCATATCCGTTATCTCTTCAGACCCCGCAAGATCCGTTATCTCTTCTGGCATGGACATGAGGATAGTGGTTGGTTTTCGCATCCGATGGAGTTTATGATTTTCTCACCGGGATATCCGGCCCAGGTTGTGTTGAGATCTGATTTTATCGACCTCGGAAAGCTTCGTGGAGATGGGCGGCCCAAGGCGATCAAGGAACTCTCTTGGGAGTCGGAGACGCCCGACCAGACGCGACTGCAAGTGCGCTCGCGAGCAGGTAATACGCTGGACGAAGTCTATACCTTTTACGATCGTAAAGGGGCCGAAATCACCGAGACCAAATGGACCAGTTTGCCCAAGGTCCTCAAAGGACCGATCGATACCACCCTGGTTGCCGGTCGGGATTGGGGGCCATGGAGCAACTTCTATCAGTTTTCCGGCGAGGCTTTCAAGTCCGAGACGCCTAGGCGCTTCATTCAACTTGAATTAATACTTTCAACCGAAGACCCCCGGGTCGCACCCGGAATAGGCTCGCTTTCGATTGATTTTGAAGATGCGTTGATCCAGAGTGCCAAAGGACGGATTTTACCACAGCAGACGATGGCCAATGAAGACACCCAATTTGATTATACTATCTGGCCGGTAGGGGATATCAATGACACCGGCTTCAACCGGGTGCGGCTTTTTATCCCCAATGCTGTGGAGGAGGGCAGCCTCGATATCCGGGTTGGCGGTGAAGAAGTCGAAGCGAGAGGAGTCAGTGTTGAAGAGGATGGTCTGGTTGTCGAGCTTCCCGAACTTGTCCGCACGGATTCTGTCCAGATATCGTTCACCACGCGAATCTTGCGCAATGCCACGGTATTCGATGTCGAACTGGGCCATGCCGATCGTCCCGGAATATGGCAATCGGTTGAGGCCAACGAGCGCCGGGCCAATATCGTTTTTCTGCCCGAGTTAGTAGATAGCGATCGCCTGATCGGCGATCTTTCGATTCTCCCCCGGTCTTTTACGCCCAATGGAGATGGGATCAACGACGAGTTAGAGATCCGTTTCGCTCTATTTAAAGTTAGCGATCAGCGACCGGTAGTTCGGATTTACGATCTGGCAGGCCGCCTGGTGGCCGAGTTGGCCTCTTCCGAAGGCGATGAGATCGTCGTCCTCAAGTGGGCGGGGCTAGATGGGAAGGGCATGCGCGTCGATCCGGGGATCTACCTATGCCAGATTGATGCCCAGGCCGAAGCGGGCGATGGCGAGGTTTTTAAGACCATATCCGTAGTATATTGAGAAACTAAAATGACTTCAACCTCCATATATTACCGCGATCAGAAGTGGATCATCTCCCCCTTTGGCGATTTGTTCTTCTTTATCGGCACTCCGCTCCTGTGTCTGGTGACGATGCTGCCGCTCCGGGCCGTTTTCGATTCGCAGACCATTGCGTTCTATGCACTGGCTCTTTTTGCCACCGGCCACCATTTGCCGGGGTTTATGCGGGCCTATGGCGACCCGGATCTTTTTGGCGCTTTTAAAGAGAAATTCATCGTAGCGCCAGTTGTAGTCCTTTTCGTAACGGCACTGGCCCAATTCAATTCCCTGCACGGCCTCTTCTTGATGGTACTGGTGTGGGAGATCTGGCATCTCTTCATGCAGCACTACGGCATCATGCGGATCTACGATGCCAAAAACAAGATCTTCTCCAAGCTCAATGCCCGACTCGATTGGCTTTTGACCTTATGTGCTTTTGCCACGGTCGTCATCTATAGCCCAGAGTACTTTCATCGGATTCTGGACCACAACCATCGAGTTGGTCTGCCCTTCTTGTCGATCGAATCGACTCTCTTTCTCAAAGATGTACTTTTTTATCTGGTTGTCGGCGTATTGACCGCGTACCTGGCCAATCTGGTCTATAGGGCGGCGACGGGTCAGCAACTGAGCCTGCCGAAAATTGCGGTGATGGCCACCACTATTTTCATCATCTATTATGGCTGGATACATATCAAAGACCTGGTTATCGGTTATGCGGCCTTCGCTGTTTTTCACGATATCCAGTACTTCGCTATTGTTTGGGTCTACAATAATAATCTCGTCAAACGGCAGGAGCAGACGACCAAAGTCCTGCGTGCATTCTTTACCACCCGGACGCTGCCGATTATCGCTGCCTATATCCTGGTCTGTTTTGCTTATGGTAGCATCAATATGCTCGAGGGTTTTCTAAAATCGGAGCAGACTATCAAGATCATCGAGATCTTTGTTATTACCTCGACCCTACTGCATTACTATTTCGATGGATTTATTTGGAAGATTCGCGATCGCAAGAATCAGGCCAATTTGGGAATCAGTTCCGAGGAGAGTACTGGACAGATCTTCACTCAGGAATTGAATAGCGGGTTTGTCAGGCGTTTTAGCGGGTACTTTCGCGAAGCTGGGCGCCAACTGGCCTATTTCGCAGTGCCGGTGGTGGCGCTGGCGTTTTTCCAGGCAGACACGCTCTCGGCCATCGACTCGCTACGCGGCAAATGGGGTTTTGCGGACTGGTATGTTGATGAAGCTGACGCCCGTGAGAAAATGGTTGAACTCTTTCCCGACCTCGCTGGCGCTCACAATAACCTCGGCGTGTTCCATGCCCGTTTAGGCGATTGGGAAAAGGCAACGGGTTCATATCGTCGGGCGATTGAATTGGATGAGGGTGCTTATGAAGCCCATAAGAACTTGGGATTGGTTTACGCCAAGCAGGGATTGATAGAAGAGGCGCATAATCACTACCAGATTGCGCTCGAGCACAAACCCCAATACGTCGAAGCCCTCAACTCCCAGGGGTTGATTTTTATGCAGCGAGGTGAGTGGGAAAAGGCCCAGGGGCGCTTCCTAGAAGCAGTTGCAGAATTTGACTATGCACCGGCTTATAATAACCTGGGAACGGCTTATCTGCGGGCTGAAAGCTACCTGGCGGCGATACGCGCTTATAAGCAGGCGATTCTACTGGATGAAGCCAATGCTATGCATCATTTCAATCTGGGGCTGGCTTTTCAAAAAGCGGAGCAGAACGAAGGAGCAATTGAGGCTTTCGAACGCGCCATTGCTCTGAACCCGCAATATAGCAAAGCCTATCTCAGCAAGGCTTTGTCTCACCAGCGAGTAGGCAATATACCCGCAGCGAGAAAGACGCTGCAACGGTTGCTGGAAGTGGAACCTGATAATGGCACCGCTCTTCGCCTGCTGTCGCGGATATAAAAGGGCTAGTGCTGATGTGGACGGTTATTCTCTGAGGCGAGTTTGATGGGCGGTTGTTCCACCTCTCTTAGTGCATTCGCATCTTCGCGGACGATATATTTTTTATTCGTCGCGAGGGTTGTAAACGTTTGTAATATTCCCGATGGCCAGTCGACTTCCAACGCATCAATATGATCGGCCTGACCCAGGCCGATTTCCACTTGTAGCGTTGAAGCGCCAAAACTCGCCCCGGTACCGGCCAGGGCATGGATGGTTCGCGTTGCCGTACGTACTCGTATCCGTGCACCGATTCCGGGGCGATTGGATCGAGTGCCCACTAATTGAAGGGTGAGCCAATTGTTGCCGTGGCCGGGGTTTTCAAAGAGCGCATTGGTGAAGACATCTCCTGAATAGGCGCCGCCAATAACGGCGTAAATATCTTGGTCGCCGTCGTTGTCTATATCGCCAAAGGCGACTCCGTGGCCTTTTTGTAAATGCCCGAAGCCCCCGGAAGTGGTTACGTCTTGGAAGAGTCTGCCCCCGGCGTTGCGGAACATCCGGTTGGGCATTAATGAGCGGAAATCGGGATCCCCAGTGCCGACATAGAAGTCGAGCCAGCCATCGTTGTCTAAATCGCCGTAATTACATCCCATCGTATAAAGGACTTTGTCGCTTTGGGTTTGCGAGGCTAGATCGGCGAAGGTTCCGTCGCCTTGGTTGCGATAGAGCCGGGGAGGTTCGCCTTTATGGGGTAGGCCTAGATAATCGGCTGCGACATCTCCAGAATCTGCCCTGTAGCCTGAGACAAAAAGGTCGAGAAAACCATCGTTGTCGTAATCCCAGAACCAAACTGGAAAACTGAATATCGGATGGGCGACCCCCGCCTCTTGGGTAATATCGGTAAATTGCCAGGTGCCCGTAGCGTCGGGTCCATCATTGTGGAAGAGTAGATTGGGTTTGCCTAAGCGCGAGATGTAGAGTTCGGGTTGGCGGTCGTTGTCGATATCTCCCCAGGCAACTCCTTTGACAAAACCGATCAGATCCAAGCCGACTTCAGCGGCGATATCGACAAAGGTCCCGTTGCCCTGGTTGCGAAAAAGTTCGCAGGGATGGTCTTGTCCGGGTGAAGATTCATTACCAACGAAGAGGTCTAGGTGTCCGTCGTTATCGAAATCGGCCCAGGCCGCAGTCTGGGTGGGATGCAGGGTGAGCAAGCCGGCTGCTTCGGTGAGATCTATAAAGGTTCCATCGCCCTGGTTTCGCAGTAGGGAGTTGGGGTGGAGACCGTCCGCGCCGAACCAGCCCCCGCGCAGAACCAGTACGTCGGGGTAGCCATCGTTGTCGTAGTCGGTCTGTAGCGCGTTAAGGCCGCCGACAATACCGGTCAACCCGGCTTTTTCAGTGAGTTCGGCGAAAGTTCCATCGCCAATATTGCGATAATAGCGCAATGGGTCCTGCAGACCCCAGGAGGAGGCCATAATATCTAAATACCCGTCGGAATCAAAGTCCTCCATAATTCCGCCTCCAGCCAGTCCCAGGGCATCGATGCCAAGCGCAGGGGCCCGGTCTGGGAAATGGCCAATATCGAAGTCGGAACTAAAAGCCGTAGGAGGAATCAATAGATCGGCAGGAACGCCGGCCGGATATTCGCCCACGGTCATATAGGCGATATTGATCAGCCAGCGAGAGGTCAGATCGAAGGGGCTGTGGCGGAGGACTTCGTTGAAAAAATCGATGGCTAAACGCGATCCTCTTTGATCCTGATGGATACCGTCGGCGCTAATGGGCAGTAGACAGGAGGCGATATTGTGTTCATCAATGCAGTTTCGCTCTTCGCCGAGGCGAAGATACGAGATGCCGAGCATCGCTTCGAGACTGGGGCGAGTGCGCAAGCGCCTGGAACTGGCCTTTTCGCGTATCGCTTGGAATAGTTGTGCGGCTTCTTCCGACTCGCCGGCGTTCAAGAGCTCTTTGGCCAGTTCGATCTGGTCGCTGAGTTTATTTAGATCCTCCTGGGGTTTGGGTTGGTTGCGAAGCCAGGCGACTCGCTGAGTGCTAAGGTAGATATTGTCCTCGGGGTTGGCGGCTGAGGCGAGGGCGGAAAGCCGGTGGGCCATGCGCTGGGTACTGAGGGGTTGGTTGATAGGGGGATCGGCAGTGCAGGCCGCAAGCACGAAGATGAAGAAAATGAAGCAGGGAGCGTTGATGAGAGAGAATGGCCGATTTCCCCCTTTTTTTTTCTCAACACCTTTCGTGTCGGTCCTTGCGATCATTGCTCTATTCTCGGTGGGGAGGGAAGAACAGATCAGTTTGGCTGAGGTTGGGATCCAGAGTGCAATTCTGGCAGTGGTTCGTGGTTGTTCGCGTGGTGTTTAGCGAGTAACCAGGTTGCCGAGTAGTGTGTGTGAAGTCGTGTCCTCGACGTGGATATCGACGATCTCGTTGGTTTGGACTTGTTGGGTAATGATTGCTGTTTTGCCTTGGCGAGTACGACCGTAGTAGCGCGGCGATCCATCGGCAGCGGGTCGTTTCGAGGGCCCCTCAACGAGGACTTCGACGGTTTGATCAATCCACCGGCGGTTCAGTTTATACGAGATATTTTCCTGTAGCTTGATGATTTCTTGCAGTCGCTCTCCTTTTAGCTCTTCGGCTACGTCGTCAGGCATCTTCTTATGGGCGTAGGTGCCCTCGCGCTCCGAATACTTGAACATAAAGGCCGAATCGTAACGGATTTCCTCCATCAACTCGCAGGTTTGGCGGAAGTCTTCGTCGGTCTCGCCGCAGAAGCCAGTGATGATATCGGTGGTTAGCACCAGATCGGGGATTGCCGTCCTGAGTTTGGATACCAGTTCTCGATACGCTTCGATGGTATAGCCGCGTTGCATCATTTCCAGCTGAGCGTTTGATCCGCTCTGAACCGGCAAGTGCAGGCTTGGGCAGACCTCGGTGATTTCGGCCATCGCCGCAATCACCTTGTCAGTGAAATCCACTGGATAGGGGGAGGTGAAGCGAACTCGCTCAATACCGTTTACAGCACTCACCTGACGCAAGAGGTCTGCGAAGTCGGTATCGGCGTTGCGATAGGAATTGACGGTTTGGCCGAGCAGGGTGACCTCTTTGAAGCCCTCTGAAGCTATGTGGTGGACCTGGCGCACGATCTCCTCGGCAGCGACGCTGCGTTCGCGTCCGCGGACATAGGGAACGATGCAGAAAGTACAGAATTTATCGCAGCCGCGGATAATGGTCACCCAGGCGTTGGTGCCGGTATTGCGAACCGGGTTGACGCCGATGTAGTTCTCTGAGCGGTCTAGCCGGACGTCCAGCAGGGCGTCCTGACTCGATTGGGCCAGGATCTCGGGTAGTCGCCGGTACGCATCAGGGCCGGTGATCAGATCGACAAAGGGCGCTCTGTCCGATAGCGTTTTACTCAGGTGCTGAGCCATGCAGCCGAGGATGCCCAGGGTCAAGTTGGGGCGATGAGCGCGGAGGCCATTGAGTTGGCTAACGCGGCCAATGACTCGTTCTTCGGCATGCTCGCGCACTGCGCAGGTGTTGAGCAGAATGATATCGGCATCTTCGGCGCTGGAGGTGATCTGGTAGCCTGAATCATTGAGGATGCTAGCTACCAGTTCGCTGTCGGCAACGTTCATCTGGCACCCGTAGGTTTCGATATAGACGCTGCGGCTATTTGCCCGGAGGCCGGCTCGCGACTCCGCCGGGCGGTACTCGATGGCCTCAAGAATTGGTAGATTCATATCCGGGATCCGAAAACCAGGTCTTCGCGGGCTTGTTCGACCTTGACCTCGACCAACTCATTGGCCTGGTATTCTCCAGCAAAGAGGGTTTTGATATAGTTGTCGCTGAGACCGATTTGTAGACCGGTTGTCGTATCCCGCCGTCCTTCGGCCAGTACTTGTATCGAAGAACCGAGAAAATGTCGGTGAAAGTCAAGGCGTTTTTCCTGGCCGAGGGCGATCAGTTGCTTTGCGCGCTCTTTTTTCACCGCTTTATCCTGGTGGTTGTCCAATCGCTCAGCAGGAGTATCATCGCGGCTGGAGAAGGAGAATACATGCAGGTAGGTCATCGGTAGATCGGCCAGCAGGGCACGGGTCTGTTCGAAATGGTCGTCGGTTTCGCCGGGGAAGCCCACCATCACATCAGCGCCAATGGCGCAATTGGGAATTTGGGAGGCGATGCGTTCAATGCGTTCGGCGTAATGAGCGCGGTTATAGCGGCGCCCCATGCGCCTGAGGATACGGTCGTCGCCACTTTGCAAGGGCACGTGGAAATGGCGACAGAGTACGGATGAGGCAGCGGCAAAATCGATGAGCTCGTCGCTGAGATAGCCTGGTTCGATGGAGTTGAGGCGGATTCTATCGAGGCCTTCTATTGCTTCTAATGAGGCCAGTAGAGTGACGAGAGCCTCCTGGTCGTCCAGGTCATAGCCATAACTGCCGGTATGGACGCCGGTAAGGGCTAGCTCGCGGTAGCCGGCTGCGACCATCTCATGGGCTTGGGCGATGATTTCATCGGCTTGGCGGCTCGAACTCTGCCCGCGGACGCTGGGGATGATGCAATAGGTGCAGTGTTCATCGCATCCGTCCTGGATCTGTAGCATACCCCGGGTGCGTCCCGAGGTGACGGCACCATTGATGGAGAGGAATTGCTCGGTCCGTGGCCGGGTGGCCGGTTCGAACGCGGGTGCTGAGGTACCGCCCATATGGGCCTCAAGGGCGTCGATGAGTTGAGCTTTGCGGTTGTTGGCAATAACTAAATCGGCGCCTGCGGCATCGAGGTCATTGGGGCGGCGCTGGGCGTAGCAGCCGGTCGCGACGACTGTTGCGTCAGGATTTTGCCGACGGGCCTTGCGCACTGCCTTGCGCGAGTCGGCATCGCCCGATCCAGTGACCGTGCAGGTGTTGACGACATAGATATCAGCTTCTGTTCCAAAGGGCACGATCTGATAGCCTCGGCAGTCCAAGCCGTGGGTCAGAGCTTCGACCTCATAGGCATTGAGTTTACAGCCGACGTTTTGCAAGGCCACGCGAAGTGTGGAATCGGATCTTGAAGTGCCCATACTCTGTGAGTTGGTCTAGAGACAGAAGAGTCTATAAAAACTAAAGATGTGGTTCAAATTGGGCAATGGGTCCGTTCAGGCGGGTTCGAGTTGGGCATAGGCGACGGCAACGCGTTTAACCCGGGATTGAAACTTGATCGAGAGCTTCATCTGGTCTCCAAAACCGTCGCGCTTGACGATCTGACCCCGTCCCCATTGCGGATGGCGCACCCATTGGCCGATGGCGAGGAAGTCGTCCTGATCGACGAAATCTTCGAAGTCTGCAGATTTCTGGGTGGTTTGGTTGTCCTCGTCCCACTCGTAATGGACCCCTTGGGGTATGGCTTTCTTTTTGGGCGACGGCGAAGAGATCCGTTGCCGCGAACGGGCAAAACCGCGATCGATCTCCGAGCTGGTTTCGGTGAGTTCGCTGGGAATTTCTTGCAAAAAACGCGAGGGTTCGGTCTCAATCATCGAACCATAAGAATAACGTCGTAGTGCATAGGTGAGACTGAGTTGGAGTTGAGCTCGAGTCATGCCCACATAGCAGAGCCTGCGCTCCTCCTCAATGGCCTGCGGATCCAATCGACTCTGATCGACGGCGCGCGAAGTGGGGAAGAGATTCTCCTCCATACCGCAGATAAAAACCCGGGGAAACTCCAAGCCTTTGGCGCTGTGCAGCGTCATCAGGGTGATGGCATTGCCGTCGTTGCCGTTTTCATCCACCGAACTCATCAGCGATTTTTCTTCCAGATAAGTCTCTAAGCTGGGTGCTTCATGCGTATCGAAGTATTCGGTCATTTCCGCCAGGAGCTGGTCGATATTTTGCTCGCGAGCCTCGGCTTCGGGAGTGTTCTCCTCGCGGATCATCTGGCGGTAGCCACTCTCTTCGAGTACCTCGTTGCAGAGTTCGGGCAGATCGAGAGTCTCCTTAGCGGCAATCAGCCGACTCAAAAGCGTCGCGAATTCTCCCAGGCTTTTTTGTGCTCGGCCGCCCAGGTTTGGGACCTCGTTGAGATGGCCGAGGGCGGTATAGAGACTCAATGCGTTCTGCTGGGCGAAGATCTGCAGGCGTTCGAGCGAAGTGTCGCCAATGCCTCGGCGAGGAGTGTTTACGATTCGCCGCAAGGTGATGTCGTCGACCGGGTTTACCAGCAGTCTCAGGTAGGAAAGAACGTCTTTGATTTCCCGACGGTCGTAGAAGCGAATGCCACCGACAATTACATAGGGAAATCCGGAACGTTGCAGTTCTTCTTCTAGAGGGCGCGACTGGGCATTGGTGCGGTAGAGGATCGCGGTATCGGATAAAGCGTAAGTTCCAGACCTGGTCTCCCGGCGGATAGTCTCGACGATATGGCGGGCTTCTCGGCGGTCGGTATCGCATTCGACGACTGCTACCGGATCGCCTTCGGGCCCTTCGGTCCAAAGTTCTTTGCCCTTGCGGTGCTGGTTGTGGTCGATAACGGCATTGGCAGAGGCTAAGATCCGTGCGGTAGAGCGGTAGTTCTGCTCCAGACGGACGATATGAGCATCGGCGTAATCGCGTTCGAAATCGAGGATATTACGGATATCGGCACCGCGGAATTGGTAAATCGATTGATCGTCATCACCGACAACGCAGATATTGCGGTGGTGAGTCGAAAGCTGGCGGCAAAGCAGATACTGCGGTTTGTTGGTATCCTGATATTCGTCGATGAGAAGATGCTCGAAACGCTGCTGGTACTTTTGCAGGATCTCGGGGTGGCGATCGAATTGGCGCACGACTTCGACGAGCAGGTCATCGAAGTCGAAGGCATTGTTGCGGCGGAGTTCGGTTTCGTAGGCTGTGTAGAGATCGGCGATCTGGCGCCGACCCGGGGCCTCGCCGGCCTGACGGGAAAATTCCAGAGGGTCGAGCATGGAATTTTTAGCCTGGCTGATTTGGCCAATGACGCTGCGTGGCGTCAGCTCCCGCTCGTCTATATTGTGGGCTTCGAGCACCCGTCTGATTACGGCACGGCGATCGTCCTCGTCATAAATCGAAAAGTTGGCGTCGAGGCCGAAAGCCTCGGCTTCATAGCGAAGAAAACGCACGCAGACAGAATGGAAGGTACCGATCCATATTTCGGCAGCCAGACTGCCAACTAGATTTTCGATCCGTTCGCGCATCTCGCCCGCGGCTTTATTGGTGAAGGTCACGGCTAGAATCCGCCATGGAGCAACACCCTTTTCATTAACCAGAGAGGCGATTCGGTAGGTTAGGACTCGGGTCTTGCCGGAGCCGGCCCCTGCCAGTACCAACAAGGGACCAGATATGATTTCAGCCGCCTGACGCTGGGCGGGGTTAAGAGCGTCTAATATGGACATGTGCAGTCCTGTATAAAGCAGGGAGTAGCGAGGGTGGAAAAGCTTTTGGGGGATTCACTATATATTAGGCGGCCTGGTACGGGTGTCAAGTCTTCAGCGATTCCTTAGCGATTCCTTGTCCTTCGGGCGAGGCGTTCCTGCCTTTTAATTTTTTGCTTGGCGCGTTCGTGCTCCTTATTGCTGCGGCTGAAAATATGGGTGCCATCGCCGCGGGCGACAAAGTAGAGGTACTCGGTTTCGATCGGGTACAGCGTGGCAATAATAGAGGCCTGGCCGGGATTTCCTATTGGTCCAGGGGGCAGGCCTCTGTGCCGGTAGGTATTGAAGGGCGATTTGACATGCAAGTCAGCGTTGGTCAATCGCTTCTTGTGTACGCCGAGTGCGTATTCGACAGTAGCACAGGACTCGAGTCGGCGATTGAGTTTGAGACGGCGATGGAAAACGCCGGAGATAATCGGCCTTTCTTCGGCTATTGCTGCTTCGCGTTCGACAATCGAAGCCAGGGTTATGGCTTGGTGCAGCGAAAGGCCCAACTCCTCGAGGCGGGCCGAGAGCGAGTCCGTGAATATTCGGTGGAATTCTTTGAGCATCGCAGTGATGATTCTGCCCTCGTCGGTCTCTATATCGAAGAAGTAGGTTTCTGGGAACAGATAGCCTTCAAGTGTTGAGGCTTCTATGCCGAATTGGCGGATCAGTTCAGGATTTTCAGTGTCGGCGATGAATCGAGCTGAATCGATCAGACCTGCAGCCTGGAGTTGGCCTGCGATATCATGGCGGGTAAGGCCTTCGGGGATGGTTATTCTCCGGGTCTGTATCGGTGCTTTGAGCAGGTCCTCAATGAGTTCTTCAGTGCTGCGGGAGCCATCTAGCCAATAGGTCCCGGCTTCGAGTTGTTGGCCGAGGCCTTTGAGTCGAACGGTCCAGGAGAAGACGGCAGCACTGCGAACCAGATTTTCGCGCTCGAGCAAGTGGCCAATTTGCTGAGCGCTGATTCCTCGCGATATGTGAACCTGTCGCGGTGGCTGCTCATTTGTAGGACGACCCCAATACCACAGGCTCCATAGTGGTAGTGCAATACTGAAGAACACCGCGGTTATGCCAAACATAAACAAGTAGCGCCAGAGCCAGTGGGCTGATGAGAATCTTCGTGAGATCATTTATATAGCGGGGATGGAGCGGGGGTGCAAATCAATCCCGGTTGAAAAGGCGCAAGAAGAATCGATGTAATTCCGGGTTGAGGGGCACAGGTTGTGGGGCGGATTCATTTTGCTTGGGGTTTTGAACGTCGGTTTTTTGTTGTTGGTCATCGCTGGTTGATGAGGGTTGTAGTTTGGACTTGAAGGAATTGTACCGTCGGAGTCGCCGGCTGTAGGAGTGGGCCAACTCGTCCATAAAGGGAGGACGGTGCGATTCCCAATCGGCACGGGCAGCATCCATTTCAGGGCAGAGATCCGCTAGGGGTTGGCCCTGGCCTGGCCATTGCTGGTGTGCCGAGAGATGGATCAGGTGTCCTTTGGCAATCAGTGCTTGTCCACTGAGGCCGAGGTGGGTAAAGGCGAGTGAGCGTCCATTTTCGTTGAGCGAGCGGTTATTCATGACCTTAGTCGTTTGGCAGGCTTCGATTATCTGGTTGAGGAAGTGGGGAATCTTTCCCGCGGGCACAATTTTGTCTGAGGGTTGGGCAACGGCTTCTACCAAGGCGCTGCGCAGGACTTTATCATAGCGGTCTGCGAAAATTTCGGGGTCGCCGAAAAGTTCGATGATCAGGCTTTGTCCTACGGCGCATATCGCGCCTGTTTGTCCTGGTGTGGGTGGAAATATCTTGCTCAATGTCTGGAGTTGGTGGGAGTTTTGATCAAGGACAGAGTGGATATTGTGTGTGGCGGAGCGGGTAGCGGTATCAGCGAGATAGGTCTTGATCTGGTCCCATACCCAGTGCTGTGGAGGTTCTCCAAAACGAGCGAGTTGGTCCATTTTAAAGGAGCGTAAAGACCAGGGACAGGTATCGGTTTGGCTGAATTCGGCCTGGTATTCAGTCGGTTGACCTTCTTCAACGCAACTGACCGGCAATGCTGCCTTGCGCTTTGGGTCGAGTAGACAGCTAAACTGTACCGACCGTTGCTGGGTCGATCCGATCAAAGTTTCCGATTCGCTTGCAAGGACCGATACCGGAAGCGGGTTGTCAACGTGGACTCTGCTGACCACTCCGGTATCGGTCAGTCGCAATCCCTTTTCTAAGGCAATAGAGAGGGTAACTATTTCGGGGTGGTGTGGGGCTAAACTACGGGGGAAGACCGGGTATATCACTAAGTTTTGGAGATTGCCTTTTGGATCGTAGAGGGGGGGGCCAACTACGATCTCTTCTAGATACTCGGTAAGGCTCTTTGAAAAATTTAGACTCATTGGTTCAGCGGAGTAGGGCAAGGGCGAATTTGTAACTGCCGGCAGCAAAACCGAAGCTCGTATAACCACCCAGAACGGATAGGCCTATGAGCAGGGGGAAGACTAGGACCATCCAACCGTCGAACCCAGTGGAACCTCTGAGTTTGAGAACAGCGAGCGTGGCATCGTGGCCAAGCACGGTGCCCAATAATGCGGAGAAAGAGGCCAGGGCAAACTGGGTGTCTTTCCAGTTTAGGAAGTAGCTGAGGAGATAGACCGAGGAGAGGACCATGATTACGCAAAGTGGCCAGCGCAGATGGCCGTTGAAGATCTGTTGCAAGCCCAGCGAGTAGAGGGCTGCTGCTGCATAGGGCCCTAGAAACAGGATACCGGCGGTGATGCTAATTACGATGGTAAGGATTAGGCGAGGATGCGGATCCCAAAGCGGAATCGAAAACCCGATCGCAAAACAGATCCCGAGGACGGAACGGGTTAGCTTAAGACGAGTGCTGAAGCTATTTATTGCATCCATGGTGATGCGAAAATCGGCGCCGTTATTGGTAAAGTTCTTCTTCTTCTTGATTGATTGCGCGTTGGATTAGCACGGAGCGCCGTTTGCCATCTAATCCGGGACGGCCTAGGAATTTTGGCTTATTACCGAGAAATACGATAGCGGGATCATCTTTGTTGGTGTCTAGTTTGATCACATCTCCGGTTCGCAGTTCGGCTAGTTCCTGCAAAGGTAGTGAACCATCGGCGACCTGCACTTTGACCGGGACTTTGACATTGTCCAAGGAGTGGATGGGGAGTTGGTTATTACCTGCAGATGAGGGCTTGTTGGGCTGGGTAAAGTGGGTGGAGAGTTTGGGCAGCAGTGGCTCGAGTGCGGAGAGCGGATAGCAGAGGTGGATGAGTTCCTGAAGCTTGTTAGAATGGATCTCAAACGCCAAGAGAACGACGGGATCGGAGCTATTGGCGATTTGGATGAATTCGGGATTGGTTTCAATCGTCACATCGGATATATGCACCGGGGTGGTTAATCCCCAGGTACTTTCCAAATCGGCGAAGATATTGTTAACCAATTTGTTGACGATATTGGTCTCGATCTGGGTTAGCGGTCTGGGTTCGGCGTCGTAGGATAGACCCTGGCCTCCGAAAGAGCGGTCGACCAAAGCCATGAGCAATTCAGGGGAGAATGAAAGGACTGCGCGAGCGCCAGGTGGATCCATGAGAAAGCCATAAGCCGAACTGGAACTACTCAGGGAAAGGATGAATTCATTGTAGGGGACTTGATCGACAAAGGCTAGGTCCACATCGGCGACCATCCGCATCGCAGCCGACAATGTCGAAGAAGAGAGTCGGGCAAAATGTTCGTGGATGGTCTCAATGATCCGTAACTGGTCTTTATTGACGCGCTGAGGACGCTTGAAATCATAAGCCAGCGGAGTGTTGGCCAGGGGGTTGTCTCCTGCCAGTTGTCCTTTGTTTCCTGCCGCGGCGAGCAGGGTCTGGAGTTCTTCGTCGCTCAGTTCTTCGGCCATTTTGAAAGATCTAAGATCCTGTAAGAGATGGACTAATGACCCTATAAGCTAATATGGGCCAAAGTAGAGAAAAAAGCCTGCGGTGTCAATTGGATCTTTGGGAAGGAGCGAGTGGAAAAATCCCTTAAGAAATAAAGCGGAGTCGCCGATAAGTATATTGATACTATTTAATATTAAGTAGTATCTAAAGGAGGTGCTCCCCAGGCACAGATCTCCCCCGAAGCGATCGTAAATCGGATGGAGGACCAAGGATGGTTTATCAGGAAATCGCAACGGCGCAGTTGAACCCTAACGGGTGGACTCTGGAGGACAAGAGCAGGTTAATGCTCAAGCTCTACCAGAAGGCCATGCTCTGCATGGATGAAGCAATCGAGTTAATAGAGTGTGGTGAAATGGTGGCGAAGGGCGAGCGATTAATCCGCGCCCAAGACATCGTTTGGCAGTTATCGGATGCATTGGATCACCGCGGCGAAGGGCGGGAGATCGCAATGAATTTAGGGCGACTTTACCTCTATATTTATCGGCTTTTAATTCGCGGCAATAACCTTCTTGATACTGAGGCGATAGGGGAAGCGAGGTACTTAATGGCCAAGCTCTTATCTGCCTGGGAAGAGGTATCGCATGGGGCCAGGGAGGTGTTACCCGGGGCTAGAGCGCGGTATTGAGGGGCGATTGAAACCGCTTTCTTGACGTTTGGGAGGGATCCGGTTAGATTCTCCAACCTCTTTATAGAGTGCGGGTTTCAGTTCATAGGAGGGGATCTAGGTGGACCGCCAGATGCTGATCAGCATCTCCCGGCTTTCTCATACGTACGCAGGCAAGCGAAAAGTGCCCGACCGAGAAGCGCTCCGAGCCGTGGATTTGGATATCGGATCTGGCGAGATGGTCGCTCTGCTCGGTCCGAATGGGAGTGGTAAATCCACGCTCCTGCGCGTTCTCACTACGGCACTTGTGCCCACTTCGGGTTCGGTGGAAATCGGTGGCATGAGTTTGGATCGAGATCCATCAGCGGTGCGTCGCCAACTGGGAGTGGTCTTTCAAAAGCCCGCTCTAGACACTAAAATGACAGTTGGCGAGAATCTGAAATCTGCTGGTTTGCTACATGGGATGATGCGCCGCCAGGTACGTGAGCAGAGCGAATTGCTTCTAAAATCCGTAGGACTCTGGGATCGGCGAAATGAACGCGTGGAAAAGCTATCCGGGGGCATGGGGCGGCGAGTCGAATTGGCAAAAGCCCTTTTGCCAGCGCCGCCGATTCTCGTTCTCGATGAGCCGACAGCTGGTCTGGATCCGATTGCGCGTCAGGATTTCTGGCGCCAGGTAGAGGGTCTCAGGGAAAACGGTCGGCTTACGGTAGTGGTTACGACCCATCTATTAGATGAGGCCGAGCGGGCGGACCGTGTTGCTATTTTGCATCAAGGTCAGTTGCTGGTCTGCGATGCACCAGAAGTATTGCAGCGTCGCTTGGGACGAGAAATACTTACCCTGGGTTGCGATGATGCGGAAGCGCTCAAGGCCGATCTAAGCCGAGTGATGGGACTGCAGGGGCAGGTGGTCGACCAGGACCTGCGTATCCCGATTGAGAACGACATCAGCCTCGACGAAATACTGCGACGTTTTAGACCGCAAATCCGCTCGCTCTCGCTTGCCTATCCCTCTTTAGATGATGTATTTCTACGCCACACCGGTCAGCATCTCCAAGCTGGGGACATCGCTTGAGCGGGGTCTGGGTACTTGCTCATCGCGAAGTGCTGCGTTTCTTGCGTCAGCCCACCCGGCTTTTCGGCAGTTTGGCCCAACCGTTGATGTTCTGGTTTTTTATGGGTTCGGGTTTCGGTGGCAGTTTTACCGATCAAATCGCTCAGCGTACTTATGGCGAATTCTTCTATCCGGGTATCGTGCTGATGTTGCTGCTCTTTGCAGCTATTTTTTCCACCATTACCCTCATTGAAGACCGCAATGCCGGTTTTTTGCAAGGTGTGTTGGTCGCACCTGTGCCTCGTCTGAGCGTGGTTCTGGGAAAGCTGGTTGGTGGGACGCTAATTGCCCTCTTCCAAGCATTCGTTTTTCTGCTGCTGGCACCCGTTGCGGGTATCGGTTTAGAAGTGGGGATGGTGCTGGTGCTCTTTGCGGTTTGTGCTTTGATCGGTATGGGATTTACCGGTTTGGGCTTTATGGTGGCGTGGAAGCTGGATTCTGTATCCGGGTACCATGCGGTTATGAGCGTGGTGCTGATTCCCCTTTGGTTGCTCTCTGGGGCACTCTTTCCAATCGAGGGAGCAGCAGGTTGGCTGGAATGGGTAATGCGTTGCAATCCAGTTAGTTATGCAATGATCATATTGCGCCAGGCCTTCTACTTGGTGCCTTCCGAGTTGCTGGATAATACGGAGTTTATGCGCAGTTTGTTGGTCACTGTTGGCTGGACCGTGCTGACGACGACCGGGGCCGTTTGGATGGTTGTCCGCAGTGGTCGTTGAGTCCGATTAGAGTACATAAAGCATAAGATAGACCCCAACTCCGCTGATCGACACGAATATCCATACCGGCCAGACCCATCTAGCTAGACGGCGATGGCGGCTGAATTCGCCTTTGAAGGCCCGCCAGACGAGGAGGGCGATAAAGGGGGTGACCAGCACCGCTAGAATCACGTGGGGTATGAGAATGGCGAAGTAGAGGGGGCGGGTCCAATCGTAGTGGGAATAGGGTACCGAACCAACTTGAAAGTGATAGATCAAGTACGAGCTGAGGAAGAGGCCCGAAGAGCAGAGGGCGGCCAGCATGGTTTTTCGGTGGGCTTCCCGCTTGCCGCGGTGGATCAGTTGGTATCCGCGCAGAAGCAGGACGGTACTCAGGGTGTTGAGGCCAGCATTTAAGGTAGGTAGATCGTAGATATCCATGGCTTAGTTGGAGGAGTAAAGTTTAATGGAGATTATCGATGCGCACCATCACTTGTGGGATCTGAGCCGTTTCAACTACAGTTGGCAGGAGGAGTTTCCCAGATTGCATCGGACCTTTGCGCTTCGCGATTACGAAGAAACTACAGCCCAATTGGGAGTCGTCAAGTCGGTACATGTGCAGGCCGGTGTCGATGAGCAATTCGGATTGCAGGAAACCCGTTGGATATGTTCGTTGGCAGAAGCCTGTGGGCCGCTTGCAGGAGTCGTTGCCTGGGCTCCGGTTGAAACTCCCGACTTTGAGCCCTTGCTCAAAGAGTTGGGTAGCCATCCCCAACTCAAGGGAATTCGTCGTTTAATTCAGACGGAAGACGATCCACATTTTTGTACTCGCCCCGAGTTTATTGCCGGGGTGCGCAAATTGGCGCAATACGGTTTGAGCTTCGACCTGTGTATTTACCATCCCCAATTGGCCGCCGTTATTGAGCTGGTGCGCCAGGTCCCGGAAGTATCCTTTGTGCTAGATCATGCAGGTAAGCCCGGTATCAAGGATCGGCTGCTCGAACCCTGGAAGACTCAAATAGCGGAACTTGCCAAGCTGGACAATATCTGCTGTAAACTCTCTGGTCTTATCACAGAGGCGGATGTGGACCACTGGACCAAGGAAGAAATCCGCCCCTATATGGAACACGTGCTTGAAGTTTTTGGCTTTGAGCGGGTGATGTTCGGAAGCGATTGGCCGGTGTGTGAGCTCGGAATCGAGTACCGGAAGTGGTTGGATCTTGTTCGGGAAGTGGTCTGTGATGCGACAGAGGCGGAGCGGCAGAGCCTATTTTTCGGGACGGCGGAGCGATTCTACCGATTATAGGAGATGTTCCTCAGTTCTGCGCGCTATCTTTTGGCTAATTTGGATGTTTTTTCTTTCGTTCGATTGTGCGCTTGCCTCCGGATCCCGCTTCTTTTTCTTCTTCTAAGTTTTTCTTCTCTTCATCAAGTGCCAAGTCCTGTATGATCTCGTAGTGCGTGCGCATCTTCTGTTCCAGTTCCTGGATAGGATTTAGTTCTATATTCAAGTTTTCGATGCGCTCTTTGTGGGTCTGGAGGTTGAGTCGTATCCGGTTGAGCACATTTTCAACCTGGTCAAGTTTCGGGCGTAGGGTAGAGATATTTTGGCTAAATCCCATGAAGGTTCGGATGGCCATGACGAAGGTGCCACAAATGATAATACTGGCGATGAATTCGCTACTGAGCAAATTGTTTATTGTTGGCCTCCAAAATTGAATCGGATACCGTTAAAACCGCGAAGACAGTGTGAAAACATAAAAAATATATTACTATGCAGCAAACCTATCCCCGGGTGGATCGATTGCTCGTGATTCATAGCGGATTTGAGCAAATCGAGTCGTTTCGCGTAGGTTTTTTTCTAGTCATGCCTTTGATGTTCCGAGCGTTTTCCAGGTGCGAAGAGGAGGTTGACTCGGGTAGGGAAATGCTAGCCCGTTGACGCTGGCCATGACTCGCTGTTCATCCCGGCCGACCAGTCGATCTATACTTCAAACCGTTGTGTAGAATCATCCTCGTTTTCATTCGCGATCACATAAAAGACCAAATCTTCGGTTTCACTGCCATTGCGAATCCGATGGCGTGTGCCGGCGGGTTGCATAAAGCAATCTCCTGCAGTTGTTTCAACTGTTTCTCCTTCCCGTTGCACGACCGCTTTGCCACTTAAGACAATAAATAATTCCCACCGGTGGCTGTGGGCGTGAACCGGGCATGGGCGAGCTCCTGGTGGTACGCGAGTTAATTCGACGTCAAAGGGATGAGGCTGCATTTCGCTATTGCCAAGGGCGATAGAAATATGCTGGCGATAGCGCTCGTAATGACCCTCTTCCCATTGCCAGGTCTGATGCTCTACGGGTACGTCTTCGATATTGATTTTCCAATTTGGCACGCTTGATCTCCTTATAGAAATGGGCTCTTCGGGGGAAAAAGTGATGTCCCGATTCAGATCTAAGGCTATTAGTACTAAATTACAAAATGTCCTTTTTGGGGCCAAATCGGGTGGGGTATTTTGCGGTCCTGAATTGTCGGACCAGAGCAGGTCCGGAGGGTGTGGTCCTGGTCTGGTTCAATCGTGCAGTTTCGTTTACGGGAGTCTAATATCGTAAGCAATTACTTTGTAGTTATATATAAAAATAACCCCCTGTGAAAGTAGGAGGTTATTTTTGGAGCCGCCACGCGGACTTGAACCGCGGACCTACTCATTACGAGTGAGTTGCTCTACCAGCTGAGCTATGGCGGCTAAACGACTGTTGGCCAAATGTTTGGCCAACTTAGAACGGGAAAATATAGGAGTTTTTCCGTCCGGGTCAAGAGCTGAGTTTTTAAAAGAGGCTCAGCAATTTGCCAATCGTGTGCATAAAGCCCCTGCCAGGGCGTTCTAAACGATGGTGTGTTTCGCCAATTTCACCGTGTTCATCTGCGGCAAAGCGCAGGAGTCCTATTGCGGTGGCATAGCTCGGGTCGCTAAGTGTATCGGGAGCTACCATATCTTGCGGGGCGCCAACCCGTACATGGTGGCCCAAAACCTCTTCGGCTAGTGGTGCGATCTGATCTAGCATTGCGCCGCCACCGGTAAGCACGATACCAGCGGATAGGTGGTTATTATAGGGGGTATTGACGAGTGCCTGGTGGACAAATTCGAAAATTTCGCGCTGCCGTGCTTCGATGATGGTGCTTAGTTGCTGTCTGGTCATGGTGCAGGTGCGGCCGGCTGTAGTTCGATAGGTGACTGTTTGGTCGCCGTCTTCTCCCATGCAGTTGACGCTGCCAAATTGGCATTTGAGTTGTTCGGCTTCGCGGGGAGGGATACTCAAGACAACAGAGAGATCGCGCGTTATATCGCCGCTTCCTAGTGGGATCTCCTGTACGTGCCGCATGGGGCCGCAAAATAAGGTTAGGTCCGAAGTGCCAGCACCCATGTCGAGAAGGCCGACACCCATATCCCTTTCGTCATGAGACAGGGTGGATTCTGCAGCGCCGACGCTTTCGAGGAGCAGGCCCGCTATCTCAAGACCAGCTTCAGTGGCGGCATGGCGCAAGGTGGTACAGGCATGGCCCGAGGCGGAAATGGTCAGCATTTCGACCGATAGGCGGTTACCGTGAAGCCAGAGCGGGTTTTCCACCGGTTCGCCATCCACTGCATAACTTTGGACGAATCGGTGCATTACGGTCTGCGATTGGTCGCTTTGGTCTTGTTCGGCGGCGATCAGGGCTCTTTCCTTATCCTCTTCGGAAATCGGATTAGAAGTGCCGGAAATCGCTACCGTGCTGCAGCTGGTCTGAGCGGTAATGTCCTCTCCGGCCATGCCGATATAGGCTCCAGCGATCTTGAGACCGGCCGAACGTTCGGCTTCAGCGACAGAGGTGCGGATCGACTCTACGACCTGGGGCATGTCGATTACCAAGCTGCGGCGCAGGCCGCTGCAGGGACTGTGACCTGTGCCCAAGATCTTGACTTGGGAATCGCTTTGTATTTCACCGACTAGGCACAGGACTTTCGAAGCACCAATATCGAGAACGACGACGGGAGATCCTGCCATAGTTGTATCACCTAACTTTCTGGCTTTGCCACAAAAGAACAAACTGGGATCGGAGCGGCAAAAAATATATTTGGAAGAGGAGAAATTCGCCGATTTTGGCGGTGATAAGCACGACCTGTTGGGGATGCTTACCGCACTAATACTATCGCTTGTGGGGAAACTAGCTGAAGAACCTAGGATAAGGGGGGAACTTATCCTGCCATAAGCACTTAGGGCAATTCAACACTTATTAAAGATGATAATAAAGAGCGCAGAGAAAGTCAAGCGCAATTGGGACGGAGAGAGAAATTTGTTATAAACCGAATAAAAATCGAGGGATCAGTTAAGATCTTCTAAGACATCAAGCCGTTCCACGGTATCTCGGAGTGACTTGAGATCAACGGGTTTTTGGAAGAAGTCGTACGCTCCTTGTTGCAAAAGTTGCCGGGCCAGTGGAGCCGAGGCATAACCCGATATGATAATAACTCGGATCTTGGGGTTAATTTCTCCGATCAAGCGCAGGGTTTCAGTGCCGTCCATATGGGGCATGGAAATGTCGAGAAAAACGGTTTGGGGCTGGTGTTCCTTGACTCGAATCAGACCCTCTTGTCCATTGCGGGCAGTGTAAACCACATAGCCCAGGCTGTCAAAGAATTCTTTGATAGTTGCGAGAAATTCCTCTTCGTCATCGATAAAGAGCAGGGTGGATGACTTCATCGCGGGGAGATCTTCATTCACTGGGTTGGTTGAATCGATAGGTAAGGCTCAGGTGGGAGAGTATGCCTCCTCCATGACGGCTGCCGCCTAGTATATGTGGTCCGTCGCGGAGAAAATCGCGTTCGAGCAGCCCATCGAGCAAGAGGTTGCCAAATTCCAACCCCAGGCCCAGGTGGGTCGAAAAATTGGTGGTAAAGGAAGAGCTCTGAACCCATTGGTTTGAATGAAGTTGCTCATGGTCCATCAGCCAGGTCTCGTGACGGGTGCCAAGTCGGAAGATCATGGAACCGACCTGGACTTCGCCGCCGAGGATCCAGGTCGGCAGCCATAAACTTTTATCTTCGCGGACCTGTTGTCGGGAAATGGAATACCTCGTTTGTTCGTAGCGAGTATCGAGAGCTGCTATGAGCAGCACGCCGCGGGTTGGCGTGAGATGCAATCCGGTTCCGAATCGCACCGAGGTTTGGAGTTTCTCGTCAGGTCCTAGGGCGAAGATATCGCTTATGAGACCGATATAGGGCAGCAGAGTCAAACGAGAATTTAAGGGCCAGCGATAGCGGATGTCCATATTCATACCGGCCCGTGCATCCTCAGTCGGGGTGATTTCTTCGAGTGTCTGGTCTTGGAGTTGATGGAAGAGTATGCCGAGTGTCAGATCTAGAGCGGGTCCTCTAGTCGGGCCAACTCGCATGCCCAGACGGAAGTCGCTATTGACGACAGAGGCGGTCCGGGGGCCCTGGGCATTGCGGTCGTACGCCAGCGCGACAGAGGTGCCCAGGCTAAGGCCCGGTTTGGGAGTATAGCTATAGGCCAGATCGAGCCAGGGATTGGGAGAAAGTGTGCGGAAGAGGTCGCTGCCGTTTTGTGAGATAGTCTCATTGAACGTTGCTAGCTCGGGGGTGGGACGGTTAAAAAAAAGGCCCAGAGTATGCTGAGGGGAAAGTGGATAGGCCACCCCGGCCCAATCGTCGAAGAGTTCAACTTCGAATCGCGGCCATTCGCTCAGGGTAGCCGGAAAAATGAAGCTGTTACTATCATCTAAAAGTGACTGAGATAGACCGCCTAACACCGCGAGGCGATCGACCGAGGCGCCGGCTTCAGACATCAAGAAAAGAGTGGAGAGAATGAGAGTTCGGAGAGTCCGGCACATGGTGTGATTGATTGCGGGAGTGAATTAGGACCGAATATTAGTGTCGAAGGGCAGGTCTTCTAGATCCTCATCTTCATCAAGTATCTCAGTGGGTATTTCCTCTTCTTCTTCAGCTCCATCCTCGACATAAGGATGAATTTTCCATTCGGTTTCGAGGGCATTTAAGTCGCTGAGTTCTAACTTGTCCGTGTCTTGGGGCCTGAAGATCAGTTCATCGTTTGTTCTGTAAAGGCGCTTACCGAGAAAGAAGAGGGTACCGTCGAGTACGAAGACAATCCGCTCTTTGGCCAATTCGTTATTGATCAGCGCCGCCAAATCACTTATTGGCTCACCCGTCGCTCCGATATCGCCTTCGCTGGGTTTTTCCTGGGGGCCGATTAATGTAGAGATCTTGGGGGCTCTAGGCCGAAGTTTGACCGTTGCAGGGATGAATTCCTCCATCGAGTCTCTGCTCAGGGTTGCATACGGATAAAAGAGGTTGTTGACGACTTGGTACATCCAGTCGCCGTGACGTTCATCGCGGATGCGCAAGGAGGTGCCGATTTTAATGAGTATCCGCCCCTCTGGCTGAAGGTGCTTGCGGACTTGGCTGAAGTCGAGATCGGAAAGCTCGATCTTGTTGCTGCCTAGTTCCACGCTGAAGGTGCCTTTGCGGAAGGAATTGAGGATGACAATTTTGTCGGTGTGGATATAGGAGCGGAATCTTCCAGTTTGTGCGTAGGGCATATCCTGGGTGAACTTATAGAAGATATTGTCGTCGAGTAGCAAAGTCTCGCGGTAGATATTGGTCGATCCGGCTTGCCTGAAGACATCGCGCAGGTAATTGATCTCGGTCTGGGTGATCACCTTTCCAGGACCGCCGATCGTATTGTTTTTGGTTACCGAAACTTCGAGAATATCACTGTGGACAATGGTGGCAGCCATTGCCCAGCCCTTGAGTTGTTGCTCCGAAACCGTGACCCCGTCACGCCAGACGAAATAGACTTTGCCATGGGGGCTAAGAAGGAAGCTTCCCCGCTCTATAGCCAAGTCTTTGGAAGTTTTAGATGCCACCTGTACTAAAGACTCGATGGGTACGGTCTTGTAGGTTGTCTTGAGGGTAAATAGCGCATCGAGGTCGGCGATGCTCTTTTTGAGCGGCAATCTGACGTCATCGAGCATCAGGCCTGTGAGCATGCCACTGTTGTTGATGATGAGGGAACCTTTTGGTGCTTTTTGCACAGATTCCGATGGGTTGTAAAAAATGTCTTCCTTGAGCAGGGAAAAACTCTCCGGGATATCGACCAATTTTTGGAGATTTTTTTGAGCAGCGATCTCAGTCAAAGGTAGAAAGTTGAGAATGCTGCCTAGTTCCCGTCGCAAGGGCAGGGAGAGTTCGGAGAGCAAATAACCGTTGGGATGGCCCCCGGGGCTGACAAAAATAGTGCCCTTGCTGAGTTTGACTACGAAGGTTCGATCCTGATGCAGTACGTCTTCACTTAAAACCCGGGTGCCCATGGGCAAGAAGATAGCCTGGTTGGGACGCAGTTTGCGGAGGCATATTTTTTTGAGTGTCGAAATATCTACTTCGAGGAGCGGTTCGAGGAGAATGCATTTGATACTGTGGCGTTGGCTGATGATTAAAGTGCCAATATTTATTTTAGGTGGAATCCGCGGATTTTGGTTCGGAGAGGGGTGGACTATGGGGTCCAAATCGAACCTTGGAAGTTGAAAGGGTGCCAATATATCGCGGCGCTGGGCTCCGTGGTTGCCCGTCTTTCGCTTTCTGGCAAAGGGTTTTTTGCCCCGACGGGCAGGAGAGCCGCCAACTAGATTCTTGAGCGAACCAAGTAGGCTTTTATTGGTTCGCTTTTTCTTGGCCATAGTTATTCCAGATATAGGTACAAACTTAAAAGTAAAGGAGAAAATACCGATTGCGGCTAATTTAGTGAGATTTATATTGTTGTCAAATAAACAAAATTTTTAATTGTGAGTCGGATAGCCCTTTAAGGTCCCTCGGCCTTGACTGGTTGCGACACCGGTCGTAAGATATCCCAAGAATGAGCAGTTGGATGCGGTTGCGCTGTGTGGTGGCCGCTTAGAAAGGAGTTGATTATGCCCAGTAGGGGGGTGAATAAAGTTATCTTGATTGGCAATTTGGGTGCTGATCCCGAAGTTCGCCATACGCCGGACGGGGTAGCCGTCGCCAATTTTAATCTGGCTACCTCGGAGAGTTGGAACGACCGTACGAGCGGCGAGAAGCAGGAACGCACCGAATGGCATCGGCTCGTTGTATGGCGCAAACTGGCCGAAATTGCCGGTCAGTATCTCAAGAAGGGATCCAAGATTTATGTCGAAGGCAAGTTGCAGACCCGATCGTGGGATGATCAGAGCGGTCAGAAGCGCTATACGACAGAGGTCGTGGTCAATGATTTTCAAATGCTGGATTCTCGCAATGAAGCTGGCGCAGGTGGTGGAGGGCGCGATCCGGGTCCGGCATCCCAGCCCGAATATGGACCTCCTCCGAGTGATGGAGCCGAGGACGACGATCTCCCTTTTTGAGCGGAGCGACCGTAGCTGGGGAAATTGAGACAAGGCCGTGGGCGCATATCGTCCTGCGGCCTTGTTTCCTTGTGAGGGGGTCGATTTATGGCGGGAAGTTTCTTTCACTTGTGGCTGGCTGAGCAGGCCTTTGCTAAAGTCGGTATCGAGTGGGGTAATGACGACGAGTCTAGGGCGGCGTTTGCGGCAGGCTCTATAGCGCCGGATATCGGTTTTTTCCCAGGTGGTCCATTCGCGTTTTCGCATCGAGTGCATCTAGAGCAGAGCGGAGATTTCCTGCGGGCTCTGATTGATCGGGCCACCAGCGAGAGAGAAAAGGCTTTTGCAGCAGGTTGGGGACTCCATGTCTATACGGATATAGCCGTACACCCGTGGGTAGAGGCCAGCGTTGCTGAATCGCTCGCACGGGGGGTAGAGCCAGCCATCGCTGGCCTCTGGCATATGCGCTTGGAATGGGGTATCGATTGCCGTCTGCTCGCCTTGGAAGGGGTAGATTCGTTGTGGAGTCCGGAATTGTATTTCCCTCGTCGCGAAGAAGGAGGGAGTCTGCTGGGAGAAGTGGGAAAAGCGTTCTATGGGACGGACGGTACTGAGGACAGTCTTGCGCGAGGAGAGGCTGCTGCGATGCGATGGTTGCACCGGATCCCCAAGATTCTCTGGTGGGGAGGTCATACCCGCGCGGTTGGATTGCGTCCTAATCCCTGGTGTGTATTTGTATTTTCACGCCTGGGTCGTCGGTTGGTCGGGGATCTGCTCGAGCGGTGGGCTTATTTCAAAGATGCTGCGGCACTTGCCCGTCCACAACAGGCATCGGACGAGGTCTGGGGGCAAGTTGTGGCTTTAGGTGAATCCGCTTTGGAGGATTTTCTTCAGGGTTTGTCTGGCGATTTCTCCCAATTGGGCAATCCGGATCTGTATAAGGGGTTGGAGAATGATGGTTGACGGTGAGGGCCTAGTGCGCTTTGGGCTAGGACTGGTCGGAGTGGGCCTGGTCTGCGCAACGGTGCGTCGTAGTAGAGGCTGGTCTGCCAAGCCACAACTCCTGGTCGAAATACTCGATTCCAGGTTGCACTATGCGGTGGCTGGGCTGATTTTTAGCCTGACGGTGCCGATTAGTCTGCGGACCATCATTGGGAGTGGGTGCGATCTGGTCAGCGTGTTTTTGGCGGGGATATTCGGACTCGTCGTAGGGGTCAGCTTCGATTTGGGAATGTTCCGGAGATTGACTAAGTCTCTCATGATCCTTGAGATCGGCCAGTTGGTTTTGCTGGTGGCTGGTTTGTGGGTGCTGACCATCGGTTTTTTTCAACCCTTGGTGGTCGGTCTAGGTGGGGAACGCGAGGCCGTATTATGGGTCGTTTGCGGATTGGGAGCTGCAAGCTGGGTCCGGCAAAGCCAGTCAGATGTGGTCAAAACGGGAGCCAAGCGTGCGGGTTGGCTTCCGTCTATGAGTGCAGTGCTCGGGTTGTTTCTAGCCGGGATGGGATTGATGGAATTGCGTCCCGGTGGATTTGCTATTAGGCAACCCCTGGCCTACTCGCGGATCATCGTCGTCGAAGATACCTGGGAGGAAATCTGGTGGTGTCTGGTCCTGGGGGCTTTGATCGGTGTTCTCTTGGACTTGGCGATCCGCGAGGTCCGCAGGAGCCATTTGTATTATATCGTCTGCGCAGGGCTCCTGCTGGGGTGCGGAATAGCACGGGTGTTGGGCTTAGAACCTCTTTGGGTAGGAGCAATCGCCGGAACCTGGCTGATCAATTCGACCCTTCGTCGTTTGGATCTTCTGCAGGCGTTGGAGCGGGGTCATAGTACGGTGCGGACGATCTTGCTCGGGCTCGCAGGTTGGATGTTGGGTTCGGCACTGCTTGAGGGTGGCTGCGACATTTTATTTGGGTTGTGGATCTTATTCGCTTTGGTGCTGTGGATACCAGTGGTGCGATTTGGGGTTTGGCAAGGGGTGGGACGACGACTTGATCGGGCTGCACTTGTGCGGACTGGGGGGGGCTTGCGGAGGCTTTTGGAATTGGATGACTTGGGGTTGGTCGTAGCCTTAAGTCTTGCTGCACTACTGCCCGCAGAACAAGGAGCAGGGCTCCTTGCCGCCGTGTTATTCGCGCAGCGTTCAATGCACCTAGTTGCAGTGTTGGCAGCTGCAAAGCTGGCCCAATTGGCCGGATGGCAGATGGGACGGTCGACGGGTTAACTCTTCAAGTTGTAGAACGTCTCACGTTGCGGGTAAAACGCTTGGTGGCCTAAATTTTCTTCGATGCGAAGTAGTTGGTTGTATTTGGCTACGCGGTCGGTGCGCGAGGCCGAGCCTGTTTTGATTTGGCCGGCATTGGTCGCTACTGCGATATCGGCGATCGTCGTGTCTTCGGTTTCGCCTGAGCGATGTGAAATAACTGCTGTATAACCTGCTCGTTTGGCCATTTCTATAGCGGCGAGGGTCTCGCTCAAGGTGCCGATCTGGTTGACTTTAATGAGGATGGAGTTGGCGATTTTTTCATCGATGCCGCGTTTGAGCCGTTCGGTATTGGTCACGAATAGATCATCGCCGACCAATTGCACTTTCTGTGCCAATTCGGCGCTTAATCGTGTCCAGCCCTCCCAATCGTTCTCGTCTATTCCATCTTCAATAGAGATGATGGGATAGCGTCCGACCAGTTCGGCGTAGAAGGCGACCATCTCTTCGGCGTTGCGGTCCTGTCCATCGGACCAATGGAAGGTATATTTGCCATCGGCGAAAAGCTCACTTGAGGCCGCGTCAAGGGCGAGGAGAACATCCTCTCCTGGTTGGTAGCCAGCGCGTTCGATGGCTGAAAGGATCACGTCCAGAGCTTCGTCATTGGAGCCGAGGTTGGGGGCAAAACCTCCCTCATCTCCTACTGCTGTATTGAGCTTTTTGTCTTTGAGTACGGCCTTGAGTTGGTGGAATATTTCCGCTCCGATTCGCAGGGCATCGCCGAAGGATGAGGCGCCTACGGGCATGACCATGAATTCCTGTAGGTCGACATTGTTGTCGGAATGGGCGCCACCGTTTAGGATATTCATCATCGGTACGGGAAGGATATGGGCGGAGGGTCCTCCGAGATAGCGGTATAGTGGGAGGTTGCAGCATAGAGCAGCGGCCTTGGCACAGGCCAGTGAAACGCCAAGGATGGCATTTGCGCCAAGGCGGCCCTTGTTGGAGGTTCCGTCGAGATCGATCATTGTCTGGTCGATAAGGCGTTGGTTTGTTGGGTCGAGGCCACTGAGGGCGGGGGCAATCTCACTGTGGATATTGGCCACGGCTTTGCGGGTGCCTTTGCCCCCATAGCGGTCCTCGTCGTCGCGAAGCTCAACGGCTTCGTGTTCTCCAGTCGAAGCACCTGATGGGACGGCGGCGCGCCCAATACAACCATTTTCGAGATGGAGGTCGACTTCTATTGTGGGATTGCCGCGCGAGTCGAGAATTTCGCGGGCGCTGATCGAGGCGATTTTTGACATGGAATTTTCCAGCTTTCAAATAATGGATAATCAAAGACGTAAGCGCTTAATCTACATGCCCTTGGGAATACTGTCAAGGTTGGTGGTTGTGCTCCTTCTGAACTTGGTGTGGAATATGGAATTGAAGGCTGATTCTTCGGTTAATGTACCGTTGGAGCACAGGGTCTACCGCTTTGTTGAGCGATTTGATGCCAAGGGACGCGTCGGCGACATTGGGTTCGGGTTCAAACCCTATAGCCGCAATGAGATAAGAGAATTAATTAAATGTATAGATGAAGAGTATGGTGTGAAGTTATCTCCGGTAGAAGAGAGCGAATTGGAGCGGTTGCGAAGCGAATTCTCGGCGGATTCGAAGGTTGTGGGGAGGACGAATGGGGAAACGTGGTTAGATCGGTTGCGGAAAGGCCGAGCCTTAGTTCAATACCAAACTGATTCAGGGGCTATTTTTGCTGATTTCTTGATGCGGCAACAAACAGATCGCTTTAGTGGGCGGGGGCGGACGGAATCGGAAATGGTTTATCGCAATCGGGTTGGTGCGGTAGTACGGGGTCATATTGGGAGCCGTCTAGGCTTTCGCATCGGTTTTTTGCAAACCCGGGAGCAAGGTTCGAGGAGCTATGTATATCGACAAGATGTGTACGAACGGCGGTTAGAACTGCCCCAACTAAAGGGGGATCTGGCCGATTTCCATGAAGGAACAGCTTATTTGAGTTTTGCCGTGGGGCCGGTGGATGTTCAGGTGGGTAAAGACGAACTCATGTGGGGGCCGGCGCCCCTGGAGAACCTGGGGCTGAGTAAGAATACTCCTTCGTACAATTTGGTGCGATTAAAATCGCGTTTGGGCGCCTTTAAACTCATCAGCGTATCAGCTGAACTCAGGCCCTGTCCGGATCGGCCCGATTCTCCGTTATGTCGAGGGGTGGGCGATTCGACCGCGACCTATATCACCAACGGGATTTCGCGACCTTTAGATCGCGAAAAATACCTGGCGGCTCATCGCTTGGAGGTCGCTTTGGCTCCATGGATAGATCTGGGATTCCAGGAGGTGGTCATTTATGGGGATCGAGGACCCGAACTCAGTTATATCAACCCTCTGATGTTCTACTGGGCAGCGCAGAGCTATCTGGGTGATAAAGACAACGTGATGATGGGGTTAGATCTGGATATCCATCCGGGACATGGGCGGCGTTATTACCTGGCTTATGTGGTAGATGATTTGAAGAAGGCGGGTATTTTTTCCGACGATTTCGCCAATAAGTTTTCTTTGCAGGCCGGGATGCTCTGGGTTGATCCATTGGGGTTGAGTGATTCGGAGTTCAAAGCCGAATACGTGCGGATCGAACCCTGGATCTATTCGCACAAATTTCCGATCAATACCTTTCGTCACTTCGACGCCCCAATGGGGCATAGCCTCGGACCGAATAGCGATCAGTGGTATGGGGGGGTGACCAAGCGCCTTAGTCGAGATTTGAGTGTTGAGCTTAGATTCCGTAGGATCCGTCACGGTGAGAATATACTCGATGCAGACGGGACTATCGAAAATGTGGGCGCTGATTTACACTATAACTGGCGTCGTGGAGATGAGCGCGATACCAAAGAATTTCTCGCTGGGCATCTAGTTCGTCGGACTGAGTTGGGGCTTGAAATAAACTGGCGTATTTGGCCTGGTTTGGGAGTTGAACTAGAATACGTTCAGGAGTGGGGTCGGGGCGTGCCGTTGCCCCCGGCCTGGGGGCCGGCAGTGCCTCTGAACTGGCGGACCGGCTACGGAGACGGTATAGAGCGGCACCTGCGATTCGATCTCCGCATCAACGAATTCTAAGACCGCGATAAATGGATCTGCAAACAGCCTTTTTGATCTTGAGTGGTGGCGTCTATCTGGGCGGCGTTCTCTGGCTGTGGTGCGGTTTGCGGCGAGGTCCTCAGCCGTTGGGGATGGATTGTCCTCGGGTTAGTGCAATTGTTGCTGCACGCGACGAAGAAGAAACCTTAGCAGATTGTTTAGAAGCTCTGGCTGCTCAGGACTATCGCGGAGAATTCGAAGTCGTGGTAGTAGACGACCGATCGCGGGATCGGACCTGGACGATCATTAGCGATATGTCTGTGGGGTGGGCAGGGCTGAAGGGACTAAAGGCCGAACCAGAATTGCGCTATAATTGCCCCAAGAAAAGTGCGCTGGCCCAGGGTATAGAAGCGAGTTCAGGGGCAATATTGCTCTTTACCGATGCCGACTGCCGTCCACCTGTAGACTGGGTTTCTTCGATGGTTGCCCATTTTAGCCCCGGGGTGGATTTAGTTGCTGGTTATGCGCGTTCTGAGCCTATAATTGGCGTACTGGCGAAGCTATTGGCGGTAGATAATCTCGGGGTTGGGGCATTGGGGGCGGGCAGTTTTGGAATGGGGAGTCCCCTTTCGTGTACTGGGCGCAATCTGGCTTACCGGCGAGAAGTCTATGACGAGGTAGGTGGATTTGAAAAAATTGGCCACCTCATCGGGGGAGACGACGTCTATTTTATGCGTCTCGTAGGGGCTCGGGGTGGATCCAGGATGGTATTCAATCGCGAGGTAGTCGTTCTTTCGAATTCAGAAAAAGCGGGGGTCTGGACGGCGGTTCAGCAAAAACTCAGGCACTCGGCTAAGGGTGGGCATTATAAGGGGGGAGGGCTTTATTTAGCCGTGGGGGTCTATCTGTTCCATTTCTTTCTTTGTTGGGGGTTGGTGCAGATGCTCTGGGATGGGGTTTGGGATGGTTGGGTCCTGGGGATATGGGCTCTGCGCTGGCTGGTGGATCTTTTGCTCTTGGGGCGTATGGCTACGCCCCAAGAGCAAAAGATCCTGGGTTATTTGCCCTTGGTGGAAGTTTTGTATATTCCTTATGTCCTTATTTTTCCAGTACTCGGTTACTGGGGGTGGTTTCGCTGGAAAATCTAAGATAGAGGAGTTCGTTTGGCTTATCTCGTATCAACCAAAGTGTTGCCGCGTTATATCAGGCGTTATGCGCGGGTTTTTACCTGGAAACGGTTGGGGAACTTTCTCGCTGTTTTGAGTTCGATGGGGCTATCCTGGCTTTTTCGTCGGCCGGTTGTTTGGGGACGTCCCTTTATGTTGATGGTCGAACCCACCAACTTTTGCAACCTCAAGTGTCCGCTCTGTCCTTCGGGTAATGGCCAGATGCTCCGGCCGAGGGGCAATATGAAAATGGAGGATTTCAATCAGCTAATCGACGAGTGCGGGGATAAGGCCTTTATGATGATGATGTGGAATCAGGGCGAGCCCTATATCAACCAGTGTTTCAACCAGATGGTTCGCCAGGCTCACGATCGGGGCATCTTTACTTTCACCAGTACCAATGGTCATTTCATTCGCAGCGATGAACAGGCACAGGCCATCGTCGAATCGGGACTCGACGAGATCATCGTTTCGCTCGATGGAATCGATCAGGAGACGTATGAGAAATATCGGGTTGGTGGTAATATCGACCACGTTTTTGCCGGGGTTCGTCTCTTGGTCGAGGCCAAGAGCTTGCTCGGTGCACAAACCCCGCTAATTAATTTGCAGTTCATCGTTATGAAGCACAACGAAAGCGATCTGGCCAAGGCTGAAGAAGTAGCCAGGGAGCTACAAGTAGATAAATTTCTAGTAAAGACCGCTCAGGTTTATTCCGGCGAAGAGGCAGAAGAATTCCTCCCCGAGCAGGAGCACTATCGCCGCTACGAACGACGCGAGGAAGATCTGGTGGTTAAGGGGCAGCCGGAAAGAGGGTGCAAAGTATTGTGGTACAGCTCGATGGTTAATTGGGATGGCTCGGTGGCTCCCTGTTGTTTTGACAAGGATGTCGACTATAAAATGGGGCAGGCCTTTAGCGGCGATTCTTTTGTACAGATCTGGCGGGGTAGGGCCTATATGGACTTTCGTCGGCAGATTCTCACAGATCGCAAGAACGTCGATATGTGCCGCAACTGCTCGGAGGGGTATCGGGGTATGTTCTCGCTGGTCAAGGAAATTAGGGGCTAAGACTGGAAGCAATGTTCGCGCTTCAGGATGGGCAAAACAGCCTCGAGGCGTTGTTGATGCTTTTGGCGCTGCTCTATTTAGCGGGAGCTTGTTGGTTTGTCTTGGGCACCCGTCGCCGATCCTGTCCCGATGAAAGTATTCCTAGGGTTTCGATCATCGTCGCAGCCCGCGACGAAGCTGAACGTATCGGCAATTGTCTGCACTCGCTTTTGGCGCAGGACTATCCTCCGGACAAATACGAAATCATTGTCGTCGATGATGGCTCTACCGATGGCACCGACCGGATTGTGCGCGGGTTCGGTAGTGGTTCGGTGGCGATACGCCTCCTAGAGACCGATGGCAAGGGGGCCAAGAAAGTCGCGCTGAGTCTTGGTATTGCCGATGCCCAAGGCGAGGTGATTCTCACTACCGATGCCGATTGCGTCGTTCCCCCGGGTTGGGTCCGGGGGATGGCAGCCCATTTCACCGAAGGGGTGGGGATGGTTGTCGGTTTTTCACAAATCGGTTTGCCCGCCGAGATAGCAAACCTGCGCCAGGGTTACGAAGCCGTAGATTTCCTGAACCTGATGGCTTGTATTTGGGGAAGCACCGGCCATGGTCATCCGATGGCCGCTTCGGGACAGAATCTGGGCTTTTTACGCCAGGTTTTTATCGAGGTTGGAGGGTATGAAAAAGTTATGCACCGGGCATCGGGCGACGATGTGCTGCTGATGCAAATGGTGCGCAGGTTGAGAAATTGGTCGATTGTCTTTGCCAGTCAGAGAGAAACTTTCATTCGGCATCCGCTCGCTCCGTCGTGGACAGTGCTCCTAAATCAGCGCACTCGCTGGGCATCGAATGCTCCAGTGCTCGCCGGCTTGGATCCACTTTTCTTTGGCTATATGTTGGTTACCTATATCCTGAGCTGGTTGGTTTTAGCTGCCCCTGTGCTTTGCTGGGGTGGATTTCTGGATCCTCAGTGGGCGCTCGCGGCGCTCGGGGTGAAATTATCGGCTGAGTGGGCGGTATTCCGTCGAGGAGTTGCGCTCTCTGAGCGTCACGAGTTACGCCGCTATTTCGCATTTTGGGCATTGGTACAGCCCCTGCACGTGGTATTGGTCGGGAGTCTGGGGTGTTTGGGCATCTTTCGTTGGAAGGGGGGAGCGCATCTTTGGGGCCGACGCAAGGAAACTCAAAGAATTGATGTCGAATTGTCCGAGTCGACTCGGTGATGAATCAGGAGATACCGCCATGGGTAAAAGGCTGGTCGAAAGGGCAGCGTTAGTCTCGAGCGCGTTGCAGAAAACGATTCCCGAAACCAGAGTGGAACTCGATTATAACAATGCTTTGGAGCTGATGGTAGCCACTGTGCTTTCGGCCCAGTGTACCGATATAAAAGTCAATGAGGTGACCAAGACACTATTTGAAAAATATCGCCGAGCAGAAGACTATCTCGAGGTTGAGGTCGAGGAGTTGGAAGAAGATATTCGCCAGACTGGATTTTTTCGTCAAAAAGCCAAGAATATACGCGGGGCGATGGAAATTCTCATCGCCGAACACCAGGGTCAGGTGCCTGCGGAGATGGATGCGTTGACCCGCTTGCCGGGTATTGGCCGCAAGAGCGCCAATGTTATTCTCGGCAATATTCACAAGGTCCCTGGCATTGTGGTCGATACGCACGTGGGGCGGGTTAGTCAGCGTCTGGAGTTGACCAGTGAAAAGGATCCGGTCAAGATCGAAAAGGCGCTGGGGGACTTGCTGCCGAAGGAGGAGTGGACGGCTTTTGGGCAGCGCTTGGTCTTGCATGGTCGCTATGTGTGCAAGGCGCGGAAGCCGCTCTGCGATGAGTGTATTTTGATGCCGTATTGTCCGTTTTTCGCTACTCAGATCCGAGGTGATTCGAGTTGACTTTGGGCGGGTCGAGATCACACTTTGAACAAAAAGTGAATGATATCGCCGTCGCCCACTTCGTATTCACGTCCTTTCTGCTCTAGTTTGCCAGCTGCTTTAACCGCTTGCTCATCGCCTAGTTCGCTAAGGTCGCTATAGCGCATGATTTCAGCACGGATAAACCCGCGCTCGATGTCGCTGTGAATCGCCCTTCCCGCCTGGGGGGCCAGCGAACCGCGGTGTATGGTCCAAGCTCGAACTTCATCCTCGCCAATGGTGAAAAAGGAAATAAGCCCCAGGGTGTTGTAGCATAGCCGAGTAAGTCGGGCCAGTGCGGGTTCGACGAGTCCTAATTCAGTGAGAAATACACCGCGTTCTTCTTCGTCGAGCTCGGCCAACTCCTCTTCGATTTTGGCGGAGACGGCGATCCAGGCGAAACCAGAAAATTCTCGTTCTAGCCGATTTATCAGATCGTCGTTGCGCAGATCGTCCTCGTCGACATTGAGGATGTTGATGACTGGTTTGCGCGAGAGTAATGGGTAACTGGAGAGGAGCTTTTCCTCATCGGGGGAAAAAGAGAATTCGCTCAGTGGACGCCCTTCGGCCAATAGGGCTTCCATCCGCTCGAGCAGGTCTTTTTCTGGTCCTTCCTCCTTTTGCCCTTTCTGCTCTCTGGCCAGGCGTTCCAATCGCTTTTCGATAAAGAGCATATCGGCGAGTTGGAGTTCCTCGGCGAAGCTGCGAATATCCCGCGCCGGATCGACGGAGCCGGCCAGATGATAGACCGTCTCGTCGGCGAAGCGACGGACCAGATGACAGATCGCATCGACTCTTTCAAGGCTTTTGAGTGCTGCGGCATTTTTTTGCGCGTCCTCTTCGAGGTCGGGCAGCATCTCAAATTCTATTGTGGCTGGGGTCCGCTTTTGCGGATCGTACCGCGTAGCTAGATCCTCGAAGCGCTCGTCGCGAACCGCAGCCAGGCCCAGGCCGCTTGCCTGAGCATCCTGACCAGTGAGGAGTTTAAAGAGTGTCTTTTTGCCCACCTGAGGGTAGCCGGCAAGTCCTAGTTTCACTTTGGTCTCCTGGGAAAATAAAAAAACATAAGGGCCGGTTCAATTGGCGCAATAGAACGAGGGTAAATATCATAGAATGAATGGGGGCCGACGCAAGATCAGAAGTCGAAAGTCAAAAGATCAATACACCTAAAAAACGTGGGTGTTAAGTTTGGAAATGCGATAGGAGAGGTGGTCGTTCCGGTTGCAGTCCGTGAATTTGAGTGCATATCGCCCAGAGTTGAATATAGCCTTCCTCTTAGAGCTGATATTTGAGTCGATCAGAGATTTATTGCACTATGCACTGGGGGTATTAGCTAGTATCTTAATTAAAAGGAGGCCGCATAAGGGGCCCGGTCTGTATTCATACTTAGTGGCCGAGTTTGGAAAGGCGTATAACCGCTGCGAGTATCTTGGGAAGCGCAGTATAGAATCGAGATGCTTGGTGTGCGTCGCCGGTGGCTTATCAGCAGCTAGATCCACACCGATAATTGGGTATGGACCTAGCGTTAAAAATGGGGGTTCTATGGTCGAAATAGGTAAAGAGGCTCCGAATTTTATTCTCGAAGACTCGGAGAGTCACTTGGTAAGGCTGGAAGATTTTCGCGGTAAGAAGGTTGTGCTCTGGTTTTATCCCAAGGACGACACGCCTGGGTGAACGAAAGAAGCGTGCGAGTTTCGCGACGCAAAATCTGATTTTGAAGCAGCCGGGGCCGTCGTGGTCGGTATCAGCCCCGACGAAGTATCGAGCCATCAGCGATTCAGGGAAAAATACGATTTACCTCTGATTCTGCTGGCCGATCCCAAGCGCCAGGCAATAGACGCATACGGCGTCTGGCGGGAAAAAAACAGCGGTGGAAAAACGGTTATGGGAGTCGAGCGATCGACTTTTCTCATCGACGAGCAAGGCGTTTTGATCGATGAGAAGCGGCAGGTAGTGGTGGATGGTCACGTGGAGGAAATGCTGGCACAACTCGGTTGAGTTTCGAGTCGGCCCGCTTCATCGGGCGGGGTGCAAGCGTCTGATCCGCTGCGTTGATTTTTCGATTAGGGGTGGGGCAGGTTCTTAAGGATGGCCGTTATTTCCGAAGGAGTTTGTGCGGCGAGCATATTGCGGCGCGTATCCTTGCCGCGCATCAAGGTCGCGATCTGCGCCAGGATCGGAATATAGCTGCGGTAGTTTTGCTTGGGGGTTAGGAGCAGGAAGATAAAGTGCACTGGTTCGGCGTCCGTGTTTGTAAAACCGATGCCCTTGGGACAGATTCCCAGGCAGCCGATGATACCGGGAAGGTCCGAGATTGGGGCATGGGGGATGGCCGTGCCGTGGCCCAGCGAGGTTGAGCCTTTGTGCTCTCGTCCCAATGCCGCTTCAATTACGGTCTGGCGCTCGCTGATGGGAATCTGTTTTTCCTCTATCAACGCATCCACCATTTGGGTAATGGCGTCCCACTTGTCCTTCGGTTCGAGGTTCAAGCGGACGGTATGCTCCCAGAAAATACGGCTTAATTGGAGGTCGGTGGTTGCTGCCGAACGGACCATCAAGACCGAGCAAGGGACCGAGTAGGCAATTTCGTCGGGGATCGATCCCGCCAGGTGTTCTTCGTGGCGCCAGTCATTTGAAGCGCCGAGCACCACCAGGTCGGATTCTTCGGCGCTTTCTACTATCGGAGAAACCACATCGGGTGCTGGGACGATCTGCGGCGGCTCGTTGATACCTAGCAACTCCAATTGCAAGCGGGTATCTTTCGTCAATTGGGAACAATAGCGCTCTAAGATCGGATCGGATGGTTCACACCGCGCATCGCGGGCGATGCGGAGGATTTTCAATTCGGCCCCCCAAGCCTGAGCCAGGTCGTAGGCAATCTGGACTCCTACCAGCGAATGGTGACCGCCGCCGAAAGGCACGAGAATGCGCTGGACTTGTCCGATCTCTTTTTCTTTGAAGATCAGCGTATCGACATCGATGTCCTTGGCCAGGGTTCGATTGGGAGCGGAGAGAATCGCATCGCGCTCGACATCGCCTCTCCAGGCCATGAGCATCATATTACAACTCCAACGGCGGACAGCGCGCTGTATCTCCTCGGTAATATCTTCGCCCTCTTCGAGGTGAACGATCGCCCCGATACCATGCGATATCGCCCTGTCCGCTGCGGAATTAAGTGACTGCTTTATATCTGTCTGAGATTTATTTTGGGGGGTTATTACGTGGGTTAGATGCAATTCTCCCCAGGGTGGGGAAGCCAGAGTCGTAGCCAGATCGACAAGGCGCTGTTCTTGACACGGGTTTTCAAGCGGGACCAGAATGCGTAGTTGGGCTGGTGACATCTCGATAAAACCGGCGTTAAAACGGAATAATCCGAGCGAGAAGCTGGGAATAAAACCTATCGGGTATCCTAATGTAATTAGACCTCGGTTTTTTTTCCAGCACAGTGATGGGATCCGATCTAAGGGGCTAGAAACCAGAGTGATGTACTCGTTGTAAAAACCATGGTTTTGGTTCAATTCTAGTCCTCGGGAATAGCAAGAACCCGTATTGAGGAGCATTAGGTTGAACGTGGGCTCTGGATGATAATTGGGGTCTTGTGGCTAGGAGCGGGTAGTTTCGGCCGAAACTGAACATCAAATTGCATTCGGTTAAGTCGCCTCTTTGTTTCTTGAACCGACCTTGGAAAAGGGCTATACTTCGCCCATTGTTTGGGGTTTTGCGAAAGTGGATACGATTTGCCAGTTTGGCAGATAGATTTAACGGCAATTGGGTGGGCTAACTTGGTGGTTTTCTTCGCTAGTTTGGTCTCCTCTATAACCGGTTTTGGCTATGCGCTCCTGGCTGCACCGGTATTAGTACTCTTCCTGACACCGAAGATCGTGGTTCCTGTTGTGCTAATGAGTTGGATGCCTCTCTCCCTGCTCTTAATTCGTGAATCCTATGCTGAGATCGCCTGGCGAAAAATCGGCTATTGGCTGATTGGAGCCCTTCCGGGCATGATCTTAGGGGTTTACGGATTGGCGAAAATTGATGAGGGGCCGATGCGCGGGGGGATCGGGGTTGTGACCTTGCTGGCGGCTTTGGTCATACTGCTGAGGCCAAGGCGTCCGATTAAGCGAGAGCAGCCTGTTTCGGTCTTAGTTGGGTTGCTCAGCGGGGCAATGGCTGGTGCGTCCGGCGTCTCAGGTCCTCCGGTCGTGCTCTTTGGTTTGAACCAGGGCTGGGATTACCGCGTGCTGCGTGCGTGCTTGATCGCTTACTTTGCCGTTTTGCACGCCATGACCATAGCGGTTATGGGGAATTTTGGCATGATTAACAGCCAGACCCTGGGATTGGCTGCCTGGGTCCTGCCGGGGATGGTCGTGGGATATCTCTTGGGCATTCGTCTCAGGGACCGAATAAACAGCACGTTCTTTCGCAGCTTAACCTTGTGTCTGGTTGGCTTGGCCGGGCTCTTGTCAATCCTGCGTTATTGAGGCAGAGGGGAATAGCAATGGTGGAAAGATCCAATATCCTGCTGATAACCAGCGATCAACAGCATTGGTCTACTCTGGGATGCCTCAACAGCGAAATCGAAACTCCCAACCTGGATCGCTTGGCGCGGGAGGGCATGCTCTGTGAGCGCGCTTATTGTCCCAACCCGACTTGTACTCCAACTCGGGCATCGATGATAACTGGCAAATACCCCAGTCAGCATGGAGCGTGGTCTTTGGGGACTAAGTTATCCGAAGCAGAGCATACTGTCGGCGATGATTTTATAGCGGCGGGTTACCGAACCTCGCTGGTGGGCAAGGCCCATTTTCAGCCTCTGCAGAGCGCAGAGGGATTTCCTTCGCTGGAGTCGTATCCCATCCTGCAGGATTTAGAGTTCTGGCGTAGTTTTGACGAGAAGTTCTATGGGTTTGAACGGGTGCGGCTGGCGCGTAATCACGCCGATGAAGCCCATGTTGGCCAGCATTACGCCCTTTGGATGGAAGAAAAGGGCTTGCCGAATTGGCGAGATTTCTTTCGACCTCCCACGGGCAACAACACCCGGCAGAAACATCGGTGGGAGATCCCCGAGGAATTTCACTACGACGCCTGGATTGGCGAGGAAACCTGTGCCCAATTAGATGAATACTCTAAGAACGGCGATCCTTTTTTCCTCTGGGCCAGTTTCCTCGATCCGCATCCGCCCTATCTGGTGCCCGCACCCTGGGATCAGAAATACGATCCCAATTCGCTGACCGTTCCCGCTTTGGTTCCCGGGGAACACGACGCCAACCCTCCTCATTTCAAGATGACGCAGGAACTTGGACCGGACTTTAGTCCATGGCAGGAGAGCGGCATGGGAATTCACGGCTATCGCTCCCATTTGCACAATCGTGGTGAACTGGCCAAGGATATCGCGATTTACTACGCGATGGTCAGCCTGATGGATAAGTATATCGGGCGAATCCTGGACCGCCTTGATAATTTGGGATTGGCCGAAGATACTCTGGTGGTCTTTACCACCGACCACGGCCATCTCTTCGGCCAACACGGGATGATCGCTAAGGGGGGATTCCATTACGAAGATCTTATTCGAGTCCCGATGATCGCCCGTGCTCCTGGCCAGATTCCGGCCGGCCGGCGGTCGCAGGCTTTGCAATCGCTCGTAGATTTGCCGGTTTCGTTCTTGCGCTGGGCTGGACTCGGTGTGCCCAGTTCAATGGTGGGCGAAGATCTTGGTCCTATTTGGCGGGGCGAGACGCAAACCGTTCGCGATCATTGCATCGTTGAGAACCGCCACGAACCGACCACCATCCATATCAAGACCTTTGTCGAAGATCGCTATAAGCTGACCGTGTATTACCAGCGAGACTACGGAGAGTTATTCGATCTTCGGGAGGATCCGGAAGAACTGAATAATTTATGGGATGATTCAGCCCAGCAAGCCTTGAAGGCCGAATTGATATGCAAATTGCTTTTTGCCGAAATGGGCAAGGAGCCATTATGGATGCCGCGGATTGCAGGTGCTTAGGGAAAGCAGGATCCATGATCTGCTATGAATGGGCCAGGTCGCCACAGAGTATCTCCGGTTCGAGTAGCTGTAGGGTGGGGGTAGGAGAAATCGGGTGGTCAATGGCTCTGACGGGTGATCTTTCGCGATTCGCAGTACTCGTATCGCCGCCGTCGAATCGGTCCTGAGGGGGTACTTTATGTAATGCTCGAAGGGTTAGATGGACTAATGCCCAAATTCCACCTGATGCTCTTCCAGCCAGCCTTTCAAGGGCACGTCCTCGTCCTTGGGCGAGAAAAAACCGTTGCAGTTGGTGCCCTGGCCGAGTAGTTGCCGGCGAATAGGATCGCAAGAAGCGAGCAGGTCTGGGCGGATAGTCATATCGTCTTTGGTGCGCAACCACCGGTAGCCATAGCCATAGAAGAGCACTTTGCGGATCTGATTCGAGTGATTGGGGCTGCGGGCATGCCAGAGTCGGCGGTCGAAGAAGACCGCGTCGCCGGCATTGGCCAGAACTGGGACCGCTGCTGAAGGGCTGCGCAACTCGTTGTCCAGATGGCTGCCCGGAATGATATAGAAATTGCCGCGATTAGCGGCGGAGACATCGCTGAGCCAGTAGCCAACTTTTAAAGAGAGCATTGGGCGCGGGTTGGATTCGAGCTCGGCGTTGACCCGGCCACTGTCCTGGTGGAAGCCCAGGGGCTTGGGAGTGGTCGGATCTTCAGCTGGTTCCCGGGGGGTCACGCCAAGATGCGAATGGTAGAGATAGATGTTCCAGCTCTTGAGCAAGCCCCAGACTTTTGCGAAGGTCGGCGGGTGGTCCACCAGATCGATGAAAACTTGCTCGCGACCGACAAAATTGGGATAGAAGAGATTTTGATCTGAACCGAGGCCGGCGGCTCTTTCTTGTGCCCAAATGGTGTCTACGGCCCGCTCCAGGGCGGATAAGAGATCGAGTGGAAGCGCTTTTTCGACGATTAAGTAGCCACGGTGGGCGAAATGGTCTTTTTCCTCCTCGCTCAGGGCAAAATCCAGTGCTCTGGGATCCATAATTACTCGCAGAGTTGCGCAATGAACTGCTCAGATGGCTTAATATAGGATCCTGCGAGTGGTCTGAACAGAGCCTTAGGAGCGAAGCGGGATACCGGCTTGTCGAAAGGCGATTTGTGCTGGCGGATTTCTCAGTGCTTCGGTTTCCAGAAACCGAACCTGGCGGAAACAACCCTCATGGGGTTGGTCGAAGGCCAACGATAGGGCATAGAGGGCCTTGTTCTTCTGGCGAAGTGGCTCTTCGATGCGGACTATATGGGAGCGAATCCCATTGAATTGTTCACTTAATTCGCGGCAGGTCTTTTGTAGAAAGTCGGCTGGGGAGCGTCCGGTCGGTTTAGAGCGCCGGCGTGCTATCCGTCGCTTGGCCCAATCCTTGATGAAGTCCTCGGTGGGCTGCAAAGAGAGGACGACCTGATCCCCGGCCGGAAGAGCCCAGAGCAGCAATTGAGCTCCGTTGCCGCTGAGATTGGCGACAACTCCAGGGCGTTGGAAATAGGATTGGGATGGCGATGGATCGTTCCAACCTATTTGTGCCGAAAGGTTCACCTCGATTCGGTACGAGTTGCGTTGTTCGGTATCGAGGACAGTTGATCGGAACGTGGGGAGTTGATCTTTTATGGCGGTCGATTGGAGATTGGAAATTGCGCTTAATTGGCTGGGAAGGGAGGTGAGTAAAGTGGACATGGTGAAACTCCTCAACCGGTTGAGTGGGGTTGGCGGTCATTGGGAGGCTTATGAGCGGGTCGGAGTGAAAACCGTCCCTTTGTATTAGCTATCGGCATTTTTTTCTCCGCCACCAGCACTTTTTTCCGGCCTGAGAAAATTATGCTGGTCACCTGGTGTCCGGAGAGGAGAGCTTATGGTGTAATTGTCAGCAAATAAGGCGCTTAACCTAGTCGAGAAAAGATTGGGAATTATAATCCGTTCGCGTCGACCCAAGGTTTGGGTTCCGATTGAGTGAAATAGAATTCTACGATCGTAAAAAAGGATGGAGATGTGGATGTCTTAATAACGGGTATTACGGGCCGGATCGGCGCAAATCTGGCGAAGCAACTGATCGAGCGGGAGCATAAGGTTCGCGGTCTGGTTTGGCCCCGCGATCCGCGGGTGGACAACCTGAAAGGGATGGGGGTTGATCTGATTTATGGGAGTTTGACGGAAAAGAGCGATGTCGCTCAGGCGGTAGAGGGTATTGAAATTGTCTACCACCTGGGCGCCGCCTTCCAGGGTGGGGGGCCTTTCACCGACGAAGAGTTTTTTGAGATTAATGTGCGGGGAACTTTCAATATGCTCGAAGCCGTGCGCGGGGAGAAAGACTTCGAGCAATTGATCTTCGCCAGTTCCGATGCCCTTTTTGACAAGTACATTCCCGGTGGGATGGAGGTGCCGATCAATGAAGAGACCCCGCGGATACCTAAGGGGGCGTATGCCTTGACCAAATCATTAGGCGAGGAGTTGTGCAACGGCTATTGGCAGGGCCATAAGGTGCCGACGACGATTCTGCGTTTTGCGATGGTTCGTGCCGCAGATGAAATCCTGGAGTTCCCCCAGTTTTATTTAAGCAAAATGAAGGATTCGCATCCCGAACTTGCAGCTCTCTGGCAAGGGCAAGAGAGCGCAGTGCTCTTGAAGGACCAACGGGGGCGTCCCTTCAAAAAGCACATCGCCGACGTTCGCGATATTGTGCATGGGTGCCTTTGCGCTCTGGGCAAGGAAAGGGCCTTTGGCGAAACCTTCCAGCTGGCCGGTCCACGCGCTTTCACCTGGGATGAAGTGAGTTACCGGTTGGCTGAATTACTGAAGATTCCCCATGTCGAGGCCGAGGTGGCTGGAACCCCTACTTTTTACGAATTCGACTTGAGCAAGGCCGAAAAATACATCGGCTTCAGTCCAAGTTACGATATCGTGCGGATGATCGTCGATGCGCTCAGCTACGAACGAGGGGAGGATGTCGGAGTCTTGCCCCATGGTTGAGACTCAAGCCTTTTGGGGGACCAATTCGGCATAGATCGCCGCCAGCACTTCCTCGGTGCGGAAGGGTTTGTAGAAGACGGGGTGGCCCTTTATCGTTTGCAAGATTTCGGGTAAGCAGTTGGCGCGGGGGATTTCCCGCGAGAGCAAGGCGATGAATTTGGCCCCGTCGAGGCTGCGGGCGGCTTCGAAGAAAGGGGCGGGATCATCGACATCGATCCCAAGTAGGATAAGATCCGGGGGATTGATACGATATTGGGCCAGGCCGCCTTCCAGGCGATCGGCGAGATCGACTTGGTATCCTGATCGCTTGAGCAAACTAGCAAAGGCGGTACCGAAAATCGAATTGCGATCGATGATCAGAATTCTATACAATGGGATGTCTTTGTTGGGCAATTTTGGTCTCGGGGAGCAGTTGAAGAGAAAAAATTAAGGGTTGAATTGACCCTGCGCAAGAGATGAACTTGCTTGACAACGGCAGTGGGGACGGCTATACTGTCCCGTCCAAAAAGGGAGGGTCTAATGCGGAGCAAGGACGAATTAAAAGAAGCGGTTAGCGCGGCTATCGACCAGCGCAGCGAGCGGATTGTCGGGTTGGGTGAAGCGATTATGGACCGGCCCGAATTGGGTTTTAAAGAGGAGAATACTGCTCGTCGCGTCAGCGAGGTTTTTAGTGAATTGGGATTGGAACACGAACGAGAATTGGCACTGACAGGGGTTAAAGGTCGGCTCCAGGGCAAGAAGCCGGGACCGACCCTTGCGCTAATGGGTGAACTCGATGCGCTTGTCGTACCTGATCATCCGCGAGCCGATGCGCAGACCGGTGCGGCCCATGCCTGTGGCCATAACGCTCAGATTGCGGGTTTGATGGGGGCTGCTTTTGGGCTTGTGGAAGCGGATCTTATCGATGAATTGGCCGGGGAAATCGTATTTTTCGCGGTCCCGGCCGAGGAATACGTCGAAATCGAATATCGCTTAGGACTAGTCAAAGAGGGCAAGACCACCTTTCTCGCCGGGAAACCCGAGTTGGTCGAGTTGGGGTATTTCGACGATATCGATATGTCGGTGATGATCCACAGCAGCAGCCCGGATCACGCCGAGGGGGCAATGGGGATCGCTAGCTCGTCGAATGGCTTCCTGGCTAAGAACGTGCGTTTTATCGGTCGGGCAGCTCACGCAGGTGGGGCGCCAGAGAAAGGGGCCAATGCGCTCAGCGCGGCGACGCTGGCGTTGAGCGCGATCGATGCCCAACGCGCGACCTTTCGCGACCAGGACTGTGTTCGCATTCACCCGATCATTACCAAAGGGGGCGACCTGGTCAATATCATCCCCTCGGATGTGCGGCTCGAGACGTATGTTCGTGCGCGGACATCCGAAGCGATGCTCGATGCATCGCACAAGGTCGATCGCGCACTTCGCGGTGCGGCCCTGGCCTTGGGGTGCTCGGTTGAGATCGAAACGGTACCGGGATATATGCCCTTGAACAACGATCCCGATTTGGGGCAAATCTTCAAGGATAATGCCGAACGGATCTTCGGTGCGGATCAATACCGCGACTATCCCCACGCCGGGGGATCGACCGATGCGGGGGATCTCAGCCAGATCATGCCGGTGCTGCATCCGGCGATGACCGGGGGCAGCGGTGCGATTCACAGTCCGGACTGGACCATCAGCGATCCTGCAGCCGGCTATCTCGCCCCAGCCAAGACCATGGCGATGATGGCGATAGACCTGCTCTATGACAATGCGAATACGGCGCGGGGTATTATTGAGAACAACAAGCCGAAAATGACCAAGGGCCAGTATCTCGATGAACAGAAAGCCCTCTTTAACCGGGAGCTTTTCGAAGGGCTCCCAAAGGAGTAGAACTACCGTGAAGCTGGGGATGGTAACCTATAATCTGGGTCGCGACTGGGATTTAGGTACGTTGATCGCCAATTGCGAGGAAACGGGTTTTGCAGGAGTCGAATTGCGCACCACCCATGCGCATGGGGTCGAGGTCGGTCTGAGTGCGGAGGAACGAACCGAGGTCAAGCGACGCTTTGCCGACTCGGCAGTCGAATTGGTGGGTTTGGGCAGTGCTTTCGAATACGATGCACTCGACTCGGACGAGCTTCGGAGCCATATCGAAGGGACCAAGGAATACGTGCGTCTGGCGCACGACCTCGGGGTTGGTGGGGTCAAAGTCCGGCCCAATAAGGTCCATGTCGACGTAGGTATACCCATCGAGCAGACGCTGGAGCAGATCGGCCTCAGCCTGCGCGAATGCGGCGAGTACGCCCGCGACTTAGGGGTGGAGATTCGGTTGGAGGTCCATGGTCGAACGACCTCGGAACCGGCCAATATCCGCAAGATTATCGATTTTGCCGATCACGATAATGTCTTTGTCTGTTGGAACTCGAATATGACGGATCTGGTCGAGGGGTCGATCGATGAGCCTTTCGCCAGTCTGCAAGATGCGATTCGGCTGGTGCACATCACCGAATTGTGGAATGAGTATCCCTGGACGCGCCTCTTCGAACTGCTGCAGAAAAGCGGGTATAGCGGTTTTTGCCTGGCCGAGATTCCCGAGAGTGCCGAGGCCATCCGCTTAATGCGCTATTACCGGGCTTTGTGGCTTTGTCTGACCGGACATTAGCGAGGGGCGATGTCTGAAATAGCGTATCTCAACGGTCGCTTCTTGCCGCTAGACGAAGCGGTGGTGCCGATCGAGGATCGAGGCTATCAGTTCGCCGATGGGGTATACGAGGTCGTTGCAACCTATGGCGGCCAGCCCTACGCATTAGAGGCCCATTTTCAGCGTCTCGAGCGCAGCATCGAGGCGCTGCATTTGCCTCTGGATATTCGCGCCTACGGCCTCGAGGCTAAATTGCTCGAAGGTCTTCGGCACAGTGGTTTTGCCGAAACCTTGGTCTATATACAGGTCACGCGTGGGGTTGCTCCGAGACACCACGAATTTCCTCCGACCCCGGTCGATCCCACGGTGGTGATGACTTTCAAGGAGTTGCGTCGTCTTCCTCAGCACCTTTACCAGCAGGGGGTCGAGGTTATCTCAACGCCGGATTTGCGCTGGAAGCGCTGCGATATCAAGAGCATTGCGCTGCTTCCCAATATCCTAGCCAAAGAAGAGGCGGTGCGCGCCGGAGCCTTCGAAGCGTTATTGGTCGATGCGCAGGGGCAGGTCACCGAAGGGGCTTCGACCAGTGCTTTTTGCGTGCGCTCAGGACAAATTATTACCGCACCGATCGGTTCCCATATCCTGCCGAGTATCACCCGGGGTATTCTGCTCGATTTGGCTCGCCAACTCGAGATCCCGATCGCCGAGCAATTTTGTTCACTGGCCGAATTCAAGACCGCGGACGAAGTCTTTCTCGCCGGTACTACAACCGAAGCAATGCCAGTGGTTAAAATCGATGCAGTACAAATCGGTGATGGTGCACCGGGGCCAGTTGCTAAACGACTCAGGGCGGCTTTTATGCAGGAGTTAGATTCGAACTAAGGGGCAGTGCTGGGAACAAAGGGGGAGAGATGGAATTAGCACGGGGTGCGGTAGAAAATCGCACCCCGTGCTAATTAATGCTCCATCCTAATGGATAACCACCATCTTGGTCTCTGTCATTTCCTCGATTGCGTATTTGGGGCCTTCTTTGCCCATGCCGCTCTCTTTGAGTCCGCCGTAGGGCATCAGGTCGGCGCGCCATTGGGTGCCCCAGTTGATGTGGATATTGCCCGATTCTACCTGCTGGGCAAATTGGAGGGCATTGTTGAGGTTTTCGGTGAAGATCGCGGCGCTGAGCCCGTAGTTGGTATCGTTGGCCATCGCGATGGCCTGGTCGATATCGTCAATTGGGCTGATCCCCAGCGCCGGGCCGAAAATCTCGTCGCAGGATACTTTCATCTCCGGAGCGACATCGGCGAGGATGGTCGGGGCGTGCATCGTACCTTCGCGGGTTCCGCCAGTGACGATACTGGCCCCGGTAGAAACGGCTTCCTGGACCCAGGCCTCGACCCGTTCGGCGTCCTGGGCGCGGATCATTGGGCCCATTGAGACGTTTTCATCGAGGGGATTTCCAGTGGTCAGCGCTTCGACCGTCGGTTTGAGCGCATCGATAAAGTCTCCGTAAATCTCGCTGCTGGCGAAGACCCGTTGGGTCGAGATACAGACCTGGCCGGCATTGGCAAAACCGGTGGTCGCGGTGGCGGCGGCGACTTTTTCGAGGTCCGCATCCGCCATGACGATCAGCGGGGCGTTGGAGCCCAACTCCATCGTGACCTTCTTCAGGCCGGCGGTTTGGCAGATGTGCTCACCGACATCGCGGCTGCCGGTAAAAGAGATCTTGCGCACCTTGGCATTGGAACTGATCGCATCGCCGATGACCCCACCCGAGCCGGTAACGCATTGGATCGCTTCTTCTGGCAAGCCTGCTTCGACGAAAATTCTGGTCAATTTCAGCGCCGAGAGCGGGGTGTCGCTGGCCGGTTTGATGATAATCGCATTGCCGGCAGCCAGGGCGGGTCCAAGTTTGTGGCAAACCAGATTAAGGGGGAAGTTGAACGGCGTGATGGCGGCGACGACTCCACAGGGAACGCGCAGGGTAAAACCGAATTTGCCGGCTCCATTGGAGGCTCCACTAAGATCCAGGGTTTCCCCAGTGAGCCGTTTGGCCTCTTCAGCGGAGAGTACGATGGTCTCTTGGGCTCTGGCGGCTTCGCCCATGCCCTCGGCGATGACCTTGCCCTCTTCAAGGGTGATGGTTCGACCCAGGTCGTCGAGCTCTTCGAGCATCAAGTCGGCAGCGCGGTGGATGATCTGGTAGCGCTCGTAGGCGCTCATTGCGGCCATTACTTTGGCGCCGCGCTCCGCCGAGGCGATTGCGGCCTCCACGTCCGATGGATCGCCTTTGGGGACGGTATCGATGACCGAACCGTCATAGGGATTGATGACGTCCATGGTTTCGGCTTTATCAACCCATTTGCCTGCAATATACATCTGCATGATAAGGTTCCTCTATTTGAAGTGGTCGTAGGTGGCTAAGAAGGTACTTGGGGCCTCTCTGCTGTCAAGCAGGTTTAGCGGTCTAGATCCATGGCGCAGCGAAATCCCTGGTATTCGGTTTTCACATCGGGTGAACCATAAAGCCTGGTGGCAATGCGTATGTGGTATTTATCTCCTCCGTACGAACCCCCTTTGATGACTCTTCGCGTGCCGTTCAGAGGGCCGGGGGGATCCTGGGCTCCGTCAGTGTGTTTGTAATAGTTCATTCCCAGCCAGTCCTGGACCCACTCTTCGGCATTGCCCGCCATGTCCATGATGCCAAAGGGACTGATCCCATCAGGGTAAGAACCAACCTCGGCGGAGTAGCTCTGGCCATCATTGCCTCTTCCCGAGATCGGTCTATAATTGGCGCGCCAAATTCCTTCGGCACCGGGATCCTCGTTGCCCCAGGGGTATTTGCGATAGACGGAGTCGGCGCCGCGCGCGGCGTATTCCCATTCCGCTTCGGTCGGCAGGCGCTTGCCGGCCCAGTTACAATAGGCATAAGCATTGAACCAGCTGAGGCCTACCGCGGGTTGGCGGTTGCTGAGGAGTTTATCGTCGACGTAGCGCTGGCTGTGATCCAGATTATCGGGGTGGTCGGGGTGATCCATACTGCGATCGTCCGATTCAGCTATATGGTCGAGAAAACGGCGGTACTGGGCATTGGTTGTTTCAAATTTATCGAGGTAGAAGCTGCTGATTTTGACTTTGTGGATGGGCCGTTCGGCGACATAGTTCAGGTAGGTGTTTTTGTCCAAGCCTTCAAGGTCTTCAGGGCGTCCCCCCATGGCGAACTCGCCCGCCTCGATAAGGATCATTTCAGCACCGTCCTCACCGCGAATAGTTTTTTCTGGTTCACCAGCGCATTGGACAAGTGAGAGGCAAAACGCTGTGAAGAGAAGAATCCTGATCGGAAGGAATGAGCGAATCATTGGTCGTGCAGCTCCTTTTTGCAGAGGATTAAATAAGTGGAAACTAAACTGTATATAATATAAAGATCTACGCCTCCAGTGCGTATTGGAGGCCGCTAGTTTTGATCGAAAAATGTACAGCCGAGGCGTTTTTCGTAGCCCAATGTGCCCCCGGCAGCATCGAGCAAGGGGCGTGGGGGATATTTACGCTGGGTCAAGAGGCTGATAATGACTAGGGCAAGGGCCGAAAAGGGGACCGCCAGCAGATCCGCTGGGAGGTCGGGGGTAGCGACCAGCAGTACCTGCCACGTTACCAGACCAACTCCTATCGAGGCCAGTGCTCCGGGATCGTTGCTGCGATGCCACCACAATCCGGCGGTGAGAGGGACGAAGAGCGAGGCCAGGAGCACCGACCACGAATTGACCATCAAATCGTAAACCGAGGAGGTATTCAGGGCTAAAACCAGCGAGCAGACGCCGAGGACTAGGACCGCAATTCGGGTCAGGCGCAGTGAAGCGCGCTCGTCTGCATCGGGTTTGAAATAGCGGAGCAGGTCCCAGCCGATGACGCTGGCCGGGGCCAGCAGGGCGCTATCGGCGCTCGATAGCAGGGCCGAGACCAGGGCGCCCATAAAGAGGATCAGGGCTAGATCGGGCAAGTATTTGAGCGCCAGGGTCATCATCACCAGATCGGGATCGCCCAGGTCTGGGAGTACTACTGCACCGGCCATGCCGAGAAAGACCGGCAGCAGGCCGACCGTGATATAGAGCAAACCGGCCAGATAGGCACTGCGGTAGGCCACTTTTTCGTCGCGGCTGGAGAGGCTGCGCTGGATCAAATCCTGGCCGGCCAAATTGCCCAGGCCGATGACCAGCCAGTCGCGGGCGTAGGCAAACCAGCTTGTGGTTCCACCTTCGCTGGGGAAGAAGTCGAAGCGGGATTGCGGGATCTGGGCGGCGATACTGGCCCATCCTCCCATATCGTCGAGGAGGATCGGCGTCAGGATAAAGAGCCCGAGCACCAGGACGATAACCTGGACGAAATCGGTCAGGGTGACGGCCCACATGCCTCCGGCCCAGGTGTAGACCAGCACGATGCCGGTCGCGATGCAGATCCCGGTGACAGGATCGATTCCGGTCAGGCTTTGCAGGATTCGCCCGAAGGCCAGGAGCAGGGATCCGACCCAGCCGACGTAGGCCGGTACGGTACACAGACTGGCCAGCAAGCCGGCCCGGGGCCCGAAGCGAGAGCTGAAAAAGGAGGCGATGGTCATCAGGCCCATACGCCGCATCAAGCGGACGTAGAAGAGTCCGGCGAGGAAGAGGCAGAGGGCGGCGCCAAAGGGATCGGCGATAACGGCGAGAAACCCTCCCTTATAGGCGGCGCTGGAGGCGCCGATACAAATGCCCCCGCCAAACCAGGTTGCCGCCAGGGTCGCGGTACAGAGCAGCAGCGAGAGCCGTTTGCCGGCGACGATAAAATCGGTCGATCCTCTGATGCGTCGGCTGGCATATATGCCTATGCCGAGCATCACCGCTAGATAAATTCCCAGGCCCGTCAGGACCAGTGGATTGCCCATAGGAGACACCGGTGCTCAGATCGAGAAAAGGTGTATGATCGCTCAGTGAAATATATGAACCTATGATAAGAAGGCAAAAGATAAGCAGACTGAGCAACGGGTTTAGGGGTGAAAATGGCGAAAACCGCCAGCTCTTATGGCGAATGGCGCCATTAGTTTTATAAATATTTTTATGAAATATTTGTTTTAATTATATGTTAGACAGTGAGATGTATTGTATTGACAAAGTGTTTTTATTTCTGGCATGGTACTTGCAAATCCAATTATTGCGTCGTATTATGGCCTAATTCAAGGAGTGTGAAAAATGGCAAAAGGGACTATTTCGAGGATCAGTGATATCCTCAAATCCAATATCAACGAGATGCTCGACCGCGCTGAGGATCCGGAGAAGATGATCCGCCAGATGGTGCGGGATATGGAAGAGGCGGTAGGCAAAGCCACTGCTTCGGTGGGTACTGCGGTGGCCAACCACAAGCGGCTCGAGCGTCAGTACAACGACAAAGACCGTCAGAGAGAGGAATGGCAGGGCAAGGCCGAACGGGCCGTCGAAAGCGGCGACGATGATTTGGCGCGGCGGGCGCTGGAGCGCAAAGCCCTGCTGGCCAAAGCTGCAGAAGATCTGGTACCTGCCGTCGAGGAGAGCCGGCAGACGGCCGAGCAGTTGCGCGAGCAATTGCGCGAACTCAAGACCAAGCTCGAAGAGGCGCGGACCCGTCAGGGCACATTGGTGGCTCGCCACCAGGCTGCCGAGGCTCGAAAGCGATTGGCGCAGAGTGTATCAGGGCTGGGCGAGGATGCGTTTTCCAGTTTCGAGCGCTTCGAGCAGAAAGTCGAAGCAAAGGAGGCCGAGGCCTCGGCCCATGTCGAGATCGCCGGAGAAATGGGGGATATAGAGAAGGAGATTCGTCAGGTCGATGTCGACCGCAGTGTTGACGATGAGCTGCAGACACTCAAGGAAAAACTTAAAAAGAGCGAATAAAGGGTTCTGGTACAAGGGTTTATTGCCCATTGATCTGAGGAATCGAAGACGAGATGATCCAATCCATAGACGAAGCGAAACTCAAGGTCGGCTCCGCGGTGGAGAGCGGGTTCAAGCGCCTGGGCGCTCTTTTCCTCAAAGCCATGGCCGTGCCGATGGTGCCGATGGGGCTGGGGCTGATGCTCTACGGGCTCTTTCGGATTCTCCACTCCGGCGAAGGCCAGATCGCGCCCTTTGCCATCGGGGTCACGCTGACGATTCTCGGCACCCTGCTCTGGTTTCTGGCCCGCAAACTCGATGATGCTGCGCATCTGTTGCGCTATCGCCGTCAGCAGAATCGCGTCGTGCGATTGGCGCAGCAGCGCGGAGGTCGGTTGACCGCGACCGAGACCGCGGCCGAGACGGGGCTGACCGCGGAAGAAGCGGCAGATATACTGCGGCGATTGACCGATGGGGGCTTCGCCGAGATCGAAGTGACCGATTCGGGATTGATCGTCTACCGCTTCCCCGAAGTGCTCTTCGCGCACGAAAAGCCCTGGAGCCGGGGCGTTGAATCCGCCTGAAGGGTGCAAGGAGCGGGCAGATGGGCATATTGCTGCAGATAGCTATTGGGGTTGGGATCATCATTTTATGCGCGGGGCTGGTCCGCTGGGGGAACCTCTACTTTGGAAATCGCTACCGGGAATCGGGCCAGGACCGCGCAGCAGCAGACCGGGCAGAGCAGCGGCTCGATGAAATCGACCGCCGGCTGACCGAGGTGCAGGACGTGATGATCGCGCTGAGCGAGAAATTCGACCGGTTTGAAGAGAGGGATCAGCGGTAAATCTATGAGTGGAGGGATGAGGAAATGGATTTTGACGACCTATTTTTCTTTGGAGGAATAGCTTTAATTGTTTTGGCTGTGGGCTGGCAAAAAGCGACTATCGCCCGGGCCAAAAGCGGCGAATTGGATCGGGAGCGCTTCGCGGAATTCGAAGACCGGATCGGCGCGATGGAAAAGCGGCTCTCCGATATCCAGGAGGTGGTGCTCTCAATCGACGAAAAGCTGGAAAAAGAGGGGCGTCTATAGGTGGTGGGAGAGGTTTCCGCGGATCGCAGGCTCGATCAAATCGTCGAACGCTATAGGGCCCAGGAGTGGGCCGAGGCCCTGATGCTATGCGAGCGCGGGCTCGAAGCAGACCCCGATGATCTCGAACTCGGCTACTACCAGGCGCTTTGCCTCCTCGAGTCGGAGCGTCCTCAGGAGGGGGAGTCGGTCCTCGAAGCGATGGCTGCGTGCGGGCATCTGCAGAGCCAGTACCAGCTGGGGTTGTTGGCGCTGCGCCAGGGGCGGCGGCCCGAGAGCCGCAAGCGGGCGATAGGGCATTTCGAGACCATTGTGACAGCGGTAGAGGCCGGGCGCGAATATCCGGCCATCGAGGGCGTCTACTTCGCCCTCGGCAGCCAGTATGCCCGGGATCCGCAGCGGCGTCAGGAGGCCATCATTGCCTATCGCCGCGGTCTGGCCCACGACCCGCTCTCGGCAGCGGGGCATAACAGCCTCGGTCAGCTCTTGCTGCAGAGTGGTCAGGTACTGGGTGCGCTGGGCGAGTTCAAAGTAGCCATCCAACTCGATCCCGACCTTCATCCGGCCTATGCTCAGCTGGCCGGATTGTTATTCCACCATGTCAAACCGGCCGATCTCGAACAGGAATACCGGCATATCAGTGCCGAGTTCGCCGATCGCGCCCCCCGGGTCCTGGCCCGTCTCTCGTTGGAAATGGTCGAATTGGGCAAGCGGCAGGTCTACGAAGGGTTCTATACCAAGGGGCATCGGATCAAGAATCTCCTGGGGATCATCGGCAGCCGGTTGCGCGGGCTCGGACGGCGAGCCGAAGGGGATGGGCAGCAGGAGATAGAGCGTCTGGGCAGCGAGCACGAGGCGCTTTACGATGAATGGGTGGGTTTTCTCGAGGCCATGAAAACCGATGCGATCCGCCCAACGGTGGTCGAGCCGGGGCGTCTGGTCCAGCGAGTGGCCGACGCGGTGCGGACCCAGGACTGGAACTCAGAGCTCCAGGTCCGGATCCAGCAGGGGGTGCCGCAGATCGAGGCCGACGAGCGGATGCTGCGCGAGGCGGTGACCAATCTCTGTCTCAACGCGCTGGAAATTCTCGAGGAAAAGGGGGGTGGACAGGTGGTCGTGGGCGTGGGCTATGACGCAGTCCACTCGCAGATCTTCATCGAAGTCGAAGACGATGGGCCGGGGATCGCCCCTGAGCACCTGGAGCTGGTATTCGAGCCGGGTTTCAGCGCCCGCGAGGGCGGCAACGGCTACGGCTTGAGCATTGTGCGCCGGATCGCCCAGGCCCACCACGGCGCATTGCGAGTCAAGAGTCAGCCGCGGTACGGCGCGGTGTTCCGGCTCGATTTGCCGCTTAATTTCTCGGCTATTGCGGACTAACTCCCGCTGGGGGCTTATCGAAAGCAGGCTATGGCAACCACGAATAAAAAATCGGTCCTGATCGCCGACGATCAGCCTGAGATGCGCGAATTACTGGCCGAAAAGCTGCGTGGGCTGGGCAAGGAGGTCCTGGCATTTCCCACCGGTCAAAGACTCATCGGACACCTCGACTCCAGAGTTGGAGAGGTCGAGCTGGTGGTCTTGGATTTGGATTTCGGTGCCGGGGAATTGGACGGGATCGAAGTGCTCAGGCAGATCAAGGAGCGCTGGGCCCAGCTGCCGGTGATCATGCTGACCGGAAAGGGGAGCATCGACACGGCGGTCGAAGCGGTGCAGTTCGGAGCGGCGGATTTCATCGAAAAGGATCTCTACGTCGAGGACAAGCTCGAACTGGGGATGGAAAAAGTCGAGCGAATGCTGGATGTATTGCGCGAAAACGACCGTCTCAAAGCGGAAAACGAGGCCCTCGATCGCGATAATACCTATTATCGCAGCGAGTTGGGCCAGCGCTACCGGATCGTCAGCAAAAGTCCGCAGATACAGTCGATCCTCGAGCAGATCGAACAGATCGCCTCCATACCCAGGCCGGTGCTGATCCGCGGCGAACGCGGTACTGGCAAGGAATTGATCGCCGCAGCCCTGCACTACGGCAGCAATCGTTCCGACCGGGCCTTTGTCAAAATGAATTGTGCGGCGTTGTCCGATTCGCTGCTCGAGAGCGAGCTTTTTGGGCATGAGAAGGGGGCTTTCACCGGAGCGGCTGAAATGCGGCGGGGGCGCTTCGAGTCGGCGGATGGCGGCACGCTATTCCTCGACGAAATCGGCAATACCTCGCTCGAGTTCCAGAGCAATGTGCTGCGGGTTATCGAATACCAGGAATTCGAGCGGATTGGCGGGACTCAGACCATAAAGGTCGACGTCCGGGTCGTGGCGGCGACCAATGCGGATTTAGAACAGGAAATCGAAGAAGGCCGATTTCGCGCCGACCTCTACGATCGGTTGCGCTTTAGCGTCATTCCGCTTCCGGCCCTGCGCGAGCGTCGCGAAGATATTCGGCCATTGGTCGACTTTTTCACCGCGCAGATAGGTGAGGAGGTGCCGGCACTCGAGCAGCGCGCCTTCACGGAGGACGCGTTGAACACTCTGGAGACCTATGCCTGGCCGGGCAATGTCCGCGAGCTCAAATTCGCGGTCGAACGCGCACTCTGCGTCGCTAAAGGGGCCGAAGTCTGTGTTGATGATCTGCCGGCGGAAGTACGCGGAGGAGAAGTTGAGCTTATTGGGGGTTCGGGCAATTTCGATGAGCACTTGGAAAGCTTTGAGCGGGGGATACTCGGTAGAGCGCTCGAGCAAGCCGGAGGGCGACAGAAAGAAGCAGCGCAGCAATTGGGGCTGAGCTACGATCGCTTCCGCCATCTCCTGCGCAAGCATCAACTCATAGGCCGGTGAAATATTGCTTGGGAGGAGGATAGCGGCACGAGGAGACCGGTCGCAAGGGCCACTAAAGGGGGAAACACCATTTTAGAGTCAATTATCCTCGACGAAAAAAAGATCGACGAGTTGACATCGGCGACCCTCCCGGTATATTAGCCGCTAAGAACTCAACACGCGGGGCTGCATGGATAAAATAATCAAAGTCGAGACCATTCTTTCTCACG